>CAWEDJ010000074.1:0-23536 GCA_963807635.1 uncultured cyanobacterium
AAAGTTACCTCACAGCGATCATTTACTTTTCTTTAAACAAGATCGATTTAGGAATCTATCATTTACAATAAGAAGTTGAGCGGGGTACTTTACTTATACTTAATTTCCGCGCTCTGCGACTCAATCTGTAACTCTACAGGGCTTAATCATCATGTATCCTTCTACTGAAAGAAAGCTTCGTCGGACATCTTCTACTAAGAACCTTCCTCTCCGAGAGTATAGAAAAATTGTTGGCTATTTAAGGGATGGAACTGAAAAAAAAGCAAAATTTTACCGTCAAAAGCATCAAGATAAAAAGTTGGTAGCTATTCGATTTGAGCCTGAAATTCTAGATAGCGAAGAGGGGATTCGTCGAGAATCAAATACCTCATAGAATCAGAACAACGTGGGGATAAAATCTTTGTACAAAGACCCGATGAAAAGTTACGCAGAGTGTCTTTTCGACAAAAATTTTGATCAGGAGTCATTTCTCCATAAAATAAATTAACAATCACAAAAATAAATAACTTTATCTCCTGAAAATTATCATTTTTAGAATACTTGTATAATGAGTGAAGATCAACCAGAAATCCCTAGTACACAAACAGAAACTCAAGAGATAGAAAAAATCCTCACTGAAGAAGACCAGATTGTAGGGATAGATAGTTCTCTATCTTCTTCAGAGTCACTTGATTTACCTCTTTCAGAAGAAGATACAAAAGAAATTCGTAAGACTTTTGAAAGCCCAATCTTAGAAAAAGATGAAAAAGAGATTGCTCAGAATTTAGATATCAAGCGCGAAGATACTCGCTCATTGCTTGCAAGTTGGTTGATTTCTATATTTGGCTTTACTTATTTCGTTACTATTGGTGTGATGTTGTCCGTAATGTTTATGCCTGTTAACGACAAAGAGCAGAGAACAGAAAGATACAATTATTCTAAGGATGTATTTTCTTTATTAATGTCAACGCAAACGGGAATAATTGGTGCTGTTTTAGGATTTTACTTCGGAAGTAACCGTAATAAAAATTCATAAATTAAGAAGGTCAATTGGTGGCTTTTTGAACATTGAAAAACTAATTTTTAATTCCCACTAATCAACTGCAACAATTGATCCGTCAAACCTTACCGCTCATATCCGTCCCTTCCAATAAACTATCCGTCATATTGCGTTTTTGATGGTGTAAATCCACAATCTTTTCCTCGATCCTATGTTGGGCAACTAAACGATAAATCGTTACAGGACGCTTTTGCCAAGACGATGGGCGCGATCGCTGGCTTGATCTTCTACGGCGGGATTCCACCAGGGATCCATGTGAATCACATAGTCGGCGGCAGTGTAATTTAAACCCGTCCCCCCGGCTTTGAGACTGATTAAAAAGACATCCCCTTCCCCATTTTGGAAAGCATCTACCCGTTTTTTGCGTTCCTTGATCGGGGTGCTACCGTCAGAATATCGGTAGTTGATTTTTTGCGCGTCTAGATAGTTGCGGATAATCGTTAGGTGATCCACAAATTGACTAAATACCAGAGCTTTGTGACGATTTTCTAATAATTCTTGCAAAATTTCCCCAAAAGCTTCTAACTTAGAACTTTTAACAGGACTATCGGGCATGATCAAACTGGGATTACAGCAAGCTCGACGTAAGCGCATAATTTCCGCTAAGACCTGTAAATGTTTGGCTCCCGCCGGGGCATTGCTGTTTTCTAATTTGGCGATCGCCTGACCACGGAGAGCTTCATAGAAAGCCATTTCTTCTTGGCTGAGTTCCACTTGAATCAGGATTTCCGTGCGGGCGGGTAACTCCTTGAGAACTTGATTTTTAGTCCGACGCAAGAGAAAAGGCTGAATCAGGCGTTTGAGATTATCACGGGCGGCTTTATTTTGATTGCGTTCAATGGGATTGGCAAAGCGTTCGTTAAAACTTTCCAAAGAACCCAATAACCCAGGATTAATAAAGCGGAAGAGATTCCACAATTCCCCTAAATGGTTTTCGACGGGGGTTCCCGTTGTTAAAAGTTTAAATTCGGATTGCAGATTCATCGCGGCTTGGGAACGCTTGGTCGCCATGTTTTTAATGGCTGGGCTTCATCCAAAACCACCACTTGCCATTGCACTTTTGCTAACATTTCCGATACTTCTTCCTGTTGCAACAATCCATAGGTGCAGAGAACTAGGTCAAAGGGTTGGAGATTTTCTAAGACTGAACCGCGATCGCCACTGCCAAATTGAAAGGGATTGAGAGTCGGTGCAAAACGATTGGCTTCACTAATCCAGTTGGGACAAACGGAGGTCGGAGCCACGATCAAAGTTGCCCTTTGGCAGCTTTCGTCAGGATTAAAGCCAACGCCTTAACAGTTTTACCCAGCCCCATATCATCGGCTAAACAAGCCCCCACTCCCCAATGGGCTAAACGGGCTAACCATTGAAAACCTTCCAATTGATAATCCCGTAAATCCGCTTGTAACGTCGAAGGCAATTGGGGATCGAGGTCTTTCATTTCCTTGATGCGTTTGATATGTTCCTTCCAATGGCGATCGCTTTTGAGACTTTGGCCTCGTCTAACATATCTTCGAGAGCAAGGGCTGCCAGGGGATGGAACCGCCGACCTTTACCCTGCTTTTCAGAAAAAGCTTTTAATTCTTCTAATCTTTGGCGAAATTCATTAGTTAACGCCAGAAACTGCCCATCCGCTAGGGCAATAAAACGACCAGGGCTTTTTTCCATTAATTCCATTAACTGTTGCAAGCCGATGACTAAATTATCATCAATGCGCAATTCCCCTTCAGCCGCGAACCAATCCCGTTGTCGTTGGATATTGAGATTAAATTGTCCAAAACCTGCCTGATGACTGACCCGTAATTTTTCCCCTTCAGGCCATTCAACCTTGACTCCATCCCCCACAGTTTGCAATTCTAAGAGTAATTCCAAGCAATTTTCGGGGTCTTCGAGATACCATTCTCCCCCTTCACTATCGTTGATCACTAAAGTCGGTAACGCTTTAATAATTTCCTTAGACCGTGCTTTTTCTTCGGTCAGATTACGAGTGGTCTGATAACGTTGACCGTCAATTTCTGTGATCACCGTTTCACCGCCTTTTCCTGGTTGGAAATAGGGGCCAGTTTCCCCAAACGGCCGAGTCATTAAAGCAACTTTTAATCCGCCTCCCATTGGTAACAAATGGAGATGGGGCAGACTATGGGAAGGCAGTTCTTGGGCATTTTCTAGACCGCCACCAATGTCGGAATGAACCGTTACTAAGCTCGCGACTCCATTAATGGCTGTCAGCACCTTTTCTTGGGCGGTAATGGGGACTTCTAGATGATTATTTTTTCCTAAAATGGTGGCAATTTGCTGATGCTGTTGGGTGACATGAATCACCTTCAGACGGGTTAAACTTTCTTTTAAAACAATTACCTCAACGCCAGAGGAAAGATCAGGCTGAAGTTTTAAAATTAATCGTTCATTTTTCGTTTTTTTCACCTGAAGTTCAGGTTCCCCTGCAACGACTTCGATTTGTATAATGGGTGTGCCATCTAAAAATACCAAAGGATGACCTACTAGGGCCACAAAAGCCGTTTTTTCAAATTCATATTCTGTTTGTCCGTAATAACCCACCGAATAGCTTTCTAAATGACTACAAATCTGCCAATCCTGGAAGTAAAATAATTAAAATCGGCGGATTGTTTGGTTAATCTTTTGAGAGCGATCGCTCTTCCTGCTGTCCAATCTCCTTTTTTTGTCCAACTTTGTTCACGGGGAGCGAGGGCGTAATTTTTTTCGGAGTAATAAGTCACAAACCAGGCTAAACGTTTAGTGGCGGCAGGGATGATTTCTGCCTTTTTATCCGAGGGTTTACTGATTAAATTGGCTAGAGCATTGAGGGATAATTCCCAATCACTCTGGGGTTTGAGGATATCTAAAATACTCACTCCGCCTTGTTGTTCTCGCCATTCGGAAGCAATGATCTCGTAAACCTTTTGAGAAGACGGATCGCAACGGGCAATGAGTTCAGCCATTTCAGCCGATAACCATTGATAACCTGCTCGATAGGCTTGTCGCTGTAAGGCTTTAGCATGATTAACCAGAGCCGCTTTGTTATCCTGTTGTAACCAATAGGTACAGATCAGTTTTAAAAAAGTAACTAGGCTATGTTCACCAGAATTAAGGCGGCAACGGTGTCGCAAAATGTCTAGTTTCCCGCGATCGCCCTGTTGCCATTCTAATAAATAAGTTAAGGTTGTATAAACTTCATCTAAATAGGAATTATCTGACAAATCTACGGCGTATTTAAGGTAAGTTTTGGCTTCTCCTAAACAAACAGCCGAACCTTCTCCAATGAGGGCAAAAATAAAGAAGATACCCGAAATTCCTGGGAGATATATCTTGCGCTTTTTGGTTAATTTTTTGATACTGGTTAGGGCAGTATTGTAATGTGCGATCGCCTGGGTATAATCTCCTTTAAGAAAGGCAATATTCCCTTGATAAAAAAAGTAGTTACTGGGATGGAGATCAGGGCAATTTTTTTCAAACTGTTTAAAGACTTTTTCTAGCTCCGTTAATTCTCCTCGAAGCATCATCTGTTCAGCAAATTTTGTAGCCAAACCATGATAAATTTTTTCTGTCTCCATTATTCTTTTTGTGAATTGTTCAAACAATTCTTCCATAGGAGATAAACTTTCTAGGGATGAAGCCAATTTAGCTTCAACAGCCAGTTCAAAAAATTCCGTATTAAGACTATTAATCCAATCCAAATCAAAGGGATTGTCGATCATTTCTAGAAAGATTGCTTCTAAGCTAATCCGTTTAGAAGAGGAATAAAAATAATAATCTTGAAATTGCTTATCAATAAATTCAAAATCCTGGCGGTAAATACCAATGCGAACTTCTCGGATAAATTCCGATTCTCCATGAAATGATCGGCGATTATTCGCACCATATTCATTTATCGGGAACGTGGCCGCGATCGCTGCGACTAGTTTTTCAAATTCTCCTGTTTTTACCGCCTCTCGAATGGGAATTTCGCTTAATGAGGGATGGCAAGTAATTCCTGTCCCCTTTTCTGCCATTAAGAACCCTGATGTGACGAGGGCATCCAGGGTTGGCTTGAGAGTGTTTGCATTCAATGCTCTGCCCTGATTATCCCGATAGTTCAAACGGTTTAAGCACAACATTAAATTATTCCGAGAAACTGGCACGTAGAGTATGGACAAGAATTGCAAAATTGTCTTCTCTAATTGAGGTAATTTCTCATATTGAACGGTTAAAGGCTTTTTATTTTCAAATTTAACGATATTATTAGACATAAAATAAGATCTCAAAAAAAATTTTTTACTTAAACCCGATCGCCAATCCCCTAGAACAAAATTGGGAGATTTAGGCAGCTAGAGAAGGTTAATAAGAGAGGCTCAATCCTATCAATAACCTATGCGGTTTTCTACTAGTTTGGCTTGTTCAGGAGTATGTCGCAGATAGGGAGATTAAACTTCCAGGGATGCAAGGAGACGGGTAAACGGTGAGCTAAAGTTGGGAGACTAGGGAAGCGACAAACTAACTGTAATCAAAATCTAGTCCCTATTTTGTATCAAAATTATACAATACTTACAGGAAAGACCAAAAAGTCTGTTTCTTTAAATGAGGTGAGAATTGAATGATGGCGATCGCCTTTTCCTAACGGTTTTCTGATTAGGATCAAAGAAGCCAATGCCAATAAAGTAAAATAATTGGTAGAATATAAAGCCTTTATGCACACATCGCCATGAGTCATTGGCAACCTGGAACAACAATACAAGAAGACAGATATACAATTGCGAAAATTCTGGGCTACGGTGGTTCGGGGGTGACCTATCGCGCCAAGGAGAATCCGACCGGGGATTGGGTCGCCATTAAAACCTTGAATGCCCTGATGCAAACCCGTTCTGATTTTAGTAAACATCAGGAGCGGTTTGTGCAGGAAGCGTTTCGGCTCGCGAAATGTAGCCATCCCCACGTTATCCGTGTTGATAATATCTGCCAGGAAGGTGCGCTTTGGTGCATGGTGATGGAATGTGTGGCGGGGGGAGATTTACGACAATACGCCGTAGCGAAGGGGGGACTGCCTGAGGCGGAAGCGTTGCGTTATATCCAACAGATCGGCTCGGCCTTGGATTATGTCCATCAACAAAAATTTTTGCATCGAGATGTCAAACCCGCCAATATCATGCTACGAAAGCAGACGATGGAAGCGATTCTCATTGATTTTGGGTTGGCGAGGGAATTTGTTCAAGATGAAATTCAAACTCATACCAATTCCCGTACTGAATCCTTTGCCCCGATAGAACAATACGAAAAAACGGCTAAACGGGGAGCCTATACGGATGTTTATGCCCTAGCGGCCACCTTTTACTATGTTTTAACCCTACAATTGCCCTTTCCCGCTCCCTTTCGTCGTCAAGGAGCCGCCTTGATCCCGCCTCAGCAACATAATCCAAATATCAGCGATCGCATTAATTTAGCGATTCTCAAAGGTATGGAACTCAATCCTGAAAACCGTTCTCCCTCTATTTCCGCTTGGCTAGAATTATTGAAGGGGCCTGCCGTTCCCCATCAGTTTCGCCCTAAAAATCCCCAATCCCCTGCTTTTAATCCCCCGATTCCGCCCCTGAATCCGATTTTTTCTCGCTCTCCCCGAAATACTTCCCCAACTTCCCCTCATAGTGTTTCCCAAAACGTCGCTCCTCCCATCAATACTTCCGCCCCGACGGTTCAACCCATTCAATCCATTTCCCTGATTTCTATCGCGGGAGTCGATTATGCTCCTCTTCAGGAATTACTCAGTCAGGCCAAATTTAAGGAAGCCGATCAGGAAACCGCTCGAATGTTGCTGAAATTAGCCAATCGAGAAAAGGCGGGTTGGTTAGATAAAATCCATGTGGATAATTTACCCTGTGAAGATTTACGGACAATTGATCACCTCTGGCAACAGGGGAGTAATGGTCGTTTTGGGTTTAGTGTGCAACGGCGGATTTATAAATCTGTGGGGGGAACCTCAGAGCATAACGTTGATACCTGGAAACTTTACTGCGATCGCATCGGTTGGCGACAAAATAATAAAATGTTGTCCTACAAAGACCTGAATTTTTCCCTGTGGGCCACTGAAGGGCATTTACCGATGTTGGGACTGCAAATTTGGGGCTTTACGGGCTGGTTTGCGGTTTTGGTTTCCCGTTTAGAAATGTGTCAGATTTAATGCCGAAGAATAGCGGGAAACAGTTGGAAAAACTTGTCAAACCTCTATTTTCAAAGAAAAAATCGGCAGTGATTAAAAATGACTTTTCCCAAAGTTTTTCAATAAATAGGATTGTTCACTTTTGACCCTGCCGAAAGCTAGATTTTTTCTATGAATTCTCAAGAAGCCGCGATCGCCAAAGGATCTGCTTGAGTTTGGGGATTGGTCTCTTTTAAGGAGGATTGTTTTTTATGTTCTAAGGCCGCATAAAGACGATTCAAAGCACCGAGATAGGCACGAGCCGAAGCAACGATAATATCCGTATTCGCTGAGTATCCCGCATAAACCTTACCTTCATAGCGCAGACGAATGGTAACTTTCCCCATCGCATCAATACCTTCTGTGACGGATTTAACCGAGAATTCAATCAACTCATTGGGAATATTCACCACTCGATTAATGGCTTTATAAACCGCATCCACAGGGCCAGTCCCGATCGCGGCATCAATTAATTCTTGACCATCGGGAGTCCGAATATTCACCGTTGCCGTTGGACAGGAATGATCGCCACAGGAAACCTGCACAAACTCTAGGCGGAATAGCTCAGGAGCTTGGCGAATTTCGTCATTGACGATCGCTTCTAGATCCCAATCCGTAATTTCCTTGCGTTTGTCGGCGACTTCCTTAAAGCGTAAAAAAGCATTATTGAGTTCCGTATCGTTTAACTCAAAACCCAATTCAATCAAACGAGTCCGAAAAGCATTCCGCCCCGAAAGTTTACCCAAAACAATCTGATTATGGGTAAGACCGATGGATTCAGCATCCATGATTTCGTAGGTTAATTTATTTTTGAGAACGCCATCCTGATGAATTCCTGACTCATGGGAAAACGCATTCGCTCCTACGATCGCCTTATTGGGTTGCACCACCATGCCCGTTAAATCGGAAACCAAACGAGAGGTATAGTAAATCTGTTTCGTGTCGATATTCGTCAAAGGTTCGGTAGAGTCTGCTGGTCGCCCTAAAAAGGGATTGAAATAGGCACGGCGCACATGGAGAGCCATCACTAATTCCTCTAACGCCGCATTGCCTGCCCGTTCACCGATGCCATTAATAGTGCATTCCAGTTGACGCGCGCCATTTTTGACGGCTTCCAGGAAGTTCGCAACGGCTAACCCTAAATCATCGTGACCATGCACAGAAATAATCGCTTGGTCAATATTGGGGACATTTTCCTTGATACCCCGAATTAATGCTCCAAATTCTCCAGGGGTTGTGTAACCCACTGTGTCGGGAATATTTACCGTTGTGGCTCCTGCTGCGATCGCCCGTTCTAGGACTTGATACAAAAACTCAGGATCACTGCGCCCTGCATCTTCAGGAGAAAATTCCACATCATTGACAAAAGATTTGGCATAGGCGACCATTTCAGGCACAATGTCCAAAACTTCCTGACGGGTTTTCTTTAACTTGTAGGCTAAATGAATATCGGAAGTTGCTAAAAACGTGTGAATTCGATTATTAACCGCAGGTTTGAGGGCTTCGGCGGCGGCTTTAATATCATTCTTGGTGGCTCTGGCCAAACCGCAAATTGTGGGGCCATTTTCTAAACCTACCGTTTGAGCAATTTTTTGGACGGCTTCAAAATCTCCAGGGCTGGCGTAGGGAAAACCTGCTTCAATGACATCGACTCCCAGTCGAGCGAGGGCGCGGGCGATCGTCAGTTTTTCTTCAACCGTCAGGGTTGCACCAGGGGATTGTTCCCCATCTCGTAGCGTGGTGTCAAAAATGATGATTCGGTCTGCTCGTTCGGATTGGGTAGTCATAATCAATGTTGCACTTCATTAATGAAGGATTGTCTCTATTACTAAATTATAAAGTCGCTTTTCCCCAAATAACCTCTAACTCAGAAAAATCTATCGTTAAGAATTAGTCAAAAAACTAGCTTAGTGGTGAACGCTGCCATCGGGCATAATCGTTTCGGTTAAATTAATATTACTGATATTACTTTTCTCAAAATTAGCATTCCTTAAATCCGCTCCTCGTAAGGAAGCATCCATCAAATTAGAAACTTGTAAGTTCACACTCACTAACAAGGCTCGATGCAACAGCGCGTAATCTAAGGTTGTATTCTGGAGCAATGCTCCTTGGAGTTTCGTTCCTTTTAGAATTGCCCCGCTTAAATCAATTAATTCAGGTAAATTTGACCCTCTTCGCCCCAGATCCGACAAATTTCTCACCCCTAAATTGTCTTCTCGCAAGATGGCTCTGGCTAAATTTACGCCTTTTAAATTTGCCCGACTAAAATTAGCCTGCTGTAAAAAAGCTCCTTTGAAATTGGCATTACGCAGTTGACTCAAGCTTAGATCCGCCTTATACAGATTGCAATTTTCTAGGTTTGCTCCGCGCAGATCTGCCCCCGTTAGGTCAGCGCGACTCAGATCCGCTCCTGTCAAATCAAGCCCACTGAGATCGGCTCCACTCAGATCTGCTCGGTTCAGATTAGCCCCTGTTAAATCGGCCCCCAGGAGGTTAGCTTCACACAGCACTGCGCCTCTCAATTCGGCATGGATTAGACGGGCTTGCTTGAGGTTAGCACGGGTTAGATTTGCCCCCACCAGGGTCGCTGAGGTTAAATCCCCCCAACTGAGATCGGCATAACTGAGATCGGCTCCCGATAAATCGGCATTCATTAATTTTGAGGTAATCAGTCGAGCGTAGTTCAAATCCGTTCGATTAAGATTGGCATAACTCAAATTGCTTCCACTCAAGTTGGCCCCATTTAAATCGGCTCGACTCAGGTTAATTTCACTCAAATCAACCTGTATGATATCCGCGTGTTGTAAATCTAATCGACTAAAATCCCTTGATCCTTGGCCATATTGCCAGATCAGTTGCTCAATATCCATAGGTCTTGCTTAGAGTTGGCGAGATAAAAAATATGCCTCTAAGTAATTCCGCTTGTAAGCGGTTGAGGGGATTCAAAATTCCAGTGTAGATAAGGTAATTGGTGGGCAGTACTGTGAACGTTGTCAATGTTTTGAACTAGTTGGCCGCAACTGTCCCAGGTTCCTGATATTATCATTTTTTTTGCTCCTTCATTCATTTGAATGGAGATTTCAGAATCGTGAGCGCGGATTATCATGGTTTCTAGATCAACGGTAATGACGGCTTGGGGATCTTTTTCTAACAGTGTTTGAAGTTTTTTAACATCGTCTTTGTTCGCCGTTAGACAGGGAACGCCATTGGCAATACAATTTCCAAAGAATATTTCGGCAAAACTTTCTCCCACGATCGCCTGAATTCCCCATTTAATGATGGCTTGGGGGGCGTGTTCACGACTGGAACCACAACCAAAGTTGCCATTGACGACTAAAATTTTTGCTCCCTGATATTGGGGTAAATCAAAGGCGTGTTGGCCCTGAAGTTGAATGCGATCGTCGGCAAAAACTTTTTCTCCTAGTCCATCAAAGGTGACGGCTCGTAAAAAGCGGGCGGGAATAATGCGATCGGTGTCAATGTCGTTACCGCTTAGGGGAATGGCACGACCAATAATTTGTTTAACTTGGCTCATAAATTTATTGCTTGTTTCTCTGAATCTAGATTGGGATCATATCCTCTAGATTAAATCACAATACTTTAATTCTAATGATGCCACCTTCAATGGCGATTTCAGGCTTGATCGCAAACTTCTCTCTTTCAGTCGCGATCGCCCAGATTAATTCATTCTCTGGTAGGGAAACAAAAACAAGTGAAAAACTTGCGTTTTAACCAAACCATCACTATTCATTAACTTTTGTGCCAAACTAATCAACACCCCCTACACCAAAAGTCGTAAAATCTACCTCAGTATATTCACTTATTTTTTTCAGAAAAGGCTAACTAACTAAGTATTTTTGCATAGCCAAGACTTTTTTTTAAATAAGGATCGCCTTTTGTTTTTTTTTCGTGCATAATGGTGGGCATTTATGAAATGAAGATTGATTAGATTCAAATTTAAAGATTGATTAATCTCAATCCAACAGTAAGTTCAAATTATTTATCTGAGAAGTCAATGAAAACACGCATCGCTAACCGCCTTTACAAATTCTATCAATCCTTAGCTCGTACCTATAAGCGAAAGCTTTTATTGATTACGGATGCTGGCATTTGCGTCGTGGCCATTGTAGGAGCCTTCGTTTTGCGAGATTCCTCCACTTCAGTCTTGGACAATATCCAACAACATTTTTGGGCGATCGCCTTTTTAATCGGTGTGAAGCTGGTTGTGTTCAAGTTAAAAGGAATGTATAGTCCTATTTTGCGCTACACAGGGACTGAATTTCTGGTAACGGCTACTCAATCGGTATTACTCAGTTCCGCAATTTTGATTATTCTAGGGTATATTCAAGGCTCCTGGCCCTTCCCCCGCGCCGTCGTCGGGATCGACGCCTTATTAACTTTGGTTTTGATTGTCAGCGTGCGAATTTTGATTCGTCAATTGTTTCGGGAATTGGACAATCGCGTCGGCAAATCCCAATCTAGACAAAGGGTAGTCATCTATGGTGCAGGGGCATCAGGTTCCCAATTAGCCCGTGCTTTTCTGGATGAACCTTCCTATGAAGTCGTTGGTTTTATTGATGACAATCCAGAATTACATCGACAGGTCATTCAAGGAGTCAAGGTACACTCTCCTGAAAATATCACCACTCTCTACAAAAAGCAACCCTTTGATCTGGTCATACTGGCTATCTACGAAATCAGCAAAAACCGTAAACGAGAGATTGTTCAGAGTGTTGAGGCGTTAAATATCACCGTTAAAGCAGTCCCACCAATGGCGAAATTAGTCTCAGGAGAAGTTTCCCTGGGAACGTTAAGAAATATTGACGTGACGGAATTACTGGGGCGAGAAGAAGTCATGCCCTATCCCGAATTACTCAGTGTCAACGTAACGGGAAAATCAGTGTTAGTCACAGGAGCAGGCGGATCGATTGGTTCTGAATTGTGTCGCCAAATTGCCCAATTAGACCCTAAATGTTTGGTGATGTACGAAATGAGTGAATTCGCGCTCTACAGTATTGATCTGGAATTAGCCGAAGCCTATCCCCATCTTCAGCGAGGGGCCTATTTGGGGAACGTCACTGAACAATTACCACTTCAGAATGTATTAAGAAAACATCAGGTCGATACCATTTACCATGCAGCCGCCTACAAGCATGTTCCCATTGTGGAAGGAAACCCTGCTTTAGGGATTTATAACAATGTTCAAGGGACTTTAAGTGTTGCCCAAGCCGCGATCGCCTGTAACGTATCTAACTTTGTTTTAATTTCTACGGATAAAGCTGTTCGTCCCACTAATGTCATGGGAGCAAGCAAACGAGTCGCGGAACTCGTCATCCAATCCCTAGCAGACTTAGAGCATTCCACCTGCTTCACCTGTGTCCGCTTCGGAAATGTCCTCGATAGTAGCGGCTCTGTTGTCCCCCGTTTTCGCAAACAGATTGCCAATGGTTTACCGATCACCGTCACCCATAAGGATATAACCCGCTATTTTATGTCTATTCCAGAGGCGGTACGCCTGGTTATCCAAGCAGGGGCAATGTCCACAGGAGGAGAAGTCTTTTTGCTGGAGATGGGAGAGCCTATTCGTATCTATGATCTTGCTCTACAAATGATTCGTCTAAGTGGTTTAGAACCTGGAAAAGATATCGAAATTCAAGTAACAGGACTAAGACCGGGGGAAAAACTCTATGAAGAATTGCTGATCGATCAAACCAAAGCAGAACCGACAAAACATCCCCGTGTTTTTTCTGCTAAAGAGCATAAATTAAGCTGGGATATTTTAGAAGGCAAACTCGAAAAACTGTTATTCCAGACCCAAACGGGTAATTATCCCGAATTAATCAATAGTCTCAAGGAGTTAGTGACAGAATATCAGCCGACTAATCAAATTGTGACGACAACCAGTACAGCATCTAATGATAAACAACTAGGGCGTGTCATCAATTAGGGGGGTTGACATTAGTGGCAAATAATGCGCAGAGTATGAAATGACACAATATACGTTGAAGAGAGGTGTGAATATGACGAGGCGTTATGCGTTGCGGGATGACCAATGGGAAAGAATCAAAGAGCTATTACCTGGAAAAGAGGGAGATGTGGGAGTAACAGCCAAAGATAATCGTTTGTTTGTTGAAGCCGTATTATATCGATATAGAGCGGGCATTCCTTGGAGAGACTTACCCGAAAGGTTTGGAGATTTTCGAGTGATTCACACGCGTTTTACGCGATGGACGAAATCAGGGGTGTGGGAAAAGGTATTCAAGCACTTAGCGCAGGACGCTGATAATGAATACGCAATGATAGATGCAACGATTGTGAGAGCGCATCAACACAGTGCAGGAGCAAAAAACAGTAGCGCAGAGGAAGAAGATATAGGAAGGAGTACAGGAGGATTAAGTACGAAAATCCATGCCGTAGTAGACGCATTAGGGAATCCAGTCTCTTTTTTCCTAACGCCAGGTCAAGCGTGTGATTTAGACGGAGCCGATGTGCTATTGCCTGATGTAGAAGCAGAAGCGGTGCTAGGGGACAAAGCCTATGACGCAGACGATAGAGTCATTAAGGTTCTAGAAAAAAGAGGGATAGTGCCTGTGATACCCTCGAAAAGTAATCGAAAAGAACCTCGCCCTTATGATACATTTTTGTATAAAGCGCGTCATTTAGTCGAAAACTTCTTTGCGAAACTCAAACAATATCGTGCGCTTGCGACTCGTTACGACAAGCGCTCAGCCAATTTTCTAGGCGGCATCTATCTGGCCGCATCAGTTATATGGTTAGCGTAGCCCAGTTTAAACAGCATAATTATTCACTAATGTCAAGTGTGTTAATTGATGACACGCTCTAGTAGAAAAATAAAAATTCGGTATATCTCAACAGATTTTAATTACTTCATTTGAATAGGATTAGAAACTTACGATGTTAGGGTTCTAATTTTTTTTTGCAGATTAATAAATAAGAATTGCTAATTTTTCTATTGCTCCAGGAACGCGATCGCCTAGACAGTTACCCGATTATAAAAACAGAAAAAACTTACAATGACAGCTTCTCAACTGTACATCTCAACATAAGCCCGTGACGAGGATTGAACTCGTGACCTCACCCTTACCAAGGGTGTGCTCTACCACTGAGCCACACGGGCAAACTTCAAAAATGTGGTGGGCCGAGCTGGATTTGAACCAGCGTAGGCATAGCCAGTGGATTTACAGTCCACCCCCATTAACCACTCGGGCATCGACCCATTTACACCACAGCTTCTTATCCTAACATACTTAACAACCAAGTCAAATATTTTTTTTAAGAAGCAAACCATTCGCATAATTCTGCGGTCTGAGGACGAATTACATCCAGTTGATTTTGCAGAGGTTGCAACGCAGTCTCATAGATTCTAATTTTTGTCTCGATTTGCATAACATCCTGTTGTAATTGCTTCCAAGCATTTTCCTCCTGTTGAATATCTTTGGATTTAGCCTGTTGCTCCCGATCGAACTGATCGATCATGTCTTGAATCTGCTGGAGATTTTCCTGAAGATTGTGGATATCGGTTTCCAGTTTCAGCTTTTCTGCTTGGGTTTCATGCTGTAAGGACTCTAGTTGATCAATAACAGGATCGAGGTCAATGGAAGGGTAATTGGCTTCTAGGTCAATGATTCCTTGGCGACGGCGGAGAATTTGGAGATGTTGGACTAAAATCGTTTGCCTTTCTTTCAGATTACGACGTTGACCCACTAAAGTTTCATCAAGCATTCGTTTACGCTCTTGTTCTTCCCCTAACTCCTCTTCAATTGCAATTCTGTCAAAGTCACTAACTTGGGATAATTTTGCTTGTAACTCTTCCACCGATTGACATTGGAGGGTGAGTTCTTCCTCTTGATCATTCACAAAACGCACGAGCCGTTCCAAATCGGACTGTAAATGTTTAATGATTTCTTCTAGTTCATTGAGGGGCATGACCTCTAGGGCGGCAGGATCAATTTTGGATTCGTTAGCGGTTTCTGCCGAACCAGTCGCCAGGCGATAGAGTGTTTTTTGGAGATCTCCCTTACTTTCTATTTCACTATTCAGACGGCGCAGGAAGTCTTGCTTATTGGATAAAACATTTTTTTCGACAGCGAGCTGAATTTTGGCACTTTCTAGGGAAGAATGGACTGAGTCTAGTTCTTGTCTTCGTAGATCTAAAATTTCGCCTTTTTGCTGTATCTCTTGATGGAGTTGTTCTGCTTTAGTCTTATTTTTGTCTAGGTCTTGCCAATAACCATTGAAAATATCTTGTTGTTGTTGGGCAGATTTAGCGATCGCCTGTAAGACAGGAGACAATGTGTTAATTCTGTCGGGATGAATAGCAAAGCGGTTGATTAGGGTCTGGAGTTGATTGGTTTGTTCGGGGGAAAGGTCTAAAATATTGCCAAAACGTTCCTGTAGGGCGAGTAATTGTTGGCGTTCTCTCTCTAGGCGTTCCCAGGCTAGGTTAACTTCCTGTTGCTGACGATTGACATGGGCGAGTTCTAGGGATTTATCTTCGATATCGCTTTCTCTTGCATCAATTTCTGCTTCACGACGGGCGAGTTCTTGGCTTTGGTAGGTTAAGGATTCTTTCCATTGCTCAATTTCGATCTGTTGCTCTTTAAATTTTTCTGATAGGCGAGATAATTTTTGCAGTTGACGTACCAGTTCGGGGGCGGCAAGGTCGGGTTTTCCCTGAAGTTGACGATTATTGGTGAGCTGAAGCACCCACAGAGTCCCTTCTCCTGTGATTTCCAATTCTTCTGTGGTCAGTATCTCTTCCGTTGGGAACGGAACTCCAAGTTTGATCGCTGTGTTGACAGGCTAAAAGTCTAAGATCTGTTCTGAGAGATCCTAGAAAAGTCCGAGTTTGCTTTTTAACTTCCGCTAGATAGAGCACGAGTTGCAATCCTGTTAATGGAGTCAGGGCTACCAATGTAATAGTCTTTTAGTATTAAACATAACCCAAATTTTTGGGATATGCAGATTCTTTATTTTTCATCAGTTTTTTATCAGTTCAAAGGAACGAATCTTTTTTTTATGGGTCTTAATTAATTATCTCTGGATTCGTCAAGTAAACTGGAGTATGGGGCATTATTTAAAAATATTATGGGGCATTTGCTGTCAAAGTTATGCAGGGAAGCTTAAATGAAATCGATCTCCGCAGTATTCTGCAATTAATTGAGCTGGGTCAGAGGACGGGAGAACTTTTTATTGAGACCTTTGGTAGTGCTAATAAGCGGGAAAGAGGTTTCTCTTCAGGAGGGTTGGGTCGGTCAGGGAGATGGACAGCGATCGCGACAAGAGGAATCGGTGGGTTGGTTTGTTTTTTTTGTGAGTGGTAGGGTGGTCTATGCGGCGGATCATAATTATGGACAAATGAAACGACTGCGGGATTATCTCCGACGGTATGACGTGGTTGATCAGTTGAAGTATTTCAATGACTCGGCGATCGCGACCAACAATAATCCTGAATACGCCTATCTTTGGCTATTACTCGAAAAAAATATTCTCAATCCCGCTCAGGCCCGAACGATTATTAGCTGTATGGTGCAAGAAACCCTGTTTGAATTATTAAATTTACGCCAGGGAACCTTTACTTTTGAGTTAGGAAATGCCCTAGATCCCCCGATGATCTCGTTTGAAATAGGCGCGTTAATTACCCAAATTACTAAACAGGTTCAGGAGTGGAAACAGTTTCATCCCCATATTCAGTCTCCTGATCAGGTGATGGTGATTACCGATGAAGAGAAATTACAGTCCACTTTGTCGGAAAACCTCTATCAACGATTAATCTTCGGCGAATGGAAAAACCTCCCTCCGCCAACTCGCTCGGTATTTACATCGCGATCTCCCCACCGTTGCGCGGGGTCTCTATCCCTACATCGAACAGGGATTATTGCAGGTGAAAAATCCAACCTCTGCGATCGCCTCCCAGCCCAAACCCTCTTCTCCTTGGGACACTTTTCCCTCCGTGCGTCTTCCCTACATTGCTTGCATTGATGATGATCTTACTGTCGGTAAACAAGTGGAATTGATGGTTAGTCGGCAGGGGTATCAGATTTTGCTGATTACCAATCCCCTCGAAACCTTTTCCCAATTGTTCCAGTCTCCGCCCGACCTGATTTTGTGCGATATCACCATGCCGCGACTCGATGGTTACGAAATTTGTGCCATGCTCAGACACTCCACCGCCTTTCGCCAAACCCCCATTATTATGCTGACGGGCAAAGAAGCTTTTATGGATAGAGTTCGCGCTCGCATGGCGGGAGCTACGGATTATTTAACCAAACCTTTTGGAGAAAGCGAATTGTTACTCTTATTGGAAAAATATCTGGCTTTGTCCTGAATTCAAAAAGAAAGAATTCTGCCTTAAAAAATATTTATATTCCTCATGTTGCATCGTTTTTTTGAAATTTGGGCATATTAAATAGTGAAAACCTTTCAAAGGGGAGAATTGAATGCTATTTTAACTACTATCATAGGAATGAGAGAGAGCGTTAACCTGTTCGCGCGAAACTCTGAATTCCCAGCGAACCCTGCCGATAGGATATTTATGAGCGAAGTGTTGCTTGTTGAAGATAGCCCCGTTCAGCGAGAGATGATCTCTGGCATTCTCAAAGATAATGGTTGGAAGGTGACAATAGCTTGCGACGGTGTGGAAGCCCTAGAACAGCTAAAAACCTTTAACCCCGATCTGGTGGTGTTAGATATCGTTATGCCTCGAATGAACGGTTATGAGGTTTGTCGTTGGATTAAATCTAACCCCGGAACCAAAAATGTCCCTGTGGTGATGTGTTCTTCTAAAGGAGAAGATTCGATCGCTACTGGGGGATGCGCCAAGGAGCCGATGCCTATATTGCTAAACCTTTTCAACCCGTTGAATTGGTTGGTACGATTAAGCAACTTCTACGACCCTAAGCCACCCGCTTAAAACCCAGTATTACGCAAGGAAACAACTCAATGGTTGCTAACTCGGAATTTTTAGTTGACACAAATCCAGAAGACCTTAACTCAGAGTTCCAAACAATACAGGCGTTGGAAGGAGAACTTCATCTACGTTTTTTTCTACCGTCGAACGAAGAATTTGCCCTCCCCGCGATCGCCATTCGGGAAGTCATGCAACAACCCCCCGATCGCATTACCCCCATTCCCAATGCGTCCCCCCTACTTTTGGGAACCATCAACTTGAGGGGTCAGGTGATTTGGGTAGCAGATTTAGGTCAATTTTTAGGTGATCCAACTACCCTCAATACTGATCGGGTAGAAATTCCGGTGATCGCCGTCGAGGATCAAGATACTCTGCTGGGATTGGCCATTGAATCTTTGGGAGAAATGGAATGGTTAAACATCGAAAACCTACAAACTGCCACCAGTGTCCCCGATCACATTGCCCCCTACGTCCAAGGAGAGTGGATTTCTGGAAACGAATCTCCCCAAATGCTACGCTTACTGGATCATATTGCCATCTTGAGATCGGCACGATGGGCGACCTGATTGTGGAAACCATCGCTTTATATAGGATTTTTATACTATTTTGATTTTAGTAATAACTAATCTGCTTAATAATTGTGGTTCATTAAACCCTTGATTAATACTATTTTTATTCCCTTAAATACCCTAAATTAACTGATTAACCGACTACTGATTACCGAGAGGAGATAGGCAAATGACATCAGGTCAAGATTACGCTCAACTATATGGACAAGCCTATGTAGCTTATGGTCAAGGAAGTTACGATGAGGCAGCCGCTCATATTGAAGAAATGGCGAATGCTTTTCCCGAAGATCCTAATGTTTTACTCCTTCAGGGTCATATCTACGTCGGTTTGGAACAGTATGACCAGGCCAGCAGAATATGAAAACGTTCTTAAATTGACCAGATCGCCAGGATTTATTAGAGTGTGCCAATCAAGCCCTAGAACAAATTCGAGGAATTCAGGGCGGATCAAATTCTGCCTTTCTAACCCAGGGAGCGGGAAATCCAGCCTCTTCAGGTTTTGCAAGTCAGGGTGCAAACTCATCCGTTAGACAGAGTGATAATTTTTCCTCTAAGGAAACGGATTTTCCTGAATGGAATGAGGCAGAACATTCGGGGGATTGGGACAACGATTTTGATGGACTCGATTGGGATAGTGCGGTTTTCAATGATGCTGATTTAGGAGAACCGACCTTGGGGCAAGCCGCGCCGTCAACCAATCCCTTTGGCAAGGCAATGAATACGGGTAACATGGCAGCCAATGACCCCGTTGATGCGTTTTCCTCTAACCCCTTTGCCTTCGATGGAGCGTCGGGTTTAATCGACTGGAACGCAGATTCCTTTACTGAAAATGCGAATGAACAGGATGATGATGAGGAAAAGACTCTTCTGCCAGAAGTGGGTGGAGAATCGACCTTTATGCTTCCCCCCGATCTGGCGGGCCAAGCTTTTGATTTTGAGAGTTTTACAGACCAAGCTAATTCTTCAGCCAATCTGGGGAAAGCAAATTCTGGAAATGTTCCTACCTACCAACCCTGGCAGGCGGATTCCGAGAATAATGGCTTAGATTCTTTGGATAATGTTCCCACGGTGCAAGCCTCTCCCCGTCGTTCCTATGAAGAGGAGCAAATACCTGATTTTTCGGATAATTTGGCAGAATTTGACCTCACGGATATTGCTCCTGAATTGCCCGACTCGACTATGTTTACCCAGGGAAATGTGGGTTTTTCTCCCCATGCTTCTAGGGGGGGCGAAGATGATTATGGCGGCGAATCGATTCCTACGGTGGCAACGGGAACTCCGCCTGGTATGAGAACTTGGCTTAAACCAGAGGAAACGATCGCGGGGGATATGACGGGCGGATCGAGTCGTTTTGTTAAACCCACTGTGGAAGTTGATCCTGGCTGGATGGGTTGGTTTAGTAATGCTCCCCTCAAACGCAAACAAATTTATCTCGCGATCGCCACAGGAGTTTCTTCTGCGATCGCTGTCCTCATCGTCGGGGGAGTGATGGGCATGACGGGGCCAAAAGCCGCTCCGACCCCAGCAACGGTCAATAAATCGGCAACGAAAGCTCCAACTGCTAAAAAAACGGACACAAAGACTAAAGCTTCTGGATCTCAATCAGCTAAAACTAATGATGGGCCACCGCTTTTCCTGATCGCTTTGGGTTCGGGACTGTTGACGGGGGCTGGGGCTTGGCTATTGAGTCAGCTTTTAATTCGTCAAATCAAAGAGACCATTGATGATTTACAAAATCAATTTGATGCCATCTATGAAGGAAATTTTAATGTGCGTGCCAAGGTTCTCTCAGAAGATGAACTGGGTCAACTAGCCCAACGGTTTAACTACATTTCCCAAGTCATTTTAACGGCGACAACGGAAGCCCAGGAACGGGCCACCGCAACGGAAAAAGCACGGGAAAAATTACAACGTCAGGTTATTCGCTTACTGGATGATGTGGAAGGTGCTTCTAGGGGAGATTTAACGGTACAAGCAGAAGTAACAGCCGATGAATTGGGGGCGGTGGCCGATGCCTTTAACCTCACCATTCAAAATCTCTGTGAAATTGTCCAACAGGTAAAAAGGGCGGCCAAACAAGTTAATAAAAATTCCACCGATAGTGAGGCGTTTGCCAGAAATAATTCCAGCGATGCTTTACGAATGGCGGAAGAATTGGCTGTTACGCTCAATTCTGTGCAGTTAATGACGGAATCCATTCAACGGGTGGCAGAAAACGCCCACGAAGCGGAAGAAGTCGCCCATACTTCCTCGGTGACAGCGTTGAAAGGGGGAGAAGCGGTAGAAAGAACGGTGGGCGGTATTCTCCAGATTCGGGAAACGGTATCGGAAACGGCTCGTAAGGTCAAACGATTAGCCGAAGCTTCCCAGGAAATTTCTAAAATTGTGGCAGTTATTTCCCAGATTGCTTCTCGGACGAATTTGTTGGCGTTGAATGCCTCTATCCAGGCGGCTCGTGCGGGGGAAGCGGGTCGGGGTTTCGCGATCGTGGCTGACGAAGTGCGACAGTTGGCGGATCGTTCGGCGAAATCTTTGAAGGAAATTGAACAAATCGTTTTACAAATTCAAAGTGAGACTGGCTCGGTGATGACGGCGATGGAAGAGGGGATTCAACAGGTAATCGATGTTACCGATAAGTCTGAGCAATCTAAACGCGCCCTAGAAGATATTATCGAAGTTTCTAATCGGATTAATACCCTGGTACGCTCGATTTCGGGGGATACGGTTAGACAGCAGGAAAATTCGGGTGCGGTTGCCCAGGTGATGCAATCCATTGAGTTGATCGCCCAGGAAACCTCCCAGGAGTCCCAACGGGTGGCGGGTTCACTGCAAACCCTGGTTTCGATTTCGAGGGATCTATTAACTTCGGTGGAACGGTTCCGTGTGGATAAAAATGGCAAATAGGGATAAGAGAGGCTAATGAGCGATCGCGGCAATAAATCTTTTTCGGGCGAGTTGGATCGATGGTTGTCGCGTTTGGCGGCGGGTCTTTTGGGGGGGCAGGTTTTTCTGCATATTTTGCAAGGGCGCATTCATCGTCGCAATACCCTGGAACAAATGAGTATTGTCGGCCCTGAATCCATTAGTATTGCCCTGGTGACGGCGGGTTTTGTGGGGATGGTTTTTACAATCCAGGTGGCACGGGAGTTTATTAATTTTGGGGCAACGACGACGGTGGGCGGGGTGTTGGCGATCGCTTTAACTAGAGAATTAGTGCCAGTTTTAACGGCGGTGGTGGTGGCGGGGAGAGTGGGATCGGCGTTTGCGGCAGAGATTGGGACGATGCGGGTGACGGAACAAATCGATGCTTTATATATGTTAAAGAGTGATCCGATTGATTATTTGGTGGTTCCCCGTGTGTTGGCCTGTGGATTGATGTTGCCGCTTTTGGATATATTGGCTCTGATTGTGGGGATGGGGGGCGGTTTGTTTATTGCCTATGGTTTGTATGATATTGATCCGAGTGTTTTTCTGAAGTCTGTACAGAATTTTTTGGAACTGTGGGATGTTTTTAGTTCGATGTTGAAATCCTTGGTTTTTGGGGTGTTGATTGCGGTGATTGGTTGCAGTTGGGGATTAACGACGACGGGGGGCGCGAAGGGGGTTGGTCAATCGACGACGACGGCGGTAGTGACTTCTTTGTTGGCGGTGTTTGTGGTTAATTTTTTTCTGTCTTGGATGATGTTTCAGGGAACGGGAACGGCTAGTATGGATTAATTTTGTTTGGGCAAGTTATCGATTTTTCGCTACAATGTTGTTAGTGATTTCAGGAATGCTTGTATGAAAATGATTGCTGTCACGGAAGCGAAGGATCAAATTGAGGCGTTGGTGAATGATGCTAACGATAATCATCAACCGATTTTGTTGTCTGGCACGGCAGGAAATGCGATTTTAATTGCGGAAGAGGATTGGAATTCTATTCAGGAAACGCTTTATTTGTATTCTGTTCCTGGGATGGTTCCGTCAATTATTGAGGGGGGAAATTCTGCGATCGAGGATTGTGTTAGTGAGGAGGCGATTAGAGATATTTTAAATGGATAGTTGGCAATTGATATTTACGAAACAAGCTGAAAAGGATGCTAGAAAACTTGTTCGTGCAGGTTTGGCGAAACAAGCTGATAAGTTATTAGATATTTTAAAATCAAATCCCTATCAATCCTATCCTGTCTATGAAAAACTCAGTGGCGATTTGGCTTTTTACTATTCCAGGCGAATCAATATCCAGCATCGTTTGGTTTATCAAGTTTTTCCAGAAGAAAAAGTAGTTAAAGTGATCCGAATGTGGACTCACTATGAATAACTCTTATTTTTGTTTACAGCAGTTTTCGATCAAGCTCACCACAGAAATAAATCACCAAATCAAGTCTAGATTAGATTTTGATGGTTTGCAGACATGACATGACTGATTCTAATTTGCTGTAAAATAGGTTTTGTGTAGTCTAATGTTAAAGCTAAGAGATCGAAAATCTCTTTCGCAGTAAGCTACAATTATTTCGTAGGACTCGCTTTACAATCTCTATTTTTACTAGCTACTGTAATGAACATTAAAATTAACCTAATTCAAGACTGGGAAAACCTAATTTTACAAGAAATTACCGAACTTAAAAATGATGGCTTTCTTTTTGACTTAGATCATGATGAAAATCTGAAAAGCTTAATTTTTAACTATTACAATTTTAGAGAAAGACTTGTTATTGAGCGTCCAAGGCAAATTAAGAAACCTCTTGACTTTTACTGCCCACCAGAACATCAAGAAGGCTTAGAGCATTTACTCGACAAAGTTCGCAAAGGGGAAAGTCTATTACCTCATT
>CAWEDJ010000075.1:0-132347 GCA_963807635.1 uncultured cyanobacterium
GAGCTTGCTGAAAAAAGCTGAAAGCCTATATAAGAAAAGAGATGAAGGGATGCAGAGAGCAAACAAAGTGCAAAAAAAAAGATCAAAAATGAGTGAAAAGGCTTGCACCCTTCCCCCTTCCAGAGCAATGAACGATGTACCCCAAAAAAAAATCCGAAAAATGGACTGTTGAAACTTCAAAATACCAAGTGAGTGGAAGCCAAAAGAAGAAAATCGTTGGGTAATCATGAAAAAAATAATTCCGTGGGAGGAATTTGAAAAGAACATGCAAAACAATTTTCAGAAAATAAAGAACAATAGCCAAACAATTTAGGATGGCATCAGGGTCATTAATAATAAAAGAAATATTGAGAATAAGTGACCAGAAACAGTAGAACAAATAAAAGAAAACACCTACTACAATATTTTATAGGATAGAAGTATATGAAAATGAGGAGGCATTTGATGCGTCATGTTAGTACATTTCCATCAAAGAATAGGAATGACTTGGTAATCAAATAAATAAAGCAATGGTAAAAAAAGAAGAAGAAATAGTATCAGAAGTAAAAGAAAAAAGTGAAGGGGAAAATCAGAATAGAGGAAAGCTATTAATAAATGCAACCTGCTCACCAGCAGACATCAAATATCCAACAGATATAGGAATCTCGAATGAGGCAAGAGAAAAACCGAAAAAATAATAGACAACTTGTATAAAAAAACTAAAAAAAAAGGAAAAAAACCAAGAACCTATAGAATAAGAGCCAGAAAAGATTACTTAAAATTGTCAAAAAAACGCAGTTGTCGAGAAAAGAAAGGAGAAAGGGCATAAAAAAACAAATCCAATATATCAAAAGAAACCTTTCCCATATAGAAAAATTAAGAGAAGATAAAGAGGTCGCAAAATTAAGTAAAAAAACGAAAAGATACTGTCGATAATACAAAAAGCCTATGAGCAACAAGTAGGAATGTATGAAAATAAAGAAAATAAGGTAGAAAATAGAATTGTGAGTTTGACTCAACCTCATGTTCGTCCCATTGTTAGAGGAAAAGCGGGAACGCCAGTAGAGTTTGGTGCAAAACTATCAGCAAGTTATGTGAATGGATATCTTTATTTATACCGATTAAGTTGGGATAATTATAATGAATCAGGCGACTTCAAAGGACAAATAGAAGAGTTTAAACGTGAGACAGGCTACTATCCCCAGTCTGTTCATGCTGATGCAATCTATCGCACAAGGGGAAATCGCGCTTTTTGTAAGGAGAAGGGAATTCGATTAAGTGGCCCACCCTTGGGAAGACGACCCACAAATATTAGTCCAGAAAAAAAGAAAGAAGCTCTTCAAGATGAAAGAGACCGTAATGCTATTGAAGGCAAATTTGGTCAAGCAAAGAGACGATTTAGCCTCAATCGAGTTATGACAAAACTTCCTGATACCTCTGAAACCGCTATTGCTATCACCTTTTTAGTCATCAATCTTTTTGCCCTGCTTCGGCAGGTTTTACGTTTTTTTTGTCTTTTTCGGAAGAAGAGCTTATTTTTCTGCCCTCTTATTAGCCCAGCTTATGCTTTGTGTTGACAATTCATTTAACCCTTATGTTTTACTCGCCTTAAATTCATAAATTAATCCCCTCTTCCTGTTTTTTGACTTTTTCAGCAAGCCCTAAATACCTTCCATGCCCTGTGATTGATGTACCAGAGTGAATTTCTAGCTCCATCCATCTTGCAGAATTTATGGTATTGTCTCCATCCTCTGACCAATGGGGCTAATTTCTCAGCCTTTACCTTGGAACCATAGTTCGAGTTATTGACGATGTGTTTTACCTTCTTGCGAAAAGCTTTGAAGTTATCCACTGAGGGGACACAACGAAACTTACCGTTGTTTTGCACTTTAAAGTGGTTGAACTAAGCAATTCTCTCACGAAAACCACTCGTCTTCAAAACGGTACATGAAACTTTCACTTCATACCGCTCCTCTTTTACCTGATTCTTATCATGAATACCTTGATTGAGTGAGCCATCTTGAGCAGTCTTTTGGTCGTGACAGTGAGCATGAAGCAACTGGAGATTGCTATAGGAGTCCTTTCCACCTAATGATTTTGGCACTACATGGTCGGTTTCTATAGCGTCACCTTCTTTGAATATCGCTCCACAGTATAAACATTTGCCTTTTTGTTGTTTTAGGAGTTTATTGGTTGACGTACCTAGTTCTTTGCTTCTACCTAGTCTGGAAGCCCAGTAAATGCTATCACCATCATAAGGAGATTTTCCACTTTTGACTTTGATATGCCTTTCAATTTTAGTGTCTGCGTGTACTAAGAGTGTCTGTTTACCCTCCTTGAAAACCCAATTTTTAACGCTATCTTTTGTAACACATTGATGATAGTACTTATCCTTAACCCAAGTTTTAGGCTTATTAGGATGTCTTCTAATACACCATCTACGAAGTAAACAGTAAACTAGGTGATTCAGTTTTTTAAATATTTTCTTGCTTACTGTCGAGGAGTAGTAGTTACACCATCCTCTAATAATTGGGTTGAGTATTTTAATGAGATTTTCTTGTTTTACTGCTTTGTTATTTCTAACTATTTTAGCTATTTTCTCATAATGTCTCTTGATAGCTTTCTTGGAGGGTTTGATGAGAGTTTTATATCCTCTCTTAACTCCTGTCCTTTTATCCGTTTTCCCATTTTGGATAGCGTACTGTCGTACATTAAATCCTAGAAAATCGAATCCTTTATTTGTGTTCAGTGTGTGAACTATCTGGGTCTTTTCGGGTTTAAGTTGTAATCCAATTGGTTTCAAGAATTCGCTAAGGATTTCCTTTGCACTTTCTATCACTTCTTTGGATTCATACAGACAAACGAAGTCGTCTGCGTATCTTACAAAGGAAAATGAATCGAGGTTATCCCTCTTGCATCCTTTCCAAGTTCTTACCCATTCTGTCAAGACCGTTTCCATACCGTGAAGGGCGATATTGGCTAACAAGGGGCTTATAGTGCCTCCCTGCGGTGTTCCTTCTTCAGTTGGGAATAATTCGTTTCCTTCCAGATATCCTGCTTTGAGCCATGCTTTAATTTGTACTCTGATGCTCTTAGGACATTTTCCTAACTTTTTCAATAGATAGCTGTGATTTATGCTATCAAAGCATTTGGAGATATCAGCATCAAGAACCCATTTAGGCTTTTTATTGATGCTAGAAAAGATTTGTTCAATGGCATCTTGGCTTTGTCTACCTAATCGGAATCCATATGAATTTGGCTCGAAGACTGCCTCCCATTCTGGCTCTAGAGCCATTTTGATGAGCATTTGGACTGCTCTATCGTTAATCGTGGGTATACTTAGTGGGCGTTTCTCATCCGTACCTTCTTTTGGGATATATATCCGTCTAAGAGGTTTAGCTTTGTGGGAGATTTGGAGTCTTTCCACTAATTGAAACCTTTTTGCTGGTGGGATGGACTTTACTCCATCAATACCTGCCGTTCGTTTCCCTCTATTGTCTTGAGTTATTTTTCTCACTGCTAATGTTTTAGCGGCAAAGCTCTTGACCAAGAGTTTCTGAAGCTGTTTGACCAGCTTGACGTTTTCCTCTTTCTTAGCTCGAAAAATTCGCTTTTGTAGTTTCCAGAGTTTCTTCTCTAGCTTACGCCAGTTTATTTCACTCCAGTTCGTATACTTAGCTTTCGCTTTGCTCATCGTTTTTCATCTACTATTTACGACCTTTTCTTTCAAATAAAAGTGTTTCCGTCAGCATATCCCTTCCATTATGATTGGGCATTGGCTTCTGAAACAATCCCGCTCCATATAGTACTTGCGCTGGTTACTACTCGGTTTTCGACCTTACCGAGAGTCCTATAGGAGTTACTTCGTTCCATCTCATCATTTCGTATCACTTTTAGTGTCCTTGACCTCCCCCGACTCCTACTTATTGAATGACCTAATTAGCGGCATGGATTCTAATTAGCTTCAGAGTTTTAATACCTTTCAGCCTTATTTGGTATTTCCTTTCCTAACGAGGGTTTGACAAAGTTCGTGTAACCTACACATGAGTGATTTTGCTAGAAGTGTCACTGATTTAGGCTATCAGTTTATCCTCATTTCTCGGAGCTTTAGACATTTGAGAACCAGTCGCTTGCCTATCCAAGATGCTTTCAGATGGTCATTACATCGGTAGGAATTTAACCTACATGATTGAGATAGTTCTCTAGAGATTTTCTCTAGGCTAGCTATTTGGGGCTTTTTTAGCCTTTCCCGAAGCTAGAACGAGTCGCACCCAACCGAGGAAGTCAAATCCATCTGTCGCGGCGGTTATCTTAGTTTTCTTTTTACTGACGTTCATACCTCTTTTTGCTAGAAATTCACTAATCTTTTCAAGTATTATCTCAGCATTGTCTTGGGGTCGAAGGATTATGACCATATCATCGGCATATCGGATTGATGCTTCCGTTATTACGTTGTTTATTTCTCCTTTATACCAATGAATACTTTCTATCCCATTGAGGGCAATGTTGGCGAGCAGTGGACTAACAACTCCACCTTGCGGTGTTCCTTGGTCTGGAAATCCTATCTTTGTCCCAGCTTTTAGGCATCTGAAGATACCTAGCTTTAGCCCTTTAGGGGCGATAAGATTGTCCATGATTGCAGAGTGATTAATCCTATCGAAGCATTGTTCAATATCGAGTTCGATGACTCGCTTATTGATTCCATTACTTGTGCTTCTTAGATGGTTGAACAATAGTTTTGAGCATCATGTGCCGAACGTCCTGTTCTAAATCCATAACTTCTAGCATGGAAGGTTGCTTCGTGCGCTGGTTCGAGAGTATATTTTGCTAGGCATTGCCAAGCTCTGTCCGCTATAGTAGGCACTTTTAGTATTCGAGTTGTTCCGTCCTTTTTAGAGATTGGAATTTCTCTTAAACCTGAGTGCTTCCAATTGGAATAGTTCCGACTTATTAGGTCTGATAAGGCGAAGCGTTCTTCAAATTTGAGAGATGCTTTGCCATCTATTCCAGCCGTTTTCTTGCCAGCGTTTAACTGTGTAACTTGTCGGATAGCTAGTAATCTAGCAGCTTGAGATTTTAGAATCAGTTTTTGAAGTGACCGCGCTTTCCGCTTGTCTCCTGCTTTAACTGCTTTGAACACTCTTTTCTGTAGTCGGAATAACGTCTTTTGGAATTTCTTCCAAGGTAGTTTCTTCCATAGTTCACTGGTGTTAATACCGTGTCTAACCATAATCTGCTCCAATTGTGTTTTCTATATACCTCAAGGCAATTACGCCTTGTCCTACCCGAATCTAAGGAATTGCACCTCTCGTCTGGTTTACTGAGGATTCGACCGCCCTCAGACCCTAGATTCGTTTTTATTCGTTCCATCCTTTTGATTGATTGTCTCTTTAGATGTAGCCACTTCAACTGCCAGAACCCCTTACTCTTACCGATATCATCAATAATTCGGCGGGATACTAATTTCTGGCGAAGTCAGACTCTAAGTAGGGCTTAGTATTGCGTCTGCTTCAATGCTGAGTTGCTTTTCTAGGCTCTGTTTCATCATAGGGACTCCCTGTTAACGCCAGTGTCATCTGCAATTGATGTCTGATTGCGTCCTGTTCCCAGCTTCACCCTCACAAATTCCGAGTTGTGTCAGTGTGGGCAGATAAGGAGTTACCTTTGAGTTTAAGGAGAGGGTCTTTCACCCTCATCAAGAGGATAGTTAAGCTAGTCTTGGGAGACTTTACTCTAGCGGTTATTTACGAACTTTCACCGTGATTCACGCTAAACGAATCGCACTTTGACAACTTATGCAAATTTCTCGCCGAAAACTTTTCTGAAGATTATGCCACTTGGTTGCTCGGTCGTCCCGTTACGTTGACCAAACTGAGTCCCACAGAATTATCTTTAGAACCGATTCGCGCTGACTCCCTCATTCTCGAACAATCGGAAGATGTGGTATTACACCTAGAATTTCAGACCGAACCCGATGAAAGCATGGGTTTTCGGATGTTGGATTATCGAGTCAGAGTCTATCGCCGTTTTCCGAATAAAATCATGCACCAGGTCGTGATTTACCTGAAACCCACTAAATCAAATTTGGTCTATCAAGATAGCTTTCAACTCGGAGAAACGACTCATCGTTATCGAGTCATTCGGTTATGGGAACAACCTTCAGAGGTATTTTTAAAGAGTCCAGGGTTATTACCGTTAGCGATATTAACCGAAAGCGAGGAGCCGACAATACGGTTACGCGAGATTACCAAGGGATTGGATACAATAGAAAACCAAGGGATGAGGGCTAATCTTATGGCTGCAACGGCAGTATTCGCAGGATTAGTGATGGAACCTGAAATGATTAAAACGATTTTAAGGAGTGACATTATGAAAGAATCAGCTTTCTATCAGGAAATTTTACAAGAGGGTCTCCAAGAGGGTCTCCAAATGGGTCGCCAAGAAGGTCGCCAAGAAGGTCGCCAAGAAGGTCGCCAAGAAGGTCGCCAAGAAGGTCGCCAAGAAGGTCGCCAAGAGGGAGAGGTTGCTCTTCTAATGCGGTTGTTGGTCAAACGTTTTGGGAATGTATCGGAGTCTATTGAATCTCGTTTAACTCATGCTTCGATCGCGGATTTAGAACGATGGGGCGATCGCATTTTAAAGCCAAGACTTTAACGGATATATTTGATTGATAACATTGAGGCGATCGCATTTTTCTGAATTTGGGAAGAGGCGATCGCGTTTCTATGACAAATCCTAGTCGCACCACAGGGATAATAATAGGGTTTTATCGTCCGTTGTACGGGCATTTAAGCGATCGGAATTTAAAAACGCATTGAGATAATCATCCTCTTCTTCAGGATTCTCTGTTTCTTGCAAATAGGTTTCCAGTGGCTCAAAAAAAGGCGCGAAGGGCATCCACTGGACTAAATTGAGAGAAACCCGTTCTACTCCATCGGTGGCGGCACAAATAAAGGTCGGAACTTCGGTTAAAACTTTGACCTGTAGGGAGTCGATCGCATGGTCAGAGGTGACAAAGGTGGTTTCATTGATATATTCCCCTTTGTCGGGCTGAAAGAGGAGACGATAGGTTTCATTTTTGTCACGAATCACCATAAAACCATCCCCAATTTGCATTCCTGCTAACCAATGGGGAGTGGCGATAAAGACCAGAAGAGTTGAAGCCAGATCACTCAAATTCCCTTCCATTTCTGTCGTCACAATGCTTAAACGCGATCGCACAGATTCGATTAACTGAGTAAAAAGAAGTTGGGCTTGTTCATCACTTAAGGGGTCATTCGTCGGGAGATCTTGCACCGAATCAGCATGAATTGCTTCCAGAAATCGTAGAGATTCATTCACTGTGGTTTTCGCCCCAATATCTGCGTATTTGGCACTGCCTGCTCCGTCCGCGATCGCGCCAATTAAGATATTTCCGTCTAGCAAGAGATAACGCCCGTAATCTTGGCAGGGGAGATTTGATTGCTGATGACTGGTACCAATGCTAGAGCGGGTGATAACTTTCCACATAACTTTTTGATGAAGGATTTCTCTTAATTAAGTAAATGGGTCATAAAATTTATAAAATCCCCGCGTCCTACGGACACCCCCCTTATCAAGGGGGGCAGGGGGGATCAATCACAAAATCTATTGTCAGCTTAATCGTAATCAGTTAATTAACTCATTAAATTCTGTTTTACTCAACCAATACGGTTAAACGACGTTTAAGGGTTTCTAATCCTAATCGTTGACTGGCAGAAATAAAAACAGCCTGGGGATATTCTTTCTTGGCGGTTTCTAAGGCTTCACTACTGACTTGATCGATTTTATTAAAGGCAATCAACATGGGGCCTGTGGTGATGGGCATTTCTTCTAAAATCGTTTCAACGGATTGAAGTTGGCGTTGCCAAGCGGGATGGGATAAGTCCACGATTTGCAAAAGGGCATCGGCTTCTGTCACTTCTTCCAAGGTTGCACGAAAGGCATCCACTAGAGAAGGCGGTAATTCATGGATAAAGCCTACGGTGTCGGTTAAAAGAAATAAATGCGATCGCTGATTGGCAGGATCGACAATAGTTAATTTACGGGTCGTCGGATCAAGGGTCGCAAACAATTGATCGGCAGTATAAACATCGGATTGGGTCAGGGCATTAATGAGGGTCGATTTACCCGCATTGGTATAACCGACGATCGCGATACTGGGAATTTCCTGTTTTTGTCGATTTTTGCGTAAACGAGAACGATGGGACTGGAGTTGATTCACATCCTGTTGCAATTTAGAAATACGGCGTTGAATGGTACGGCGTTCCGTTTCTAGCTTGGTTTCCCCTGGCCCCGTGTCCCAATTCCTCCTCCCAACCGAGACATGGCCCTTCCTCGTCCTGTCAAACGGGGCATCATGTATTCCAGTTGGGCGAGTTCAACCTGTAATTTTCCTTCCTGGGATTGGGCGCGTTGGGCAAAAATATCTAAAATCACTTCCGTTCGGTCAATCACCCGTACCCCCAATTGGGTTTCGAGATTACGGATTTGGGAAGCGGATAGGTCTCGATCAAAAGGCCACTAGGTTAGCTCCTGTGGTTTGCACTTTGAGGCTAATTTCTTCCACTTTTCCTGAACCAATCACGGTTTGGGGATGGGGTTGCGATCGCTTTTGACGAATTGTTTCCAAGACTTGTCCCCCTGCGGTATCGATGAGGCGCACTAATTCAGCTAAACCTTCTTCAAAAACCTGATCGGAATGGGAATCGGTTTGGAGTCCCACTAATAAAACGCGGTCTTGATCCGCTTCAACTTGGCGGGCAACAAATTCACGGCTAAATTCGGCTTCTAGATTTTCAACAAATTCCAGAAAATCTTGGTCACTCAAATTTTCTAGACTGAGGGCGGGGGAAACTTGCCAATAGGAAACGGTTTCGGGAACTGGATCGGGTTGGGGTAAGAGATTCGCTAAATAGACTTCTTTGATATAGCCCGTTGCACCACCACCCCTTCTTTCAAAGCCTTCGCCCGTTAGAGCCAGCACTACCAACGCATCCAAACGCTGTAGAACCATCGCCGTTAAACTGGATTCCCTCGGCGGTTCTGCTTTTAAGCTCGTGGTCAGGCAACGAATCCCCGAAAGCCGTTCTGCCCCGTAGCGGGGTAACTCTAGGGGAGGAATTTGGGTCTGCCTGGGGGTTCCGACTCCGACTCGTATCACCTGACCCCGACGATTAATATAGACCGAGATCGGTTGATTGATTTCTGTACTAATGGCCGCCAGGCGTTGGGCGAATTCGGTGGTGGTAAAGCGATCGCCCTGTAAACGCTGATGGTACAGTCGTTGGAGTTGTTTAGTCTGGTTGGTTTTTAGTCCTTGTAAATTCCCAAATACGGTTTCGATAGGAGTAACTCGCGGTTTAAAATAAAGTGTAATACTCAAATTTTACAGAAAAGTTCGTCCAAGTCTCGATCTCCCCTAAACCCTTTCAAGTCTGCGATCGCCTTTTAGATTTCAAAAAAGTCAATAATCCCTCAAACAGGGCAAAAAATCCAGAAAGAAATATTCAGATCGGAATCCTCAAAATTTTGTTAATCCTGAAGTAATGGAACTTCACAGAATATTCACAAAAATACATTAACTTCAATTCAACTCGGTTCTTTGTTAATAAATGAGATGGGCTAAATCTGCTCTATTAAACAGTTTAGAAAATCCAGCTATCTTTGAATCATCCTCATTTTTCGACAATACTAACTGAGTATTACTCACCTAATTATAGGTTCTCTAGCCCGACAAGTTTGATCACTCTCATCGATGAGCCAATCGATTTTAATTCAGGAGACATCATGACCCAATACCTCAGCGTTCTCAAAGAAAATCCTTATTTTTGTCGTTATCAGGTTTTCTCCAGTGAGACCCTAGAGAAACAAGAAACCCCTTTTTATTTCCAACTCTATCCTCTCCATCTCAATCAACAAGTGGTTGTTTTCTCCAAAAGACTGTCGGATACTTTCCGCTCTACTCCACAAAATGTCCAAGATATGGCCACCCTAGTTCTGAAGGAATTATTGTTACACCCAGAAGATGTGATCTGGATAGAAAAATCCTTTTCTGCTTTTGATAAAAGTCAGCCTATTTTTAATCGAATTATTTTTGAATGGCAAGATGGCCAAGCGAACAATCCCCGATGGGTCAAAATCACAGAAGATTGGAATCTGGTTTGGTTAGAAAACCTAACGGCAAAAACGGTTGTTCTCAATAAAAATTAAACTTGTTTCGATGTCTACTGATCTCGTTTCAAGCGAGTATGGCTAATCACTCGACCAAAAGAGACAATTTTCTTGGATGAGTCGTCGTTATTTTGAAGCGATCAGGCTTGACGAACTCTTAAGGGGTTCTTAACCTGGTAATATGTTTTCAGAATAATGGGGTTTTACTCCTCCGATTGTTTCGTTTAAGGCTCGTTCGCAGCTTGACTGGTTTTGGTGGGAATCTACCTGAAATTTCTGCTGTAAGCGAGACCGCTCCCAAAAAAGGAGAGTTAGTTCGTCTGTATGATAACTTATAAGCAAATGTTATAGTTCCGTGAAAATCCTTTGTGTAGAAGATGATCAAGGTCTAGCTGAATTGCTTCAGGTGATACTGGTGCAACAGCATTATCAGTTTGAAGTGGCAACCGATGGCATGATGGCTTGGGATTTGGTAGAAACCTATCCCTATGACCTTATTTTGCTCGATCTCAGTCCTGCCTGGACTGGATGGGATTCGCTTTTGTCAAAAACTTCGAGGCAATAATTCCACTGTTCCTAACCCCAACCGAGATACTCCCATTCTCCTGATGACGGCCCTGGACGAAGTGACCAATAAGGTGATGGGATTGGATGCGGGGCCGATGATTATGTGGTGAAGCCCTTTATTGTTGAGGAACTATTGGCTCGGATTGGGCCTTGCTCAGACGGAATAAGGTGATGCGATCGCCGATCTTGACCTATGATGACCTAGCCTTGAATCCCAATAGTTGTCAGGTCACCTACAAAACGAACCCCGTCCCCCTGACCTCAAAGGAATATCAACTGCTCGAACTTTTTTTACGCAATCCCGATCAAATTTTTAATCCATCGCGACTCCTAGACCGCCTGTGGACAGCAGAGGAATGTCCTGGGGAAGGGGCGATCCGCTCCCATATCAAATCCCTCCGCAAAAAGCTGAAGCAAATGGGGTCAAAGGATATTGTAGAAACAATTTATAAATTGGGTTATCGTCTCAAGCGTCGAGAGGATAGGGACGATTCTCAAAAGACGGCTACCGATTCGACCATTTCGACGGCTCCTGCGACGGTGGCCCCAGGATTAGGAGAGGTTTGGTTAGAGTGTCGCCAGTCCTATTTGGCGCGGTTGGCCATTATTAAGGGCGTTACTCGGTATTTAGAGGAAAATCGTCTCACCTCTTCCCAACAACAGGAAGCTGAAATCGAGGCTCACACCTTAACGGGTTCATTGGGGAGTTTTGGCTTAGAAGAGGCTTCGGCGATCGCCCGTCAAATTCAGCAAGTCTTGAAACAAAAGAAAAAACTGGGACTAGCCGATTTAGAGAAATTAAAACAATTACTGCCCCTGTTGGAACATCATCTAGAATACAGCAAAACCAGTGATCTTCCGCCCCTACCCATCGTTTTTCCCTACACTTCCTTTGGGACAACTCCTCCTTTTTTACTGATTATTGATGATGATGCGATTTTTGCGAAAGCCTTGGCCGAGGAAGCCCGAACCTGGGGCTTTGAAGTGGAAATTGCTAACAATTTAGAGCAATCCCAGGCGATTCTTAATAGTCGTTTTCCCCAGGTTATCATTATGGATCTCAATTTTTCTGATGATAATGAACAGGGCGTTGAGTTTTTAGCGGCCATTAATCGACAAAATCCGACCCTACCCATCGTCATCTTGACGGTCGAGGATAGCTTTGCCAAACGCTTAGAAGCGGCCCGTCTGGGGAGTCAATGCTTTTTGCCCAAACCGATTACGCCGCCCGAAGTTTTGGCCATTGTTTCCCAGGTGATGCAGACTTCTAATCTTTCGACGGCTCGTTTATTAGTGGTGGATGATGATCCGGATTTATTGCGTCTTTTACATACGCTCCTAGAACCCTTTGGTTATCAGTTGACCATGTTACAAAATCCCCAGGAGTTTTGGAAGACCTTAGAGCAGACGACCCCTGATTTGTTGATTTTAGATATTCGCTTGGGAGCCGTCCTGCCTTTATTGGAAGAAAACAAGGTGATTGTGGCGGATGCGCCCGCTTCATCCTCCAGCACAATTAAGGCGGAGAATTTACCAGAGAGTGTTTCCCAGGTGTTGACGGAGAAACCTTTGAGCGGGATTGATCTGTGTAAAGTGATCCGTAGTGATCCGCGTTGGAATCGACTGCCCATTATCTTTTTGTCGGGTCATACGGATATTGAAACCATTCAGAGCAGTTTTGAAGCGGGAGCCGATGATTTTTTAGGTAAACCAATTGTGGTGACGGAGTTATTGAATCGCATTCGCATTCGCCTGGAGCAACGAAAACTCTGGAGTATGTCAGAAATTGATGAGTTGACGGGGGTGAGTCTTCGTCGTAAGGCGTTGCAGGATTTGACTCGTCTATTTCATTTGGCAAAACGACAACAACAGCCGTTAAGTTTGGCGATCCTGGATCTGGATTTCTTTAAACGTATTAATGATGATTACGGCCATGAAACGGGCGATCGCGTCCTGCGGTATTTTGGGCAATTGTTGGGTCAAACCTTCCGACAAGAGGATGTGGTGGGTCGTTGGGGCGGAGAAGAGTTTGTCGTAGGATTGTATGGTACCAATAAACAACAGGGAGTTCAGCGTCTGGAAAATATCGCCTATTATTTTAGTCAGAACCATTTTGTCGGTGGAGATGGGAGCATTTTTCAAATGACGTTTAGTGGTGGGATTGCCCAATTTCCTGAAGATGGAGACGATTTACAGACCCTTTACCGAGCGGCTGATGCGGCCCTTTACCGAGCCAAGTTTGAAGGACGAAACCAAATTTTTCCCGTAATTGAGGAGGATCTCAAAAGAGAGAACAGCAATGGACGAGCTTAAGCTTCCAGCAGAAAATTCTCCAGCCCTGGATGATTGGTCTAAAAGCCAGGAAGAGCTGATCGCGGAGTTGACGGAATTACGCCATGAAGTCCACTCTCTGAAACGGTCTTCGCCCTTATCACCCAAAATCTTTCCACCTTCGGACAGGACTATTGCCGAAATCGGTTTGGCTGAATTTCCCCCATCCTATACCGTTCTTTTGATAGAAGATGATGAGTCTGCTCGGACGAGCTTTCGTCATTACTTGACCCATAATTCTGATCAAAATTGCCATGTTGTTGAATTTAGCAATGCAGAGGAGGCTCTGGTTTGGTGCAGAGAGCATACGCCCGACATCGCCTTGATCGACTATCGTTTACCTGGGATGAATGGTATAAAGTTCGTGACGGTACTAAGTCAACAGGGCTATAAGGAAGAAATTCCCTGCATTATGATGACAAGTTATCAAAACGAAGCCTTATTGGTTGAAGCAATAAAAAGTGGCGTTAAGGATTTTTTCGATAAGACACGAATCACCCCCGAAGGTCTCCATCGCGCGATCGCCAATGTCCTACAGAAAAAAGTTTTGATGCGGCAACAGGCATTGCAACAGGAACAGCAATATCTCATTAAAGCGATCGCCGTCCATTCTGCGGACAAATTCTCTGAATTGACGGAAATTTTTCAATATACAGTCGATGAACTCAGAAGATTACTCCAGTGCGATCGCGTCGTCCTCTATCAATTTCAGCCCGATGGTAGTGGGAAAATTACCACAGAATCCGTCATAGATCGGACTTTTTCGCTCCTTGGAAAAGAGATTAAAGATAATTGTTTTACAGAAAATTATGACTGGAAAGATTTTTTTCGTCAGGGAAAAATCAGTAGCACCGAAGATATTTTTGTGACCTCCCATTCGTCAAGCTGTTATCAAGAATTTCTCGAACAGATCCAAGTCCGAGCTAAATTGAGTGTTCCAATTTTACAAGATGGTCAACTATGGGGGCTGGTGATTGCTCATCAGTGTCAAAATGCTAGATCTTGGTCGAAAGCTGAAACAGAATTATTACACCAAATCGCGATTCAACTCGGTCTTGCCATTCAAACCGTCGTATTAAATCAACAAGCAGAAAAGGAACGGGAAGAGGGTCAAAAAATCAAAAATATTATCAGTGAAATTGCCACTATTTTAATGAATGAAATTGGAGAAAATTTTCTACAAACATTAGCCAAATATTTGGGTCGCATCCTAGAAGTTGACTATGTTTGTTTAGCTGAAATAAAAAGTCTTGAAAAAGCGAGAACCTTAGTCGTCAGTTATCAGCAACAAATTATTGATAATTTTGAGATTGACATTACTCATCAGCCCTGTTCTCAAATACTTAAGGCAGAGTATAACGAGGTTATATTTTGTCCAAATAACGCTCAACAATTATTTCCTGAGCACGAACTAATTCAATCGGATAATATTCAAGCTTTTTTTAGGCATTCCTTTATTCAATGCGTCCCAACAAGCGATCGGATTATTAACCGTTCTTCATCGTTATCCCATTGAAAATTCTCAATATGCGGAAGAAATCCTCAAAATTGTCGCTAGTCGTGCAGGAGCCGAATTAGAACGTCAACAAATCGAAGCAAAATTACGGGAAAGTGAAGCCGATCTCCTCGAAGCCCAAGAGATTGCCCATGTTGGCCATTGGAAATGGAATAAATTCACCAATGAAGTCTGGTGGTCGCCAGAAATTCGTCGTATTTTCGGAGTTTCTCCTACTCAAAAAATCACCTTTTCTTGTTTTGTCAACCAGATCCATCCAGGGGATAGAGACAGAGTGTTACAAGAAATAGAAGCAACTCTTCAGGGGGAAAAGTACAGTAACATACACCGAATTTGCCGACCTGATGGAACGATTCGTTTTACTCAGGTAAATGGACAAGTTATTTTTGATGATCAAGGCAATCTGGCAGGAATGAAAGGAGCGACCGTAGATATTACCGATCTCCAGAAGACTCAAATTGAACTCGAAGCCTTAAATATCAGGCTAGAAGAACGGGTAAAAGAAAGGACAGCAGAATTAACAAGTGTTTATCTACGACTACAAAATGAGCTAGAGGAACGCCAACAAATAGAGCTAGAAAAACAAAATAGCGAAGAATTTTATTCTGAATACTTAGAAAGGGAACTGGTTGAACGCAAACGCATAGAACAGGCCCTAAGTGATAGTGAAATTCGCTATCGGCGCATTGTGGAGACTTCTTCCGAAGGAATTTGGCAACTCGATCAGGACAATAAAACCGTTTTTGTGAATCCCAGAATGGCAGAAATGTTGGGTTATTCTGTGGACGAAATGCTTGGCAAATCTTTCTTAGATTTTCTGATGGAAACCGATAAAAAAGCTGTAGATTACCTGCTTCGGGAATTGCAAGATCTGATGATCCAGCCCTATGATGTACAATTTCGTCGTAAAGACGGATCAATTCTCTGGGGAATGGTGTCATCACGATCCATTTTTGATGAGTCTGGTGAATATCTCGGTCGCCTAAAAATGGTTACGGATATCAGCGATCGCAAACAAGCCGAAGAAATTCTGAAATTTCAGTCTCAAATTCTCAATGAAATTCATGATGCGGTCGTTACAACCGATGCCCAGGGAATTATTCAAAGTTGGAATCATGGAGCAGAAGAATTGTATGAATACACTGCAGAAGAAATGATCGGTCAAAGTGTCAGTATTTTGTATGTTGCTGAAGATCTTCAAAAAATGCAATCTTTGGTTTTTGAGCCTCTCGTTAAACAAGAGCGTTATCAACTGGAATTAAAGAATCAAGCTAAATCTGGTAAAGAAATTTATATTCGTCTGCGATTATCTGCCCTACGAGATCAAGACGGCAATATTCTGAGTATTATTGGTTGCTCGAATAATATTAGCGATCGCAAACAATACGAACAAGATCTATTAGAATCTAAGCAATTTTTAGAAACGGTTTTAGACAGCTTTCCCCTTTTAGTCTCTTGGAAAGACCTCAATTTAAACTATTTAGGATGCAATCAAAATTTTGCAAAAGCGTATGGTTTATTTTCCGTCTCCGCTATTCGAGGCAAGAAAGAAGAAAATATGCCCTGGATTCAGTTAGAAATAGATAAAAGTCAACATCAAGATCGTCAAGTCATTCAATCGGGAAAAGCTGAGTTAGGCATTATTAAAAAACGTTTTCAGCGCGACGGCTCTATTCTTTGGCTAGAAACCAATAAAGTACCTCTGCGGGGATTTGATGGTCGGGTGATTGGTGTGTTAGAAACCTCTCAAAATATTACTAGCCGCAAACAAAATGAAGCCATTGTCAAAGAATTTAATCGTCGCTGGCGGTCAGTGTTAGATAATATCCAAATGATTGTGGTGGAACTGGATAAGGACGGAAATGTGGAATATATTAATCCCTTTTTCGAGAAAGTTGCTGAATTTTCTCCAGACGAAGTGGTTGGCAAACATTGGTTTAGTCATTTTGTCCCCTCTAATTTAGTCTCAGCTTTAGAAACCGTTTTTCAAGGAATTCTAAATGATAATACCTATGAATATTATGTCAATTCTGTTGTGACTAAATCGGGCAAAGAGTTGATCATTGCTTGGCGAAATTGTGTTCTCAGAAATAATATGGGACAATCTATCGGCGTTATTTCCATTGGGGAAGATATTACGGAACAATCTCGCTTAGAGCGGATGAAGTCGGAGTTTGTTTCAATTGTTAGTCATGAATTAAAAACGCCTCTCACCACCATGCAAGCGTCTTTAAGTTTACTGGATGGAAAATTTATTGATCCTGCCTCTGAGCAAGGAGAGGAAATAATTGCTATTGCCAGCGAAGGCGTTGATCGTCTGGTGCGTCTGGTGGATGACATTTTGGATCTAGAACGTCTGCGATTAGGAAAATTGAGTATCGAAAAAATCTATTGCCAGACCCAGGATATTATTGAAAACGCGATCGCCCAAACCCAGGAATTAGCCAAACGAGCAGACACAAAAATCGAAATCCCCAATCAATCATTTTCTTGTTATGCCGATCCCGATCGCCTCATTCAAGTCCTGACAAATCTTATCAGTAATGCGATTAAATTTTCTCCCTACCAATCTACCATCGAGTTATCCATTGAGAATAAAAATCCCGAACCGAGCCAGGAAATTGATGCAAAACCTTACTTATTATTTAGTGTCCGCGATCGAGGACGGGGGATTCCTCCCCAAAATTTGCAAAATATTTTTGAACGCTTCCAACAGGTCGATGCTTCCGACTCCCGCGACAAGGGCGGAACAGGACTCGGTTTCGCCATTTGTCACGATATTATCGAACAACATGGCGGCAAAATCTGGGCAGAAAGCGTTCTAGAAGAAGGTAGCACTTTCTTTTTTACAATCCCTATTGAATCAACGGAGGTTAAAAATGGTGACAGCTAAGCGCGTTTTAATTGTGGATGACGACATTGGTATTCGTCGAATTGTTCAGCTTACTCTCAATGCCATTGCCGATTGGGAGGTTTTATTAGCGTCTTCTGGCTCTGAAGGTGTGGCGATCGCGGAAACCGAATTACCCGATGCGATTTTGCTAGATGTGATGATGCCTGGCATGGACGGCATAGAAACCTTCATCAAAATGCAAGCCAACCCTAACACCAAACCCATTCCCATTATTCTGCTCACCGCCAAAAGCAAGGTGAGTGAACAACAACATTTTAATAATATTGCGATCGCGGGCGTAATTACCAAACCCTTTAAAGCTCCCCAATTAGTCGATCAGATCTGCTCTATTCTCAACTGGAACTGATTAAACCCCTTAATAAAATCACCCTTTAAAATTTGCTGTTAATTAATGAAATAAAAATGAGAGAAATATGATTAAAAGCTTTAAAAAAATACAATTTTTTTGCTGATAAAAAATACAAATCATGCTAATCTAAAGATCAAATTTTAAGGGGAACACCAATTGGACCCCTAAAAAAGCCAGTTTTGATCAAAAAATAAAAGAAAATGTTAACGGCTTTTACGGCGGCACTCATCTTAATTACGGTTTCTGAATTAGGCGATAAAACGTTTTTTATTGCAGTTATTTTATCCATGCGTTATCCGCGACGCTGGGTTTTTATTGGAGTTGTCGCGGCTCTCGCGGCCATGACCATCCTCTCGGTTTTAATGGGTCAGGTCTTTTCTTTTTTACCCAAAATTTACCTTTTTTATGGAGAAATTGGACTCTTTTTAATCTTTGGAACCAAATTATTCATTGATGCCTCAAAAATGCCCGCCCATTCTGAAGAAGCGGTAATGGATGAAGCTAAGGAAGCCATTGAAAATAGTGAAAAAAATCTCAAGCGTCATCCCCAGCAGTGGGGCATTATCCTCGAAAGTTTTATTTTGACCTTTATTGCCGAATGGGGCGATCGCACCCAAATTGCCACCATTGCCCTGGCCGCTTCTAACTCCGTCCTAGCCGTCACCGCAGGAGCCATTCTGGGACACACCATTTGCGCCCTCATTGCTGTCATCGGGGGAAAATTAATCGCTGGACGCATCTCTGAACGAACCATTACCGTGATTGGTGGTGTCCTGTTCTATATTTTCGCGATCGCGAGCTTTATCGAAGGCCCCTTAATTTTCAACCAAAGAGCCATGAATCGCTAACCAAATACAGGGAGGATCAGCAGACGTTTCCTCTACCCGATGTTTTTCGTGGGCAGCAATCAGCAAATAATCCCCCGCCTTTAATAAAACTTCCCTGCCGTCCTCATAGGAAAGGATCGCTTGACCCTGCAATAAAATCACCCACTCATCCTGTTCCTGGTCATACCAGTGGTCGGGAGGAGTGGCTTGCCCTGGGGAAATAATCCGTTCAATGCGTAACTGCTCAGTTTGAACCAGTATTTCAAAGACTTCTGTAGGAGGCAAGGGAAAAGGTAACTGAAAAATATTATCCATAGACCGATCGTTTGTTTGAGGCTAAATCTTCCCAAATTCCAACCCAGTTCTGACCGCAAAAAGCTTTAAGCATCAGGGATTTTAGTTTTTTATCTCCAATCTCGTTGGAGGACAGGATTACAAATCCATCGGGGTAAATCCAAGTATATATACTGAATCCCCCAAAAACTCAGCCAGAAAAATCCGAGAATATAACATCGCTTGACAACTTTAGTTGAATCTACTATGAATGTAAAGGAATTTTAAAGAGATTTTAAAAGCTTTTTAAAGTAGCCTTCCAAAAGTCAACCCAACCAAAGTGAGCAACATGAACGCATTAAGCTTAAATACCGAAAAATTCATTCTTGCCTCTTTATTGGGAATGACCACCTTGATCATGTGTTCGGCTATGATGCCCCAAGCCTGTGCGGTCAAATCGCCCCTTTGGAATGAGCAAATCCAATCCTCCGCCAGTTTCATTTCTAACGTTTCTCGCGCTTGCCGCTAAGGGTTGTGTGTTGCAGATTCAAGTGTTTAGAATTTTCACGGCAGATAAGTATTTTACTTTAACGAATTTTTTGAGCTAGTGCTTTGTAAAGATTGAGTCTCTCTTCAGCTTTCATTAAAACAGGAATCTCTACAACCTTTCCTGAATTCCTCTCTTTTTAAGTATTTTAGCGTTCGATTCCCTTTTTTTCGGGTTTAATAAATCTTTTGCGATGCCTAATAGCTTTTTTACTTTGAATGACTCTGTTGGTTGTTCGTTTTCTCCTGTCTGACCCAGGCGGAACAGAAACTTAACTGAAAAAAGAAAGCGATCGCCTAGACAGATTAAAATGTAAAAGTTTCGCAAAATTAATTAAAATTTCTTAATGTTGTGATTGTTAAATTTTTAGGGAACGCCCATGACCATTACGTTTATCAAAGAAAACAAAGAAGTGATCGTCGCCCAGGGAGCCAACCTACGGCAAAAAGCATTAGAAAACAAAATTGACATTTATACTCTCAAGGGAAAACTAACCAATTGTGGGGGTTATGGTCAATGTGGAACCTGCGTGGTGGAAATTATTGAAGGAATGGAAAATCTTTCGCCAAAGACTGATTTTGAGCTAAAAGTTCTGAAAAAAAAGCCAGAATCCTTTCGGTTAGCCTGCCAAACCCTAGTCAATGGCTCGGTTAGCGTCAAAACTAAGCCTTGATCGGGATTAATCTCCCCCTATCAAAAACAACTAAGCTGTCACAAATTTAGATTGCATCATGATTTTGTTGAAAGTCTTGTAACAAGGGGCTTAAGCCCCTTGCCTGTATGTGTTTTAGATGATTAACAGCTTATGTAAATTTTAGAATTTTTCCAGTAGATGTTAAAGGGGCCACTGTGTACTCACGTCTTCCCCTAAACCTTATTTCGCCCCCCCAGCCCCCCAAGTTTGGGGGAGTCCAGAGCCTTTCTGAGTTCAAAGTCCCCCAGAATTGGGGGATTTAGGGGGCTAGACAAGGTTAAACAGAAAACCAAAAGACTTGCGTGTAAACAGTAGCTAAAAAGGGGGAAAATACTCAAATTAAACGTCTGAATTCTCTGGCCAGCTTTGATAGGGATAATTCACTAAATTGGAATTGTAATATCTCGGATCACCTGTCACCTCTTGCCCAATCCAAGCGGGGAGGGCGATCGCTTGATGTTCGGTCTTTAATTCAACTTCGGCCAGAATTAAGCCCCGATTTTCGCCGCTAAATTCATCCACTTCCCAGATTAAATCCCCCTGGGGAATACGATACCTAATTTTTTCAATGAACGGTGGACGACAAAGGGTTGCTAACATCATTTCTGCGTCGCCCAGGGGAATGGGATATTCAAATTCCGCCCTAACCATGCCCTGATTTTTTCCTTTAAGGGTGAGATAACCGCGATCGCTGACAATGCGAACCCTAACCGCCGTTTGGTCTTGGGTCGGAATATAACCCTGTTTATAGTATTGTCCCGTCCCCAGCGATCGCCAATGATCATCTTGTACTAAAAATTTTCGTTCAATTTCGGTTGCCATAATTTAAAGATTCAATTTTCAAAAAAAGTTGAAAACAGCAGGACTCGGATCAACCAGTTTACTCCGTCCCCCCTTCCCCCGTGTCTCCTTTTTTGGTAATTTACTAAATAAAGTCATTAATATATTCCTGATATAGTCAGTAACCTTTTTCAATCATTGGCTAGAGTCAGATCCCTATAGGAGAACCCCAAAATGTCCATTGTCTTTCAAATTGCTTTAGCCGCCCTGGTGCTTTTTTCGTTTTTGATGGTGATTGGTGTCCCCGTCGCCTATGCCTCTCCCCAAAATTGGACTCAATCCAAACCGTTACTCTATCTTGGTTCGGGTATTTGGGCGATTTTAGTGATTTTAGTAGCAGTCTTAAATTTCTTTGTGATCTAGAGATGGTTTGCGCGATTGAGATTTTTGCCCCCTAAATCCCCCAATACTGGGGGACTTTGAAAACCACAAATAGAGAACGGTTCCCCCCAAAGTTGGGGGGCTAGGGGGGCTAAACTAAGATTATGACCGTGAGGAGTATAGATTTCTCCTTGCCAATCTTTATTTTTTTGATTTTTTAACCTTTTTTGGCAATTACATGACAGTTTTTGAGGGAACGTTTACCCAGGATCCGATCGCCTTTAAGTTTGCGATCGTGATTGCGCGATTTAATGATCTGGTGACGGATAAACTAGTTTCGTCTTGTCAGGACTGTCTCAAACGGCATGGTGTGGATGCCGATCCCCAGGGGACACAGGTAGATTATGTTTGGGTTCCAGGTAGTTTTGAGGTTCCCCTAGTCGCTCGACAATTGGCCTTAACAGAAAAATATGATGCCATTATTTGCCTCGGTGCGGTGATTCGGGGTCAAACTCCCCATTTTGATTATGTCGCCTCCGAAGCCGCCAAGGGAATTGCCGCGATCGGGTTTCAGACGGGGGTTCCTGTGATTTTTGGGATTTTAACCACTGATACCATGCAACAGGCCTTGGAGCGGGCAGGAATTAAGAGTAATCACGGTTGGCACTATGCCCTGAATGCCTTGGAAATGGCCAGTTTAATGCGGCAATTGCGCCCCCAAAACCCTCGTTAATTCCAGAATAGAAATCGGTTTACTGAGATAGTCGTCCATGCCTGATGTTAGGCAATTTTCGCGATCGCTGTTCATCGCGTTGGCAGTCATCGCTACGATGCGGATATTTCGGTCGGGATACCGTAATCGAATAATCCGAGTCGCTTCCAAGCCATCTAGATTGGGCATCTGAACATCCATCAAAATCAGATCGTAGGATTGGGTTTCGAGTAATTGCAACACTTCTTCCCCATTCTGGGCGACATCGGCACGGTATCCCAACACCCGTAGAATTTGCAACGCAACTTTTTGGTTGATCAGATTATCTTCTGCTAACAAAATGCGAGCGGAATTAGGCTCTTTGTTTTTGCGGGGGATCAGGGAGTTCGTCCTAGCCTTTCTGGAAGCAGCCGCAATTTTCGTTGGGGAATTTTGGAAAATTTTCAGTAGGGCATTATATAACTGGGATTGGCGCAGGGGTTTAGTGAGAGTTGCTTCAAAAAGGGTTTCATCGTCGGCATTGAGGGCGAATTGTCCCAAGGAAGTTAATAAAATTAGGGGTAACGTCTGCCGATGTTCTAATGACGCGATCGCTTTTGCCAACATGACTCCATCCATACCAGGCATCTGCATATCAACAATCGCCAAGTCGAACTCCGCGTCCGTTTGTAATAAAGCGATCGCCGCGTCTCCTGAATCCACTTCCTCGGAAATCATTTTCCAAGATTCGCATTGCAACCTGAGGATTTTTCGATTGGTGGCATTATCATCCACAATTAAAATGCGCTTTTCTGCCAAACAGGGCAAGAAATCATCTTCACCCAAAAATAATGATTCCGAGTCGGTAGCCGCCAAAATGGTAAAAGAAAAGGTCGATCCGACTCCCATTTCTGTCTCCACACCGAGGCTTCCGCCCATCAGCTTGACCAGATGTTTACTAATCACTAATCCCAATCCCGTGCCGCCATAGTTTCGGGTCGTAGAGGAATCCACCTGACTGAAGGCTTTAAATAATCGGTCTAGGCGATCGGAGGGAATGCCAATGCCTGTATCCTTCACCTTGAATTCGAGTTGGTGGGTTGGTGCGATCGGCTCTGAACCTTTATTAAGGAAATGCCCTTGGAGTTCTAGGTTGCTGAGTTCTTCCTGGGATAGGGGTTTGGCGGTGACGGATAAAATCACTTCTCCGTCCGAGGTAAATTTAATCGCGTTGCCAATGAGGTTAGAAAGTACCTGGCTAAGGCGAGTGGAATCTCCCCAAATCACTTCGGGCGTTTCGGGAGCGAAATAGTAGGCTAATTCTAATCCTTTGGCGATCGCCTTAGAAGACAATAATTCAAGGAGATTTTCAACGGATTCGCGTAAATTAAAGAGATGGGCTTTGAATTCCAGTTTTTCGGCTTCAATTTTAGAAAAATCCAGAATATCGTTAATAATGGTCAGTAGATTATCCCCACTGGTACGTATGGTTTCGGCATAATCCTGCTGACGGGGCGTTAAATCCGTAGCAAGCAATAAATCCGTCATCCCGATTACCCCATTCATGGGAGTCCGAATTTCGTGGCTCATCATGGCTAAAAATTCACTCTTAGCTCGGTTAGCCGCCTCTGCTTCCCATTTTGCCCGTTCTAAGTCCTGATTTTTTTGGTTTAATTCTTCTTGACGTTGTTTTTCCTGTTGCAAGAGTTCCGCCTGGGCGAAGGCAATCCCCACTTGGTCGGCGATCGCTTTGAGAAAGTTGCATTCCTTGGCTGTCCAAACCCGTTGATGATCACACTGATGCAAACCAATTACGCCATTGGGTTTTCCTTGGTAGGAAGTCCGAATCGCGAGCATAGATTTAATATCGACTTGTTCTGCAAGGTTAGTTACTCCTTCAAGAAGAGGCTCTATAAAAATATCATCCACAGCGATCGCATCATCGGTCGCCAGAACTGCCTCGGCATGAAGATTTCCCTGCACAGGAATGGCTAACCCCAACATAGAGCCATAACTTGGTTCTAGATACTCTGCAACCAAGGGAATTTGGGGAATGGGTTCATCCAGATAGCTATGAATCAAACAACGACTCACTTGAAAAACTCTGCCCACTTGCTCGGCTGTCGTTTCAAAAATTTCCTGGGAATCCAAACTATGGCGAATTTCCTGGGTAATTTGTTTTAAGAGGAGAATTTGCTCAACTTCCTGTTCTAATGCTCTTTGGGCCGCCTTTTGGTCGGTAATATCGATACAGGAGCCGATATATCCTTGAAAAGTGCCATCCTCCAGAAAACGCGGTACACCCACATTTAACAGGGAACGATATTGTCCATCCCAACGACGCAAGCGATATTCCATTTTAAAGCGATGCCGTTTAAGAAAAGAACTGAGGTGAGTATCCAAGCAAGCTTGGTAATCATCGGGATGAATGCCCTCTGCCCAGCCTTCGCCCATTTCTTCTGCGATGGTGCGTCCTGTAAAATCTAACCAAGCCTTATTAAAGAAATTACAGTGTGTATCCGTTCCTGCAACCCAGAGCAACACGGGCGCACTATCGGCCATTGCCCGAAAACGTTCTTCACTTTCTCGCAAAATTTCTTGACTCTGCTTATTTTTCGTAATGTCAAAACGAATCGACAAATACTGATAGGGTTTACCGTCTTCATCTAATAAAGGCACAATGGTCGTATCAACCCAGTAATAATCTCCGTATTTCGTTTTATTTTTGATTTCTCCGTGCCAGACTTCTCCCTGGGCGATCGCTTTCCATAAATCCTGAAAAAAAGCAGGGGAATGGTGACCTGAATTGATAATGCGATGATTTTGTCCGATCAATTCCTGCTCAGAATAATGGGATATGTGGCAAAAAAGATCATTGACTTCGATGATGATCCCTTTATTGTCCGTAATGGCAACGATCGCAGATTTATCGAGGGCCGCTTTTTGGGCCGCCAATTTTTTCAGGGTGTTTTTGAGTTGGGCTTCGGCGGCGAGTCGTTCACTAATATCGCTGGCAATCCCTAAAAAGCCCGTAATTTTTCCTTCCAGATCCCGTAGAGCCGTAATAGAAAGTAATACGGGAAAACGAGAACCGTCTTGGCGGATATATGTCCAAATTGCTTCATCGGGTAAATTTTGTTTGGCGCGTGTGGTAAAAACATCAAAACCTGTGACGGGAAAACCAAATTCCGCCGAAAGTTCTTTACCCCTCGCCTCTATTTCGGCTGGATCATGAAAAATTGCTGGACTTTGTTGATAAATGACTTCTTCGACCTGATAACCCAACATTTCCTCCGCCGCACGGTTAAAGGTCTGAATAATCCCATCAGTCCGAATAGAAATAATGCTGTAGCGACTACCATCTAGAATCGCTTGTTGTAATAGTCTATTTTTCTGGAGGGTTTCTTCTATTCTTTGTTGTTGTCTGATCGATTCTTCTAGTTGGATATTCTGTTGTCGAGTGATTTGAGCCAGGTAAATCGCCAGGGCCAACATCCAGGCGATCGCTAAACCGCCCCCTAAAAGGAAAAAAAGTAAGGATGAGTGGGTTTGATTAATCAAGTCAGGCGTAGGCAAGACCGTCAATCGCCACCGAATGCCAGGGGGATTGATGATCAGACTGGATTGTTGCCATTGTTGGGTCGGCCACGCAGGATTTAGATTTTGATAAATCACTCCCGTGTCATCGGTTAATTTGAACCCGAATAATTTATTTCCACTTTCTTTCCACAGTTGATCCAAAAAATTCGTCGCATCAAACTTTCCTCGAATAAAACCATCAAATCGTTTATTGGGAAATAGGGGGACATCGGCTGAAAAAATCCGACGATTCGGCGATCTCTCTAAAAGGGGATTAAAGCTAGTTCGACGATATTGTTGAGAGGCGATGATCTTGAGTCGCTTTTGGTCTGCGGGGGATAGGACTTGATTTAAAAAAGCTTCATTGCCCTGGAGGGGAACAATCCAGTGAATAGAATAAGTGGAATCTACCCATGCGAGGGACTGATAGGCTGAAAAATTTTCTAATAGAGCTTTTGCTTCCCCTTCCCATTCTTTCTTTTTCGTTTCTTCCCTAATTTCCCACCGTTTAGCCATTCTTTCCAAGGCGGAAAAGTTGTCTTGCAGTTCATTCGTAATCAGATTTTCCAGCAATCTTAATTCCGCCTGAACCTGCTGTTCAAGCTGACGATCATTTTCCCTGAGTAGCGATCGCCAGGTAAAGATAGTCAACCCCGAAAGGACAGTACCGACCAATAGGGGTAGAGCATAAGTGTTGAAATGGGAAATTTGTTTTTTTTTCACCCGTTCTAAATATGTTTTCGACTTACCATGTGCTAAAGGGCGATCAACACCCAAAAACTTGTAATGTCTATTATTTTTGCAAAAATAAAAATTGATGTTAAGAAGTCTAACAATAATTTAACAGGATTCAAACTAATTTTAAAATGGCATACTGGGCTTTTAACCGTAATGGCAGGAGTATGTGACAATTGTAACGATATACTAAGTTGGATAAATTTAGGAGGTATAAAAAGACTGTGAATCCACTTGAACTTATGGAAAAAGGCGGCATTGCTATGTGGCCGCTCCTACTTCTTTCTATTTTGTCCGTCAGCACCATTATTGAAAGAATTTGGTTCTGGTCTAGAGTTGTCCTCCGAAGCTCTCAAATTGTCAATCGAGTCTTGGACACGGCGGCTAGGGATTGGGATTTAGCCGTTAAGGTGGCCAAAGATCATCAGGACTATCCCATTGGGAAGTTTTTGTTGGCTCCCCTCCGTCTCCAGAATCCCGATCCCGAAGTGTTTCATCTCTCTTTAGAATCGGCTGCGGATGATCAGTTAGCCCTAATGCGTCGCGGTGATAAGGTTCTAGAGGCGATCGTGGCTCTTTCCCCCCTATTAGGACTATTGGGAACGGTTTTGGGATTAATTCGCTCTCTCAGTTCGATTCAAATTAGTGATCTGGGAACCTCTTCTACGGCGGGCGTTACCCTGGGTATTGGGGAATCGTTAATTTCTACTGCAACAGGAATGATTGTGGCGATCGTTAGTCTCGCTTTTTATCGAATTTTTCAGGGACTTTGGTTTAATCAAATGCGAATTTTTCGTAAAGCAGGAGGTGACTTAGAGGTGATTTATCGTCAACGCTGGCTGGATGAAGAAGAAAATCACTCTGCCTATGACCCCATGTCATCGCGGGGAAATGAGCGTTAATATTTTTTTAATGGGCATCTCGTTTAATTCTTGTTTCTTTCTTTTCTAATTTAACCTATGACCCCGACTCCTAAATTGCCCCGCAGTCAGCGTAAAGTGCAAGTTTATCATCCCACTCGTCCGCTTAAACTATGGCACGATCAAGCTCCTCAATCAGAGGATGTTCGTATTGAGCTTGTGCCTTTGATTGATGTGATTTTTTGTATTCTGACGTTTTTTATTTTGGGCGCGGTGGGCCTATCCCGTCAGCAGGCGATCGGCTTGGATTTACCGAAAGCCAGTACGGGCGTTCCTCAAATGCGCGAAATGTTGGTGGTAACCCTAGATGATTTGTCCCAATTATATGTGGAAAAACAACCTGTTACCCGCAATCAATTGCTAGATTCTCTCAAAAATTACCATCAATATAATCCTAATGGCTTAATGGTTCTCAATGCTTCCCGTAATGTTAGTTATAACGATGTGGTGCAGGTATTAGATTTATTACGTCAGGTGGGAGGCGATCGCGTTGCCTTAGCGACCTTACCTGGATCGACTCAACCAGTAATTGGGCAAAATTCCTTTGATCCCAACTCACCCAACTTGGGTACCCCCAATAGTCATGGAATTCCCAACGGCGTACCAGGAAATTATGGAACCACCCTACCGACAGATCCCAATAATCCTTTTTCTTCCACTACTCCCAATTCTACGATTCCAGGCGCGCCTAACTCCACCATCCCAGGAATGCCCAATTCTACCAATGGGAGCTTACCCAACTCTTCTGGTATGCCTAACGATCCTCTTAATCCTGGTTTACCCAATACTAACCCTGATAGGCTTCCCAAACGTTAACAGGAAAACAAGGGGAGAAACTAGACACTATCATTTCGCCCGTTGAGACATTAATTGTTCTTCTAGGGCCGCAATGCGATGATAGGCCGCCGTAACCTGGGCTGTGAGCCGATGAATCTGGATCTCTGCCGTGAGGGGTTGCTCATTCTGGAGACCCCAAAAGGAAAGATTGTCATCTTCATCGATCAAGATATCTTTATGAATGATACGGGCGGCAACTTGGTCAATGGCTTCAGAGGAAGATTCTAGGGGGATATAAGGGCGATCGACGGTGGCGGAGCATGGAAAATCATGATCAGAGAAGAAAATCGCTTGTTTATCCGTTAAAGTTCTAATTTGTTGGCTAAGATCTAGTACAATTCGATGGAGTTGATCAACTTTAAAATTCAGTGTTTGAATTTGTTCTTCTAGGGAGCTATTCATCGCTTTTTCATTTTTTCATTAAAATTTAAGATCGACTTCTTCTATGCTAAAAGCTGATTCCTCCTACCCAAGAAACTTTTACAATTAATTTAATAATCCCTTCATTAGTCTTAACAAAAATCTTAAAAAATAAGCAAACACTTGTCTAAATTATGTCAGATTCTTTACCTTTATCTCAATTTAATCGCCGCTCTTTTTTACTCGGCGCAGGGGCGATTGTCTTAGGGCAAGGGTTATTAGGATGTGACAGTTCTTCCTCTGCACTACAGATTTTATTTTTAAAAAATTCTATTTCTGCCCAATTAATTAGTCGTTTTACAAAAAAAGCTATCTCAGAAAATAAGCTTACCTTTAAAGCAGAATCTCAATTAAAAACGATTTTTAAACTATTACAAGCCTGGCAACAATCCCCTACCGAAAAATCAAATTTTTTACCCCAACTTCCTGTTATTAACCCTGCCCCCCCCGCGATCGCCAATTTAGTGACCACAGGAGATGCTTGGTTAGCCGACGCGATCGCCAAACAATTAATAGAACCTTTAAATGTGTCTGGTTTATCTAATTGGCCCCAACTGGCTCCCCGTTGGCATAAATTAGTTCAACGCAACGACGAGGGATTCCCCGATGACCAGGGTAAAACCTGGGGCGCACCCTATCGCTGGGGAACTACCCTGATTGTCTATCGTAAAGATAAATTTAAAGAGTTAGGATGGACACCCAAAAATTGGGAAGATCTTTGGCGCAAGGAACTAGAACAACGCATTTCGATTGTGGATCAACCGCGAGAAGTGATTGGTTTAACGCTAAAAAAATTGGGTGATTCCTACAATCCCACCGCATTAAATAATCTTCCCCAACTCAGACAGGAATTAGTCCACCTCCACCAACAAATTAAGTTCTATAGTTCTACCCATTATCTTCAACCTTTGATTCTCGGTGATGTTTGGTGCGCGATCGGTTGGTCAAATGAGATTTTACCCCTACTCAAAAACAATCCAGATCTGGCCGCAGTGGTTCCTGAATCGGGAACTTCCCTTTGGGCGGATCTTTGGGTTCAACCAAAATCGTCCTCTTCCAACCCATTATTAGCAGAATGGTTAGATTTTTGTTGGCAACCTGATATTGCTAATCAAATTGCTTTCTTTAGTAATGGGGCTTCTCCTCGATTAGAAACCTTGGAAAAAAATGCTATTCTGCCCAAGGTGAGAGAGAATCCTTTATTAATGATTCCGCCCCAATTGTTAGACCGATGTGAATTTCTTTTGCCCCTATTTCCTAAAGTTCAACAGCAATTTTTAACTCTTTGGCAAGAACTTCGAGCAGTTACTCGCAAGGTATAGAATAATTGTTTGAATTTAAAATTTAAGTTTATAGAGACAAAGAAATTATATGTATCAAATAAGCTTAACCAAGAAAGCACAAAAAATATACGAAAATGCAAATTCTTCTTTGTTGAATAAACTAAATCGCTGTTTTGAACAACTTCAGAATAACCCGCATAGTCATCCCAATATTAAGCGTTTACAGGGAAAACTTGCAGGAAAATTTCGCTACCGTCTCGGTGATTGGCGCGTAATTTATTCAATTAATGAAGAAAACCAACTTGTAATCATATCAATCATTGCCGCTAGAGGAGAAGTTTACGAACGGTAGATACTTTCTAGGGAAACTATTTCTCCCCGTTCAATTTCTTGTTCAGCTTCTAGTAATCCTTGTTCAAAACCAGGAATATTTAATAATTCTTCAGTCGCTTCGTATTCTTCTTTTTGCTGTAAATATTCCAAAAAATCTATCGCAAACTTTAATTTATCGTCAGATAATTGGTTTAGATGTACATTAGCTTGTTCTAGCAATTCTTTATTAGTGTCCAGAGAAAGCATAAAGCACCTCAAATAAAGTATTTAGTCAGTTAGCCTGTCTTAATGATATAAATTAAAAAGCTTTTTAGTGCAAATTATTTAAGTGTCTTTCTGACGAAGATCATTATAAACCCTTCATGCTCCTGATGGGTAAAAATTTTATGTTTAGTTACACTCCTCATTACAAACCGAATCAACTTCTCTGCGGTCACGGTCAAACGGCTCTGATTACAGGCTGGACGGTTAGACAATCCCTCGCCAAAAAACTCTCAACCGATGAATATGCCGTTATTGGGAATCTCTATAGCGCAACGAGGGGAATTAGTCCTTTAATTCGTAATTTATTAGCAAACCCCCAGGTACGTTATTTAGTTATTTTAAACGCCACCAGGGAAGATAAAAATTCAGGAAGTTGTCAATGTCTTCTGGACTTTTTTGAGCAAGGATTTACTTTAGGAAAAAGTGATACGGGTCGGGATTGTTGGGTGATTAATTCGACCGTTACGGGTTATATTGATCAGGAAATTCCTGCTGATGTATTAGAAGATTTACGGCGATCGCTACAGTACAAATCGGTTAAAAATATTCACGAAGCAGTGAGTTTAGTGAAAGATTGGGCAAACAATGAACCCTTAGAACCCTGGGCAGAACCTCGATTATTTCCCCAAGTAGAATTAGTCCCGACCGTATTACCTGGCCCCCGCTATGGTCATTGCATTGAAGGAGAAACGATCGCCCAAACCTGGGTAAAAATTCTCCACCGCATTAAAACAACTGGAACCATCCGACCCACTCAATACGGCCAATGGCAAGAGTTAATTGATTTAGTCGCGATCGTCACCCAGGAACCCACTAATTTCTATTTTCCTGAACCGAATTATTTGCCGATTCAACGGGAATTTATGGATGATTATATTGCTCAAATGTTAGATGATGCACCCAGCCAAGAAGGCGTTAAATATACCTACGGTCAACGGTTGCGATCCTGGTTTAAAAAAGATCAAATTCAACAGGCGATCGATAAATTAATTTTAGAAAAAGATTCCTCTAGGGTCGTTATGTCTTTGTGGGATGTTAAGGATTACGAAAATACCGATAGTCCCCCTTGCCTAAATCATCTTTGGTTAAGAATTGTTGAAAATGAATTATCTTTAACTGCGACTTTTCGTAGTAATGATATGTTCTCTGCTTGGCCTGCTAATGCAATGGGTCTAAGATCTTTACAGCAACATATTTTAGATGAAATTTTAGAAAAAACAGATTATCCATTAAAATTAGGGCCATTAATTACCGTCAGTCAATCAGCCCATATTTATTCCGATTGTTGGGAACACGCCGAACGAGTCATCCAATCCGAATATAAAAAACTGTGTAATCAACAGGATTATTATGATCCAACGGGTAGCTTTTTAATTTCTATTAAAGATGGTACAATTTTAGTGGAACATTTAACCCCAGGTTCAGGAGAAGTGGTGAACTGTTATTCGGGAAAATCAGCCCGCAAGCTTTATCTAGAAATTGCGGCAACGTCTCCTAGTTTAGAAGTTGAACACGCCATGTATTTAGGAACCGAATTACAAAAAGCTGAAATTGCTCTATTACTTTCTAAGGAAGATTCTTATATACAGGATCAAATTTTTAAACCTTAAATTATCCGATTTAAATGTTTTTAATTCACACAATGAAAATAAAAATTAAACGATTAAAAGAACAAGCTATTCTTCCTTTTTATGAACATTTATATGACTCAGGACTAGACCTAATTTCCATCGAAGAAATAGAAATCCTACCAGGAAATAGTGATTTAATCCCAACAGGAATCGCGATAGAACTTCCCCCAGGAACCGAAGCCCAGATCCGTCCTCGGAGTGGATTAGCCCTTAAACATCAAATTACTGTGTTGAATACGCCTGGAACCATTGATGAAGGTTATCGCGGAGAAATTGGCGTTATTTTGATTAATCATGGTAAACAAACTTTTAAAGTGACCAAGGGCATGAAAATTGCTCAGATGGTCATTGCTCCCGTGATTCGAGTGGAAATTGAAGAAGTTGATCAACTCAGTGATAGCTCTAGGGGATCGGGAGGATTTGGCTCAACGGGAATGCTCGTTCAGGAATAGGGCCTATTGATTTTTGAATAGAAAGATTAGTCATCGTTTTTTAGAAATAATAAAGAAGGGGCTTTGTTTATTTTGTCAGGTTTAAAAGTGGCGATCGCTGTTAATAGATTAATTGGGAAAAGAGCGATATTATAATTTTGTTGAAATACCTAATAATAGAAATTATATTGATGATACATTTTGCGATTGAGAAAAATCATTAAATGGATTTATATCATCGTCAAAAAGATTTCCTTGTTCGTTATTTTGTAATTCCTGAAGTGTTTCATCCAGATAATAATCAGGTTCTTGAACTGACTCAATTTTTCTAAGCAAATTAAAAGTTCTTGCATGCGCCCGTCGAAGAATAGTATTGTAAGTTCTAGGATGAATAACTGTATTTTTTCCGTCGGTGAGCGTATCTTCATCAAGAGAATTTACATAAGTTCCAAGAACATAGCACACTATTTTAGTTGATTGATTGATTTTTCCACTTCTTCTAAGTTCTTTTGCATATTTTTGCGCTTGAGTCTTTTCTTCATCTGTAATTGTGAATCCTCCTTTTTTCAGTTCTACTATGACAACTGATCTAAAACCAATAACTTCATGGTTTTCATTAAAATCATCACAACCATATATCCCGATAGAACTGTCGGGAAGAACAACAAAATCTGGTCTCTTTCTCGGATGTTCCAAACTTGCTTCTCCAAAAAACTTTTTTACGACGGTTGCTAATGAACGATTCGATGTAAAACTTATAGACTCAAACTCTGGCCCAAATATCCATAAACCTTTGGCAAATAAAGGTTGTAAGTCATGTAGTTCATCTGAAGTATGTTTCTCTACTAAATTCTCAAGTTGCTTGATTAAATCAAGACGATAACGGAGTTCATCAAGAACTTTTTTTGCATCAGTTACACTCCATTCCTGAAGTATAACCTCTAATTGTTCTAAATCATTAAACGCTAATCGAGATAGTTTTTCGAGAAGAGCATACCCAGATCGAACTTTTTCTAGATTAGCAAGAACTTGCACTGTATTATCTAAATCTCTTTGTTGCATTGTTGGGCAAAGAACTTGAACCTCATCTACAAATTGAACGATTTGCTTTTGAGACAATAAAGGGAGCTTCTTAATATTATCTTTATTGACTTTCATTGCTTCGCGTTTACGCTCTTTTCTTATATCACTTAGCAAAAGACGTAAATCATTTTCGACAAAATCTGATACTTGTCTGCTAAGAGAGTTAACAATTGGTGACTGATAAAAACCTGACCAGTCAGGCTTAATATCTCCAAGCAACTGATCAGCTTCAATAACATAAGTAAACTGTTTTCCTACTGAAGTTCGAGCATCTAATAATGGACGTTCGTAAATTTCCCAAGACGGAATACCAACAAGACGACGGTTTACCCACCAAGCGATACCGCTCTGCTTGCTTGTCCGACCCTTTTTTTGGCTATCGAATCGACGAATTTTTAACTCACCATGTTCTGTCAGAAGAGAACTCGTTTCACAAAGATGCTCAATATCTTCTAATGAAACAAGATTATTATTTACATATATATTAAATTCTGGATCTGCGACAAAACGAGAACCGATTAGTTCTGAAACTTGTGAAGCACTAAAATCAAACAGTTCTTTTCTTGCTTCAGTATAAATTTTAGTCCCATGTCCATCTTTATTTTTTTTCTCTTCAAGAGTTAATCTAAAAGGAGTTTCCATTAAACTTCTTTCAACTCTGATTCGATGATATTCACCATTCTTTGTTGTTTCTACAAAATACTTAGACGCAAAACAAAACATTGCATGTCTTCCAACACCATTACGCCCAAAAGCAGTTCTTTTTCGTTTTGACGATTTAGGAGGGAATTCTACATTTGTACCCTGCTGTTTTAATCGATTGTAATTTAACTGTGTCCATCTTTGAGTAAACTCTTCATATGTCATTCCAGTACCATTATCTTCAATGGAGATACAATTGCTGCCGTCTTTCAGCCATTCAATTTTTACCTCATCTGCCCCTGCATCCCAAGAATTAGCAACGAGTTCAACTAGAGCATAATGTGGATCAGCGATAATATTTCCTGCATGATGTTCAAGAAATTTGTCGCCGAATGTCAATGGCAGATCGAGTTGCTGATTAATCATATTGGCTAACAGGCTTGTTGTATGTTGTTTTTGATCAGAGTGTTCAGAAATAAGTATTGAAGTCAATTCAATTTTTAACTAGCAACAAAATTAACCAACTTGCCAGGGACAACAATGACTTTTTTAATCTCTTTGCCCTTTAAAAACTTCTGGAAAATCTCAGAATTACGGGCATAGTTTTCTAGATCTTCCTTAGTTGCTGCTGATGGAACTTGAATGGTTCCTTTAGTTTTTCCCATGACTTGAATCACTAAGGTAATTTCACCAACCACCAAGGCTTGGGGATCAAAAGTTAACCAAGTTTGTTGATGAACAGAATCATTGTGTCCCAATTGATGCCAAAGTTCCTCACTAATATGGGGCGCAAAGGGAGCTAATAAAATTAACAAAGCTTCGATCGCCTCTTGATAAGCGGGAGACTGTAAACAGTTGGCAGAATTAAGAGCATTATTGAGCTTCATTAATTCGGAAATGGCGGTATTAAATTGATAATCTCCGTCTAAATCTTCAGCAATTTCTTTGATGGCATGGTGAACCGCTCTGTGTAGGTCTTTTTCGGCTTTAGAATTAAGATTTTGCAGTTTGGCAGAATTAATCGTTGAGGATTTTTGACCCTGTTTTTCAATATATTCTGTCACTAATCGCCAAACCCGATTGAGGAAGCGAAATTGTCCTTCTACATCGGCATCGTCCCATTCCAAGTCTTTTTCAGGGGGAGCTTTAAAGAGAATAAACATTCGTGCGGTATCGGCTCCGTATTTCCCTAAAACGGTCTGGGGATCGACACCGTTGTATTTAGATTTAGACATTTTTTCATAGAAAAATTCCAACTTTTCACCCGTTTCAGCATCAAAATAGAGTTTGTCCCCTTTATCAACTCTTACCTTATCAGAAGGAACATATTTACCCGTTTTCGGATTTTTATAGGTTAATGCCTGAACCATGCCCTGGGTTAATAACTTCTCAAAGGGTTCATCCACATTCACCAAACCGCGATCGCGTAAAACTTTTGTAAAGAAACGAGAATAAAGCAAATGTAAAATCGCGTGTTCAATGCCGCCCACATACTGATCAACTCCCATCCAACCGTTAACTTTCGCTAAATTAAAGGCTTCCTGGGGATTTTGGGCATCGGTATAACGTAAGAAATACCAAGAAGAATCAATAAAAGTGTCCATCGTGTCCGTTTCCCGTTTGGCAGGTTCACCACAACTCGGACAGGCTACATTCACCCAACTTTCTAACTTAGCTAAGGGCGATCCTCCCCGACTGCTAAATTGGACATTTTCGGGCAATTTAACGGGTAAATCCTCATCAGGAACGGGAACAGTCCCACAGCTAGGGCAATGAATCACAGGAATCGGACAACCCCAATAACGTTGACGAGAAATCAACCAATCCCTTAAGCGATACTGAATTCGCGCTTTTCCATAGCCCTGATTTTCGGCATACTTCACAATGGCTGACTTGGCTTTGGGGGAATCCATGCCAATAAAGCGATCGCTGTTGACGAGGGTTCCTGTGTCCGTATAGGCAGATAATAGACAAATATCCTCATTATCCGCGTCATCAGGCAGAATAACGACCTTTATGGGTAAATTATTTTCCTTCGCAAATTTAAAATCTCGCACATCATGGGCAGGAACTCCCATCACCGCACCCGTTCCGTATTCATAAAGGACGTAATTTGCAATCAAAATAGGAATTTCTTCCTCATTAAAGGGATTAATCGCTATTCCTCCTGTTAAAACGCCTTTTTTGGGTTTATCTTCGGCAGTACGTTCAATTTCGCTCTCACTCTTCACTTCTTGGATAAACGCTTCAACGGCAGATCGGCGATCGCTGGTTGTGACTTGCAGGGTTAACGGATGTTCAGGAGCCAGGACAAGGTAGGTAACACCATAAACCGTATCGGGACGGGTCGTAAAAACGGCAATTTTCTCTGTGCTATCCTTAATCGGAAATTCTAAATAGGCTCCGACCGACTTCCCGATCCAGTTCGCCTGCATGGTTTTCACCCGTTCTGGCCAACCCGATAATTTATCCAAATCATTTAATAATTGTTCGGCATAGTCCGTAATTTTCAGAAACCACTGCCGCAATAATTTTCGTTCAACCTTTGCCCCCGATCGCCAGGATTTTCCCTCACTATCCACCTGCTCATTAGCCAGCACCGTTTGATCAATCGGGTCCCAATTCACCGCCGCTTCTTTTTGGTAAGCCAAACCTGCTTCATAAAATTGCAAAAATAACCACTGCGTCCATCGGTAATAATCAGGGGAACAGGTCGCCACTTCCCGATCCCAATCAATGGATAACCCTAATTGTTGGAGTTGCTGCTTCATCTGGAGCATATTTTGATTCGTCCATTCAGCAGGGGGTATTCCCCGATCAATGGCGGCATTTTCTGCGGGCAAACCAAAGGCATCCCAGCCCATTGGATGTAACACCCGATATCCCTGCATCCGTTTGACGCGAGCGATCACATCCGTAATCGTGTAATTGCGCACATGGCCCATGTGGAGACTGCCCGAAGGATAGGGAAACATCGACAGCGCGTAAAATTTGGGGAGGCTAGAATCTTCTGGGGTTTGGTCTAATCCCATGTCAGCCCAGTTTTTTTGCCATTTTTGCTCAATGTCCGCAGGGTTATATGGGGATGCCACGATGACTGGTGCGCTCCTATGCTCAGGTGATTACAGATTTGTCATTGTAACATTGTTGGTAAGGGCATAGTTGATAAGGGATAATTGTTAATTAGAAAGGTTGATTAATTATTGCTCAAATAAATCTCTATATTTCTCGTATTCCAGGTAGCAATACCAACTCCAAAAAAGTCTTGATCTTCAGTCCAAACTGGACTATTCAAGGATAAAGTGAGAGCGAGTATTGACCAATCATTTAAGTCTTGTTCTCCTATCCTTTTTTTTGCATCGTCTTCATACTCACTATAAATTTCCTGGGCAATCGGTATCACTATTTTTGTGAGTTTTTCAATAGCATCTGAGAACGTTTCTAACGGCAGGTTTTGTTTCTGGAGAATCTGTGGTAAGTGATTACTTAATTCTTGATAGCACAATGCAGGAGTTACAAATTTACAATGAAAATGATATTTTTCTAGTAAAATAGGAACTCTCTCCCCTAAGATTGCTCGAATCAGAATATTAGTGTCAAGGACAATCAATTTGCTCATCGTCATCGGGCATTTTTCTGAGCATTTTGAAAATCAGCTAATAAGTCATCTTCAGTAATTCCTTTTGTTTCTAATAGTTGTCTAATTTTTTGGGCAGCTTCTTGCAGGGCGATAAAGTCTTGTTTTTGTGGGGTTTGTTGGGTTGGTATGTAGTAACCGATAGGTACACCATGAGAAGTAATGGCGATCGGCTCCGAGGTTTGCTTTGTGTATTTTTGTAAGTTAGCCCGAAATTCTTTAATCCCAACAGATTGGATTTCCATAACAGTCACGCTCCAAAATGTGTACACATGGTTACACTATAGCATGGGATAATATTAAAGGCGATCGCTTTCCAGACAATTTTGCTATGATTTTACTCGTAGAAAGATCATCTGAAAATCAGTGAGATTAAAAATTAATGACAAAATACACAACTTTATCTGAGGAGTTAAGTCAACTTCCCAGGGAACGACAAGAAGCTATTCAGACAAGAGCTTCTGAGATTTATAAGGAGGATAAACGAGAAGTATTGATTGATGAAATTCTCCACAAAAAATAACATGATTCAAGTTGTTTTTGATACTCATATTTTAATTTCTGCTCTATTGCCCATAAATACAAATCAAAGATTTAAATCCATTTCTGGCGTAGTGATACTATCTCTATATTCTCGTAAATTTTCAACAAAAATTAAGGCTTTTTCATATCTAGAATCTTGCTCTAAAATACCTTGTTGAGCTAGTTTTTTCATTTGTTTAATAAAATTAGTTAGAAGATCTCAGCATTGGGCCTCTTCATTTTTCAAAACTTTTCTATGGGAACTAATCCTTTGTCTTGTTTTCCAATCACGAGTTCCCACTAAGATATTTTTAATCTCATTATCATTATATTCTATCGAGTCATCAGGTAAAACTTCGATAATTTCTATAAAAGTAGGATAGTTGATCTTTCCTGTTTGAGTAAAATGTGGGTTTATGGATGCAATATCGATCCCTAGTGATATTAATGCAATTGGAATTAATTCCCTAGTTTGTGAGCATATATTTCTATAATTTTCGACAATATTTTTAACACCTAAAGTATTGCTATTGCTCAACAATTCTTCCATTGATGATAAAAGTAAATATCTAGATAAAGAATTGTCTTGACAAGAAGAATGTAAACAATTTCTCCAATTATCTATATTTTTCGTCGAAGTAGAACAAGCTGTCCAAAGCTGATCGTTCATTACATTTCCCACATTATCAGACCATTGAATCAAATCGTCACCTACACATTTTTGCAAAAGATTTTTGAATATTACTATAGATTGCTGGAGATTCCGAAGCATAAATGATGTGCATATATCATCATTTGATTCTATGAATATTCGTGATCCAGAATAGGCATAAGAAACGTTATCATGCATCTTTATATTTACATCACTTTTGATAATTTTCAGTAAAAATATGCGAAGTGATTCCCTTGAAAATCTATCATATTGATCATGGATAATACCATAGGCTAAATCCCATTGTTGTATCTCGATACATTGTTCAATGAATGACTCAACATCAACTATTGGTGCAAGTCCAGCCCATAGAAAAATAACAGTATTCCACTTATCATCATTACGATGTTCAAATAAACAAAGGCGGTCTATCCTATGTCCAAATTCATCTCTTTGATTTCCTTGAAAAACACATTCAGCAACGAAGTATTCAGCTAGGCTCTTATGTACAAAGCTGTAAGTACCAGGCCCGATAATTAGCCCTGATCTCTCTCGAAGAGATGAAAGTACATCTTCTTCAGAAAAAGTTTTTCTCATTTTTGTAAGTAATTGCTTCATAATTTCTAATGCTGTCGATTCCTCTATTTGTTCTTCTTCTCGAAGAAACATTTTTAGAGCTAATCCTTGCATTAGTTGTCGTTTCTCTTCTAAAGAAAGTTCTATAGAAGTTGCATTGACTGTTCGACGACTATCCCATACACCTAACATGCCGTCAACATAACGTTGATAAAGTTTGGAACGTCCATTAGGAAGACTACCATCAAGGTGATGAACCGTTAATAATGTTGATAGTAATAATGGATTTCCTGTCAAAAAACCAAGTGTGGGATCGTTAAGCCAGTTTGAAGCAAGTTCAGAAGCATTAATTTCACGACTTTTATCCTGAAGCAATGGCGTATATTTATACCAACGCTGCATATAATCAATAATTCGCTCTTGATCAAAAGGTTCTATATTCCATAATCGAAAACTAGACTGTAATCGTTCTAGGTGATCTGTTGTTATGGGACGGGATGTTAATATAATCGGACACTTTTCTAGTACAAGGAGTAAGACATTGACCCAATCGCAAACTAAATCTCTGGCATCATGACGAATTTCATCAAAACCATCTAAAATAAAAATAATCTGTTTTTCTTCAATCCATTTCTTAATTCGTTCTGAAGTAATGTCTTCCGATAAATGCTGCCCAACCTCGGTTCTGATTATGTCTTGATAAGATGGCAAAAGCAAAGACTTATTTAATAAATTTCGTAATTCAACCCTTATACAAATTCCATCCCATTTAGGGCTTAAAGCTTCTCTTTGCAACCATTTTGCCCAAGTAGATTTTCCTGCACCAGATTGACCAGTAATAATTGTTTTGTTGTTATTAATCGCAAATAATCTAAAACTTTCGTCATTTGTTCCAACGACATTGCCCAGCTTTGAATCATTTTTCTCTTGAATTTTTTCTTTAATCTCAGGATGTACAAAAAAGTTCTCAAATTTTCCCGAAGTTACGTTTTCTGACCTTAAGCCTGTTAAATCAAGCTCACGTAATTCAATTTTTTGAGTAAGTTTTTGTCGTACTATTTTTAGAGTTGAGTCCGCCAACTTTGACTATGACGTTGCCAATTCATCAACTTTTTCAAATATTGTTTTTAATTGAGTTGTAAGTTCATCAAAACGTCTATAACTCTCTGACCAAGCTTCACTTTCCCAATCTTTTACAACCGAAGGTATTTTACAGAGTAAAGTTGCTATATGAGGAAATAAAATTGCGTAAATTTCCGTTAATCCATCTTCAATCACTACTGTTGGCAGAGAGCGATCAACATAACAATCATCAAAAATATTTTGCCCGTTAAGAGAACCTTTAAACAACAAGTCAGGTGTTTGTGTAAGGGGTCGTAATTCTTCAACACAAGTCTCAATTAAGCGACGTTGTTTATCCTCAGATATTTTTTCTTGAGAAAGAAATGGTAAAATCGGTTCCACAACTTCTGCTATCACAGTTTCTACCTGATTTTTGATTTTTCGCTGTTTGAAAAAATCAAGATTCTTATATTTGGTAGAAATCACCTCCGACACGAGGTTTGTAATAATCCCAAAAATAAATTCTGCTAATCCCATCGTTAGTCAATGTTTATTTTTCGTAGTTTCGCTATTTTACAATGTAGCAGATCTCATACTAATTTTCAAAAGTCATGTCGTAGATCAGGCTAGTCAGAGCCTTACCCAGAAAAGATCACCTTCGTCATCACTAAAGAAAAATGATATTAGTCAAATCAGGGGAGCCTAAAACCTTATAAGTCAATTATTATAAAGCTCGTGAGTTGCCCTCACTACAATGAAAACTTCTACAGAATGCGATCGCCCTTTTAAATGAGATTGATACCAAATTCTGTTGTAAGATCCCACTTAAAATCAAGGCAGAATTACGATATAAAGATTTTGCGACACAAGGAGTTGAGAAGTTTTTTTTCAAAATAGAAGAAAAAATCCCACCTGAACTTTTCAGATGGAACTACTTGGGTTTTACTATACAAGTTCTGAGATGTTAGTCCTATCGGGCAACGCTCGCCGCCGCAACAGGAGTCTTTGCTGGAGGAGCAGGAGGCTGATATTCTTTTAAGCTGGGGAAAAGAAAATGATTCTCTTCGACATACTGGGCACCGAATAATCCTTTTTCGGCCCAAAAATATCGGTCGGTAGTATGCTCATTTCGTTTTACAATTAGCAAAGCAGGAGGTTGAATTCCCACGGACTGAATATATTTGCGAGCGGCAGTAACGGGTTTGTCTTCGCCACTCTCAATGCTATATTGGGGTACTAACTCTAGAATTTTGCGTCCTTCCTGGCGGCGACGACTTTTGCGTTTACGTTTCCTTGCCAACCCAATTACCTCCTGTTCCAGCTACATGCTGTAATTATAGTTACAAAATTTGTTCTGATTGTATCCGTTTTAACTTAGAAAATCAAGGGGATCAGAGGAGTTTTTAGGGAGAAAAAAAAGAAAAAACAACCATCGTTCCTTGGCTTATTGACTTCTTTGTTGAACAAAGGGACTATTTATGCCTTGCAGGAAAATTAATATTTCTTAACAAAACGCGATTTTAGGGTTTTCATGTCTTCCTCTGAATGTTTGCCAAACTTGCCCAGTCCCGAATTCGTCACTCTATGTCAGGCGCAGTCTCGGCTTGTTCAGCAGGGTTTTCAAGTGGATTGGTGTGGCGTTTATTTAACCCGCTCTCACTCTGAGGTAGAAGATTCTGAGTTAATTCCTATTGTGGTTTATCCCTCATCGGAGGCAACTTCCTATGCCAGTTCACCGTTAATCACCCTAACGAGACAAAAAGAAAATAATCCCCTAACGTTGCCTGGATTATTACTCTCAGTGCAGGATTCCGTTGAAACTTGGGATTCGGAGGAGATTCTGCCCTATTCATCGGGGGAGCATCCCCAATTGGTTTTTCCGTTAGTTTACCAAGAAGTGATGTTGGGAGTATTGGTAACGGGACGGGAATCTGCGCCCTGGCAAGCAGAAGAGGTTGCTCAGTTAGAAAATATTGCCCATACCCTAGCGATCGCCTGTTTTTTAGACCAACAAAAAAGCTGGTATTTAACCCAATTAAGACAACAGCAAAGGCGACGGGAGTGGGAACGGGATCACTTGGATGATCTATTCCATCAATTACGAAATCCCCTGACGGCGTTGCGGACTTTTAGTAAATTATTGCTCAAACGGTTTTGGGGAGATGATAAAACCCAAGCGGTGATTGAAGGGATTGGGCGGGAAAGTTATCATCTTCAGGAATTACTTCGGCCTTCGAGGGAGATTTGGCTCGGAGTGATCAAGAAATTACGGTTCCGATTTGGGACACGGAAACGCTACCAGAAAATGTGTTGGCTCCTGTTTCGACTTTTTTATTACCCAGTTCTAGCCTTCCTTTGAGTCCCGTTGATTTAACGACGGTGCTTAGGCCGATTTTGTCTTGTGAAGAAGCGATCGCCCAGGAAAAACAGATTGAATTAGATGGGATTCTTCCTGATCATTTATCTCCGATTTTAGGAAATGCGGCGGCTCTTAGGGAAATTTTTAGTAATTTAATCGATAATGCCTTGAAATATACTCCATCAGGAGGCAAGGTTCGAGTGACAATGGGACTCATGGCTTCTTTTGAAACCGAACAATGGCAGGGAGTAGAAATTGCTGATACGGGCTACGGTATCCCCAAAAAAGACCAGGATCACGTTTTTGAACGACATTATCGGGGAATTCAATCCGAGGGGGATATTCCAGGGACGGGATTAGGTCTGGCGATCGTCAAGGAATTAGTGGAAAAAATGCGGGGAAAAATTGAAATTACTAGTCCCAATCATTTGAGTCTTGATGTCCAATATCCAGGGACGAGCGTTACCCTTTGGTTTTTGTTAGAGAATCAAAAAATGGGAGTTGCACTAGATCAAGATTAGGACAAGATGGGGTAGGAAAGGCGATCGCCCGCTATCTTCGCTTAAATTTACAGCGTGTTTAATCAAGAGAGAGTTTCAAGCAAGTAATGCTAACTTCCAGTTGCGTAACAAATGAATACTACCATTGACTCTAAATCTGGCGAATAAAGCCATAGTCAGGTCAACCATTTCTACTGAGCGAGACACAACTTTCGTTTTTCGATGAAAACGGGCAAACCAATGGCGATTATCCGAATTATTCCTTTCTATCCCTACTGTTTCGCTCTTCGTAATTACATGAAACGCATCGGGATGCTCGTCTAGCAATTCTCTATAGGGCTTCCAATCATCTGTGCAGTAGACGGTTACTTTCCATGACAACAACCGTTTCAGCATTTTTGCTAAGGTTTGACTATCACGACCTCCTAACTCCCAGTCGATAAGTCTCCCACTATTACGGTCATAAGCTTTCCACACCCACAATTTATTCTTTTTTTTTCTATGAAATGCCAGAGTTCGTCTAACTCAACAACTACGGCTATCCCAGGTTCTGGCTTTTCTTTGTTCAGCTTAGCGAAATCTCTAATCCAATTTAAGACGGCTTGAGCGGAAACATTGAGATGATTAGCGATGGCGTTCATCGACATCCCTCCTAAATAGAGTAAGACGGCATCGAGTTTCATCCAGAGGGGCTTACCTCGTTCTGTTGTTGGTTGAGTAAATTGGTAATTACAGGATTTACACTTATATCGCTGCTTTCCCTTGACAAAGCCACTTTTGATGATGTGCTGATGTTCGCATTTTGGACATTGGTTCATCATTCTGTTCCTTGAACTTTACTCTTTTACAGACTAGCATTATCTACTTGATACTCTCGGTAACTCAGGGAGATAACAAAAATAATGCTGATAATAGTGAGGATAAACTGATATAGAAACCGATTTTTGCTAATCCAGTGACTAAAACCAAAATTTTTCATGCCCAACTTGTCTTAAAGGTCGCGATTATTTTAACATCTCATCGCTAATTCACCGTTATCTTGCTTTTTTTGCGTTTTTCGCTACATCGGAATATACTATGAAAAGTCTAGGTCAAAACGAGTCTTGATTGAACGCGATCGCCGTTTAAGACTTGTGCAACTCGATGACCAAAACGAAAAATCAGATAGTCAAACGTTCATTTCTGTAAATTAGTCCTGAAGATAACAACAAAAATTTAATAGTATTCAATTCTTATAAAATGCTTCAAAATTCTGTAGAAACATAATACTGTTATGTCCTTAAGCGATCGCCTGTTAATCAAATTGTCTTTGGAGAGAAAAAAGGGGTTAAAATGTCGGTAGGGATGTAAGGCTCGCACAAAAAAAGGTTGATCGCCTTTAAATCCCCCTAAAAATCAAAATTTGGTAGGGGTTTGGTTGCCAAATTCATTGGTTATATTGCTACAATTTGATGGTTTTCTAAAGCAAAGATTGTAGGACTTGGAGACCAAGCACCTACGTTAAATTAGAATTATTCAACCCATTACAAATCAAAAAATTAAGACGGAATTATAACCCTAGAAGCGCGATTGCGGATTGTAATGATTAAATGCGATCGCGTTTATTCATTCACCTGTTGCCAAGAAAGTTTATAGTATAATGAGTCTAAAATATTCTCATTATTGAGCATTGGTAGTGATTATGCCGATTGGTTTACCTGAATTTATTGAAAATCAAGAAAATCGTTGTCCTGTCATTTTTGTGTTAGATACGTCGGGATCTATGCAAGGCGCACCGATCGCGGCTTTGAATGAAGGCCTTAAAACCTTTAAGCAAGATGTTTTGCGCGATACCCAGGCGATGTTGAGTGTGGAAGCCAGCATTATTACCTTTGGGGATGGAGTTAAGCAAATTCAGGATTTTGTGACAATTGACCATTTTGAACCTCCTCAATTAAGGGCTGATGGTTTAACGCCAATGGGAGAAGCGATTAATCTTGCGTTGAATGTTTTAGAACAGCGTAAGGCAGTCTATAAAACTAACGGGATTCCCTATTATCGTCCTTGGGTCTTTTTAATTACAGATGGTGCGCCAACGGATGCTTGGCAAGGGGCGGCTCAAAATTTACGACAAGCCGAAGCAGAAAATCGTTTGTTGTTCTTTTCAGTAGCGGTTCAAGGGGCCAATATGGAAATTCTCAAACAAATTTCGCTGAGACCACCTGTTTTATTAAATGGTCTTGATTTTCGGGATTTATTTATCTGGCTCAGTAGTTCGATGAAGCGGGTTTCGAGTGGCAAGATTGGGGAGGCGATCGCGTTACCGCCTGTAACTTGGGGTCAAATCACAACTTAAATTTTTAACCAAATATGATATTTTCTAGGAGGAAAGTATGCGTAAACAAAGAATTGAATATTCTTCGCCGTTAGATGCGTTGATTGCAGTTACAAAGCGTCTCAGTGTTTATGAAAATAAATATCAATGGGATTCAGAAGATTTTTTTGATCGCTATAACAAGGGATGTTTAACGGATGAGGTTGATTTTATCGAATGGTCTAATGATTACCGCCATTATCTAGCGTTACGTTTAGAATTAGCCAATTTATTAGCCCATGCTGCATAAAATTTTAGAGGATTATTTAAAAGATATTGAACTGGCTTTACTGGCTTTAGAGCAGGTTTATATTGAGCGTTATACTGAAGAAATATTAACACCGACTAGAGTCAATTTACGACTTCGTATTCGTTGGAATTTGGGGTATTTACTGGAAATTAATGAAGCGGTTATTGTTGAAAATAATGTTTTGACATTCTTAGATTATCGTTATCACTGTCAAGATAGGCACAATATCCTAATTTTTCGTTATGATAGCACCCCTCATTTTCCTGATTTATCGAGCTTTCCCCATCATAAACATTTGCCAAAAGATGTAATTGCTTGCGAAAAACCTGATCTTATTCAAGTGTTGCAGGAAGTTACAGTTTTAATTTAGTTTTAAATCTAATTAAATTTATCCCATTTTACAATATTTAGTTTATTTGATGATCAGAAAAAATGACCAAATTGTTCTGTAGTAAAACGAATCAGGCAGTTACGTTAACGGTTTCTATTGCCCAGAGTGGGGAAGGAGAAGTTTGGCGGACGGATCGCTCTGGTCTGTTGGCGAAAATTTATCATGTTCCCGCAAGCAATGAGAAAGAAAAGTTAGCCCAGATGAAAGATCGGGTGGCGAAGTTAGAGGTGATGGTGAAGCGGGTTCCGAAAGATCCGAATGCTCACCAGAATCATATTTCCTTTGCTTCACGCGATCGCTTCTCAAGAATAGCGGTGGGGAAGTGGTGGGCTTTCTGATGCCAGAGGTGGAGAATAGCCTGGATTTATTGAAGGTTTGTACGCCGAGAATGCGGAAATCTTTGGGGGTTGATGCGAATTGGTATTTTCTCCATGTGGTCGCCCGAAATATTGCAGGAATTATTCAAGCGATTCATGATGAGGGTTATGTTTTAGGGGATATTAAGTTACAAAATATTCTGGTGAATAACCGCGCTTTACCGACGATTATTGATACGGATTCTTTTCAGGTTGTTGATCCTGTTCAAAATAAGGTTTATCGGTGTTTGGTTGCTTCGGAAGGGTTTACACCATCTGAGTTAATTGGTAAGAATATTGACTCGATTACTCAATCTGCGGTGCATGATCGTTTTCGGTTGGGCGTGGTTATTTATTATCTTTTGTTTGGTGGGGCCACCGTTTCGGGGAAGTTGGCAGGGTTCGGGTGATCCGCCTGAGCAAGTGGAGTTAATTCGTCGCGGTTTTTGGCCCTGTGCACCGAATAGTTTAATTCAGCCGAGTAATAATACGATTCCTTTGGATATCATTCATCCTGAGCTTCAACGGTGTTTTTTGCTGTGTTTTAATGATGGTCATTTCAATCCTTCTAAACGTCCGAGTGCGAGGGTTTGGTTGGAGGCGTTAGAGGTTGCGTTTAATGAGTTACAGTCTTGTGGAAAAGTTGATAGTCATTTTTATGGTTTGAGTTATGGGCGTTGTTATTGGTGCGATCGCGCTCAGAATTTAGGGGTTGATATTTTGCAAGGGAAGTTGATGGTGAAACCCCAACCTATCAAGCCTCTATCTCAAACTAAACCCCAGCCTACTGTTGTTAAACCAATCGTCCCTAATCGGCCAATAACGTATCAACCACCACCACCACAACTTTTTTTAACAAGAAGAAAGATTCTAGTCGGGATGGGTTTACTTGGGACTGGAGGAGCAATCACCTGGATAGGATCAAAAAAAACTCAATCCACATCTCTCCTGACTCCAACACCAAATCCAACACCAACACCAAATCCAACACCAACACCAAGTCCAAAGGCTACACCAATTATTATTAAATCATTAACAAATTATACAGAAGCTCTACCAGGGGGAGTCAAACTGAAAATGATCGCCATTCCTGCGGGTAAATTCCTAATGGGATCGCCCGATACCGATTCTGATGCCTCAGATGAAGAAAAGCCCCAACACCAAGTTGAATTAACTAGTTTTTGGATGGGGAAATATCCTGTGACTCAGGAGCAATATCAAGCCATAATGGGGATTAATCCGTCATATTTTAAAGATAATCCCTATAACCCAGTGGAAAAAGTAACTTGGGATAATGCTCAGGAGTTCTGCCAAAGATTAAGTGAAAAAACAGGAAAAAAATATCGTCTTCCCAGTGAAGCAGAGTGGGAATATGCCTGTCGAGCGGGAAGCCAAACCCGTTTTTATTTTGGAGATGATGAAAAGCAATTAGAAAAATATGCTTGGTATAAAGAAAATTCAGGTTCAAAAAACCACCCAGTCGGGCAGAAAAAGCCAAATAATTGGGGACTATTTGATATGAGTGGAAATGTGTGGGAGTGGTGTGACGATGTTTGGCATGAAAATCATGAAAATGCGCCAAAGGATGGAAGAAGTTGGAATAATAACTATTCTCAATCCCCTGTGAAACTAATGCGCGGTGGTTCTTGGGGAAGCGTTTCAAGGGGCTGTCGCTCGGCGGCGAGGGTCGGGATCGGTGCGGACTACTGGAGCAACAGCTACGGTTTTCGGCTTGCTCTTGGCTCTTTCTAGTGCGATCGCCTGTTTCATTTATAGAGTCCATTTGGTATCTTTCTCACAACCTTTGCCCAGTATGGATTAGAGAGAATTAGCCAAAATGCCTGTAATTCTTATCAGCTAAGCGTTACAAGAGAGATACCAAATAGGTTCTATAACGAACACATATAATCAAAGGGAATAAAATGAGCAACTATGTAACTAAATCGATCAATGGTGATATATTTCAATATTATATCGATACATACGCAGGACTAAACCAAGCCGACACAAACCTAAAATTATTCTCAAATACACATGAGCGAATACTTTGCCATATATATTTTAATCCCAGCATAATCACCCCAGATATTAACGCAGATATTTTAGAAGGACATAAATCTACATTAGTTCTAACAGATTCATGGTTTTTATTTGAATCACTCAACTCATTAATAAAATTTTATGAATATATAAAACCAAAACCCTCATCTTCTTCTACACACAAAACCAGCTACGCGACGTATGATGATGCTTATTTAGAACCTAAAAACTATAATTATACTAGAATACCGTATGGCCCACCCGAAATTTTTGATTATACATCAATAAAAAATGCTTACTTAGAATATCTATTAGATTCATTGCTGGAAGAATACGAAAAAAATATGAGAAGCATATTCGATTTGCGAAAATCTCAAGATGAACTATTAGAATATTTTATGTATCTTGAAAAATTTGCCTACCAATCACAGAGAGAATATCTTTTAACTGCATACAACCAAATATTTCAGAATTTCAATATCTTTCCACAATATCCTCTTTCGATCTCATACGCGATAAGAAATCAATACGTTCATAATGGTGAGCCTGCTTCTACAGGATTTTCCACTCCCTTTCTGAAAACACAATTTATTAACGCACACCACAAATTTGTCTTAAATTATTCTTTAATTGTTGTCACTGAATTAATTGAAAATGAAATTAACTTACGCAATAAAAACAATCTACCTAGTTGTTGACCACTTCTAGTGCGATCACCATTACTGTCTTTATTCAAACGCATCTTATTTAATATTCGTTAAATCCGTAATATTTTGTGCGTTACGTTGTGCTAACATACCCTACAACTACTTCAAAACTGTCGCCAAAATTAAATTTAAAGCAGATAAAAAAGTCGCAATAACAAAAACGGTTCCTGATAAAATTAATTGCTGACTTTTCCAAGCACTCAATATACTCAAACTGTTAATACTTTGCTCATACTGATCAATAAACAATAATTTATATCCATCTTCTGTTAATTCTAGACACTTTTCAACCTGTTCATTAGGAGAAATAATTGAATCTTGTCCACCCTATTTTTGTAAAATACCAATCAAACTGATGCCCGCCGATGCAAACAACAATAATAAACTGAGTATTTTTAAAACCGAACAACTATAGCAAGGTAATGAATCTTGAATAAGAATACTTTGATCAGGTAAATCATCTGCAAACTTGATTAAAGCCGCACTAAAACCTGCTACTGCACTTAATTGAGTATTAAGAATATTAACCCGACTATCAAGCACTTTAATCGACTCTTGAGCATCGGTAAAAATAAGCTCTATAATTTGAGTATAACTATTATTTAGACGAGGCTCATCATTCATGTCTGATATGAGTAATCTAGAAACATCCTCCCAGAATACTGCTCAATCTACACAAAGTAAACCACAACGCCCCAAAAAACCTGAAATTTATTTTTTAAGAACCTATCCGTTTAGAGATGATAGCTCTCACCATCATCCTCAAGAAGAGAATTATTGGAATGAAACCGTTGAAGCAGAAACATCCCAAGGTGAAAAACTTAATATAGAAGCTTATTTGTTGCGAGTTTATCCGACTACCTTCAATGAATATGATGCCTATATGGATATTCCCATAAGCTACAATTCTGATATTAAATCTGATATTAAAAAAATACGATCATCACGTCTTGGGAAAACCTGGAACGTTGTTGCTGGGCCCCATTGAATCTATCCCTATGGGCTATTTTCGTGGTGATTACGGTAACAATAATCCACCAGCTTGGATATTTGGACTTTGCTTGAGTCGAGAATAATAAATTTGATTATCATAGTCGCATTGCATCGGTTAAATTAACAAAACGAATTACCTTTTACTGACTCAATTTAAAACATTTTTCATATAAGTTCCCCAAAGACTAGCGGCCTGTGCGCTACTGCCCGCCGTAGGAGAATTATTATCATTGCCCAACCAAACCCCCGTCACTAAATTTCGTTGGGGAATGAGACCAATAAACCACAGATCAACCCCCTTATTCGTGGTTCCCGTTTTTCCTGCGGCCCCCATCCCAATATTCGCCCCCTTACCCGTTCCCCCTGTGACTGCCCCGCGTAACATTTCCGTCATCGTGTTGGCAACGCCTGGAGAAATCGCCTGGTGATGACCATTCTGATCCTGAGCAAAGACATAAATTTCGCGACAGGTTTCTGGTTTTTCGTAATTCTGGCAATCTCCACCGTCCAGAATGCGTCGAATAGCGTGGGGACGATTCCACATTCCTTGATTGGCAAAGGTGGCATAGGCTCCTGTCATTTCCAGCACAGTTACCTCACTTTCACCTAAAACTAACCCTGGAACGGGATTGAGATTGGAACGAATGCCCATCCGCTCGGCCATATTGACCACCTGATCCAATCCGACCCGTTGAGCGACCCGAAGCGCGATCGCGTTTTCCGATTGAGCTAAACCGTGAGCCATTGTAATCTCGCCACTACTGCGTTCACAGGGTTTATAGTCCTGCCCTTGCCAACGCAATGCTCCACAGGAATAGGTGCTATTAGCAGATAAGCCATCCTCTAGGGCCGCCGTGTAAGTAAACGCTTTGAAGGTAGAACCTGGTTGGCGTTTGGCTTGGGTTACACGATTATATTGACTGGTTTTGTAATCGGAACCACCGACTAAGGCGAGAATTTCCCCCGATCGCGTATCGAGAGTCACTAAGGCTCCCTGGGAAAAGCGAAAACGGGTTCCTACAGATTGAATCCCTGTTTTGAGAGATTTTTCGGCTTTGAGTTGCATTTTGGGGTCTAGGCTACTTTCCACAATAAAATTCCCTTCTTTAGCCACATCTTCCCCCAATAACTGTTGTAATTCCTGAAAAACATAACTATAAAAATAGGGAGCCAACATTTTCGAGAGAGCTTGATTTGCCTTGGGACTGACCTTAATCCGCGATCGCCTGGCTCTGGCCCCTTCCTGTTCACTAATCATCCCCAAACTGACCATGCGATTAATGACTCGATTTCGTAATTGCACCGATGTTTGATAATCCTGGACGGGATTGTAGAGATTAGGAGCGGGTAACATGGCCACCAGGGTTGCCGCTTCCGAGATATCAAGATTTTTAGCGGATTTATCAAAATAAAATTGAGCCGCATCCTCAAACCCGTAACTCCCGACCCCTAGATAAACCCGATTGAGATAGGTTTTTAAAATCTCATTTTTACTATAAAAAGCCTCTAATTTGAGGGCGACTAACATTTCTCGAATTTTACGACCCGCCGTATTTTCGCGACCCACGACCGTAAACAAACTGCGAGCCAACTGTTGAGTCAGAGTACTGGCTCCCTGGCGAATCCCCTTATCGGAGGTATTGATTAAAACTGCCCGCGCCACGCCCAAGGGATCTACGCCAAAGTGCCAATAAAAACGACTATCTTCGGAGGCAATGACTGCTTTCGGGAGGTAGGGAGAAAAATCACTGAGTTTTTTTAATTCGTGGTGATTTTCTCGTTTTAGGGGATTCAGTAGGGTTTTTCCATCTTTTGCATAGATAACCACTGGCCCAACCACCCCAGCAGGTAAGGGATGAACCTCAATTTTTCTCCATTCCCAACCGATCCAAGCAATTAATAAACTACTGATGACCGCCGTTCCATAAAGACCATAACGCAAGGTTTTCAGCCAAAGGGGAGGCGGATCTCGGTAAATGAGTTGGGTAATGTCTTCTAGTTCGGGCAGTCCCAGATTAATGACATCGCCATGTCTGAGGGGAAAGGTTTGCAGGCGTTTTCTCCCAAAAAAGAGTCCATTGGTCGAATCTTCATCCTTGAGATAGAAATGATTGGGATGATCGGGATCTCGATGTAAAGAGCAGTGGGTCTGACTGACAACGGCATTTTTGATGAGAATATCGCAGGTGCGAGAACTTCTGCCAATAATGTAGCGATCGCCGAGCAGAGGATATTTTTCGACTTTTTTAGAATCTTGATTTTCTTTAACCCAGAGTTCGGGAACCCTAGCCCCCTTTTTGATCGCAGGTTTCGGCCCCGTTCAAACCGACCAATTTCTGGACGGCTTGGGTAACGAGTTGACTCAGGGGTTGGCGGCTGGGGTGTTGGGTCATCGGCGATCTTTGCAAGGGTTCTATTAAAACACACTCAATGTTTTAAGGAGATGGATCTTAAACGTTATAAGATCCCCCCGTCCTACGGACACCCCCCTTATTAAGGGGGGCAGGGGGGATCGAGTGAAAAAACTATTCTCAGTTTAATGGTAACTAGCTACTTAGATAAAAAGGGATTGATGATCACGATTCTAATCGATCGCGACATGACGTTAAAGTTGTAATAAGTCGTTAAATTTGTCTGACAGCATTAGAAGTATTCTAAATAAATGGGGTGTCGATTACGCGATCGCGCGAAAAATCTAGGATAGCCCTTATTACATAAAAATAAAGAATATCATTGCAAATTGCCAAGGAAGCTAGTCAAAATGCTCAATAAAATTTTATATGCTGACGCGGGAACCTCCCAAACCCAGGAAATGCTGAAAGCCTTGATGGATTTGCCTGCCTTCAAAAAAGCGGCTATCACGGTTCTACACGTCGTTCCTCCCCAAATTACGGCGGATGCTTTGACTGAAAAATGGGATGAAGGGGGCAAAATCATTGCCGACATTCTCAAAAATATTGACATTGACCCCAGCAAGGTTTCGACCGTATTGCGTCAAGGGGAACCTAAAACAACCGTTTGTGAGGTCGCCGATGAAATAGGTGCGGATTTGATTCTGATGGGATCACGGGGCTTGAAGCGGTTAGAGGCAATCCTCGAAAACTCCGTGAGTCAATACGTTTTTCAATTGACGAATCATGCCATGTTATTGGTCAGGGATGATATCTATGTCAAACGCATCAAACGGATTATGGTCGCCTTAGACAAATCTGCCGCCGCCGAATATACCCTCGATCTCGCGCTTTATTTGTTGAAAGATTATCCAGAAGCTGAATTGATTTTGGCACGGGTGAATCCAGATCTCAAACCTGATTTACTCCCCCTTTCCCGCCAGGAAATCGAAAATAATCCCGTCCTAGCTCCCGCGATCGCCAAGGCAAAACGCTATGGCATTAACTATCGCTCTATTGTGACAGGTGGCAAGCCAGGGGAAAAAATCTGTGAATTAGCCGATGAATATAGTGTGGATTTATTAATGATCGGTTCCCCCGATCGCCGTCCGTCGGTTGCCAGGAGCTTACCTGACCTAGACCGTCTGTTGGGAACCTCTTTGTCGGACTATATCCGAGTCAATGCCAATTGTCCCGTTCTTTTAGCCCGTAACGAAGGCGTATAACGATTGGTTATAACGGGTGGTTTAAGCGTCAAAAAAAAGTAATGGAAAAGCCTCAAGTACTCGGTATTGATTTAGGGGGAACGGCGATTAAATTAGGCAGATTTCTGGAAGATGGAACCTGTTTACAATCCCTCTCCCTACCCACCCCCCAACCCGCCTTACCGATCGCTGTTTTTGAAACCTTGATGCAAGGGATTCATTTACTCAAAACGGAGCATTGCATCGCGATCGGTATTGGTACTCCAGGCCCTTCGGATAAAACGGGACGCATTGCCAAACTTGCCATTAATTTACCCGAATGGGTCAATATTCCCCTAGCCGATTGGGTAGAAAAGGAAACCCATTTACCCACAACCCTCAGTAATGATGCCAATTGTGCAGGTTTAGGGGAAGCTTGGTTAGGGGCTGGTAGGAGGTTTCAAAATTTTATTTTATTAACCCTCGGTACGGGCGTAGGGGGAGCGGTTTTCTTGAATGGTGAACTCTTTACAGGGTTACAGGGAGCGGGGGGAGAATTGGGTTTAATCTCCATTAATTTCGATGGCCCCATCTGTAATAGTGGAAATCGTGGCTCCTTGGAACAATATGTTTCCCTTCAAGGCATTCGACGAGAGACAGGAAAGGAAGGATTGGAGTTAGCGGAATTAGCCGAAAAAGGAGATCCAGAAGCCTTAGCTTTTTGGCAACATTACGGCCAATTGTTGGGAGTAGGGGTAGCGAATTTGGTTTATATCCTAACTCCAGAGGCAGTGATTCTCGGTGGTGGTCTCAGTGCTAGTGCGAAGTTTTTTTTGCCTGCCATGATAACGGAATTAAATCAACGGGTTTTAAGTCCCTCTAGGGAAAATTTGGCGATCGCAGTAGCAGAGTTGGGTAATGATGCGGGGATGTTGGGGGCGGCTAAATTGGCTTGGCAGATGGTCAAAAGTTGGGACTTAAAGTTACCGTAATAAACCCTTGTTTGGGAATAATAAGTGTGTTTTCTGGATTGGGAGGGTGATACTCGAAAGGTGCAGAAATTCAGTCATTACGGTAATTTGAACACTTTAATGATTGACGATGATAACCGACATCAGCACCAGTCGGAAGTGACGAATATTTTGGCGGATCTGGTTTAGTAGGCGATCGCGCTAAATTTGTAGGTTATTGAATTTCACATTGTATTTAAAGTTTTAATCAGGAAAATATGATAAAAGACTCTCAATAGATCCTGTTGGAGCCAAATGAAAGGCTTGAATAGCTGGTGCTTGATTTCTTACTTCATTAATTAAGGCGGATATATAACTTAATTTTTTATCATTATGAGGCTCTGTTTGTAATTTCATAAAAGAGGGTAAAGAAGTCCCATCAAATTCTTCTATGCGGTATGCTCTAAAATATCCTGTCAGCACAGATGCTCTTACGGAATAGTATACAAAAAATTCATTTATATTATTAAAGTAGCTTGATGATTGTGTTATTGAAATAATCTCCAATATTTTTCGCAATGAGTATTGTATTGCTATTTCACTACGTATGACTGGGTGGGGATGTTTACCTTGCGTTAATTCAAGGTCTTCGTTGTAAGTACCATAAAATCTTTGAAACATACACTCCATAGAGCATAATAAAAAGTAAAATGGGATATGATTTAATCGGTTTGTCCTCCAAAGTTGAAAAAAGTAAAATCTATGGCTTGTACATCAGCAAGGATTTCACGTGCCTGCCCTTTCAAATTAGTCTCATGATTGACGTTATAATTTATTTCTGATATTTCCACAGTTTGGGTATCTATATTTTTAATCTGCTCGTTTAATAAATAATGTTGCTGAACAATATGACCTAACTCATGAAAAAAAGTCCAAATTAGCATTAGTTCAAACATTAAAAATCTACAATTCACATCATTTTTATCAATTCGGGAATCGTTTGCCTGTTCTACAGTTTCACCAAAAATAATGCAATAATCAATTAAATCAGAAGAGATAAAGCTTTCATGAACTTCGGGTATTCCAGTATTAAATGTAAATGAGGCATTGGTAAATGCACTATGAGACATATGCAGGTTTTCAATTGCATTTGTTTCTTTTGCAATGCGTTTGCAAAATAGTGGGAATGTGAAAGAATCTCTGTAAATTTCGATTAATAATGACAATTCAAGTTCAATTTTGGGATTAAATGGTTTATCTGTATATATGATAGCTCTTGCGTTGGGCCTTCCACTAAATACTTTGATTTCATATGTTAATTCACCATTTTTGGGATTGAATATTTTCTCGTTTACAATATTTTTGAGATTGTTTAATATTTTTAATGATATTTCCTCAATAAATTCTACATTCATATAATCGATCTCTTTCTCAAGCCTAAGAATTTTCGTTGCATCTTTTATGTTCATCGTATATTCAGAGTAATAAGGGCTGTTGTTTGAAGATAATTGTCCAAAATGAGTGACGGTCACGATATTTGGAAAAAGACGATCAAATACTCAGTTCGTCCGCGACACTAACGTATTATAATCGCTAGTTCTTCTATTAGTTTAATATCTTTGGAGTAAGGTTTGAGTAGATCTGATCGACCCAAATCCAAAGAATGCCAACCTCGACAATGCTAAAAACTTAACCAATAGTCAGATGAAAACGGCCTGTAATTTGGGAAAAGCCATATACACTAAAGCAAAATTTGATTAAACAAGATAAAGCCTCAGACCCTAAAAAACCTTCTAGTCTCTCAATATGAAAGTAAAAACACATCCTATCCCGTCAAACCGAGTCATCAACCCAGTCCAAATCATAGCTATCTACCCCGTTGAGATGATCCGAACAAACTAAATGGGGATCGTGGGCATAAAATAAACTGCGATCGCGTTTTTTAAATCATCTGTAAAATGGCAAAAAGTCCCAATTTTGCGAATTACGATTGATGTTTAACGTAGGTTCGCAATACATCATTAATAAGCGTTTGATAGCCTTTTTCTTGAGCATGACTCCTGAACCACTCTAGAATTTCCGTCTCTATTCTGATACTAATTTGCTCTGTCTTAGGGCTTCGTTTGACCAGTTTAGCATTCTTGAAAAACTCATCATCTAAGGGGGGAATATCCGAATAATCGATATCTTCATCGGACATTGCTAGGAATTTCTTTTGTCGCTCTTCAAGAGATATATCAGATGAAAATTTATTGTCGCTCATGGCGTTTCCTCTCTCGTTCATTAGCTTTTCTGGCTGATATCAGACGAATTGTTTGATTTCTTTGGGTATGAATAACCACGATGATCACCGTCTTTTCTTGGGTAACGAGAATTATTTGTCCTATTGAAACAAATCTCGTTTCTCCATAGTTGAATCGAGTGTCTTCATAGTTCAGGATATTGGGATCATCAAAGATAGCGATCGCTTCCTCGAAGCTGATACCGTGTTTGGCAATGTTGCTTTGGTTTTTGTTGTTGTCCCAATCGAAGTTCATATTATATATATACATTATTGTATATACAAAATCAAGCGTCAGGGAAACAGCAAATTTTAGGTTGCGATCGCTATTTACCCCATTGGGGATGATCCGAACAAACTAATCGGGGTCATGGGCATAGGATAGGCAGCGATCGCACCCTTTAAGATCAAAAAAAGATCAAAGGTTCTATTGGACTGATCCCAGGCTTTTTTGTGATGTTGAGACAGGAATATTTTTAACTAAGCGAAAACCAATGTGCGATGTTCCCGTATTTGTTTCTTCCGCTTCCCTTGCGGCGGGACGATAACGACTACAATAATTTTTAGCACAGAGAAAGGAACCCCCTTTGATAACGTGCTTGGCAACCCCTGGTTCCCTGGGATCAAGACTGTCTGATGGATTTTCCACTAATGGATCGGTTTTTCCTGATTTATTTTCATGGCTTACTTGATACCAATCCTTTGTCCATTCCCAAACATTACCTGTCATATCATAAAGCCCATAGCCGTTAGCAGGAAAAGACCCGACTTTAGCAGTTCCTAAAAATTCATCTTCTTCCGTATTAAAAAAAGGAAATACCCCCTGCCAGGTATTGGCCTTTTTAGCGGAATATTGATTGCCCCAGCTATAGGTCATTTTAGATAAGCCTCCTCGTGCGGCGTATTCCCATTGGGCTTCGCTGGGTAAGGATTTTCCAGCCCATTTTGCATAACTCTCGGCATCTTCAAAGGCGATTTGTACGACGGGATGATTTTCTTTACCGACAATAGAACTGTTTCGCCCCTGGGGATGTTGCCAGTCTGCTCCCTGTACCCAATGCCACCAACTAAGCGGTTCAATTTCGGTGACTCCTGCTTCGGGAGGAATGAAAACGAGGGAACCAGGCTGACGTTCTTCGGGTTTTAGGGTTGGAAATTCTTCGACGGAAAGGGGACGTTCAGCGACAGTTTTGTAACCTGTTTCTGACACAAATTGAGCGAATTGGGCGTTAGTGACTTCGTGGCGGTCTATACAAAAATCCCTTACTTTGACTTGATTGACACTTTTTTCTTCTGCATAAAATTCATCGGAACCCATCCGAAAAGTTCCCTCCTGAATGGCTGCCATATTGTCAGGACAGGTAAGAGTTTCTGCGAATGCCTGGGGATTAACAATCCAAGAAGTTGTAAAAACAAGAAGGGCGATCGCGGTAATTAGGATTAATTTAAAATTAGCAATCATAGATAAACAATTAATTAGGGGATTTATCAAATATCACGTTTTCATAGAGTTCGGGAAAAGAAATTTGAAATTCAACTGAATTGAGAGAGAGGATAGAATTAACTCCCATATATTCAGATAACAACCATTTTCCTTTCTGGGTTTTATTAAACTGCATCACATAATATTGATCCTGACTAATCAAAATATATTCTTGAAATTGAGGAATAGAACGATAGTAGAAAAATTTATCCCCCTGATCATAATTTTGGGTCGATTTTGATAAAACTTCAACGATTAGGGAAGGATTCAGCACAGTCGTTTTTCCGCTACCGTAATAGATAGATTCCCCTTGAATTAACATTACGTCGGGGTATGTTCCTTGACGATAGGTTGGAATCCACAGTTTTACGTCACCGATAAAAATATCATATTGCTTGCGTTTTAAGGTGAATTTCAAATTCGAGGCAAAATTGAGGGCGATTTTATTATGCTCCGTTGTTTCGCTTGTTATTGATACTATTTCTCCATCTTGATATTCGTGTTTATCGTCTGCCGTTTCTTCGAGTGCAAGATATTCCTCAAAGCTGTAATGTTTTTTTTCTAGGGCAACTGTCATAATTTATGCCTGAGTTATTAAACTAATTTAATGATATAGAAAAACATAACGCGATCGCCTTTTATCTTTCAATAAGACACGATGTTGCTGTCAGCCAATTCTTTGCTCACAAGCGGGCTGAATCTCTAGAAACCGTTTATTTACCGATTCAACCCAGATCGCCTACGACAATCTCGATCAATAACGACCCCTGCACAGAAAATTCTTTTCAGAAGATGGAGGGATGTACCATAGAATCTTGTCGATGTCCCTATCCTCCGCTATTAAGTTGCTATAAGTTTATGACCCTAATTCTCACCAACGACGATGGCATTGATGCCCCTGGAATTTTGGCCCTCAGCCAAGCAGTCCAAGGTAAAGGAGTGATTGTCGCACCAAAAGAACACCATTCGGGCTGTGGTCATCAAATTACAGCCTATAATCCCATCCATGTCGAAAAACGTTCCGCAACGGTCTTTGCTGTTGGTGGGACTCCCGCCGATTGCACCCGTTTAGGACTCACTCATCTCCATCCCCAGGCCGAATGGGTTTTGTCGGGTATTAATGCGGGGGGAAATTTGGGGGTTGATGCCTATATTTCTGGAACCGTTGCCGCCGTTCGAGAAGCGGCTATGTTGGGGTTTAAAGCGATCGCCTTTTCCCATTGGATTAAGCGTCCTCTAGAAATTGATTGGCAACTGGCAAGCCTCTGGACAGCCGATGTTTTAGAAAAATTATGGACATTACCCCTACCCGCTAAACATTTTTGGAATGTAAATTTACCCCACCTCGAAAAGGGTTTACCGACTCCAGAAATCGTTTTTTGTGAACCGAGTACCGATCCTCTGCCCGTTTCCTACGAAATAGAGGGAGAATCCTACCGCTATCGGGGAGAATATGCCAAACGCGATCGCACATTAGGAACCGATGTGGATATTTGTTTTTCGGGGAAAATTGCCATTACTCAGTTAAGGGTTTAATTCTTTAATCGCGATCGCTGGTGAATGGTTAATCACTTTAAATCATTATTTTGGATTAGAGGGCAACATTTTTTGAATCATCGCGGGAAGATTTAAAATTTCTGCCCAAAGTTTTTCGGGACTAATGCCAAAAGCAAACTGCAAAACGAGGACAATTAGGGCAATACTAATCGCTGTTTTTAGGCTGACTTTAATGACATTTAATAACCAACCAAAAATTAACCAAGCAACGATCACCGCTCCAATTAAAAGGACAATTTGCATAGTGTTTGCTGTCATCTAATAGGTTATTTCGATTCTAGCTAACGGAAATGATGCGATCGCCCTTTTGGAGAGATTGACTCGCATTCAGTAGGGTTTCCCTAGCCCATTCATCAGCAAAAAGAATATCCTCTAAACTCGGCGTAGCAGTATTTTGAGTCGTAAAGCGATCGCAAGTAGTTTCAATTAACCGAGGAATATCCAAAAAGCTGATTTTTTCGTCTAAAAAGAGAGCCACCGCCTGTTCATTGGCCGCATTTAAAACCGCAGGCATCGCTCCCCCCGTCCGACCTGCCGCGTAGGCCAACTGCATACAGGGATATTTATGATGATCGGGTTCACGGAAAGTTAAATTCCCCGCTTTGACCAGATCTAATGGTTCCCAATCCGTATGAAGGCGATCGGGCCAGGAAAGAGCGTAAAGTAGGGGTAAACGCATATCAGGCCAGCCTAATTGAGCTAAAACCGAGGTATCCTGCACTTCAATCAGGGAATGAATAATACTTTGGGGATGGATGACAATATCGATCGCATCGTAATCTACCCCAAAGAGATAATGAGCTTCAATGACTTCCAAGCCCTTATTCATCAGGGTTGCCGAATCGATGGTGATTTTGCGACCCATTGACCAATTTGGATGTTTGAGGGCATCTTGCACCGTCACAAAGGGCAACTGTTCCACCGACCAATCACGGAACGCGCCCCCCGAAGCTGTTAAAATAATGCGTCGCAGCCCACCGTCGGGAACGCCCTGCAAACATTGAAAAATAGCGGAATGTTCTGAATCGGCGGGTAATAATTTGACTCCATGTTTTTCTACCAATGGCAAAACCACTGGCCCGCCCGCAATCAAGGTTTCCTTATTGGCTAGGGCAATATCTTTTCCTGCTTCAATAGCGGCGATCGTCGGCAACAAGCCCGCACAACCCACAATGCCTGTGACCACACTTTCTGCATCGCCATAACGAGCGACTTCTACCATGCCATTTTCGCCTGTGACAAATTCGGGTTGGTAGTTTAAATCCGCGATCGCGACTTTGAGTTCATTGAGGCGAGACTCATGGCTAATGGCAACGATTTCTGGTCGAAAGGTGCGAATTTGTTGAGATAATAGCTGTATATTATTCCCTGCGGCTAAACCGACCACCTGAAATTGTTCTGGGTATTGGGTGACAATATCGAGGGTCTGAGTACCGATGGAGCCAGTCGAGCCAAGAATAGAAATGCGTTTCACAATTATTGCTTGAACGGAGATCACCTTTTAATATAGAAGGTTAGGTTACATCTGAGAAGCTTTCTGTACTTTTTCTGGCGACTAATTCAAGCGTAGTTATAAATTTTCATCATTCATCAGTTGAGATTTACCTTTAGCAATTTCCTGTTTAGCTTGTTTGACGGCTTTAATCAAATTATTTTAGGTTTTGCTAACAAGGTTATTCCATTCTAGTTCATTTTGAAGACTAGCAATATATTCTCGAAGATGTTCAATAATTTGGGGAATGGTGGCTATATTTTCGGAAAACATCGGTTAAATTTAGATTTTCAATTAGTCGCAAAAACAAAATAAAAAACTCAATCAATTAACAGCATATTCTGTAAATTGACGCATAAAGGAGGAATGAAAGCCAACCACAATATCCTGTTTTGGAACTCCTGCTTTAACTAATTCTTCGGCAAAATCAATTTCAGTTCCGTTATATTGGAGCCAGATTTTTCCATCTTTTATATCAAAGTGTAGAATACAGCCATAAATGCGATGATTGTCTTCCCAACCAACGTTAACAATTTGATAGTGATCTCGTTCTACATCAAAAATTAATTCTCTATCTACATTTTGGCGTTGATAATCATCACTAACATAGTCTTTTAAAAGGTTTTGAATAATGTCTCGATAGGTGTTTATTTTATCCATTGTTGAATAACCTCCTGATCGGGATTATAAACAATTAATTTGATATTAATGTTAAAAGTGAGTAGTGAAGTAGATCGCTCTAGCCCTTACGAAAGAGAAGAGTCTTCATCAAAGGAATTTTGAGGGATTTCATTCCAAGACCATCGTTCAAAGTAGTCATCAAGCAATCGGTTCATTTCTGGCTGGGCTGTTTGATAGCCGTCTTTTGTCCTTCGAGGCGATCGCGGGATAAATTTATTACGTTTTTTCAACCAAATCACCTCCCAAATATTTGTGCATCACATCCTGCACTACGGCAGAAACCGACATTCCTAACTGCTCCGCCAAATCATAAAGCTGATTGCTGTCCTGCATAGATAAATTAACCTCAATCTTTTGTCTAGCAATTTGCGCTCTTGCAATCTCTTGATACCGTTTCATTTCCTCTTCCACATTAGGAACACTAACCCATTCATCATTTTCAATACTCTCCATCAATTCTCTTTCTTCTTCATCTAACTTGAGTGCAACAGCAATTTCATCAAGGGTCATATTGTCAAAATCTAAATGTTGCATAGGGTTTACTCTCCAAAATAGCGTTTTTTCATTTTTCGATTAGGAAAAATAGTTTTTAAGAAAATAGTTGATTCACTTTCAACAAAAGGTACACAATAAACATAGCCCCTAAGATTAATAACAAAAGTTGATTGGTTAGGATATCTATCTGAATTGGGATTTTTAATCGTATCAATCAGTCGTCCATTGTTAATCGCTTCAAATACTTCCTCAAAAGAAACACCTCGTTGCTGTTTAAGCTGTCGATTTTTGTCTTCGTTCCAAAGGTAGTCTTTCATCATTAAATCAGAGTAGAGAGGGGTCAGAAAACCAACCCCTTTAGCGATTATAGCCTAACTACCGCCAATTCTTGCTACATCTCGCGCATTCTCCTCAAACGCCGCATTAAGGGCATCATCCCCACTTAAACCAGCCTCCAACGCATTCTTAATCGCCTGGAGAACCCGCTTATAATCCTTCGGCATCACCTTCACAAACTTAGGAATCATCGACTCCCAATCCGCCAGAACAGCCTGAGCTTTTTCACTCTGGGTATAGGTGACATGGCTTTGAATCAGATCATAAAGATCCTGGATTTCTTCGGGGTCTTCCAAAGATTCCAAACCCACCATCGACTGATTACAACGAGTCGCAAAATCTCCCGACTCATCGAGGATATAGGCCACACCGCCACTCATCCCCGCCGCAAAATTACGACCCGTCAAGCCAAGGACAACAACCTTACCGCCCGTCATGTATTCGCAACCGTGATCACCGACAGCTTCCACCACCGTATTGACCCCCGAATTACGAACCCCAAAACGTTCGCCCGCCATCCCTGCAATATAGGCCTCACCACTGGTTGCACCGTATAACGCCACATTGCCAATGATGATATTTTCCGACGCGGCAAAAGTGGAACCCACAGGCGGATAAACAATCAACTTACCACCGCTTAAACCCTTGCCCAGATAGTCGTTGGCATCGCCTTCTAGTTCGAGGGTGACACCTTTCGGCACAAAGGCTCCAAAACTTTGACCCGCACTGCCTTGGAAGTGCAGATGGATGGTGTCTTCGGGTAAGCCTTCCCAGTTACGTTTGGTGATTTCATTGCCGACAATAGTTCCTACCACGCGGTTAATGTTTTTGATGGGTAAAGTGGCTTTGACTTTTTCACCCTTTTCGATCGCAGGTTTACAGAGATCTAATAACGTGGTGATGTCCAAAGACTTCTCTAAACCATGATCCTGAGCCATTTGGCAATAACGACCGACTTCGGCCAACTTCGGGCTGGTACAGAATGGCCGAGAGATCAATCCCCTTGGCTTTCCAATGGTCAACGGCCTTTTTCGGCTCCAGAATATCGGTGCGACCGACCATTTCGGTAAGCGTGCGGAAACCCAATTGGGCCATGATTTCTCGCATCTCTGTGGCGATAAAAGTCATAAAATTCACCGCATGGGCAGGATCGCCTGTGAATTTAGCCCGTAATTCGGGGTTTTGAGTGGCAATTCCTACTGGACAGGTATTGAGATGACAAACCCGCATCATAATACAACCGAGAGAAACTAGGGGAGCCGTCGAAAAACCAAATTCCTCTGCACCGAGTAAGGCCCCGATGATCACATCCCGTCCCGTTTTCATTTGACCATCGGTTTCGACTACAATCCGCGATCGCAGATTATTGAGAACGAGGGTTTGATGGGTTTCAGCCAGTCCCAATTCCCAGGGTAATCCTGCGTGTTTAATCGAAGTTTGGGGAGAAGCTCCAGTTCCACCGTCATAGCCTGAAATTAAGACCACATCCGCATGGGCTTTGGCTACACCCGTCGCGATCGTTCCCACACCGACTTCAGAAACCAATTTGACGTTAATGCGAGCCGCACGATTGGCATTTTTCAGATCATGAATCAACTCGGCTAAATCTTCAATGGAATAAATATCGTGGTGGGGCGGGGGCGAAATTAAACCCACACCAGGGAGTCGAGTGGCGCACCTTGGCAATCCAGGGATAGACTTTTTTGCCTGGTAATTGACCGCCTTCCCCTGGTTTCGCGCCCTGGGCCATTTTGATTTGGATTTCCTGGGCTTGGAGAGATACAGACTGGTTACCCCAAAGCGTCCCGATGCGACTTGTTTAATGGCACTATTTTTCGAGTCGCCCTGTTCATTTGTCCAGGTATAACGTTCAGGATCTTCACCCCCTTCGCCTGTGTTGGATTTACCACCGATTCGATTCATCGCGATCGCCAAGGATTCGTGGGCTTCCTTGGAAATAGACCCGTAACTCATGGCTCCCGTTTTAAAACGTTTCATGATCGCTTCAATGGGTTCCACTTCTTCGAGAGGAATGGGTTCCCGTTGCTTGAAGTCTAGTAAACCGCGCAGGGTATAGAATTTTTTGTCCTGTTCATTCACCAGCTTGGCATACTCTTTATAAACCGCGTAATTGCCTTCTCGCACCGCTTTTTGCAGATTATGGATAGTCTGGGGATTGAAAAGATGTTCTTCTCCATCCTTACGCCACTGATATTCACCGCCCACATCCAGGGACTGAATATCCCCCAAATGGTCGGGAAAAGCGTGTTGATGACGTAATACCGCTTCTTTGGTCAGAATATCAATGTCTGAACCCGCAATGCGCGATGCTGTCCAGGTAAAATATTTATCAATCACGGATTTATTTAAACCGATCGCCTCAAAAATTTGTGCGCCGCGATAACTTTGGATAGTAGAAATCCCAATTTTAGAGGCAACTTTAATCACGCCCTTGGTTGCCGCTTTGATGTAATTTTTACAAGCCGTATAATAATCTACGCCTGGCAATAAACCATCGGCAATCATGCCCTCAAAGGTTTCAAACACCATATAGGGATTGATCGCACCGCAACCATAGCCAATCAAGACAGCATGGTGATGAACTTCACGGGGTTCGCCTGATTCTAAAACCAGACCAACACGGGTACGAGTTCCAACCCGAATTAAATGGTGATGTAAGCCCGAAACTGCGAGTAAAGCAGGAATAGCCGCTTTGTCCGCACTCACTCCTCGGTCAGACAGAATGATAATATTCATGCCCTCCGCGATCGCCTGATTAGCCTGACTGCATAGATCATCAATAACCGATTCCAAACCCTGACTACCTTGCTTGGGATCGAATAAAATTGGCAAGGTAATTGATTTAAATTCTCCCCCTTTACTATCAGCGTTGCCCCCCTTATCAAGGGGGGTTAGGGGGGATCCCAACGCTTTCAATTTAGCCAACTCTTCATTGGTAATAATGGGCGTTTTTAACTCAATTAAATGGCAACTTTGAGGCGTAGGATTTAACAAATTTCCTTCGGAACCAATGGTCGTATCAGGAGAGGTAATAATTTCTTCCCGAATCGAGTCAATAGGCGGATTGGTGACTTGAGCAAATAACTGTTGGAAGTAGTTATAAAGTAATTTCGGCTTATCCGACAAAACGGCGATCGGCGTATCTGCACCCATTGAACCCGTTGCTTCTACCCCATCGCGGGCCATGGGCGTTAATAAAATCCGCAAATCTTCAAAGGTATAACCAAAGGCCAGTTGACGTTGTAACAGCGATAAATCCGTCTGCTCTAAGGCCGTTTGCCCATCCCCAGGCAATTGATCCAAAGAAACTAGATTTTCTTGCAACCATTCACTGTAGGGATGCTCAGAGATGATTTTTGCTTTAACTTCATCATCTGCAATAATCCTTCCTTCCTTGGTATCAACCAGAAACATTTTGCCAGGTTGCAAACGACCCTTGGACAAAACTCGTTCGGGTTCAATCGGTAAAACCCCCGCTTCCGAAGCCATGATCACTAAATCATCTTTCGTCACGTAATAACGGGAAGGGCGTAAACCATTCCGATCCAAGACTGCACCCATCATCGTGCCATCGGTAAAGGCGATCGCGGCGGGGCGATCCAGGGTTCCATCAAACAGGAATGATATTTATAAAACGCCTTTTTTTCTGCACTCATGGACTCATGGGCTGTCCAGGGTTCTGGAATCATCATCATCACCGCATGGGGCAAGGAACGACCCGATAAATAGAGTAATTCCAACGCATTATCAAAAATAGTCGAGTCACTCCCTGCCACATTGATCACAGGTTTCGCCTTTTCCATGTCTTCTCCAAAAAGCGGCGACTCAAACAGGGCTTGACGAGCGTGCATCCAATTGGTATTTCCCCGCATGGTATTGATTTCCCCATTATGGGCAATGTAGCGGTAGGGGTGTGATCGCTCCCAACTAGGGAAAGTGTTGGTACTAAAACGGGAATGAACTAGGGCCAAAGCACTTTCCATCTCAGGATCATGCAATTCAGGATAATAATCGCCCACCTGCACAGGCATTAACATCCCTTTATAGACCAGAGTTCGGGCAGAAAGACTGGAAATATACCAAAAATTATCAATATTAGTGGCACGAATCTCCGTATGGGCCAGTTTACGGATGATAAATAATTTACGCTCAAAGTCCAGATCATCACTCAGTTCCGAGGGACGAGCGATAAAAACCTGCTGCATAAAGGGTTCACTGGCCTTAGCTGTTTCTCCCAGGGAAGCATTATTGGTCGGCACATTCCGCCATCCCAATACCTTTAACCCTTCTTTTTTAGCTAAATTCTCAAACAGTTGTCGTCCTTCTTCCCTGGCAACGCGATCGGGAGAACTATAAACATTCCCCACACCGTATTGTCCAAATTCAGGGAGTGTAAAACCTTCTGCGATCGCCTTTTTTGCTAAAAATTTATGGGGAACCTGCATCAAAATTCCCGCTCCATCCCCCGTATTCGCTTCACAACCGCACGCGCCACGATGATCCAGATTGAGCAAAATGGTCAACGCCTGTTCCACAATGTCGTGGGATTGCTTTCCTTTGATATGAACAATAAAGCCGACACCACAAGCATCATGCTCGAACTGTGGATCATAAAGTCCTTGTTGGGCGGGCGGTAAAATTTGGGTATTAGCTAGATTGTTCATAGATTTTCAATCATATACGTCTGTTGTGAGCAAGCCATTGGTAGGGGTAGGGGCAAAAGTCGGGCGATGCCTGTCCCCTAGTCTTAGAATTGTAACGGGCGTGAATCGGAAAAGCCAGATCTGCTTAATGAAACTATTAAGTTTTCTTGAAATTTGCGGCGTTAATGGGCTAAACGGTATCAAATTTAACCAAAAAATCAACCTTCTGTAGGGGCGCATTGCGTGCGCCCTATTGACAAAAATCTGTCATGAAATTCGATCCAGAAAAACATCATCGTCGTTCTATTCGTCTTAGAAATTACAATTATTCCCAGCCAGGATATTATTTTTTAACTATCTGCACTTATAAAAAACAATGTTGGTTTGGAGAAATTAAAAATGATCGAATGCACCTTAATCAAATCGGAAAAATTGTTATGGAGGAATGGTTAAATACACCTAAAATTAGACAAAATTTTCAATTAGATTAATGGATTATTATGCCTAATCATTTACACGGTATTGTGATTATTAATGAGAATATTTTAAAATCAGGTGAGGAGAATATACATCTTTTGGGCGCACGCAATGCGCCCCTACGGCAGGAACCGAATTCTATTTCGTCTTTTGTTGCGGGATTTAAATCGGCTGTTACCAAACGGATCAATTTGTTACGAAATAATCGAGATATTCCCATTTGGCAAAGAAATTATTATGAATCAATTATTCGAGATGAACAATCATTAATAGCGATTCAGAAATATATTTTGAATAATTCTTTTCACTGGGAAAAAGACCCTGATAATCCAAAAAATGATCCATCAGAGCAATTATTAAATTTGGATTTATATTTTTGAAGATGATCGCTATTTTGAATTTAGCCAATGAGAAGCGATCGCGAAAATCGTTCAATAACAATTCCTTAATCCATTATAAATTATTTAATTGTCTGTAAAAAGTCCACTGGAACCCATCGTTTGACAATAATGAAGGAAAGATAGAAAATCTGTTTCGCAGTCGATCGCAATAATCCTAGCTCCAATTTCGTCGTACTGTTCATTGCGAACCTTGCGCCAGACAGGATGAACCGTCACTTTAACTTCAGGTAATGACTCGGTATCACCCCGCTTGAGAATAATAGAAAAAGAGTCTTCCTGGGCCAAGTATTCGGTAAACTAAGACAAATGCCCGTTTCCGTTATATCAAAAGAGACACCGACAAAATGACCAGATTCATCTAGAATTTGGCAAAATGCTAGAACTCTCTCTACTTTTCGCCGTTCTTGCATCCGTTGCTCAAATTCAAATTGAGATAAGGAATCGTTTGCGTGGGGGGCTAGCTGCTCATTCATAATTCAGTTATACCTCGATAAAGCCGATAGTTTTAATCTCAAAATTGTGATGATAATTCCTATTATGCAATCTAAGTCAAGGACTTTCATGTGATATAGATCATGAGTTAGTCCTTAAGGATTGAACCTCGGAGATGGATTTAGCGTCTCAAGATCTGAGGAAACCCAATTATCTCGTCTTTAAGGGGAAATCCAACCATCAATTTCTGATTAATTTTAATAGTCTCACCGCCCGTTCAACCTGTGATTTTCAGTCGAGCCTGATTCCCATGTTTCAATTTCAGATCCAAAACGATAGCGATATTTCGGCTTCTAAACAACTTTTTGACCAGATTCGCTTTGCGATCGCCTGCCGTCAGTATTCTCCTGGTCATCGTTTACCCAGTACCCGCCAATTGGCCATGATCACTGGTTTACACCGCAACACCATTAGCAAAGTTTACCAACAACTGGAAGAATCGGGACTAGTGGAATCGATCGCGGGGTCGGGCATTTATGTGAAAGTACAAAACCAGGAAAACAAAGTCGCTTCCCTAGATTCTCCAATTTTTCAGCAATACCCTGAAGCCAGTCAGCTTATCCAAAAAAATCTGGATGAATTGTTACTCAAAGGATTAAGTTTGTCCCAGGTGCGGGAATTATTTCTGGCAACCATCGATTGGCGATTGCGTTCTATGGCCAAGGTTTTGGTGACAACTCCCCAACGAGATTTTGGGGCGGGAGAATTAATTTTGCAGGAATTGGAGCAATTTCTCGATATTCCTGTGCAATTAGTCCCAATGGAGGAGTTGAGCCACACGCTTTCTGAAACCCAATCGGGAACGGTGGTAACGAGTCGTTATTTTCTGGCAGAGGCCGAATCTCTGGCGGCTCCCTTTGGTATTCGGGTCATTCCTGTGGATATTTACGATTACAGTAAGGAATTAGCCATGATCAAAAAATTACCCAAGGATACTTGCTTAGGCGTGGTGAGTCTCAGTCCTGGTATTTTAAGCATTGCCGAAATTTTGATCCATAGTCTGCGGGGGGAAGAGATTTTTGTTAAGTGTGCCCAGGTCAGCGATCGCTTAAAATTAAGAACCGTCGTCCGTTCTGCCCGCATCATTCTGTCCGATCTCGCCAGTCATCCCTTGGTTATGCAAGCGATCGCCGAAAATCGAGATGATTTAATTCGTTTCCCTGAAGTGATTTGTAGTGAACCCTACATCGGCGAAAAATCGATTAATACCTTAAAATTAGAGCTAGGATTAGGATAAGTAAAAAAAAATGGCTCAGGGTGACCAAATCTACGTTTATCGAGAACTCCTGAATTTAGAAGGGGTCTATGAACATCATGGCATTGATTGCGGTGATGGGACGGTGATTCATTATCGTAAACCCAGCGAAACGATTGAACGGACGAGTTGGCAGGTTTTTAAACGGGGAAATCCGATTTATCGCAAAAAGCATGAGCAACAATTTTGTTTTTTACCCGATATCGTTATTAATCGAGCCGAAAGTCGTTTAGGAGAACAAAAATATCATTTACTATTCAATAATTGCGAACATTTTGCGAACTGGTGTAAAACAGGTATCAGCGAAAGCAAACAAATTCGGGACTTTTTACCCTTTATTACCCAATTAAATCCAGAAAAATTACCCCAGTTTTTCCAGGAAGTTTTTAAAGATAGTGATCCCGATAAGGCTCAACGCTTGCTCAAGGATGCCCTCGGTGATTTAAAAGAAGTTTGGGACGACATTCAGCCCCGCTATCAATCCGCTCGTTTGGAATCCGCTAGTTGGCAACGGGTCGCTCAGGAAGCATTAAAGGGCGATCGCGAAGATCTGGCGCGGGCTGCGATCGCTAAAAAACAGGATTATCAACGGCAAGCCGATCAATTTGAAACCCAATTAAAAGAGTTGGGTCTGCTCACCGAAAAAATTTTGAAACAGACCTTGTTACCCTGAGAATAGTTTCTTATCAGAAAATTTTTAAACAAGTTTCAAGTTACCGCTGTTCTATCACTCTAGAGAGAAAATAGATAGAAACCACAAGGAAAAATTATCTTCAACAGAGAATTTGTTAGTTTACTTAACTGGAAGAATAAACGGCAAAATACTCGCAGAATTTGAGGTGTAAAAATTACGACTAACCAAGGTTTACAGCAAATTTCGTTCAAACCCGCTACAAGTATGGTAACATGAAAAAAACTTAAAAAAATTAATGAGATATGGCAGCATATTCGCTAGATTTACGCCAAAGAATACTAACGGCATGGCAAAACCAAGAAAATACTCAAAGAGGTTTAGCAAAACGATTTAAGGTTAGCTTATCTTTCGTTCGCGATTTTTTACGTCGGTATCGACAAACAAATGAAATAGCACCCAAACCCCAAGGGGGAGATCGCCGTTCAAAGATAAAGGGTGAAGACGAAGAATTATTAAAAAAAATAGTTGCAGAACAAAATGATATATATTTACGAGAAATCCAAGAAAAATTGCAACAAGAGAAAGGAATAGAAGTAAGTATATCGGGGGTAAGTCGAACTCTTACACGTTTAGAATTAGGGCGTAAAAAAAAAACATTAGTAGCAAGTGAGCAAGGCACAGAAAAGGTTAAAGAATCGCGTTATGAATTTAGACGTTGGCTAGAGACGATAGATATAAGAAACCTGATATTCATTGATGAGACGGGTCTTAATCTAGCGATGGTAAGACTCTATGCGCGTTGTCTGGGAGGAGAAAGGGTTTATGATGAGCGTCCAGGAAATAAAGGACAAAACATCACTTTAATTGGGGCGATGAGTGATGAAGGTTTGATTGCCTCAATGACCTTTCCTGGCAGTCTAAATACCGATAGTTTTTTAGTCTTTATTGAGCAAGTATTATTACCTCAGTTATGGGCAGGGGCAATTGTCGTGATGGATAATTTGTCTGTACATTACGCTACCGTCACTACAAATCTGATTGAATCTGTTGGAGCCAAGGTTAAATTTTTACCTTCCTATTCGCCAGATTTATCACCAATTGAGTTGTGTTGGTCTAAATTAAAAGAAATTATTCGCTCTGCTAAAGCTCGAACAATCGAGGCTCTTGACGAAGCTATTACTAATGCGATCAATACCATTACTGATGAAAATGCTCTTGATTGGTTCCAACATTGTGGTCTCTATTTTGAGCCTTTGAGATAGCTTTTTTGTAGTGCGTTTGATCGGAAATTGCTGTAGGATGGGCAGATTTTCGAGTAACAGAATATAAAAAAATTGAAAAGTGGTGGGAACTGGTCATGAGTGCTTACTTAATGGTGAGTCTTCAATCAGAAGCCTTGAACAAATCCAGAAAACCTCCTGATACATTAGCTGAATCTGCTCAAGAAGAAATGCAGAAACACCCAAAATGGAATAAGGGAAAGGGCTGGAAAAATACCCTCAATAATTTACGATTGTTTATTCAGCCATTATGTTACTTCAATCTGCTTAAACCTTGGTTAGTCGTGATTTTTACTCCTCAAATACTGCGAGTATTTTGTCGTCTATTCTTCCAGTTAAGTAAACTAACAAATTCTCTGTTGGAGATGATTTTTCCGCGTGATTTCTATCTATCTTCTGCCTAGATTGATAGAACAGCGCTAAATAGCGATCGCATAGTGTCACTCTTGTGATCGCAGTTTTAGGGATTAGGGAAAAAACCAAACTTAATAATGGCTCCTACTACGGCAACGATGAGAACCCAAATTTGCGATCGCTGGCTCCCTCTTAAATCTTTGACATCTTCTTTAACCGTTGTGACATAAGCTTTTAGGGTTGCTATATCAATTTTTATTGTGGTTACATCGCTTTCAATAGCTCCCAATCTTTTATCAATTCGGTCTAGGATTTCCTTAAGGTCGGTTTCAATCGTGGTTGCCATGATGTATTATTCCTTTAAGTTTTTGATTGAAGGGAAAAGTTAGCCGCTTCTTTTTTCTATTTTATGGGTTAATTTATGGGAGCGAGGTTATGATCGCGTGGCGGTATTGGGCGATCGCACTAATTGGAATTTGTTCTAAAAAATATTTTCATTTAAGCAAAAATAAGGTTGTGGCGATCGTACTTTTTCTAATGATTTTGATCGCAGTTTAAGGACGGATACCACCGCTTTTAAGAAACCAGCCGATAGTTCCCCCAATAGTTCCACTGAAGATCGAACTAATCATTGCAGTAGCGATAATCAAACCAATTTGTTTCCAGTTTTTGAGTTCTCCTACTTTTTCGGCTAGGTCTGGAATTTTCTGGAGATTAGGTTGTTGAGATTGTAGAGTGGCCTCTATTTTCCCAACACTAACTTTAAGGTCGGTTATTTCCGCATCAAGACGACTAAAGCCAGATGTAATTAAATCTTTTAATTCTTTAAGGTCGGTATCGGTGACGGTTGCCATGATGTATGATTCCTTTCGTTTTTGATTGAAGGGAGAAGTTGGCCGCTTCTTTTTTCTATTTTATAGGGTAATCTATTACATCGCGGCACTGTATAATCGCACTGCGCCAACTTATAACGCTCTATTTTTTTTCTCTGAGCTTGCGCTGGAATGCTCTGATGCTGTCTTTAATAATAGCGTTCAAATTGATACCTACACCTGCAATATTAGGCTTAAGTTCTAGCCATTCGGATTTATCAGCAATATCATCGGCAATCGCCTTTCGGGCTTTGGGTGGAATAATCTCGTAATCAAGCAGCTTGGATACGGCATTAGTTGAATCACAGTAATCTAAATACTCTGAAGCTTTTGCTGGCTCAAATACTTTTGCCTGTCCAAGAAGAATGAAAGAAAATGACTCCCATCTTGAAGAGAGACGCATAGTAGTCAGTGAAGTATTACAAGTCGTATCCCAAACAGTATCATACTGGTAATGTCTTTTCTTCTGCACCTCTGGGTTGGTTTTATCATATGGATCAACAATATGTAGCTCCGTAAACTTGAAGTTAGGAGGTAACACTAGATTGTAAAATCCACCAGATCCTTGTCGTGGAGAACCGACGGGAAGCCCCATGTGTTCCCAATAAAAATTTATAGCTGTTTCTGAATCATTTATTTGGAATTTTCTTAATTTTGTTTTTTGGATCTGAATTGAACAAGTTGATGCGTTGTAGACTCTTGATCCACCTATATTTATAGAATCTGAGCTATCAAACTCAATCTCAATGTCACGAAGACGATCAATAACGACCGAAGCATTATCGTCAAGTGGTGTAATTTTATACGTTGTAAGAACACCGTCAGGACTTATGTAATCAATCAGGGCAACAGCTATGTACATACATTAAATACTTGAGTTTTGAATTATTAATATTACTTGAGTATTCTGCCGATCACTTTTCAAGGATTCTCGGTTGACAACTGCAAACTATATTGAGACTGAACGCTAACAGGCAAGGTTCATAATGGGTCTCACCGATTATTTAGATGTTTAACTGTGAATTATACAGGGATTTTTTATATATTAGCCTAAATCGACTATTAGCCTAAATAGACGATCAGAAGAAACATTTCTTATAATACCCTTTAAAACGTGTTATGCAGATTAATCACAATGATATTTAGTAACAATAATAAAGCTCACTTTTCAGTACCGCATAACATATCTCCGTCTAATATTCTGATCCCAGATGTTTCAATCCCTCTCGCAATTTCATGCCCCCATCTATCACTCAATGTATGAATACCCTGTTCACCAAATTCTTGATGATATCCATCAGGTGCAGTCCACACTTCTTTTTCGTCATACTTTGTGTATTTAGGATCTAAGTATTCTGTAGGTACATATGTCAATAAATCAGAGCATTCTTTTTTTGTGAGATTCTTTTTCAAAGAACGTATGATTAAAGTTCCTTGATGTCCACAGTCATCACACACGATATAATCGATAGCGTATGGCGGTAAATTTTTTATAATTCTTTCTCTTTCTTTTTTTTCAGCTTGAGCTTGTAGATCAGCAATCTGTTGTTGATGAATTGATTTTTTTGTAGCAACCTCCTTATCACAGGCTAAACCTATATCATTTCTTTTTTTACCAGCTTTCTCATAGTCCTTAGAGATACAGGAAGTATCCTTCGTTATTTTTGGAGCGTAATACTTATGAAAAATATCTATACCAGGAGCAATTCTAGAGTTTAAATAAATAGCCTCTTTTAAGGATAATTTGCCACTAATAGCATTTTGTTTATAAGCATATTTTTGTTTTTGAATCGAATTATAATCTACTAAAATAACACTTATTAAAGTAATGAAGAATAAAGCATATACAAAATACAAAAAAGGATACTTTTTAGTATATTTTATAAAAAATTGTATAATTGTTACAATCGCGATGAATAAAAAACTAAGTGCTTTTAAAATTGTTAGCAGTATAAAACATACTATCCAAAGAATAGTACATCCTAAAAAAAAGTAAACGAAAGCCCAAAATAAAAGGTAAAATCCCATTAGCATTGAATATTTAGTCCTTTGTAACAGTAAATGAATTATTTTATCTAAAAATAGCATCAAACCGCAAAAAAGAAAGTAATGTGTTTTTACTCGAAATTCATTACCTTTTTAGCTTGAAATAACAGAGAAAGTATGCTATGCACAAACCTTTCCAGAATATAGCCACTATAATCGCTGCCAAGAATAGATCCTAGCTACTGTCTATAATTTCGTCCTTAGTTCAAAAAAATCAGAGTAAAGCTAAAGCCAAAGCTCGAAAATCATCACCTCGATGCTCAAAACTTTGATATTGGTCAAAACTCGCACAAGCAGGAGACAACAAAACCACCTTCGCGCCTTTTTCGGGAGCTAACTCCAATCCTCTTTTAACCGCGATCGCCATCGTTTCGACAATTTCATAATCGTAATAACCTGATTTTTTGAACTGTTCAGCAAAAGCAGAAGCCGCTTCCCCAATCAGTAAAACCGTAGCCGCTTTCTCCTTAATTTCCGCAATCCATTGACTATCATCCCCCTCCTTCGCTTCACCCCCTGCAATCAGAATAGCGGGACTACTTACCGACGCTAAACCCACCGCCGCAGCATCATAATTTGTCGCCTTACTATCATTAATAAAATCGACACCTTTGATCGTACAAATTCTTTCTAAACGGTGAGAAACTCCCGAAAAAGTCGCCATCGCATCGGTGATAGCTTTCTTATCAATTTTCGCCAAACGAGCCGCCGCCGTTGCCATCAGTAAATTTTGTTGATTATGACGACCCACCATTTTAAACAGATTAATTGGCAAAATTAATTCCCCAAAAGCACAAACCCAGTTATCTTGCAGATAAACGCCCTTTGCAGATTCACAGAGTAATTGCTCTTTTCCTTGCACACTTGTCCAATAAGCATCATTCCATTCCTGTTGACCCACGCTGGCTAAATGGGCATCATCTCCATTAAAAATCTGTAATTTAGACCGTTTTAATAAAGACGCTTTGATGTTGTAATAATTTTCCAGGGTTTTATGACGACTTAGATGGTCAGGGGTAAAAGTTGTCCAGAGGCCAATTTTAGGCGCGAGTTCGGGGGAAGATTCAATTTGATAACTACTGATTTCGGCAATAATCCAATCAAAGGACTGATTTTGTAAAACCAATTCACAGGCCGCATAACCGATATTGCCACAAGCAGGAGCATTTAAACCTGCGGATTTAAAAATTGCGTTGATTAATGCGGTCGTTGTCGTTTTTCCATTGGTTCCTGTAATGCCGACCCAGGGAGTACTTTTCAAATACCGCCAAGCAAGTTCTAATTCACCAATGACATCAATACCTTTTTCTCTGGCTTGCACAAGAGCAGGTAAATCCCAGGGAACGCCAGGACTGACGACAATTAATTGGGGTAAATCATCCAAATCTAAGGTTAATCGATGGCCTAAATCAAGCTGGATATCTTCTTTTTCTAACGGTTTACCCATTGCCTGCAAACTCTCGTTATTTGCGCGATCGCTGAGAACAACATCCCATCCTTCCCGTTTCAAAACTCTAGCGGCGGCAATTCCCGAACGTCCCAACCCGATAATGTTAGCCTTGGCCATCCTAATCCTGATTTAACCTTATGTTAATTACTAAGCACAACATTCTATCCTAACCGTGCGGGGTATCTGTAACCGATTAGAATTTTTGTAATTTAATCAAACTGTAATGGTTTGCCTCTGACTTGATCGAAAAATTGACCGCGCTCAAAAGCAATCTGACCATTCACCATCGTTACTACTGGCCAACCCGTCAAATTCCAACCTTCAAAGGGACTCCAACCGCATTTAGTCTGTAATTCTGACCGCAAAACCTCATGATATTGGTTTAAATCGACTAAAACTAAATCCGCATCATAGCCCACCGCGATCGCACCTTTATTGGGAATTTTGTAAGCTTTGGCCACATTCGCAGACATCCAGTTTGCCACCTGAGCAACGGTACATTTTCCTTGCATGGCTTGGGTCAACATCAAGGGTAAAGCCGTTTCGACTCCAGGCATTCCCGAAGGAACATTGGCAGGTTCCAGAAAGACCGTATCCGCCGAAGATATTTCCGATGGAGTCGAGATTGATATTTCTTCAGCCTGACCTTTTTCTGCTAGGGTATGGGGCGCGTGATCCGTTGCAATAAAATCAATCACTCCATCCAGTAGGGCCTGCCAAAGGATTTCTTGATCATGCAGCGATCGCAGGGGCGGATTCATCTTGGCAAAAGACCCAATTTTTTCATAGGCACTGGTATTCAGTAATAAATGCTGGGGCGTAACTTCTGCCGTTACCCAGGTCGGCTTATCTTGTCGTAATAATTCGGCTTCCTCGGCAGTGGACATATGCAGAATGTGTAATCGCCGTTGATATTTTTTGGAAAGTTTTAACGCCAGTTGGGTGGCATTCAGGGCCGCTTGATTATCCTGAATAATCGAATGAATCGCAGGATCAAGATTTCCCGCAAATTGTTGACGACGTTGGGCGATCCGTGCTTGATCTTCGGCATGAACCGCAATTAGGCGATCGCCCTGGGAAAAAATTTTATCCAAAACGTCTTCTTGATCCAGTAATAAAGCCCCGTGCATCGATCCCATAAACACCTTAATGCCACAGGTCGGATGAGCCGTTAGTAAATCAGGTAAAATTTCTGCCGTCGCCCCAATAAAAAAACCATAATTGACCAAAGACTTCTGGGCGGCTCGTTCTAATTTGTCATCTAAGGCTGCTTGAGTCGTGGTTAAAGGGCGGGTATTGGGCATCTCCAGAAAACTAGTGACTCCTCCTCTAGCGCAGGCCCGACTCGCTGTGGCCAAATCTTCCTTGTGTTCTAAACCAGGCTCACGGAAATGCACCTGGGGATCAATCACGCCTGGTAACAAAGTCAATCCTGTTGCGTCTATAATCTGACTAGCCTGGGCATCCGCTATACTAGGAGAAATTTCTCGAATTGTTCCCCCTTCTATGAGGACATCCCCTTTGAAAAACTCGCCACTGGGTAACAAAATCCGTGCATGGCGAATCAATAACGGTGATGGAGAAACCATTAGCCTCATCCTCGATTTAAGAATAACTTTATTATCCTATCGTTGACCTTCGTTAAACTAGAAGAGACACGATTTTTAATGCTCTTATCCTTACCGTACCCAACTTTATTTTTGGTAGTAGCCCCACTATGACGCGAAGCTTAGATCAAAAGCCTGTGAAAACGACCCTATCTTACGAAACTTGGGTAGAAGCCGCTAAAACCATCATCACCGCAGGAATTTTAGCCGTTGGGATTCGGACATTCGTTGCTGAGGCGCGTTATATCCCTTCTTCCTCAATGGAACCGACCCTTCAAATTAACGATCGCCTGATTATTGAAAAAATTAGTTACCATCTTCATGATCCAAAACGGGGTGATGTGGTTGTCTTTAATCCGACCGATGCTTTAAAAGCCAGAAACTTTAAAGATGCTTTTATTAAACGGATTATCGGTTTACCTGGCGATACTATTAAAATTTCCAACGGCATAGTTTATGTCAATGGTGGTAAGCTTTCGGAAGATTATATTGCCCAAAAACCTGATTACGAATTTGGCCCCGTCAAGGTTCCTGAAGGTCAATATTTAGTATTAGGCGATAACCGCAATAATAGTTACGATTCCCATTACTGGGGTTTTGTCCCCAAAGATAAGTTTGTGGGTCGTGCCTTTGTTCGTTTTTGGCCTTTTACTCGTTTAGGAACGCTAGACCAACATTCGGGAGAACAACCCGCTCCTGCAAATGCTCCTAATACTGATACAGTCAAATCTCTGAAATAATTCTTCAAAATACAATACTTTCTATCCAAATCTCAGACTCTAAATTTAACGAATAAAAATGCGATCGCTTTCTCTTCTTTTCGTTATAGATTCTGAGATTTACTATTGATAAGCATAAAACGAAAAAACTAAACTTACTTGGGTGTGGTGACTCCATTCGTGCCAACTTGAACATTGGGAGCTTGGATAATGGTGGCTTGTTGGCCATTCCACTTTTCAATTCTGGCTCGTTCAACCCGCAGACGTTCTAATTCAATCAATTGGGGCGTAACGGAAGACGATCGCAGACGATTGGATTCTGATTCTGCACGAGCCTGTTCAATGGTCACTTGGGCTTCACCTTTGGCTTTTGCGACATTTGCGGCGGCTTCTGCTTGCACCTTACGACGATTTGCTTCAGAAGTTTGGGCGGCTTGTTGAGCGGCAAATTGTTCATCAATACTCTTTTGAATATCGGGTGGCAAACGTAACGGGCCTAGCAAAGAAATATCTTGAACGGTAATAATCGGAAATCGTTTTTGGGTGCAATTAACCACTGCCGCAACTAATTTTTGCTGATTATAGGGTAACATTGAAGGAGTTAATTTTAAATCTTCTGAAACTTCTGAAAAACAATTTCTCAGACCATTTCGTAATTCATTTGCTCGAAAAGCATCGGGGGTTTTGCGATAGGTTTTATAAAATTGATGCAGTTTGGTTTCCGTACTATTGGGAACTGCTTCAGTGGTAAATCCAAAGGACACACCCACATCCGCAGAGACAGGACTTCCCCCCACAGAAAAAACAATCGATTCATCGGTTGGAGAACCTTCGATAGAGGATTTTGTAAAAGGATAGGTATTAATATAGGTGGGAAAAATAACCACCTCTTCGGTGTAGGCATTGTACCAAACTCGACCCGTTACCAATTGAGCATTTTCGATGCCTTTTTCTCCGCCATAGAGTTGTATTTTTAGTCCTGCAAAGCCTGGTTCAACAGTGGCAATACTGGTTCCTGGGATAACGCCACAGGAACTTAATCCGCTAGCAATTAATACTAGTAAACTGGTTTTTATAAGGTTAGACTTTAGCATTATTTTTCCTGTTTTAATACATCAATCAATGAAATTTCTAAATCATCAAAATTTGGATCATCATTGATAGCTTTTAAGAGTTGTAAATTTTGTTGAATTTGAGTGACCGAGAATCCTAAAAAGGGATCAATTCCTAAATAAGTATAATTTGGAAAATGTCGAATAAATAGGGATCGCGCTTTCTGGGCATTTTTGATTTTGACAGCAGCATAAATGCCAGAAGTGCCTAATAAGCTGGGAACCAATAGCCAAATCCCAAAACCGATTAGGGGTTTATCGGAATTCAAAAAAATAGGTGCGATCGCAATCAGAAAAAAAGATAAAATAATTTCAGTAATCCCGATCGCAAACCATTTCTGGAGGGTCGTCAGGTGCTTCAATCTATCCTCCTGATGACGGCTAAAAAGTTTAATTATGGGGATATTTTTAGTTTAACCCCAAAAATCGCGATCGCCGACGCACTTCAATATTTCGTAAAATTAAGGGGTAGGGAGCAAGTCTATCCTGTTAAAATTACGCTGATCGCTATCATTTGCATCACAACCTAACTTTTTAAATAATTGCTAATAATTTCTGTGGTAACTTGTTCTATATTGGGAATTTCAGAAGGAATAATTTTATCTTCAATATGTTTATGATTGAGATAACCTAAATCAGGTTTATATTTTGCATTATCATAGCGAAATATTAGGTTACTATCTCGGTCTTGATAGTGGAATGAATAGGATAGTTTTTCGATGGAATTTTGCAAGTTAATGTATTCTTTGAAGAATAAATGGGAATCATCCCGAAATTCTAGGCTTCCTTGAATAAAACCGATATAAGTTGATCTGGAATCGACGGAAAACTCAAAAGAGAGAATCCAACCTTCATTCACATATTTTTGAATAGTAGTGATGAAATTCGATTGGTATTGATTAAGGAACATACTCGATCTCTTCTAATTTTTGTAGGGCATTCATTAACTTTTTCTTGATTTGTATTTCTCCTGCCCAACTCACATATTCATCATCCCCTCCTTCCAGATTTTCTGCTGTCCAATGGGTAATAAAAAAATCGGAAGATATTTGATATTTATCTTCAAATTTAAGTAATATATGATTGGTTTTTTCCAAGGAGCGTAATAAACTTTTTATTTCGGATTCAATAGCATTTTTGACTAAGCTTTTAACACTCTCGACATCGGAAGAATCGGATTTTATTTGTAGTTGTAGCATGAGATTTTTTAGGAAATGGGACAAGATTCAGGTTAATTATTTGTCATTAGGATAAGGCGATCGCGTTTCAGATTTTCTAATGGTGCTATTATAAGCCGATCACTAAAGTTTTGGTCATCCATTCTACATTTGATTTCAAGTAGTTACTACTATTCAGAATTTAAACGGGTAAGAAACAAGCTAAAGGAAAAAGAATATATTCCAAGAAAAATAGCTTCCAAATAAATTGATAAAAGTCGGCGATCGCACTTTTTTGAGTCAGATCAACCCCTCGACTGCGCCACCACAATAGACCCAATAAAACTAGGTGAAAACCCACAAAAAAAGGCACATTAATCAAACCCAATCCCAAAATTCCGACTAATGCCATCCCTAAATAACAAATAGTAATTACCCAACGAGTCAGATTAAAAATCACCGATGGCCCCCAAATTAGGGTAAAGGTCTGAATTTGATATTTTTTATCCCCTTCCAAATCGGGTACATCTTTAAAAACCGCGATCGCGATCGTGAAGATCAAAACAAAGAAAGTCAGTACCCAAACAACAGGCGGAATCAATACGGGTAACGTGACAGCCCCATTAAACTGTAAAAATAAACCTAAATTGACAATAATTCCCCGCACCGTCAAAATACAAAATGCCGCCAATAGGGGAAAACGTTTCAATCGAATCGGTGGAACGGAATAGGCAGTGCCAATCAATAAACTAATGCCAACGGTCAGCCATAGCCAAAAACCGACTAAAGAAGCGATTACAATGGCGAAAAATCCTGTTAAACCGACAATCCATTGACCTTGTTTGAGGGAAAATTGCCCACTGGCCAACGGTAAATCGGGTTTATTGACCTGATCAATTTCCACATCATAGAGTTGATTTAAGCCAACAATGTAAATATTTCCGCATAAACAAGCTGTCCAGGCTCCTAAAAGCTCTTTTAACTGATCAACGCTAATGGTATTTTGATTGGTTGCAAGGGCAATAAAATAGAGGGCAAAAACACTCAAACTTGTCCCAAGAATGGTATGAGGGCGGGAAAATTTCCAAAAACTTGATAAATAGGACATTAATTCAGAATTTATGATTTGGGTAAAGGGATTTTCCTAATTTAGCGTTTTTCAAGGGACTCAGGAACACAGCCCAATGAGACCAATCATTTTCAGATATTTTCAGAAGAAAGACCCAAAATCGGCGATCGCGTAGGCTTTTATATTACAATTTGTAAATAAATGTTTGGGGAATAGGACTAAATGCGAGTCGCGATCGTTGGTGCAGGATTAGCGGGAATGGCAACTGCTATTGACTTAGTAGATGCAGGATGTGAAGTTGAAATGTTTGAATCCCGCCCCTTTGTGGGAGGTAAAGTCAGCAGTTGGAAAGATTCTGATGGAAACCATATTGAAATGGGATTACACGTCTTTTTTGGCTGTTATTACAACCTATTTACCCTTATGGAAAAAGTCGGGGCGGGCAATGCGCTACGACTCAAGGAACATACCCATACCTTTGTTAATAAAGGCGGCAGACTGGGAGAACTGGATTTTCGTTTTATCACAGGTGCGCCTTTCAACGGATTAAAAGCCTTTTTTACCACTTCCCAACTGTCTGCTGGCGATAAAGTGGCCAATTTCTGCCCTCGGAACCAGTCCCATTGTGCGGGCTTTAGTGGATTTTGACGGAGCCATGACCACCATTCGCAAACTCGATTCCATTAGCTTTGCCGATTGGTTTCGCAGTCACGGTGGCAACAATGGCAGTCTGCGAAAAATGTGGGACCCGATCGCCTACGCCCTGGGTTTTATCGATACAGAAAATATTTCAGCCCGTTGTATGCTGACGATTTTTCAATTTTTTGCCACTAAAACTGAAGCTTCTGTGTTGCGAATGTTGGAAGGTTCCCCCGATGAATATTTACATAAACCGATTGTTAACTATCTAGAAACCAGGGGCGTAAAAATTCATACCCGTCGTCAGGTTCGAGAAATTTTATTTACCGAAAAAGATGATCAAGCAAAGGTAACAGGACTCGCGATCGCCGATGGAGAAAATACGGAAACCATTACCGCCGATGCCTACGTTTGCGCCTGTGATATCCCAGGAATTCAGCGACTATTACCCCAAGCCTGGCGGAAGTGGCCAATTTTCGACAATATTTATCAATTAACTGCCGTTCCTGTCGCTACCGTTCAATTACGCTTTGATGGTTGGGTCACGGAATTGCATGATCCCGTTAAACGCAAACAACTCGAAAAAGCCGAAGGTCTGGATAATTTACTCTATACCCCCGACGCGGATTTTTCCTGTTTTGCCGATCTCGCTCTCACTAGTCCCGCCGACTATTACCGAGAGGGGGAAGGGTCCTGATTGCAACTGGTTTTAACGCCTGGCGATCCCTTTATTAAGGAAAAAAATGAAGATATTGCCAATCACGTTCTAGCACAGGTTCGAGAATTATTTCCTTCGGCACGGGATTTAAATATGACCTGGTATAGCGTGGTGAAATTAGCCCAGTCTCTTTATCGAGAGGCTCCTGGCATGGATGTCTATCGTCCTTCCCAAAAAACCGCGATCGGCAACTTTTTCCTAGCAGGAAGTTATACCCAACAGGACTATATTGACAGCATGGAAGGCGCAACCCTTTCAGGCAAACAAGCGGCTCAAGTCATCCTAAAAAGTGCAGTCGCAATTAAAGAATTATCTCAATTTTAGAATCCCCAACAAAAAAATGGCAAACTGGTTAGAACATAGCGTACAGATCGAAGTCGATGCACCCATCGATTTAGTGTGGGAATTGTGGTCAGATTTAGAACAAATGCCCCGTTGGATGAAGTGGATTGAATCAGTTACGGTCTTAGAAGAAAATCCCGATTTATCCCGTTGGAAACTTGCGACCACAGGTTTAGAATTTACCTGGTTATCTCGAATTACTAAGTTATCTCCCCGCCAAATTATCCAATGGGAATCAGTGGATGGTTTACCGAATCGGGGAGCCGTGCGTTTTTATGGCAGTCAGAATAAAAGCGTTGTTCGCCTAACGATTGCCTACGCAATTCCAGGTTGGTTGGGTAAATTAATGGATAACTTATTTTTAGGTAGAGCAGTAGAATCGACAATTCAAGCAGATTTAGAACGATTTAAGGAATATATCACCAAACTTCAAGCCGAAGCTTAACGAGTTAACTCTAAACTTGCCAATGCTCTATTCTCGAACCATTCGTTTAAGCGATACAGATGCGGCGGGAGTGACTTATTTTGCGTCCCTATTGTCCATTTGTCATGAAGCCTACGAAGATCGCCTTCTTCAATCAGGGATTAATCTCAAAACTTTTTTTCGGAATACAGAAACCGCCTTACCCATCGTTCATGGGGAAATCGATTTTTTTCAACCCCTCTTTTGTGGCGATCGCATTGAGATTCAATTGATCCCCTACCGAATTAATGAACATAGTTTTGAAATTAGCTACCAGATTTTTTTATGCCAATCTCCTGACAAAAAAATTGCCCAGGGAAAAACCAAACACGTCTGTATCAATCCCCTCTCTCGTGAGAAAAAAGCACTCCCTGAGCCTATTCAAAAAGCGGTCTTCCGTGACTCAGATCACTGATAATTAAAGAAATGGATCACGGATGATTTCACAATACTCTTTATAATTAGGCAAATCATCAAAATCAGTTTTTTTCCGCCGTGAATGATATGGCAAAACTATCTAGTCAGCCCTTGAAACCGAACCCTTTCATAACTCGTCGCGACCCCAAAACGGGAATGTGGCTTGTCATCGAACCTGAATCAACAGAAAAATTGCCAGAAAATGACAAGAATCATTCAAAAGACTTAGTTAACGACCAACCTCAAGCTCTCCATTCTACGGCCCGATTTAGATGTCCTCTGCAAAAATCTATACATTCTTAGCATAAAGAGTTGACATCGCGTCTCAAATATCGGTACTATGGTAATTTGTCAACGATTTTATTGATACCTGGGAGTTTGTTTTAATCTTCCTGAAATAACCCATGCCCACCATTCAGCAGTTAATTCGCAGCGAACGCTCGAAAATCAAGAAAAAGACAAAATCCCCCGCACTAAAGCAGTGTCCTCAGCGTCGGGGTGTTTGTACGCGGGTTTATACAACAACCCCGAAAAAGCCTAACTCTGCCCTACGGAAAGTAGCTAGGGTTCGTTTGACCTCTGGCTTTGAAGTTACCGCTTATATTCCAGGAATTGGTCATAACTTACAAGAACACTCCGTCGTGTTGATCCGAGGCGGACGGGTAAAAGATTTACCTGGGGTGAGATATCACATCATTCGCGGAACCTTAGACGCAACGGGAGTTAAAAATCGTAAGCAAGGCCGTTCCAAATACGGAACCAAGCGCGATTAGAAAGGATCAGATATTTCCGACTCTTTATTTTTAACTTATCGAGATATCCCCTTAACATCAACTATTCTCGTCGTTATTGCGAAATCAATAGCGATCGCTGAATCTCTCCCTCAAATTTCCTAAACAGAACCCAAGGGAGATTATTAGAGCGTCTTATTTACCATTATTAAAGGAAACATCAGGAAATTATGTCTCGTCGCGGAAACATCAAAAAGCGAACCGTTCCTGCCGACCCGGTCTATAACAGTTGCCTCGTCAACATGACCATCCGTCGGGTAATGAAAAGCGGAAAAAAATCCCTTGCATCTCGCATTGTCTATGATGCCTTGGAAAATGTCGGCGCAAAAACTGGCAACGAACCCCTAGAAGTTTTTGAAAAAGCCATCAAAAATCTTACTCCCCTAGTGGAAGTAAAAGCTCGTCGGGTCGGTGGAGCAACCTACCAAGTCCCGATGGAAGTTCGTTCTGCCAGAGGAACCGCCCTAGCACTGCGGTGGTTGATCCATTATTCTCGCGCTCGTGGCGGAAAAACAATGGCTAGTAAATTAGCCAACGAAATCCTAGACGCAGCCAATGAAACGGGAGCCGCCGTTAAAAAACGGGAAGAAACCCATCGCATGGCAGATGCGAACAAAGCCTTTGCTCATTACCGCTATTAAAGATTTGGGCGGTTATCCGCCTACTTTGTCAGCATTTTTAGCAAAGAAACGTATAGAATTGTAAATAGTGTAAACCAATACAAAGACTTATCCGAAGACTAGACGGGCAAGAACTAAGGAGGTAGCTGTGGCACGTACGATCCCGCTAGAGCGAGTGCGTAATATCGGCATCGCCGCGCATATAGATGCGGGCAAGACAACAACAACGGAACGAATCCTATTTTATTCAGGGGTAGTTCACAAAATCGGGGAAGTCCACGATGGTACGGCTGTTACCGACTGGATGGAACAGGAACGGGAACGCGGTATTACGATCACTGCTGCTGCGATTAGCACCAGTTGGAAGGATCACCGCATTAATATTATTGATACTCCCGGTCACGTTGACTTCACCATTGAAGTTGAACGCTCCATGCGGGTATTGGACGGGGTGATTGCTGTCTTCTGTTCCGTTGGTGGTGTTCAGCCCCAATCTGAAACAGTTTGGCGACAAGCGGATCGTTACAAAGTGCCTCGGATTGCTTTCATTAATAAAATGGATCAGGACAGGGGCTAACTTTTATAAAGTTTATGAGCAAATGCGCGATCGCCTCAGAGCAAATGCTGTTCCCATCCAACTTCCCATTGGTAGCGAAGGTGAATTTAAAGGCATTGTCGATTTAGTCGAACTGAAAGCCTATCATCTACGCAAATGATTTGGGGACAGAAATCCAAGAAACCGCGATTCCCGAAGACCTAAAAGACTTGGTTGACGAATATCGAGTCAAATTGGTCGAAGCCGTCGCCGAAAGCGAAGATGTTCTCATGGAGAAATACCTAGAGGGCGAAGAACTCACCGAACGAAGAAATTAAAAAAGGTCTTCGAGGTCGGGACAATTACTGGTGCGATCGTGCCAGTCCTCTGTGGTTCTGCTTTCAAAAACAAAGGCGTACAGTTAATGCTGGATGCGGTGATCGACTATCTGCCTTCTCCGACAGAAGTTCCTGCTATTCAAGGGGTAATTCCCAGATGGGGAAACCGAAGAACTGGAAAGCAGACGATGAAGCACCCATTGTCTGCCCTGGCCTTCAAGATTATGGCTGATCCCTACGGTCGTTTGACCTTTGTTCGGGTTTATTCAGGGAGTTTTGAAAAAAGGCAGCTACGTCCTGAATTCAACCAAAAATAAAAAAGAGCGGATTTCCCGATTGATTATTCTCAAAGCGGATGATCGGATTGAAGTCGATGAGCTTCGTGCAGGAGATCTGGGGCAGTGCTGGGACTCAAAGATACCTTGACAGGGGATACCCTCTGTGATGAAAGTCGATCCCATCATCCTGGAATCCTTGTTCATTCCTGAACCCGTTATTTCGGTGGCAGTCGAACCCAAGACCAAAGCAGGACATGGAAAAGCTCTCCAAAGCTCTACAGGCACTTTCCGAAGAAGATCCCACCTTCCGCGTTAGACTTGACCCTGAAACCAATCAGACCGTCATTGCAGGCATGGGTGAACTCCACTTAGAAATTATGGTGGATCGGATGATGCGAGAATTTAAGGTAGAAGCGAACGTGGGTGCAGCCCCAAGTTGCCTACCGAGAAACTATCCGCAAGCCTGTTCAAAGCAGAAGGCAAATTTATTCGTCAAAGTGGTGGTAAAGGTCAATACGGTCATGTGGTGATTGAAGCTTGAGCCAGGAGAAGCCGGATCGGGATTTGTATTTGTCTCTAAAATTGTCGGCGGGATCGTTCCCAAAGAATATATCAGTCCTGCCGAACAAGGGATGAAAGAAGCTTGCGAAACGGGTATTATTAGCGGGTTATCCAGTGATTGATCTTAAAGCGACTTTGGTGGATGGTTCTTTCCACGATGTAGACTCTTCCGAAATGGCTTTCAAAATTGCTGGATCGATGGCGATTCAAAACTGCCGTCAAGAAGGCGACTCCCGTTCTCTTGAGCCGATGATGAAAGTTGAAGTTGAAGTCCCTGAAGACTTTATCGGTAATGTCATCGGCGATCTCAACTCCCGTCGTGGTCAAATCGAAGGACAAGGAACGGAACAGGGATTAGCGAAGGTTTCTGCCAAAGTTCCCTGGCAGAAATGTTTGGTTATGCGACCGATATTCGGTCTAAAACCCAAGGTCGGGGTATCTTCTCGATGGAGTTTAGCCATTATGAAGAAATTCCTCGCAATGTTGCTGAAGCGATCATCGCAAGAAGCAAAGGGAACGCTAATAGTCAAATTAGGATCGTTTTAGTTCATGAAATTCAATCAGTTGTGAACAGGTCTAAACTCCTAAACTAAGCGAAATACAAATTATATTCATGGCACGCGCAAAATTTGAACGGAAAAAACCCCACGTTAATATCGGTACCATTGGTCACGTTGACCACGGCAAAACAACCTTAACGGCTGCTATCACCAATGTCTTTAGCAAAGAAGGTGATGGCAAGGCTCAGAAAGTATGATGAAATCGATGCCGCGCCTGAAGAAAAAGCCCGTGGTATCACCATCAATACAGCCCACGTTGAATATGAAACTGAAGATCGTCACTATGCTCACGTAGATTGCCCTGGTCACGCTGACTATGTGAAAAACATGATCACTGGTGCGGCTCAAATGGATGGAGCCATTTTGGTGGTTCGGCTGCAGATGGCCCCATGCCCCAAACCCGTGAGCATATTCTTTTGGCAAAACAGGTTGGTGTTCCTAGCCTAGTTGTTTTCCTGAATAAGTCCGACATGGTTGACGATGAAGAATTATTGGAACTGGTAGAACTAGAGGTTCGCGAACTTCTCACCGACTATGACTTCCCCGGTGATGATATTCCTGTCATTCGCGGTTCAGGATTCAAGGCTTTAGAAGGTGATGCCGAAATGGGAAGAAACCAGTCGTCGAGATTGATGAAGGCGGTTGATGACTTATATTCCTACTCCTGAACGCGATGTGGATAAACCTTTCTTGATGGCGGTTGAAGACGTATTCTCGATCACTGGTCGGGGAACCGTCGCAACAGGTCGGATTGAACGCGGAAAGATCAAGGTCGGCGAAAACGTTGAATTGGTCGGCATTAAGAATACTCGTAGCACCACTGTTACTGGTATCGAAATGTTCCAAAAATCCTTAGAAGAAGGGATGGCTGGAGATAATGCGGGTCTGCTCCTTCGTGGTATTCAGAAAGAAGATATTGAACGGGGCATGGTTATTGCTAAACCTGGTTCGATTACCCCTCATACTCAGTTTGAAGGCGAAGTTTATGTCCTCAAGAAAGAAGAAGGTGGCCGTCATACCCCTTTCTTTGCCAACTATCGTCCCCAATTTTATGTGCGGACAACCGATGTAACAGGAACAATCCAGAGTTACACGGCTGATGATGGAAGCGCAGTAGAAATGGTGATGCCTGGCGATCGCATTAAAATGACCGTCGAACTGATCAATCCGATCGCGATCGAACAGGGAATGCGCTTTGCTATCCGTGAAGGTGGACGAACCATCGGTGCGGGTGTCGTTTCCAAAATTCTGGAAGATGCCAAGGTTGATCCCAAGGCAGCTAAGAAAAAATAATGCTGAGCTAGGATTCAGTGATCAAGCAATGGTTTTAGGAAAAAAATTGAGTTTATCTGTTTGATTTCCTGTAAACTAAGAACTTGGTCACTGATTACTGCTGACCGACAATTAAACAATTCTGAACCTTGAAAACTTAAGAAGTTTAAGATTATGGCAACTCTCCAACAACAAAAAATTCGTATTCGTTTGAAAGCTTTTGACCGTCGTTTATTGGATACATCTTGCGACAAAATTGTAGAAACCGCCAATCGAACAAATGCGACGGCGATTGGCCCCATTCCCTTACCCACTAAACGTAAAATTTATTGTTTATTGCGGTCTCCCCACGTTGATAAGGATGCACGGGAGCATTTTGAAACCCGTACCCATCGCCGCATTATTGATATTTATCAACCCTCTTCTAAGACGATTGATGCTTTGATGAAATTAGATTTACCTGCTGGTGTTGATATTGAAGTAAAACTTTAGTATTGAGATAGAATTAATCTGTTATGGATTCCCCGCTAATATGGTGGGGTTTTTGATTTTATAATGTTTGTCATAAGTCCTTTGTCGCTGTGTGTTTTAGATGATTACTTAGAGAGAAAAAGTTTGAAAATAGTTGAACATTGCTGAAAAGAAATAAGGTAAGAATAAAAAAATAATCATAGCATCAAGCAATATTTACAACACTATATCGTTAACGATTAAACAGAACCATGTCAACCTTGGTCAATTCTCTACCGAATCTTGAAACCTATTTAAAATATTTCTTTGGCTATGACCAATTCCGTCCTGAACAGCGCAAAATTATTGAGAATGCCCTGGCAGATCGGGATTTATTAGTCATCATGCCAACGGGAGGCGGAAAGTCCCTTTGCTTTCAATTACCAGCATTACTGAAACCTGGATTAATGATTGTTATTTCCCCTTTAATTGCGTTGATGCAAGACCAGGTAGATGCTCTCCAAGATAATGGCATTGGAGCGACCTATTTAAACAGTAGTTTAAGTTTTTTAGAAGTTCAAGAACGAGAAAAGCAGATTTTTGAGAATAAAATTAGTTACTTTATGTTGCTCCCGAACGGTTATTAGGCGATCGCTTTCAAGATTTTTTCCATCGTCTGATTACCCAGATAGGCGTTTCGGCCTTTGCCATTGATGAAGCCCATTGTGTTTCCGAATGGGGCCATGAGTTTCCGTCCTGATATTCGCCAATTGAGCCAACTACGCCAACAATATCCCCAAATTCCTATCTTTGCTTTTACGGCGACCGCCACAAAACGAGTCCAGAAAGATATTATTGACCAATTAAAATTATATAAACCCAGTGTCCACCTCACCAGCTTTAATCGACCCAATCTTTATTACGAAATTATCCCCAAAGAAAAAAGAAGCTATGAGCAATTACTTAAATTTATTAAAACCCTAAAAGGTTCAGGTATTATTTATTGTATGAGTCGTAAAATGGTCGATGAGATTAGCGATCACTTACAAGAAGATGGCATCAAAGCGTTACCCTATCATGCGGGCATGGGAGATAAAAATAGGAGAATAAATCAGACTCAATTTATTCGAGATGAAGTCAGAATTATCGTTGCAACGGTAGCCTTTGGCATGGGAATTAATAAACCCGATGTCCGCTTTGTCATTCATTATGATTTACCCCGCAATCTCGAAAGTTATTACCAAGAATCAGGGCGGGCAGGACGAGATAATGAACCCGCTAAATGCTTACTCTTTTTTAGTTTTGGGGACTTGAAAAAAATCGAATATATTATTCAACAAAAAGCTCCCTCAGAACAACAAAAGTCTCGTCAGCAATTACGACAAATTGTCGATTATTCAGAAGGATTAGCCTGTCGGCGAACGATTGTTTTACGCTATTTTGGAGAAGATTTTCCAGGAAACTGTGGAAATTGTGATAATTGTTGCTACCCTAGACCCCTAGAAGATTGGACAATTGAAACCCAGAAATTTCTCTCCTGTGTTGCCCGTTGCAAAGAAAGATTTGGCATGATGCACATTATTGATGTCTTGCGAGGTTCCCGTAAGCAAAAAATTGAACAGTATCAACATCATTTATTATCTACCTATGGTATTGGGAAAGATCGAACTTTAGATGAGTGGAAACAATTAGGGGTATTTCTGATTCATCAAGGCTTTTTGGATGAAACAACTGATGGTTATTCTATTTTAAAACTCAATGCCTATAGCTGGGAAATACTACGAAAACAGCGTAATGTTACCCTTGCAGTCAAGTTTAAAGTTAAAGAAAAAACAGATACGAGAGATAATCCTAGAGCTAGGGATGCAGAATTATTATTTGAATCTTTAAGGAGCCTCAGACGACGGATTGCCAAGAGCCAGGGTATTGCTCCCTATGTTGTTTTTGGGGATTCTAGTTTAAAATTAATGAGCCAATCAAAACCCACGACCCTAGAAGAATTTGCGTCAATTTCTGGAGTAGGTCGTTATAAATTACAGCAATATGGTGAGCAGTTCGTCAAAGAAATTTGTACTTTTTGTCAACAGGATGATGATAGTCTTTCGTTTTAATTTTAACTTCACTTTTTTAAGCAGTTTTAACGATATCTTTAGATTGCGAAAAGAACAGAAATCAGTTATTGTACCCATACAATCAGTAATATTAAAAAGAAATGACAACTAAGACGATCGCCTATACCCCAGATTATTTTCAGAGCTTGGCTTTTGACACGGATTACCAGACCCTGGCTTCCTATATTGTAGAAATTTATCACCCCAAAACAGTGGTGGAATTCGGTTGCAGGCAGGACACCTCAGCCGAGAATTGGCCAAATTAGGAGTAGAGGTGACAGCCGTTGATGGTTTTTCCCGTCCCGATTTTACAGATCTGTCGGTAGAATTCTCTCCCCTCGATCTGAATAATCCCGACGCGATCGCCGCTTTTTTGGCAGATAAACGGTTTGATCTCGCGGTTTCTTTGGAAGTGGCAGAACATTTACAGCCCGAAAGCTCCCCGACCTTAGTTCAATGGCTCACCCAAGTTGCTCCTGTTGTCGTCTTCTCTGCCGCCGTCCCCTGTCAAGATGGTCATGGACACATTAATCTGCAACCCCGTGACTATTGGCACAAACTCTTTACCCAAGCTAATTTTCTCATCGGCGATCGCATTCGTGAAAAATTACGCGCCCACCCCAGCGTAGCTCCCTGGTATCGCTACAATGTTTTGGACTATGTTCATGCGAGCCATCCCCAAGCCCCCTCACTTACCGAAGTCATTGATCGGCTGATCGCTTCTGAATCTGCGGCGGCAACAGGTTATTACGATGAATCTAGAAAACTTTATCTTTTAGAACAAAAGACAGGAATTACCAACTCATAACTGCTTAAAGTCCCAATTCGGCAGAAAAGATAAAGAAGAAGATCGTTTTAGATGTTACCCAAATTATTCATCAGGAAGATTTAAGGGACTATCACTATCCCTGGTCGTTCTTATCCAATTTTTTTCAGGATTAACTAAAAAACCTAAATAAATAGGGATTTTCCATAATAAATAAAAAGGAACAGATAAGAGCGCGAGTCCAGAAATAATTTTACGGCCAAATTTTATCCAGGCAAAGAAAATCGCCAAGAAAATCATTGCCCCCATAATGGTAAAAAGCATCACTGCAAATGAGCCTGTTCCCAATAAACTGACCAAAATAGCCCCCGTCATTCCCAATCCCCAAAAAATTACCAGCAGAGATAGGGGAGGAACCGACAACTCCAAAGCTAAAGCCAACAATTCCCACCGTCTAAATTGAATTGCACTCCGAAGTAAATAGGGAACTTGGGTAAGGAGTATTTGCAGATTGCCATGCTCCCATCGAGTTCTTTGCACCGTTGCAACGCTCTGCTCCTTGGGTAATCGTCCCGTCACTTGAATCTGGGGACAAAAAATCGGTGGATAACCCGCTAAGGTCAGATCAATTCCCAATTGCAGATCTTCTACGATATTTCCACTGGCTAAGGACACACTTTTAATCGCCTTCCAGGGAAACGCCATCCCCGTACCATTTAACAAACTGGGTAATCCGAGTTTCATCAATCCTGTAGAGCGGACAACGTTTTTAACCAAAAAAGCCAACGCTGAAATTAAATCCTTCGTACTGGGGTTTTTAGGGGATTCCATTAAGTAGGCGGCTTGGACGGGACGATTGGTTTTCTTAGAAATAGCTGCCAAAGTTTGTAAACAATCTGCTTGGCCAGAGCAATCTGCATCAATAATAATAAGGACATCGGGCGGATTGGATTCTAGAAAACTGAGGCCATAGTCCAAGGCATAGCCTTTGCCCCGCTTCTCTGGGTTGTTCCGTTCAATAACCATCGCTCCATACTGTTGAGCAACTAGAGCCGTATTATCAGTACAATTATCCGCAATAACGATCAAACGGTCATTATTTTGGAGTTGGGGGATCAAGTTTTCTAGGGTTATGCCAATTTCGGCCGCTTCATTATGAGCAGGGATAAGCACAGCAAGCTTGATCCGCTCAATCTGACCCAAATTCTGCTGGGGACGATGGGGAAAAAGGGCGGCCAGACATTCCACGAACAAAACCGTAACAGGTACAAACAACAGGTAACCAATTACAATAAGTAGAAAGGAAGAGAAAGAAACAAATAGACTAATCAATAGCTTTACAGAAAATGTAGATATTTAGTCATATCAAACAGTCCTTGAGATGGATAGGGCATGGAAAGAGACCACTTTAATCCTCAAAATGGCTACCCACTCTTTTGATAAAATTGGTATTATCCTCTGTTTGATTGAGACCGTTCACTTTGGCAAAATACTGAAGAACCATCGCTACTGATTGTAGCCTATCGCTTCTATGAGATCTAGCAATGTTAATGTCAAGATTTATTTTTAAGCCAGTGCTACTTCTAAAATTTTGCGGCTAATTTCCTGGGGAACGCTTTCTTGCTCTTCTATCCTGTTTACTCTATTCCTTGATAGATCGGAATTCGCGATCGCTGAAAGTTTGTGAATTTATGAATACTGGAGTCTGTACAGTTTTGTCAATGATAAACAAACATCAAATAAAGTCCAGTCAAAAAAGAGATTAGGGCCAAGGGGAAAGGTTGTCTAAGGTCTTATTTTGAATGTATAAAATGACTAGCGATTCCAAACTAAATCTTAGTCACACTAGCTTTTAATATTAATTTAACTGTAATTGACGTAAATCGTTAGATTTTTGGGCAGATTGGCCCACTTTGGTTAAAATAGGCTCTTTGAGTAGATTAGCCAATTCTTGTAATTGGCTGATGGCTTCTGCGCCTTCTAACTTCATTAACTCTCGGTCATCCCGCATTTCTGTCCAAGTGATCCCGTAATCAGACACCAAAAAGCGAATGAGATGATTCTCTCCCAAGCTCACCATAAACGATGCGCTATTCATCTGTCCGCCGCAGGTGTAGCAAGATGCCAAATAATTCCTATTTTCCAAAACAATCGCCAAAGCCTGTAAATTCATCACCAAGTCTTGAACGAAGTCTTTATGTTGTTGCGCGAGTCGTGTAAACACGGTGCCTCCTAGTTAGTAATACTTAGATAAAATCTTAATACTTTTTTAAGATTCCGTCTCAGTCAGTATGATAATTCATTTTTGTAATCTGGTGTCAACCCTGGTACTTTTTCTTTTCCTCCTTGCTCACAGTAGCTCACTTCCGAGAAAAATTCTCGTATTGAGGGTTACTTATTGACCGAGTTGTGATGAACTCCTGAAATTTGAGTTTTTTGGGCGATCGCCGTTTCAGATCCTCGAAACCTTATTAAACCGTAACAACTCAATCATTCCCAGAGTAGAGTCGATAATTACCATTGAGTTCGTAATTGCCATTAATAATAGAAAATCGTCCACTGCTTGAGCAGTAAGCATTTGAACTCAGTCAAAAGACGTTTCCCCTGCAATTTAACTCTATTCTTTGGATATAGGCTCCTGATTCTAATCCTAATTCAATTGTTCCATGACAGCATTTTTTATGAAGACGATGTTACCGTAATGGGACAGAATCAATAACTTGGGAGTTATCTGGGTGATGGACACTGAACTAATTTTTAATATTGCGAATCTTTTTGTCCTGCCATTTTGGGCATTAATGATTGTGTTACCCAATTGGGGCGTAACGAAAAAGGTGATGGATTCCCTGCTACCTTTTGCCCTGTTGGCCAGCGTTTACCTCTATTTATTCGTGACGGCCATTACTCCCGAATCTGCCGAAGCCCTTGCTAGTCCTAAGTTAGCCGATATTGCGAGAGCTTTTGCCGATCAAAACGTGATGGCGACGGGTTGGGTACATTATCTGGTGATGGATTTATTTGTGGGACGTTGGATCTATCAACAGGGTCAAAAAACGGCGGTCTGGACAATCCATTCTTTGATTTTGTGTCTCTTTGCGGGGCCGTTGGGTTTGTTGTCCCATATTCTGACAACGGTGATCCGCGATCGCTTTTTCGCGAAAGAACCAGCCGATATTGCAACCCAGAGTTAAAAATTGGGATCAGGTCAGTCGTTGAAAGGTTAATTTTTGGCTCACTTGATCTCCATACCAACGCAGTAAACTCGCCTCCTGTCCCACTCCTAAACCTTTTAAGGCGATCGCCTGTCGAGGAGAGTCTGTGGCTAGGGCGATCGCGGATTCGGGAGAAGCAATTCCCCAGTCTAATAAATTATTAACCCCAGCCAGTAGAGGTAGAGTTGTCCCTGAAAGCGTACCATCGGATAAACGGGCTGTACCTTGACTGACTTCGATTTGTCGCTCATCCCAGGGATAAATGCCATCGGCTAACCCCATCGGAGCTAGGGCATCGCTGACCAGAAACGCCCCTTTTTCGGCATAACTAGCCCTCAATAAAATATCTAACATTGAGGGGGAAACGTGCTGACCATCGGCAATAAAACCGCAATAAACTTGGGGATTGCGAATGGCCGCCGCGAGTAATCCAGGCTGTCGGTGGTGCAGGGGAGGCATGGCATTAAAGGCATGGGTAATCATGGAAGCCCCTAATGCAAAGGCATTTTCAGCTTCGGATTCAGTGGCTTGGGAATGGCCCAGGCTTACGATAATGCCCAGGGATTTGAGGTAAGGAATAATGGTATTACTAGGGTCTAATTCGGGCGCAAGGGTAATAATTTTGATTAATTCGGGATTTTTTCCTAAAACCTGATTCACGTTTTCCCAAGTCGGTTTGAGTAAATACTGGGCGGGATGCGCTCCTCGTTTTTCCAAATTCAAAAAAGGCCCTTCCAGGTGGACTCCCAAAATCTTGGCCGTTGGTTCAGTAAAGGATTTCTGAGCCGTTAAAAAAGTTTCAATCACCGACAGCGATCGCTGAATATTTTCAATAGAAGTCGTAATCAGCGTCGGTAAATAGGCATCTACTCCCTCTTGCCAGAGAAATTGACCAATTTTTTCCAATAACGGAAGATGGTGATAGTCCAGGTCAGGAAAAGCTAGTCCTAAACCACCATTAATCTGTAAATCTACCCCGCCCAAGGAGAGCCAATCGCCCTGCACATCAAGGATTTTATCGGACTGCTGAGAAAATTCGGTTTCAGATTGGGGAATAATTGCTTCGATTCTTCCTTGGTTATTAATCTGGAGTTGTTGTAGGTTGATATAACCTGGTAAGTGAGCATTAATAATTTGGATATTGGTGAGCATGGGTTGATCATTTGGCTTTTTAACTAGTGCCAACTTCAGCTAAAGTATATTATTTTGAAAGACTTGGTTGACTGTGAGATTTAAGTCTGGAAAAGTTTGGGAAATAAGGCGATCGCCATTTTGAAACTTACTAATTTGATACTCGCCCTCTACTAAATTACAAATAGAAATCGTCGGTTGTTTGGGATTTCCAATAAAGTTACGTCCGCCCAAAGCCGCATAATCCACAATCCAATATTCCAGAATTCCCATTTCCTCATAATCAGCAAATTTTGAGTAGTAATCATCCCGCCAATTCGTAGAAACAACTTCAATGACTAAAGGAATGGATGCGCCACTACTCAGAATAGATTCTTTCTTCCATCGAGATTCATTAGGCAAATTAGCGCGATTCATTATTAAAACATCGGGAAAATAACCAGAATCTTTGTCATCAGGTCTTACGATCACTTGATTCGGAATACCATAGGACAATCCGAGTCGTTTGATTTCAAAGGAAATTTCGACATTCAAAAATCCTTTAATTTCTTCGTGTTCACCGACAAGTTGGGCCATTTCAACAATATTTCCACGATGGAGTTCATAACGCACGTCAGAATTTTCAGGGAGCCAATCAATAAATTCCTGAAAAGTCGTAATTTTGGGTAAGGTTTGGAGCATAACTTTATAATTTACTGATAATAAAATATTACCTGCTATTTTAACTTAATCAGAATTTTTACAAGTATTTAGTCGCAGAAAACGCGATCGCCTTCCACTATTAAACTTTTTCGTCTGTTAACCAATGCCCAAATTCCGCTAAAAAGCGATCGCCAATAATTGCTTCTCGAATACGTTGGGTAAAACGAACTAATTCCGTAATATTGTGCAGAGATAACAGGATGTAACCCAGCATTTCCCGCGATCGCACTAAGTGATTGAGATAAGCTCGACTAAAGGTTTGACAGGTATAACAGGGACAAGTTTCATCTAAAGGACGAAAATCTTCCCGAAAAGGTGCGTTTTTCAGGTTCCAACGCTCTCCCTGTACCAATGCCGTGCCATGTCGTCCAAAACGGGTGGGAATCACACAATCAAAAAGATCAATCCCCGATGCGATCGCGATCGCCATTTCTCGATAGGTTCCCACTCCCATGAGATAGCGGGGTTTATGGGCGGGCAATAGGGGCGCGGTAGCACGGACAATTTCATGCACCAATTCGGGAGCTTCTCCCACACTTACTCCCCCGATCGCATAACCAGGCAAATCTAACTGAGTCAACTCCTCAACGGCTTGAAAGCGCAAATCCAGATAGGTTCCCCCCTGTACAATGCCAAATAATGCCTGAGTTTCTTTTCTCTGATGGGCTTCAATACAGCGTTCTAACCATCGGTAGGTGCGTTCCGTTGCGGCTTGGACGTGTTCTCGACTGGCTTGGCCTGGGGGACATTCATCAAACGCCATGATCACATCGGCTCCCAGGGCATTTTGAATCTGGATCGACTTTTCGGGAGTAATCTCAATCATTCTTCCATCTTTGGGAGAACGAAAAATGACACCTTTTTCTGACAGCGATCGCAAGGCACTGAGACTAAATACCTGAAATCCGCCTGAATCAGTCAAGATTGGGCCAGACCAGCCCATAAAAGAATGCAAGCCCCCCGCTTTTTCGATGATAGATTCCCCAGGCTGCAAATGAAGATGGTAAGTATTCGCTAAGACCATCTGCGCTCCCGTTGTGGTTAATTGGGCGGGGGTGATGCCCTTAACCGTCGCCACTGTCCCCACTGGCATAAAACGCGGGGTTTCTACGATGCCGTGAGGGGTATGCCAGACTCCTGCCCTGGCGTGAGTATGGGAACATTTTGCGTGACACTGGTAAGAAAACTTCACTCTGGGTTTGAATTTTGATAGATTACTTGCTATTGTCTCAAATTAACTGCCGAAAAACTCTTTCCTGTATTTTCCAAATCAATTCATTCTCTGGCGATCGCAAATGGTCGATTCTTCGAGATAGATTTTATACTTTTAGTGGGATTGTGTCATAAAATGAATTTACATGAATAGATAATGTATGTAATTCCTCATACAGAGTCTCTGTGTAAAGAAGCTTGAAAAAATCCTCTAAGGTATTTTATGACAAGACTCAACACTCAGTTATCTTCATTCTTCGATGGAATGTCGAGAGTCCTGGATCTGGGAGCTACCCGTAGCCTGCATTCCTCAATCCGTCGAAAATATTTTTTATCCACCAAAAAATTGCATCACTCAGATCTTTTATTTTTGGATCGAGCGAATTTAGTTGACTCTTCCGCTCTTGCTTCTGATTGGAGGTCTGTGGGAAACGATCTTCAATCTGCGATTTCTCAGTATGCAAAGAATTGAGAGATAGTCCCTTCGTTTTAATCTATTGAAATTCAAGAATGTCTCAAGATATTTTTCCTCATCAAGATTCTGATACTTCAGCGATTGCTCCAGAAAATCAAGTAAATTCCGAGGAAAGACAATCATCGATATTGTCTAATAGTAACCCACCTGAAGAAAGCCAATTGCTGTTAGATGAGAAGAAAATAGAACGCATTGTTGTTTCAATAGCAGAGAGACGTTTAGATTATTTGGAGCATTCTTGCCCGCTTCCTCATCCAGAAATATTAGACGGATATGAGAAAGTTTTGCCTGGCAGTGCCGATAGAATTTTAAAAATGGCAGAAAAACAGCAAGATCATAGAACTTCTATCGAAAATAAACTGGTTAATGCAGAAAATCAGAGCCGTTTACTTGGTTTAGGAGCTGGCTTTTTAATTGCGATGTTTGGTTTAGCTGGTTCAGTTTATTTAGGTAGTAATGGCAAAACCTGGGCTTCTGGAATCCTTTCTGGTGGCACTTTGGCAGGACTAGTAACGGTTTTTGTTAAAGGAAGTAATAACAATAATCAAGAAAAAGAGAAAATAGTTCCGAACCAAAATGATGTTGAATCTTAGTCTTTCATTTACGGTGCTTCAATGCCACTAACCTGCAAAAGTTCTGCTACTGTGGAGCAATGAGCAGATAAACCCAGAGTTTTAGGACTAGTCGGTTGGGGATAGGTAAAATGTCGATAATCAACACAAAATCGATCCCAGTCTGCCATTTGAATCCGAAAAATTTTGATGAAAAAATTCGCTAAGGCGATCGAGAGGGGAATACCAAAGTAGATTTTTTTATTGAGATAACCCGCGATTTCGGCGATCGCCTGATTAACAGTTAAAGGCGCATTCCCTAAAACAATCTCTCGACTATCACCGTCAACGGGAGGATGATCAACCAAATAACCGACGACCTGGGCAATATCTTGAGCATGGATAAAGTGAAAACCGCCATCGGCCTTGAACCAACGGATAAGATTAATCCACTTTAAAATATCTTTCAATCCCCCCGACAAATGGGAGTAGGGTTTATTTTTGTCTCCCCCAAATACCAAAGTCGGATAGACCGTTGTAATCTTAGACGCGATCGCCAAATCGGGTAGAGCCTGATGACAAAGATATTTCGTGCGGATATAGTCCGTGCCGATGGTTCCCGCTTCCTTCATCGCATTTCCTTGACGGTCTAGAATACTGGCGGTCGAGAAATAAATCACCTGTTGACACACCTCTGGATCTAATCGCTCCATCAGGCCCAAGGTTTTAACCACATTGATCTCGTAGGTTTCCGTGGGATCTCCCCAACTGGTTGCAATCAAAACCGCCGTATCAATGGTTTTTAATAAATCGCCATATTTTTCAATTTCTCGCAAATCCCCCGTTAGCAAATGAACATTCGGACGAGATTCGACATTAAATTGTAATTTTGCAGGATTTCTGACTAATAAAAAAAGTTCATGCTCTGTCTTTTCAATTAATGTTTCCGCCACATAATGACCAATACAACCACTCACACCCGTTAAAAAAATTCGCTTCATAGATAAATTCAAAAAGTTAAGCTCCCATCCCTGAATAATATCTTAACCCTTTGTGCCATAGCCAACGATTGACACAGAAAAAGAAAATCATCCATCCTCCGATAATACAAAAACTTTTCGTCAGATCTATCGGTAAACCCACAAAAATCGCCGCAGGAAAATAAACTCCATAGGGAAACGGTGTCCAAAGGGCAATCTCCTTAATCATCGGCGGAAAGGTGTCCAGGGGCGCAATCATCCCTGATAAAAAGATATAAAACAAAAACCATAATTCCTGAATCGCGCTGGCCCGTTCCGTCCAAAAGGCAAACATGGAAAAAGTATATTGAACCAGAAAATACAAACTAAAGGAGAGAATAATCGCTAAAATCCCTAAACAAAAAGTTGCCAAACTCGGTATCCAAAAGGCACGGGGATAGAGGGCAAAAAATAAGAAAGTTAATAAAATGGCGAGGGGAAATCGGGTGATTTTTTCGGAAATATGACGGGCAACATGGTGCCAAGCAGGATCGAGGGGTTGCAATAATTTAAAGGATAATTTTCCTTCAATTACTTCCCGTTCAAATTCCCAAATGACCCAAATATTAGTAAATTGTCTTACTTGAAAAACGGCAAAAAAGTAACGGGTAAATTGTAGGGAATCTAGGCTAAAGTTTCCGCTATTCGAGGCTTCTATCCAAACGCCCATTAAAATGATCGGTAAAGATCCTGATAGAACCCAAAAGAAAATCTCTGCTCGATATTCAACCATGTGAGCGTAATAAACCGAGAGCAGGGTTGTAATTTTTTTCAATAACCACTTCATAAATTGTGTGTAAATCTTGATTATAAATGATGAAAAATAAGAGAAAGATTATTAGCGGGCATGGGAATGATTTTATGCAAATTTAATTGATATTTTTCAGCCAATTCTACTACGTCTTCTAAGTTTCTTACTCCCCAGTCGGGATTTCTGAATTGCAATGATTGATCAAAGGCTTCATTGCTGGGAGCAGTATGTTTTCCTTCTCGTTTATAGGGGCCATAGAGATATAAAATTCCCCCTGAGTGCAAAATTTTTCCCACACCTTTCATTAATCCTTGGCAAGCTGACCAGGGTGAGATGTGAATCAGATTAATTGCAATAATTACCGCGATCGCCGAATGATCTATTTTTTCATCCCAATCAGACAAAGTAACATTAATATCTAAAGGAATTTGTAGATTATCACTCTTACAATCCTGTCGCCAAGCCTCAATACTCAACCGTAACAAGGGATCGGGATCAGAGGGAATCCATTGCCGATTGGGAAAATAAGGCGCAAAAAAACAAGCGTGTTCCCCCGTACCACTAGCAATCTCTAAAATATTTCCTTCTTTGGGAATGACTTTCTGTAAGACTTCCAGTATTGGTTGACGATTTCGTTCCGTTGCAGGGGCGTATTGCTTGCTGGTTCTGGGGTTATTCATGCTGATTGACGAATTTTCCTGATCTTAACCCAAGGGACAAGCTTAATTGGAGGGAATTTTTTATCGTGTTTTTCTGGAGACTGACCTAACTCTCTAACCATAATTTTTTTTGTTAATGTAAAAAAGTCTTTCTAACTTCAAGTTGTAAACTGACGTTACTGCAAGTAGCAATGTCCTCTCTACCTCAATTTTCCCTTCAAAATTATTCCTATGAATAGCAAAATTGTCGGTTCTGTCCGATCGCAATTGGGATTTTTTGGCATCTTGGGTCTGCTTTTGACGGGTTGCCAGGGTCTGGGAGATGAAAATGCGAAGGCTCAACCCCAGCCTGGTTCTGAAAAATCCCGAAACCGTCCTATTTCCGTTGAAGCGGCGATCGCCCGTCCCCAAAAGTTCCTCACCGATCTGGAATATACAGGAACAACAGCCCCCATTCGAGAGGTTTCCCTGCGATCGCAAGTTGAGGGACAACTGCAAGAACTGAAAGTAGATGTGGGTGATGCGGTGCAAACAGGACAAATTTTAGCTCGTATCAATGATGATTTACTTGTAGGGGCAGTGAACCAGGCCAAAGCAGAAAAAACGGCCCAGCGATTGGGAGTGCTGACCGCCAAGAGTCAGGTGGGGGATGCTCTGACGAAAGTGGAACAAGCTCGACTGCAACTCCAACAAGCTGAGGCAGATATTCTGAGATTGCAAACTGCCCTCAATGCCCGAACCGAGCAAGCCCGTCTAGAGGTTCAGCAAACCAAAGCCGATGCCCTGAGATTAAAACAATTGGCCGAGCAAGGCGTGACTCCTGAACAGCAGGCTGAACAGGCCCAGACTCGGTTTCAACAGGCTCAGGAAATTTTACGCAACCAAAAGTCTAGTGCCGAACAACAACTCAGTCAGGCCAAGACAACAGCCAAAACCGCCGCGAAAATTCTCCGTTCCGCCGAAGCCCAAGTGGAAATTGAACAACAAAAAGTGTCTGCCGCCGAAGCCCAGGTGACTGCCCAAAAGGCCTTTATCAATCAAGCGAAAACTCGCCAATCCTACGCCGTAGTGCGATCGCCCTTTGCAGGAAAAGTGTTGCAAAAATCCAGTGAACCAGGCAACCTAGTCCAACCAGGGACAGAAATCCTCAAATTAGGAGACTTTAGCCGTCTCAAAATTAATGTTCAAGTTTCAGAACTGCAACTCAGTCGCCTTAAATTACAACAAACCGTTCCCATTACACTTGATGCCTTTTCTGATCAGGAATTCACAGGCATTATCACCCGCATTTCTCCCGCCGCCGATCCCAGTTCTCGCCTCGTTCCCATCGAAATCACCCTCCCTAATCCAGGCGCGAAAATCGGCAGTGGACTCCTCGCTAGGGTTAATTTTTCTCAAAATAGGGCGAATAATATTGTTGTGCCTGAATCTGCTCTGGGCAAAGATTCCTCGGTGTTTATTGTGAAAAAATCGGGAGAAAAAACAACCGTAGAGGCTCGTCCCGTCAGCATCGGCAAAAAAGCTAACGGAAAGGTAGAAATTCTCTCTGGATTATCCCAGGGCGAAAGCTATGTCGTTCGTAGCAGTCAATCTTTGCAAGATAATAGTCCCGTCAATCTCAGCGTTCTCTCGGAAACCGAAAAAACTATCCAATAAGATTATGTCTAGCCCCAATTCCTCCTCTGTGTTTAGTTTTAGTGGTGTGGCCATTCGTCGGCACATCGCCACCTTGATGCTCACCCTGGCGATTATTGTGGTGGGGGTTTTCTTCGTGTTTAGTTTGCCCGTTGATTTGCTTCCTTCGATTACCTATCCCCGCATCGGTGTTAGAATTGACGCGCCAGGGATTGCTCCAGAAGTGGCAGTGGATGAAATTACCCAACCCCTAGAAGAGGCTTTATCGGCGACCGATGGCGTGGTTCAGGTTTATTCCCAGACGAGGGAAGGACAAATTAGCCTAGACCTCTTTTTTCGACCTGGGGGAGATATTGATCAGGCTCTTAATGATGCAACGGCAACCTTTAATCGAGCAAGAAATCAACTGCCCGATACCATTGAAACGCCCCGTATCTTTAAGTTTGATCCTTCCCAATTACCCGTTTATGAGTTTGCCCTAACCTCTCCTTCCTTGTCTGGTTTGAATTTACGTTTGTTTGCTGAAGAAGAATTGGCGAGGGAATTAGGGGTCGTGCCAGGCGTGGCGGCGGTGAATGTTTCAGGAGCGGCAGAGGAAGAAATACGCATTAATGTTGACCTAAAACGCTTACAGGCCCTAGATATTGGCTTGATCGATCTGTTAGATGGGTTGCGATCGCGGAATTTAGATATTGCGGGGGGAAGAATCATTGGCACGACTAGCGAACCCCTGACTCGTACCGTTGGCCGATTTCAAACGATTCGTGAAATTGAAGATTTACCCATCAGCAAATCCAATGCAAATGCTGAAAACCCTGCCCCCCAGATTTATTTACGGGATGTGGCGGAAGTCATCGATGGCACCGAAGATCAGCGAGTTTTTGTCACCTTGAATGGGGAAAATGCCGTTAAGGTCAGCATTCAAAAGCAACCTGATGCCAACACCATTGAAGTGGTCGATGGGGTTAAAAAACGTCTTGAACAGTTGCGCCAAGCCCGTAGTATTCCCCAAGACGCTATTTTAACGGCGACCCTAGATGACTCGGTCTTTATTCGTAATTCCATTAGTAATGTAGTTTTTTCGGGACTGGTCGGCACTTTATTGGCCGCGATCGCCGTTTTACTCTTTTTAGGTTCTCTGCGTCAAACCCTGATTATTGTTCTGTCTATCCCCCTGGCGACCCTGACCGCGATTATTTTGATGAAACTATTTGGATTATCCCTCAATGTTTTCAGTTTAGGCGGCTTGGCCCTGGGGGTAGGGATTGTCGTGGATAACTCGATCGTTATGTTAGAAACCATTGCAGAGGCGGCGGGCATGACCCCTGGCCACCCACAAAAAGTTCCCCTCAGTAAAAGAGAATTGCGTAATCAGGCGATCGCCAGTAGTCAGGAAGTAGAATCAGCCCTCATTGTGTCTACCAGTACCAATTTAGTAGCAGTGTTACCCTTTTTGATGATTGGCGGATTTATTTCCCTCATTTTCAATGAACTGATCCTGACCATTAGTTTTGCCGTCGCCGCATCTATTCTCGTCGCTCTTAGCGTGGTTCCCATGTTGGCTTCCCGTTGGTTGAGTCTGCCCCAACAGAGCGGTATTGGGCGTTGGTCTTTTTTTCGAGGATTTAATCATTATTTTGAACAAACGATCCAGCGTTATCAGGCTTTTCTGAGTCAATTACTCAAACATAAAATCATTGTCATTGTCGCCACATTTTTAGTTTTAGGAGGCAGTAGCCTGTGGATGGTCGATAAAATTCCCCAGGAAATCTTACCCCGCATTAATACAGGACAAGCCGTTTTATTTGCCCAATTTCCCCCAGGAACTCCCCTCGAACAGAATCAACGTTTGATGAAAATGGTTGATGACATTTTAATTAATCAACCCGAAACCGAATACACTTTTACCACCACAGGCGGGTTTCTGTTTGGCGGGAATACAAATGCCAATCCCCTGAGAAGTTCTAGCACCATTACCCTCAAGCCCAATACCAATGTAGATTCCTTCACCGAAAGAGTCACTCAACAATTAGATAAACTCAATCTGGTGGATATTCGGTTACGTCTAGTGCCTGGGAGCGTGCGGGGATTGATTCTCAATAATTCTCCTCTCCGTAATGCCGATATCGACCTGATGTTAGAGGGCAATAATCCCGCTACCCTCGCCCAAGCAGGTAAGCAAGTATTGGAAGTTTTGAGAGAAAAAGTCCAACTGTCCCGTTTTCGTCCCGATGCCAATCCCAGACAGCCCGAAGTGCAAATTCATCCCAATTGGGAAAGAGTTGCTCAGGTTGGACTCACTGCCCAAGAAATCGGAGATACCATTCAAACGGCCCTAGAAGGATCTATTCCTACTCAACTCCAACGAAAGAATCGCTTAGTTGATATCCGAGTCAAGCTCAATGACAATCTGCTCCAAGACTCTTCTCAACTGCAACAATTACCCCTATTTGTGAGTAATAATCAGCAAATTCGCCTTAGTGATGTGGCCCAAATTATTGAAGGCGAGGCTCCCAGCGAAATCCAACGGATTAATCAACGTCCTGTCTTTTTGATCGCAGGCAGTTTAGCGGAAGGTAGTCGTTTGGGCCAAGCTCTGGAAGAAGTCAAAACGGTGATGGCGGACATTCCCCTACCCGATGGGGTGACTATCTTACCCAGTACGGCTTCGGAGAGTAATCGTCAATTACAGCAATCTTTATTGATTCTGGGGAGTTTGGCGGCCTTTTTGGTCTTTGTTGTGATGGCAGTTCAATATAATTCCCTGCTCGATCCCCTGGTGATTATGTTTACCCTTCCCTTAGCTCTGGCGGGGGGAATTTTGGGATTATATGTCACTCAAACGGCGATCGGGGCGACGGTGATTGTCGGGACAGTGTTATTAGTCGGAATTGTGGTGAATAATGCCATTATTATGGTGGAATTGGCGAATCAAATTTGGGAGAGGGAAGGTATTACTCGTCAAGCGGCTATTTTAAGGGCGGCTCCCCAACGTCTGCGACCGATTTTAATGACGACGATTACGACGGTTTTAGGGATGTTTCCCCTTGCGTTGGGGATTGGCCAGGGTCTGAGTTATTGCAACCATTGGGAATCGTGGTTTTTTCTGGGTTATCTTTGGCAACGTTGTTAACGCTTTTTTTGATTCCCTGTCTTTATGTTTTGTTGCATGACTTTCAGGGGATCAATTTAGCTAAATTCAGAGGGAAAAAGGTCGAGAAGAAACCCCTTCTTTCCGAGTCAGATGCTCTTTATCAACGCGATCGCATTCATCGCTAATAACCGTTAGGAATTAATCTAATAGTATGAAAATCACTTGATTGAGTCTAGGCGATGCGATCGCTTACAATCTTGAAAGTGCTAAAATTTAAATCAAATAGTTTGTGCGTGCCAAAAAAGTAATGCTTATGTAAAATAATACAAAAAGAGAACTACGAAGGAACAAACTTTGCTAATCCTAAATAACGAATTCCTTCAGGACTGACTGCAAAACGACAGGGTAAGACCATTAAACCTTTTTTAACGCCTGCTGTTAATAACTTGCCGTAGGTCGGATCAAATTCATTTCCAGCATTAAATTCGCTACAATCGTCCCGATTAATGAAATAAAGCATCACTGATTTAGCATCAGGCAAAAGATCGGTTAATTCCTGCAAATGTTTTTGTCCTCTCGTTGTTACCGTATCGGGAAATAGGGCTAAATTTCCCTGGGAAAGGGTCGTATTTTTAACTTCTAGATAAATCGGCGGATGCTCAGTAGAAGTCAAAAGAAAATCAACGCGACTTTTTTTATCTTTACCGTAGGGAACTTCTGATTTAACTTCTTCATATAAATCGGCTAATTCAGGAAAGATTTTTTGAGTTAAAGCTGACTTAATCACTTGATTCGGTAATGCGGTATTCACTCCAACCCAAGTATTATCAATTTGAATCATTTCCCAGGTATAGACTAATTTTCGTTTAGGATTATTACTCTGAGAAAGATATACAGGATTGCCAATTTGACAAACCCCTGTCATCGGGCCAGTATTGGGACAATGGGCGACCACAATTTCTCCCGATGCTAATTCAATATCTGCAAAAAAACGTTTGTAGCGTTTCCGTAAAATTCCTGAAATAAGGGTCGGGTAGGGATAGAAAAAATCAGGAGTCATCACAGATAAAATTGATTTAAATTAAAGAACTAAAAGTCGGATTGACTTGTTGTTGAGATTGGTTTTCATCAAGCTGATCAAGTTGATTTTGCGTCGCCCAATGGCGATAATCTTGTAATAAATGTCCCAATAATCGTTGCTTAATACGAGACAAGACTCCTTTGAGAATACTATTTCCTGCTACTTCTAAAAAGTGTGCGGGAGTTAGGGATAGGGCTGGTGGTAAATCCACACTAACTTTTAAATCCGCTTTACCCTGTAAATAGATTTTTCCATCTTGCTCGTAGGGAGATAATCTTCCTTTTAGTTGGAGAGAAAAACGATGATTAATGTAATCAATGCCTCGAATTTCACAGCTTTCTGATTCTAAATAAACGGTTCCTGTGGAAGTTGCCCAAACTTTTAATACAACAGTCGGTTGAAAGTGATAAATATCTAAAAAGTTAAGCGATCGCATTTTTAGGCGAAATCTGTTTTCTGATAAAACTTCCATCAGTTGAGGATCGGCGATCGCACTGACTAGACGTTGGGGTTGGCGTAGATAGTGCTGGATCGGGGCGGTGGGTTCGTCAACCGTGATGGCCAAGGATTCGTTCGCAGTGAAGGATACATTCATAAATTAGTCAAGACCAAAATACTATTCTTTTAATATTACTTTACATTTCTTAAAACTTATTGTAGTAATTATAACCCTTTACGGTTGTTGACCATCCAATTTTAGGAAAGGAGAGCCAAAAATCTGAGAATCCCTTAATTTTTCTTAAAGAAACTTTTGAGAACCCTCTTTTGGTTTAATAGGATTAATAGAGCTTGAAAAATGACGGAATAATTATGCCGCTTGACCTTGCCCATCTTGACCAAAGGGAACGAATGCAGAAACCGCCGCGATCGCCTATGCTGATTGGTTGCAAAAAAATCATGGCGAAACGGTCAGACTGCTCCCCTATCCTAGTATTGCTCAGACCCTCTATGCGGCATCGGATCGGGCGGTGGATTTGGCGATTGTGCCTGTGGAAAATTCGACGGAAGGCGGCATTGCGATTACCCTCGATACGCTATGGGAGCGGGGAAATCTACAAATTCAGCAGGAACTGGTCTTACCGATTATCCACGTCCTGTTATCGCGGGGAATTGCCCTAGAAGGGATTAAAACGGTTTATTCCCATCCCCAGGCTCTTGGTCAATGTCAAAAGTGGTTAGAGCGACATTTGCCCCAGGCGCGTTTGTCTGCCACGAATGCTACAACGGAGGCGATCCAATTTATTCAACAAGATCCAACTGCGGCGGCGATCGCGTCTCCCCGTGCGGCTCAATTGTATGATTTACCGACTTTAGCGACGGATATTAATGATTATCCTGATAATTGCACTCGATTTTGGGTTTTAGGGACTGAACCCTCTTTACAGGGAACTCACACGGCTTTAGCGTTTAGTGTGCCAGCCAATGTGCCAGGGGCTTTGGTGAAACCGTTACAGGTTGTGGCAGAACGCAATATTAATCTCAGTCGTATTGAATCTCGTCCGACAAAGCGATCGTTGGGGGAATATCTTTTCTTTATGGATTTGGAAAGTAGTCAGACTGACCCAAGGTTGCAAGATGCGTTGACAGAGTTAGGGAATTATACGGAAGTTTTAAAGGTTTTTGGGAGTTATTTTATTTTATCTTTGCAAAAGTAAGATCTGAGTTATTTTTATCCGTAAACAAGCTAAATGATAATTTTGTCTCAAGATTAAAAAAAATATCATTTAATCAAAATCGCGCTTTTTTGTGCTGAGGGTTTGGGGAAGAATTTAAAATTGTTAATTGAATATCGTAAATTGCTGACAATGAGACAGTTAGGGGATTTTCAAGGAGAGGTTTTTCCTTTGAGGGGATTGTTTTATAAGCTATACTGCTAAAATCAAACAAAATTGGAGGTTTTAGCGATGTTAGTATCTATAGTCAAAAAATATTGGATTTTGGGTAGTCTAGTTATCGTAATGGTTCCCCATCCTTTTTTGAGTTTGCAAGTTTTAGCTCAAAGCAAAACATCTGTTCCAAATCTACCAGGTCTATCACCTTCACCTTCACTTACCGCAATAGATTACTATAATCGCGGAGTTGACAAAGAAAAATCAGGAGATAATCAAGGAGCGATCGCGAACTTCAATGAAGCCATTAAACTCAAACCTGACTTTGCTGATGCCTACTATAATCGCGGGGTTATAAGAAATGATAATTTAAAAGATTATCAAGGAGCGATCGCGGACTATAATGAAGCGATTAAACTCAATCCTGACCTTTTTTTTGCCTATGTTAATCGCGGAAATTCTAAGAAGAATTTAGGAGATTATCAAGGGGCGATCGCGGACTTCAATGAAGCCATTAAACTCAAACCTGACTTTGCTGAAGTCTACTATAATCGCGGAGCTTCCAAGGGGTTATCAGGAGATTATCAAGGGGCGATCGCGGACTTCAATGAAGCCATTAAACTCAAACCTGACTTTGCTGATGCCTACTATAATAGCGGAGCTGCCAAGGGGTTGTCAGAAGATCATCAAGGGGCGATCACGGACTTCAATGAAGCCATTAAACTCAAACCTGACTTTGCTGATGCCTACTATAATCGTGGAGTTTCTAAGTCTAATTTAGGAGATAATCAAGGAGCGATCACGGACTTCAATCAAGCTATTAAACTCAAGCCTTACCTTGCTGAAGCCTACATTAATCGCGGAGTTTCTAAGAGTAATTTAAACGATTATCAAGGGGCGATTGCGGACTTCAATCAAGCCATTAAACTCAATCCTGACTATGCTGAGGCCTACATTAATCGCGGAAATTCTAAGAAGAAGTTAGGAGATAATCAAGGGGCGATCAATGATTTTCGTCAAGCCGCTAAACTTTATCAACAACAAAACAAAATGGAAAATTATCAAAAGGTTATGAATGGACTTAAAAAATTAGGCATTTCCAATTAAATTCCCGTAGGGGTTTGGTCTCCAAATCCCCAATTTATTGATTCCTATCCCAAATCCCCAAAATTTTAATTCCTATCTCAATATCCCTAATTTCAAACGAAAAAATTCGACCATAACATTTTTAAATATGGGCGATTATCGTGAATTTGGGAATGGATTTGGAAACCAAACCCCTACCGTTTATAAAAATCAAAATGTGATTGATCATTATCGGCAAATAGTATTCTGTCCATACAGTAAAACCATGACTCTAAAAGAACAACTCCTCCAATAAATCGAACAGGCTCCCGAAATTCTATTGCAATCCTGCTTAAAACTTATTCTCTCCCATAAGCCCTCCGTTCTTTCCCCATCATAAATGAAATCAGAATCCGTAAAATGACTATCCCCATCAACCTCAATCACCAACTTTAACTTAGGACAATAAAAATCAACAATAAAATTATTAATCGGTTTTTGTCGCCAGAATTTCACAGGAAAATTTCGTAAATATCCCCATAACTTACGCTCTGCAATCGTTGAATTCGTTCGCATTTCCCTCGCCCTAGCCACTAACTGTGGATTGTAAGGAAGAAAATAATCGCCTTCTTTAAAATTAGTCATAATTATCGTTGGCTCTTCTGGTTAAGGTGTGGAATTATAGTTACGAATTAAAACAAGCAAATAATTTCAGCCGCAAGTGTTGAAAGTTAGTAAATCCATAACTCATCCTTTTAATTAATTTGATTTTTGTATTCATTCCCTCCGTTATCCCATTCGTTGTATGTCTCTCAAAATAATTACAGATACCTGTTAAATGATTTCTAACCATATTGGCACTTTTTCGATAAATTATTCCACTGGTTCTCAGCCATTTTTCAAATTGTCTTTTTGCTCCATTGGCTTTTCTCAACCTTTCATAGATTTGTCTAAACTCTTCTTTCATTTCATACGCTATTCTCAAGAGCGGATATTCTTCTAATACCTTTTCTAAACTTTGTTTTTGTTCTTCCTTTAAGTCATTTTGATTTTTTCATAATAAATGGAGTAATCCTTTTTTATGCACGTTCATTATCTTTCTTAATTCATTCAGTTCCTCATTAACTATCCGCATTATATGAAAACGATCATAAGTGATTTTTGCATTCGGAAATAATTCCTTGATTACTGCTGTAAAACCTTCCCACATATCCACACTTACTTCTTCTATTTTCTCTCTAACACCTTCAGGTTGAGACTTTAGCTCTTTCATCACTTCTTCTTGTTTATGCCCCTTTATCACCTCCAGCAACTTTTTATTGTCTAGATCTATTACTGTTTTTATTAAGTCTTTATTTCCTTTTCTATTGCTAAATTCATCCAAACTTATTCTTTTTGGCGATTCCCACTCTTTCTTTTCATCTCTTTTTGCCAGTTCTTCAAAGATTGAATTAACTTCATCCCATCCTAGACCCTCTTCTTGACAAACCTCTTTTATATTTGACCTTTTAATTCGCTCATAAATCATTTCTTCATAGCGAGTTGTGTGATGTTTTCTTAGTCTCATAAAACTTAGTCTTTCTATCGTATATTTGTCACAATTTTGACAATAAAACTGACGACGAGGGACTTCTAAGTATGCTGGATTTCCTATTATGGCTAGGTCGCGCGCTAGACTATACTCTGTCTGATTTATTGTGTCTAATATTCGATGGCAATTCGGACATTCTATCGTTTCATTTACAAGGTTTAATTTGAGGAATATTATCCCATCAATCTTTTTATAGTTGACGACGGTTACATTCGGTAAATCTAGAACTTGATCAATGATCATCCACATAACTCACCTCCCGCCTATCTATTACCTATTATACTTTCTTCACACAAAGTCGTGAAGAGCCTTTTTTACTTTCTGAAGATGTGCGTCAAGCAAACTTTTACAGTAAAAAGCTGAGGAATCTAGCTCAAAGACAATGGCATAGAGAGATGTCTCTGTTTTGTGATTTAGTCTTATTTCATCAAATAAAAGAGTTGTTATTTCGCCAAATATCAGTTCCATATCATATCAATATTGAGAGAACAAAACGATGGACTTATCTTGCAAAAGATACGCGAATGTTCATGGATATGATTGTTTTAGACGAATGCAGATATGTCTACGATTGGCAGGGTAAGCGCAAGAAAAATGTTAACGTAATATGATATACAAAAAAAGATGAAAAAAGATGAAAAAAGTAGAAATAAATCAAGACTCCCAATCAAACCTAGAAATTCAAGAAAAATCAACCCGAAAAGCCCAAGAAAGATGGTTATCCTATTTTCAGAGTCTGGAAGACCCCAGAGGCAAACAGGGAAGAGAGCATAATTTTCTGAGTATCGTAATAATTTCCGTATTAGCCGTAATAGGAGGTGCAGTAGGCTGGGAAGATATAGAATTATATGGAGTGAGTCATGAACAATGGTTGAGAACATTTCTAAATCTAGAAAAAGGGATACCAAGTGCAGATACCTATCGACGAGTATTAGCTAGGTTAAAGCCAGAAGCGTTACAGGGATGTTTTCAAGGGTGGATAAAGCAAGTGGTAGAGGAGACAGGGGAACAAATTATTCCGATAGATGGTAAAGAGATGAGAGGTTCTTATGACAGAAATTATCAACAAGGGGCATTAAGAATAGTAAGTGCTTGGGCGATGGAAAATCATTTGATGCTAGGGCAAGTAAAAGTAGATAACAAAAGCAATGAAATAACAGCAATACCGATACTATTAGAGTCATTAGAGGTTAAGGGCTGCACAATTACAATAGATGCAATGGGAACTCAGAAAGCAATAGCGGAAAAAATTGTAGAAAAGCAAGCAGATTACGTTCTGAGTTTAAAAAGAAATCACCCCACGTTGCATGATGAGGTAGAGTCATGGTTTGAAAAAGCAGAAGAGCAAAAGTTTCAGGGAGTAAATTTGAGCCATGACTTGGGCATAGAAGCAGGACATAACCGCCGAGAGAAGCGTGAAATCTGGGCAATTCCTCTAAGCGAAATGGGAGGACTTTATCAAGAAGAAGAATGGGCAGGCTTGCAAACCATTGTCAGGGTGGAGAGATACCGACATCTCTGGAATAAAACCACTCACGAGATCCAATTCTATCTCACATCGTTACCCTGTTCTGCTCAGGTTATTGGTCGGGCAATTCGTCAGCATTGGAGTATCGAAAATCAATTACACTGGGTTTTAGATGTCACTTTTAGCGAAGATTCCTCTCGCATTCGTCGTGGACATGGAGCGGAAAACTTTACTTTTTTGCGGCGTATGGCTATCGGAATTCTTAATCAAGAAAATAGCAAAAAAAGGAGTCTCAGGCAAAAATCTCGATTGGCTTCTATGAACTCTCGATATATGCTTCAAGTCCTTACTCAAGCTTTCTTTTCTTAACATTTTTTGTTTCCTTTTTTCTTGCGCTTACCCTGTACGATTGGATGCCTACTGTTGATATGATTGAAGCTGGTATGGATTCTATAGATAGGCAATTATGTTATCGATTTGCGTTAGATGCTTTAGGAAAACATCGGAGATGGTACAATAATGAATACTTCTTTGGGACTGCGGTAATAAGTCAGTTTCAAGAAGGTTTTGAGGCAAAATGTCTAGCCCGAAGAATTATCATCAATTGATAATAAAAATAATTTAAATCTTTGATATATTAATGGCATAATCAGTGCGATCGCGATCGCAGTAGGATACGTTAACGCAATATAGCGGTATTCAGTCGTATGAGGGGCAATAAAATTTTTGAAAGGCTTACTGTACAAGACTCCAATACACCTCACTCACGTGACTACCGCTATATAATCCACCTTGTTTTTGCTTGATCAAAACTATTTTTCAGCGCAGACTCCAATTAGTGCGATCATAACCTCGCCCGATAGATTACCCTATAAAATAGAAAAAACAAGCGGTCAACTTCTCCCTTCAATCAAAAACTTATAAGGAATAATACATCATGGCAACCACCATTGAAACCGACCTTAAAGAAATCCTAGACCGAATTGATAAAAGATTGGGAGCTATTGAAAGCGATGTAACCACAATAAAAATTGATATAGCAACCCTAAAAGCTGATGTCACAACGGTTAAGGAAGATGTCAAAGATTTAAGAGGGAGCCAACGATTGCAAATTTGGGTTCTCATCGTTGCTGTAGTAGGAGCCATTATTAAGTTTGGTTTTTTCCCTAACCCGTAAACCCGCGATCATCCATACCTCCACGCGATCGCAATCTTGATAGATTACCCTAAAAAATAGAAAAGGGAAAGTTCACAGCTTCCCCTAATCCATCAAACAATATCTAAAGGAATGACAACTCATGGCAACCACGATTGAAACCGACCTGAAGGAAATTTTAGGGGAATTCAAGCAAGAATTTTTAAAACTCAATCAGCGACTAGACAGAATAGAGGGTGACTTAACTTCTCTCAAAGTCGATATGGCAACGGTCAAAACTGAATTGAACTTTATCCGAGAAGATGTTAAAGACTTGAAAGGTTCCCAACGCGCCCAGGTATGGGCATTAATTATCACTGTCATCGGAGCCACTATTGCCGCCGTTGTAAAATTTGGTTTCTTCCCTAATCCCTAAAACTGCGATCGCCCAATGCTCCCACGCGATCACCATTTAGCCCCGATAGATGACTGTATAAAATAGAAAAAAAACTAGCATAAAGCCACAAAATACCGATATTTCAGCAAAAATTTCTGTAAAAAAGAATAACAAGAATATCTTAATCGTCAAAATCATCATTGAGAAAACTAACTCGATACCCTAAAAAAGTGCAAACTAATGTTAACTTAAGTTAAACTACTGTAAAGTTTATAGAGGAATACAACTGAATGGTTGCAGCACCAGTTAAACCAACGTCTGGTATCAAATACGATATTAAAGATATTACCCTTTCCGTTAAAGGAAAACAGAGAATTGAATGGGCAGGCCGCGAAATGCCCGTACTTCAGCAGATTAAAGAGCGTTTTGCTAAAGAAAAGCCCTTTGCTGGTCTACGCTTAGTTGCCTGTTGCCATGTCACCACCGAAACCGCTCATTTGGCGATCGCCATTAAAGCAGGTGGAGCCGATGCCATTTTGATTGCGAGTAATCCCTTATCGACTCAGGATGATGTAGCCGCCAGCTTGGTTGCTGATTACGGTATTCCTGTCTATGCCATTAAAGGTGAAGACAATGACACCTACCACCGTCACGTTCAAACTGCCCTTGACCATAAACCCCAAATCATTATTGATGATGGTTCTGATGTAGTTGCAACCTTGATCCAAGAACGTCAACACCAAATCCCCGATATTATCGGAACAACGGAAGAAACCACTACGGGAATCGTCCGTTTGGAAGCCATGTTCAAAGATGGAGTACTGACTTTCCCCGCCGTTAACGTGAATGATGCGGATACCAAGCATTTCTTTGATAATCGTTACGGTACAGGTCAATCTACCCTAGATGGAATTATTCGTGCCACCAATATTTTACTCGCGGGTAAAACCGTTGTTGTCGCTGGTTACGGCTGGTGCGGTAAAGGCGTTGCTATGCGTGCCAAGGGTATGGGAGCTAACGTCATTGTGACTGAAATTAATCCTGTTCCTGCGATCGAAGCGGCTATGGATGGCTTCCGTGTGATGCCTATGTCCGAAGCGGCTAAAGAAGGTGATATTTTCGTTACCGTAACTGGTAATAAGCACGTGATTCGTGGTGAACACTTTGAAGTGATGAAGGACGGCGCGATCGTCTCTAACTCTGGTCACTTTGATATTGAAATTGACCTCAAGGCATTACGTTCCAAGTCTGCTGATGTCAAAGAAGTCCGTAATTTTACCGAACAATACACCCTGCCCAATGGCAAATCTATCATTGTCATCGGCGAAGGCCGTTTGGTTAACCTCGCGGCGGCAGAAAGGCCATCCCAGTGCGGTAATGGATATGAGTTTTGCTAACCAAGCTCTCGCTGTGGAATATTTGGTGAAAAACAAAGGTAAGTTAGAACCAGGTTTACATTCCATTCCCAAAGATGTGGATCAAGAAATTGCTCGTCTAAAATTACAAGCGATGGGCATTGCGATCGATAGTCTGACGGCAGAACAAACGGAATACATTAATTCCTGGACATCAGGAACCTAAGTTCTATATTCTGAAAATAGCATTGGTGGGGTCAAACCCACCTTTTTTTATGCGATGGACTATGTCTTTGTGTATTTCTGAATCTTGTTAGTTAATTCAATTTGATCAGCACTAAAACCCGCTAACTTTAGATGGGATAAAAAGCTTGATTGTCGATAACGGGAATCTAAGTTAATCGCTCGCTGATACATTGCTTTTGCTTCGGATTTATCTCCTTTGTCCCAATAAACCAAAGCGATCACGACCCAGGTGTGGGGATTATTCGGCTCTAATTGGGTTGCTTGTTGGGCGTGAGTAAGGGCGGGATCATATTTTTTAAGACGTTGATAGGCTAAAGCGAGATTATAGTGAGCAATTTCATTTTTATTGTCTAAACTGACTGCTTGCTGATGGGTTTTGACAGCATCATTCAAATTTCCACTGACCAAATAGACAATTCCCAAGGCATTGAGGGCAGGAATATTATTCGCATCCTGAGCTAAAACTTGTTGTAAAACCTCGGTTGCCTCTGTTTCCTTTTCGGCTAAATGTAATGTCCAGCTCCAAAGAATCCGTCCCGAAAGATTACTGGGATCAAGCTTGGCCGCTTTTTCAAAGAATTGAATTGCCTCAGTATAATTCCCCCGTTGACGCAATTTTAAACCTGATTGACGGTAGTTTTGGGCGGCTTTACGGTCAGCAGAGGAAGGAATAACGGGAGAAGGAGTACTTTGGGCGATCGCGGAAATGGTGGGAGAAGGAGAAATTGTTGCGATCGGTGTATTACCACAACTTCCGATGCTTAAACCTGCACCGATGAGCATTAAACCGAAGCAAATCTGCTTAATCATTATTTTTTCGGGACGGAAGCTTGCACAAAGTTGGGGCCACTGACCTCTTCATGATCGGCGGGATAAAGGGCGATCGCGTGGGGAACAGGACGGGGCGTATAACTCACCTGGGATTCTCCTTTATAGGCAACGGACGCACTTGCTCCCGAATCGACCATAATCGCATCACGATAACCCAATTTTTGCAGTATTTTACCCAGATTAACCGAATCAATCATTGTTCGCGTTACCCCAACTACGGGTTGTCCTGCTTGATTAATCCCCCAAAAAGCCCGATTCCGATTAGCATCAAAGCCATAGAGATCATTAAAAGATTCAGGGGTGCTGGCTTTTCCATTTTTAACTAACCAGGCTCCTCCGACAAAGGCATCGGAAATCCAGGTTCCATCCTTGGATTCTTTTTGAATGCCCTCTAGGGTGTTGTGCTTTTCGGGATCAAAGGGAATAAATTTAACGCCTTTTGCACTAATTAACGCTAAAGGACGACCCGCGAGTTTCGGATTTTCTCCTTTATTACCAGGCACAAAACCCCGATTGGAACTGAGGGCTGGGCGAATTAAAATATTAGAGTTTAAAGATTTTAACGAGAAAAACGTGCCATCAACTCCCCCGATCGCGCCCGTATTCTTGAGAATGTCCTGAACTTGATAACGGCTGTCGGCATGGATGGTTCGGGGTTTGCCGCCACTGACGAGAACAATTTCCGTACCGTCTAGGGTAAACTCTTGTTTTTCGACAGAACTCGTCAAATTAAATTGATCGGGAGGTAACGGTGCAGGATAGCCGCCCCAGGCTTTGGCGATCGCTTTTTCAATACTGGATTGGCCAAAACGCTTAATCGAGAACAGATCGGGAGATTCTCCTGCATACCCTTCACTGAGGTCGTTCATCGAGAATGCCATCTTATAACCCGCCGCGATCGCCCATTGTTTGACTCTGGCATCAAATTTGCCTTCAGGATAGGTGAAATAGCGAATGGGAATGCCTAATTTTTCTTCCAAAATATGTTTGGTTTCAATAATTTCCTTGCCCAATTCATCATCGGTCAGCAATCGTAAATCTTTGGGATGAGTCACCGTATGGGAGGCGATCGTTACTAGGGGATCGGCGGACATTTCTTTTAATTGCTCCCAGGTCACACTGGTTCGTTTGGTTTTTCCTTCCAATTTCTTGAGATAAATCGAAAATAGGGCGGGATAATTGTATTTTTTTAATAAAGGATACACATACTGATAATGGCCGCCATAACCATCATCAAAGGAAAGCAAAACGGGCTTATTCGGCAAAGGAACCCCCGTCCGCAGGTGAGCTAACAGAGCATCGGGACTAATGGGAGTCATGCCTTCTTCTTTGATGCGCTGAAAATGGGCTTCTACTTCTTCAGGAGTGACATCAAAAAACACCTCTTTTTTCGCCACAATATCGTGGTACATGATGATGGGAACAGAGGCTAATCTCGCTTGTTCATGAATCTGACCGAAGGGCGCGGCAGGGGGGAGAGTTATTTTGGGTTCCTCTTCAACTTGGGGCTTTGGGGGGGAGGGTTTGATGAATCCCATCAACGTTGCTAAAGATTTTTCAGGAACAGACGGCTCGATTTTTTCTTCGGTCACCGTTTGAGTCAGCCCGATGGAGTCGGATAAACTGATGCATGGATTGGTTTCTTGGGCTTCTACGGGTGATTGGGTCGGAGTTTCAACAGTTTGAGGCGGTACGGTTGAACTGGCAAGAGTTGCAGTCCCTTCGGCTGTTTCAGGGGCGGTATTACTAGCGACGCTCGTTGGGGCTTTTTTACAAGCTTTTTTGATGTCAATAATTGCCTGGGTCATAAAATCAGGCTTGCTTTGGTTCGTGGATGGTTCGCTAGAAACGGCAGAGGCTGAGGATTTCAGAAATGATGAAACCGCGATCGCGGAGGTTCCCCCTAATCCGAGAAAGAGTAGCAAAACCAAAAAGATTTTCCGATGGGCAGCAGTCATGGCAATTAGACAAAACAATTAGGAGTATAGCCTATCGCCACTGAGTTAACAAGTGTTAAATGTCTCTCTACTCATCTGGGGATGGGAAAATTTAAAACCCATTTTTTGGCTCAGATAGAGTTTTTTAATTAAACCCGACTCCTGATTTGATCCCATTCCATCGAAAAAAAACATCTTTGCCAGTATTCGATAGAATAGACACACCTTATAATGATCAGACAGGGGACTAATCCCCTCCCTCTGGAGTAGCTGGAGAAACAAACACACATGGGAAAAGTAGTCGGCATTGACCTCGGAACAACCAACTCCGTCGTGGCGGTAATGGAGGGGAGAAAACCCATCGTGATCGCCAATTCAGAAGGAATGCGGACAACGCCATCGGTGGTGGGATTCAACAAAGATGGAGAATTTGTGGCGGGTCAGATGGCACGGCGACAATCGGTGCTGAACCCTCAAAATACCTTTTATGGGGTGAAACGCTTCATGGGAAGGCGGTATGGCGAATTAACGACGGAATCGAAAAAAGTCCCCTATACCATCCGACGAGACGAAAACGAGAATATCAAGATTAAATGCCCGCGACTGAAAAAAGATTTTGCCCCCGAAGAAATTTCGGCCATGATCCTGCGTAAATTGGCCGAAGAAGCCAGCCGTTATCTGGGGGAAAAAGTGACGGGGGCGTGATCACAGTTCCCGCCTATTTTAATGATTCCCAACGGCAAGCCACCAGAGATGCGGGCAAAATTGCGGGTTTGGAGGTTTTACGAATTATCAATGAACCAACGGCGGCGGCTTTAGCCTACGGATTGGATCAACGCAGGAGCCAAAAAATTCTGGTGTTTGATTTGGGGGGAGGAACCTTTGATGTGTCGGTGTTGGAAGTGGGGGATGGCGTTTTTGAAGTAAAGGCGACCAGTGGTGATACCCAATTAGGAGGCGGTGATTTTGACAAACGTATTGTCAATTGGTTAGCAGAAAAATTTTTAGAGCAGGAAAAAATTGATTTGAGGGAAGATCGCCAAGCTTTGCAACGACTGACAGAAGCGGCGGAAAAAGCCAAAATCGAGTTGTCGGGCGTAACAGTAACGGATATTAATTTACCGTTTATCACAGCTACCGAAGCAGAAGGCCCAAAGCATCTGGAAACTCGGCTAACCCGTCCAGAATTTGAAGATCTTTGCGGGGATTTAATTAGTCGGTTGCGTCGTCCTTTGAAACGGGCTTTATCCGATGCGGGCTTGAGTCCTGTGCAAATTGATGAGGTGGTTTTGGTCGGGGGTGGCACCAGAATGCCCTTGATTAAGCAATTAGTCCGCAGTTTTATTGACAAGGAACCCAATGAAAATGTGAATCCTGATGAGGTAGTGGCGATCGGTGCGGCCATTCAAGCGGGCATTTTGGGGGGTGAGGTGAAAGATGTGTTGTTGTTGGATGTGTCTCCCCTTTCCCTGGGATTGGAAACGATTGGTGGGGTGATGAAGAAATTACTGCCCCGTAATACGACAATTCCTGTGCGGAAGTCGGATATTTTCTCAACGGGCGACAATAATCAAACGATGGTTGAAATCCATGTTCTGCAAGGGGAACGGGAGATGGCCGCCGATAATAAATCCCTGGGGCGGTTTAAGTTGACGGGAATTCCCCCCGCACCAAGAGGTTTACCGCAAATTCAGGTTTCCTTTGATATTGATGCCAATGGAATTTTGCAGGTGACGGCGCGGGATAAGACAACGGGCCGAGAACAGAGTATTACGGTGCAGGGAGCTTCGACGCTGAGCGAGTTTGAAGTTAACCGCATGATCCAAGAAGCTGAACAGTTTGCCGACGAGGATCGGGAGCGACGGGAACGGATAGAAAAACGGAATAAGGCTAAGGCTTTGACGGATCAGGCTCAACGACGATTGAAGGAAGTGACCCTAGATTTTGGGAGTGCTTTTACCGTTTCCTATCGTCGGCAGGTGGATGCGTTGTCGGGGGAAATTTTGGATGCTTTAGCCAAGGAAGATGAACGCCGTTTAGACCGCGCCCAGGCGGATCTGCAAGATGTTCTCTATGAGTTAAATCGAGAGGTTCGTCTGCAATACGCGGATGAGGACGAGGGCTTTTTTAGCGCGATTCGTAAAACCTTTACGGGTGATGATGACGATGAGGAGCTTTATGGTAGCCGTTCGGGTTATCGAGAGGATGTTCGTCCAAGTCGCAATGAAAATCGGGGTGCTTCCTATCGATCGCCGTCTGCGGCTCCCAGGGATAATTATGGTTCGGGATTTCCCCAGTATGATGAGCCGAGAAATGTCCGCAAGCCTCGTTATAGCAATTACGATGCCTACGAAGAGTATCCAGAAAAAGGGGACTATGATTACAATCGTCCGACTACCCCTCGGCAACGACCCACGAATAATGGCGATTTACAGGGCAGACCTGTACGCGATCGCGCCAATAGCTGGGATAATGAGCGAAATAGCACGGGGAAACGAGGCCGTCCAATGCCACCAGAAAATAATTGGGACGATGACGATGATGACGATTGGTTCTAGGATCGTCGCCTAATTATCGATAATTAATTGTCAGTGGTGAGTATTTAAGCTATCAGCAATTAGCTGAAATAGGTTGTTCATAATCGCTAAATTTCTATGCAACAAGTGCGTAATTATTATCAAATTTTGGGTGTGCCGAGGGATGCGACCAATGAAGAAATCAAGAAAACTTTTCGTAAGTTAGCTCGCCAGTATCATCCTGACGTGAATCCCAATAATAAATTGGCAGAGGAAAAGTTTAAGGATATTAATGAAGCCTACGATGTTCTCTCCGACGAGAGTAAGCGTTTAGACTACGATAATGTGCTTTTTGGGAAAGGAAAACGCAAGGTTCCTGTTCGTCCTCCCACGGGTAACCGCAATGGCGTTCCCCCCCGACAAACGGCAACAGATTGGAAGGATTTCGCGCCCCAGACCACGAAACGAGCTAAAGTTGTTACCCCTAATCGCCAAACTCCGAGGGATGTGGAGGCAAAGTTAACGATTCCCTTAGAAAAAGCTTATCGGGGAGGAAGAGAAAGAATTCGTCTAGAAGATGGGCGATCGCTGGAGGTAGAAATGCCCCCAGGGATGATTGATGGCCAACGAATTCGTCTGAAAGAACAGGGAGTTAATGCAGGGGATTTGTATCTCAAAATTAGCATTTCTCCCCATGCTTTTTTTGAAGTGCAGGGATCAGATATTTTTTGTCAAATTCCTGTTACACCCAGTGAAGCGATTTTAGGAGCGGCAGTAGAAGTTCCAACCATTGATGGGTTAGTAAAAATGACGATTCCCAAGGGAGTAAAAGCGGGACAAAGATTACGATTAGCCCAGAAAGGCTATCCTGACAATCGAGGCAGTCGCGGTGATCAACTGGTAGAAATTCAAATTGCCATTCCGCCCGAATTAAGTGAAAAGGAATTGGAATTGTATCAAGCGATTCGAGAGCTAGAAAGTTACAATCCCCGCAAACCGTTTTTACAACCGTTATCTTAAACTTATAGAAACGGAAAAATTGTCTTCACGAACTTACGAATTTGTAATAGGAAAACCAGGTTGCGAATCTTGGAATTAATTTGCGGAGGATAGGGACTTTTGGCTTTTTCTTCCTTTAATTGGGCATACTCAGATGGCGTTACGGGTCTCCCATCAATCGGCGATCGCGCTTCGAGAATAATTTCAGTCCGTAAAACCTCTTCAGGAATATCATCGACAGGGGGTAAAGCTAAAATTTTTTGACTAGCAATTAATAATAGGTTCCCAATGATTAAAGAACTCAAATAAACTTTTTTTTGATTCATATATTTATAAGTTTAAAGGAACTTTTCTAGTTTATTTCTTAAAAACTAACTTTACGATATAACCAATTGACTAAAAGTTCGGCACAATTCTTTTTAAACCAACGCCACATGAGAACTTTTGCGACGGGCTTAGGCAACTTAGCCAGAGACTTGAGAAAACTATTTAAAGGAGAAAATTTGATTTTTTTATTAATAATATTAATGACTCCCACATCATAAAGAGAGTCCAAAACTAATCTAATGGTCGATTCTTCTCGTTCAAACAGATCCTGGAGCATCACTTTGACATCGTGCATTCGTTCTTGCTTAAATCGTTCTTCGGCAGCGACTTTGGGCGAAACGGGACGGATAGCGATCGCCTGACTTTTTTGGGTTGTTAGCATAATTTTTTTATAATAAACGAACTGTCGGGAACAGTTATAATTTAAGTCTTAAGCGAATTTTTAGCAATAAATTTAAGCTTTAAATTATAGGTTAAATTTTGCCAAAGCGTCGTTCCCGTTGTTGATAATCTAATAAAGCTTTATGTAATTCCTGTTGATCAAAGTCTGGCCAGAGCGTCGGGGTGACGTAAATCTCCGCGTAGGCCATTTGCCATAGTAGAAAATTACTAATCCGCATTTCTCCACTGGTACGAATTAACAGATCGGGGTGGGATAAACCCGCCGTATAGAGGTGTTTCTCTAGAATGGTTTCATCAATCTCTTCTGCTTTGATCAATCCTGCCTGTACTTTTTGGGCGATCGCCTGACAAGCCTGGACAATTTCCTGACGACCGCCGTAATTAGTGGCTACCGTAAACTCAATCCCCGTATTATTCTGAGTATCCGCCATTGAACGGCTAATTTCTTCCTGAAGTGAAGCGGGAAGGGACTCTAGATTACCAACAAAGCGAATTCGCACATTTTCTTCCATCATCTCTTTTAACTCTTTCCGCAACACCCGTTCAAACAACGTCATCAAAAATTCCACTTCTTCCAACGGTCTGCCCCAGTTTTCCGTCGAAAAAGCGTAGGCAGTCAGGGCCAAATCCCCCAATCATTACAACAGCGCAATAAACTTTTGAGGGTATCAACCCCCCTTTGATGGCCCATGATACGAGGTAAACCCCGACGTTTAGCCCAACGCCCATTGCCATCCATAATGACTGCAATATGGTGCGGTAATCGATTTTGAACAAGATCGGCAGGGAGTTTTGGGGTCACAATGGGTTTAGCGGTCATTTCTTGTCGTCTTTCGCAGTTGATGAGGGAATTAGAAATAAACGTTTGAGAAACAAATTACTTTGTAAACCAATTGTACGACCTAGCCGCCCTAAACTCGGCGCAACGGATTCTCGTTCGACCAATGGTGTGTATTTTGCTTCTAATAATTCTTTGAGTTTGCTACTGGTTAGGGGACGATTGAGATTTCCATTTTCTGCGAGAGTAATCGACCCTGTTTCTTCAGAAACCACCACACAAAGACAATTTTCGCTCCGTTCGGTAATTCCCATCGCCGCTCGGTGACGAGTTCCCAATTGTCTAAAGCAGTTCGTTCTGAGAGGGGCAAAATCACTCCCGCCGCCATAATTCGTGAACCCCGAATAAAAACAGCTCCATCATGTAAGAGAGTTTTAGGCTGAAAAATTGTTTGCAGCAATTCCTTTGACACTTCCCCGTTGAGCTTAACTCCTTGGTTGACAAATAGCTTATGGTCTAAAGTTCCAAAGGTTTCGACCACAATCAAAGCCCCAATGCGATTTTGGGAAAGTTCCTTGACCGCATCAACCATTTCATCAATCAGATTATCGGCTTTGGGGGAAGAGCTTTGGGGCTTGAGGAGTTGTAAAATCTGCCCTCGTCCTAATAATTCCAAAAATCGTCGAAGTTCGGCTTGAAAAATGACTGCCATCGCCACGGCGGCGCTGCTAAGATAATTTTTCTAAGACAAATTTCAATAAATCGAGGTGGAGGCCATCGCTGATGACCTGAAGTAACATCAACACGATCAACCCCCGCATCATCCAGAGAGTACGACGTCACCAATAATCAGGAGCATCAGGTACAGCAACGCCAGCACTAGGGCCAACATCCAAAATATTGTGGAATAGTGCAGAGGGAAAGAAAGCGTTGGTCAGGAGGAAAACCCGACATGAGAAAAAAGGCGTGACCGCAAGAAGGAATAATCAACAAATCATAACCGAGACGTTCTACTTTTAACAGTCTGGTTCGGTAGGCAATCCTGACGAGTTAGATCAACGTAGGTTTCCCGTTGAAGGAAGAGGTTGGCTTCTCCGTTATTGACTAAAACCGCCGCAGGACGGGGTAAGCGATTGTAATTCAGAGCCATACTATAGTTATAGGCTCCCGTATCCATTACCACCAAGATGTCTCCCGCTTCCGTTTCGGGTAAGGGAGTTTCTTTGATGAGAATATCCCCTGATTCACAATGTTTTCCTGCAACAGTGACAGTTTCTTGATAGGGTGCCGACATTTTATTTGGCTAAGGCAACCCGATATTGCGATTGATAGGTGATGGGGCGGGGATTATCGGACATTCCTCCATCTACGGCGATATAGGTACGAATTTCGGGGACAACTTTGCGACTACCAACGGTATAGGGCTCAACGCAAGCCGTTCCAATCAGCGATCGCCCTGGGTTCTGCAATAATTTTAGGTAAGGCCATTTGTCGGGGTACTTCACAAGCTTTGACCACCGATTGAGCCGCCGCTTTCACCCATTCTTACAAATGCTCAGGGGGATCATCACTTTCGGTATAACGAATTCCTAAACCGCCACCAATATTTAATTCCATCAAGGGTAAACCGTAGCTGATCCTTTTTCGGAACCATTCCACTAAAACCACCCCTAAATCCTGATGGGGTTGGCGTTCAAAAATTTGCGAACCAATATGGGCGTGCAGACCGACACAATTCAAACTGGGTTGTTGACTCACGTAGGTAAAGACCCCTTCGAGTTGATGGAGATCAAAGCCAAATTTACTATCCAGATGTCCTGTGCGGATGTATTCGTGGGTATGACATTCGATGCCAGGTGTTAGGCGCAACATGATCCGAATGGTTTTTTCAGGAGAATTGGCTCCTAATTTAACTAAATTTTGTAATTCTAACCAATTATCGACAATAATCGTGCAGCCTGTTGCGATCGCGTATTCTAGTTCTTGAACGGATTTATTATTACCGTGAAAATAAAAAAACCAGCAGCATGGCGATCGACCAACCCATTTGTTCTAGGGCATTGAGGGTTGTAAACAGTTCTCCACCCGAAACCACATCAAAACCCAGATCTTCGCTGGCAACAACGGCACAAACACCGAAACAACTCCAAGCTTTAGACGCATAAATGACTTGAGATTCGCCAGGATAATCTTCCGAAAGGAATCCCGATACTGACGGCAAGCTTCCCGCAAAGTGACTTCATCTAAGATATAAAGCGGTGAACCGAACTGTTCGACCAACTGGGGAACATCACAACCGCCGATTTCTAAGGCATCTTTTTCGTTAATCTTGGCGGTTAGGGGCAATAAATTCTGATTAGGGGAAGTTGAGGGAGATGAGGTGAAATAATGCTTCCCAGAGAGTTGGGGTCGAGATTCTGTCGATAACATAGTCAATATGGGTCAGATTAGGGAAATCTTGGAATTTGAGTCATAGTTCAATCTAATTGTATCAAGTTGTGGTATTTAGTGTTGATCCTATGATCCTTGGTCAGGAATTCCCATTTTTAGTCTCGGAGGCGATCGCTTCTTACACATTAGGAAAACTGCGATCGCCTCTTGATATCAATAGTCCAATCTTTTAAAAACTAATCTGACTCAAAATATACCGCAATCGATCATAATCATCCTTCAACAACAAACTCAAATTTCTTCCCACCGTCACCAACCAAGCGCGATCGCCCTTTCGTAACCGATAAATATCCCGAACTGTCGCCGCAATCAACGCATCGGCTGGGGCATCAGTTACCTGTAACAATACCCGCAAAAAATCAGGCTTATCCGTAAAATCCATAATTTCTGCCTGATCGCACTGAAAAACCGCTTGATGAATTTGGGGCAGTAGGGGAGGAAGATAATGATAAATTTGCCCCGTTGCCAGGCAATCGCGTCCCGTCGGTGGCATCTCAAACCCCACGATCGCCGCCCGAAACTCAGTCTTTAACATTGCAAAAATTTGGGGTTGTTGTTCCCGCAGTTCCTAGGACGAAAGACCCAACGCCCGCGCCCGATGAATAGAATCAATGGGAGAAGTCGTCACATAACTCACCACCGCAAAAATTTTATTGCCCGTTTCCTCATCGATCGCCTTAATCCAACTCCCAAAGGGCGGCATCACAGGAAAATTCAAATCTTCAGGCTCCAAACATTGGGCCAAAAAATTAGTCGTGGACGTTTCAATGACCTCGGCAATGTGATGGGGATGGCGATCGTTGAGAGTAAATTGGGGAAGAGAAGCACGCATGGCAATGATTAGGAAACCTTTATTTTTTGCCCTTCACCGTCGGATCGAGAGCCGCTAATTCCTTCAGTTGAAATGTCACCAATTTATCCCAATTTCCATTTTCAAAAAGCACAGCCGCCTTACCATCACTCACCCGTTGAACGAGTCCTTCAAAACAATAGTAAGTATCATTGGGATTAGTCACACGAACCGTTGCACCAGGTAAAATCATGGTTTTATTCCTCAGATAATTGAACTTGTTTTAGCTTAACAGGATCTTTGCCAGATTGAAACCCTTAAAAACGGGATTTAAAAGTATTTTGTTTCCAAAAATCTTCCACCAGGGTATAGAAAACGGGAACCACAATCAAACTCAACAGAGAAGAGGTAATCAGACCGCCAATAATCGCTACGGCCATGGGTTGACGCAATTCGGCTCCTGCCCCCAAACCTAAAGCCAGGGGCAACATTCCCAAAATTGTTGAAGCGGTGGTCATCAAAATCGGGCGTAATCGGACGACTCCTGTTTCTAACAGGGCATCATAAACCCAGGTTAAATCCTTTTTTGCGGAGTTGGTTGGCGTAATCAATCAATAAAATCGCATTTTTATCCAATAATCCCAACAAAAAAATCAGTCCAATCAAGGAAATCATGCCAAAATCGCTTTGGGTAATCAATAAACCTAACATGGCTCCGACGATGGAAAGGGGCAAGGAAAGGGCAATAACAAGGGGTTCCAAGAAACTTCTGAAAAGTAAGACTGGGAATAGACAACATTCCCCCCAAAGAAAGCAGGAGGGCGATCGCAAACTCAGTAAAAACTTAACGAGACCGATTCTGGCGGAATCTCCCTGGAGTTCAAGACTGACTCCCGTTGGTAAGAGGGATTGGGCTAGGCTCTCGACCTCGGTGGTGATTTCTCCCAGGGTATAGTTGGGGGCGAGATTGGCACTGAGATAAACTGCTCTTTTTCCCTTGAAATGTTCAATACTATCGCCATTTTCCGTGATGCCTGTGAGTTTGATTTGAATTAAACCAGGGATTTTTTCGACTTTGGTTTTTAATTTTTCCGCCGTTGTTTGTAAAAGGTTTAGATCCTCGCCCATTAATGCCACTTTTAAGGGACTATCATCCCCTGTTTGCACAAATAAAATATCTTCCACACTGGTCGTCACCTTGGGAAGTTTCGGTAAGGATTGACGTAAATTTTCTTGGATTTGGCTAGTTTTGGGATTACCCGATCGCCCTTGAGTTGGACATAGATTTTGCCTTTGAGGGGATTGCCTTGTACAGCCGCAATCGTAAAAATGGACTGAGTTTCGGGTAGGGCTAAAATCGTCGGCTCTAGTTTTTCGGCAGTGCGATGAGTCCTCCTTAACAAAAAGCCTTCGGGAGATTGGGCAATATCACCAACCCAATCAAAGGCTCCAGAACTTTCCGTAGCGTTTTTTTCAGCTTGAGGTTTGAATTTTCCCGCGAGGTTAGGCAATGCGGGCGTGTAGATGACATTAAATTCTCCTCGGTCTAAAACAGGAATAAAACATGGGGAATGAGGGGAATTAGGGCCAGTCCTGCGATTAAACTAGCGATCGCGATTCCTATAACCGTCGGACGATGGCGCAATGACCAATCTAAGACCTGACGATAGAGCGTTTGGCATTTCGATGAGTAGTGCGTAACCTTTCAATTAAAACTTTTTTCAGAAAGGTCAACCTTTTTTTCGTAACCACAAGACCGATAAAACTGGGGAAAGTGTCCGTGCCACCAACGAGAAAAAATCACCGCACTGGCGACCGTAAAGGCAAAGGGTTTAAAAAATTGCCCTAAACTGCCCCCCAATCAAGGCGATCGGCAAAAATACGGCAACAATCGATAAACTGGTCGCCGAAACCGTTAATCCGATCTCTTCGGTGGCCAGGATCGCGGCTTGGCGGGGCGTTTCTCCTGCTTCGATGTGACGGCTAATATTTTCTACATCCACGATCGCATCATCCACCACAATGCCAATCACCAGGGCGAGGGGCAAATAGGGTTAACGTTTCCAGATTTAAACCCAAAATTGCCATCACAATAAACGTTCCCAAGAGAGACAGGGGAATGGCGATCGCGGTAATCAGGGTCGCCCACCAACTCCGTAAAAAGGGATAAATCACTAAAACTGCTAAAAAAATCGCCCCAAACAACGATTCAAGGGTGGCATTCGTCGCTTCTCGAATATAGTCCGGCCTGGGTTTCGGCTAGGGTAAACTGAATGGCTGGAAATTGATTTTGTAAAGTTTCAATGGTTTTTTGGGCAGATTTCACCACTTCTAGGGTATTGGCCGATCCTTTTTTGATTACCTGAACCGCTAGGACATCTTTGCCATTCAAACGGGTGAGGGTAGGAGGATTGGCATCGGGGACGCTTCCATCGGATATTTCCCTAAAATCGGCATCTCCTAACAAATTGACGGTCAAAACGCCCGATAATTGACTAAGAGCGGGAATAATTTTCGTTTTAGCAAGCTGACTGAGTTCTTCTAAGGATTGGGTCGAAGGTGCGATCGCGTAGGTAACGGCACTGGATTCATTGAGATTGAAGGGAAAAATTTCAATTTTGGCTCCAGCAGGTAAGGGGAGAGATTTGAGAGCTTTTTTAACGGTTTCTGTTGAACTTTCGAGATTTAAACCCGCATCAAAGGCAATACTGAGGACTGATCGCCCTGCATAGGTAGAGGAATAGAGGGTGGTTTGTGGTAACGGTTGCAGTCGTTTTTCTAGCGGTACGGTGAGTTGAGTTTCTGTTAGTTCT
>CAWEDJ010000076.1:0-18084 GCA_963807635.1 uncultured cyanobacterium
AATGTGCTTTATGCCGACAAGCGAGGAGAAATTTTTTATCTCTACAACGCGATCGCGCCCAAACGTCAGAAAGATTGGTCATTTTGGCGGGGAATCATTGCAGGAAAACGGCTAAAACTCTCTCTGGACGGATTATTTGCCCTATGAAGCGTTACCCAAATTGCATAATCCTGGGACAGGCTGGTTACAAAATACCAATGATCCCCCCTGGACAAGTACCTTTCCAACCCAATTAAAGCCCCAAAATTATGCCGAGAATTTAGCAGGATCTTCCCTTGCCGATGCACCCGATATTTTTCGTACTCAACGGTCAATTAAATTATTACAGGGAAATAAAAAAATTAGCTTTGAAGACATGATTAAGGATAAATTTTCGTCCCGATTTGAAATAGCCGATCGCATTTGACAAATTCCTATTCCGACCGCTAAATTATTAGCCAATCCCCTGGGATTAGAAGCTGTAGAAGTTTTAAAAAAATGGGATCATCAAGCCAATCCCGATAGTCGGGGAGCCGTTTTATTTTCATTATGGGCATCAACCCTTGGACAAAATCGAATTTTCTCTAAACCCTGGCAAACAAAAAATCCCCTTAATACTCCAACGGGTTTGGCAGATATTAATACTGCTCTCGCGGTTTTAGAAGGAGTCGCGGCTCAAATGAAATATCTCTATGGCTCCCTCGATGTTCCCTGGGGAGATTTCGTTAAAATGAAGGCGGGAAAATATCAATTACCTGCCAATGGTGGGCCAGGAGAGTTGGGAAGTTTTCGGGTTTTGGATTTGCAATCTCTTCCAAACGGACAATCCCAAGCGATTTTTGGCGATAGTTTTATTGCCGCGATCTCCTTCCTGATCCCATTCAAGCTAAGGTTTTGACGGTCTATGGGAATGCCAGCCAACCCTACTCGGCTCATGTCGGCGATCAACTTCCTCTCTATGCTAAAAATCAGTTACGTACCCCTTGGCGATCGCGACAAGATATCGAGTTCCATTTAGAATTACGGGAGGTATTTTAAAGTTCAAAATGAGATTTAGATCACAAACTTCCTCAAGATGTTTATGATAGGACGGTATGGTATTAATTTTTGACTTTCCTGATTGTTCTTTTCTCAAAAACAATGATTAACCGTTCCTTCCCCATCTGTTTATTAAAAAATTTTATTGTTATTCAATGAATTTACTAGGGGGATTTTGTGAGAATAGCTCTTCGAAAAGTATTTTAAAAATTCGCGCCTCACTTACACCTTCCCATATTCTTGAAACAACGGTCACTGAAGTTCGCCATTTATTGGGAGGACAGCGAGTGATGATTTGTCGTATTCACTCTGATGGCCATCGGCAAGGATTAGTAGAATCGGTCGAAGAACCCTATGCTTCGACGTTGAATAGGGATATTTCTTTAATTTCAGTCGATCTAGCATCCTATCGACAACATCAAGTGGAAGTCATTAATGATATTAATAAGGCTAAGTCGAGTGAAGAAAAAAGAGCTTTCTTAGCATCATTTCAGATTAAAACTATTGCTAAAATTCCTATTTATATTCATCAAAGTCTTTGGGGAAGATTAGATATTCATGATTGTAAATATCCCCGTAACTGGTCAATTTCAGAGATAGAATGTCTGCATAATTTAATCAGTCATGTAGAAGCGGCAATGGAACAGGCGATCGCCTTAGAACAATTAAAACAATCCCATCGAGATTTGATGTTTCGGGTTGAGCAAAGAACGATTGAATTACAAGAACGTCACGAAATAGAAGTGATTCTTCGGAAAAAACAAGAACGTTTGCAATTAGCCCTAGATGCTTCGGGGGACGGGCTTTGGGATTGGAATATTACGACGGGGGAAATTTATACCAGTCCTCGTTGGTTACAGATGTTGGGATATGGGGAAAACGATACCCCGAAAAGTATTGAAGCCTGGATAAACCTAATTCATCCCTACGATCGCTTTTGGGTCGTTGATCTTTTACAGAAACATCTTCAGGAGCCTCAGATTCCCTACCATTTTGATTATCGAGTCTTGGCTAAATCGGGGGAATACGTCTGGATCTCTAATTTTGGTAAGGCGTTCAGTGGGACAAAGCAGGTCTGCCTGTGCGATGTCGGGGACTCATCGGGATATCAATGCTCGCAAACAAATCGAAGAAGCCCTACGAAAAAGAGAAGCCCTGCTCATTGATGCCCAACAAGTCGCCCAGATTGGGAATTGGGAATATAATCTGATGAGCAAAAAAATCACTTGGACGCAACAAATGTATCAAATTTTGGATTGTAATCCGAGTTTGGGTGAACCCAGCTATGAAGAAAATTTAAAGCTTTATCTCCTTGAAGATGCAAAAAAATTGCAGCAAATGGTGGACAGGGCGATCGCAACGGAAGAATCACGAAATTGTTTTGCGGCATCCTCTGCCTGATGGTGAAATTCGTTATGTTAAAGCGATCGGTCAAATGGAATTTAATGCGGAAGGACAACCGAGTCGATCGTACGGCACTGTGCAGAATGTGACTCGTCAAATTTTAGCAGAACAAGCCCTCGAACATCAGTTAAATAAGACCTTACTTTTACAGACCTTAACGGATAAGATTCGCCAAAATCTTAATTATGGTGAAATTTTCCAAACAGCAGTCGAGGAAATTGGCAAGGTTTTTCAGGTAAATCGTTGTTTATTGCATACGATGTCAACTGCTCCTAACCGCTTTTCTTTTCCAAATTTTTCTTTTGTGACGGAATATTTAAACGGTGATTTTCCTTCAATTCTATTATTTGAGATGCCGATTGAAAATAATCCCCATTTAGAAACATTGACTTCTCAGGAAAAAGCGATCGCCGTAGAAGATGTGTATCAAGATCCGCTTTTACAAAATGCAATCTTTGTTTTGCAGAAAATCCAACTTAAATCTTGCTGGCGGTCGGTACATTTTATCAAGGTAAACTGAATGGTTTAATTGCCCTTCATCAGTGTGATAATTATCGTTATTGGACAGCAGATGAAATTGAACTGATCGAGCCGGAGCGGCCCAGGTGGGAATCGCGATCTCCCATCCCAATTATTAGAGCAGGAAAAACAGCGACTCAAGGAACTCGAAAAAACCAACCAAGAACTGATCTTAGCCAAACAAGAAGCGGAAACTGCCAACAAAGCCAAGAGTGAATTTCTCGCCAATATGAGTCATGAAATCCGTACTCCCCTCAATGCGGTACTAGGATTTAGCTATCTTTTGGAAGATTTAATCGAAGATGAAGAAGGCAAAGAATATTTAGAAGCCATCAGTTCAAGCGGTAAAAATTTATTGAGCTTAATTAACGATGTCTTGGATCTTTCTCGCATTGAGTCAGGCAAGATGATTCTCCAACCAGAAGAGGTTAACCTGCAAGAATTGCTTGAATCTGTTAAACAGACATTTACCTATAGTGCCAAGGAAAAGCAATTGGAATTAATTTTTAAGATTGAAGAAAATGTCCCTCTTTTAATTGAAATGGATGGCATTCGTCTGCGTCAAATATTACTCAATTTAGTCGGCAATGCTCTCAAATTCACGGAAGTTGGACAGGTCGCCGTTAATATTTCTGCCTATCCCGCCGAATCAAAAAAGGTTAATACAACAGGATTAAAAATTGCGATCGCCGACACAGGAATTGGCATTCCACCCAGTAGCCAGACCAAAATTTTTGGAGCCTTTACCCAAAATGATGGTCAAAGCACTCGTAAATATGGTGGCACAGGTTTAGGATTATCCATCACCCAAAGACTGACCGAAATGATGGGAGGACGGATCGAATTACAAAGTCAGGTCGATCAAGGCAGTACCTTTACGCTATACTTTGGCGACGTGAATATTTGTTCTTCTGATTTCCTGACTCCTTAAATAATCCGATTTCCAATTATAAAAGACCCTTTTTACCTCTGATCAAAAAGTAGTTTTAGATCGTTCATAAATTTTTCTGTTAGCAAATTTTAATTATGAAATATGGTTTAGCTTTACATACGACTAGTTCCCAATTGGGTCTTGCTATCAGTAATTTTGATGTAGAAACCCGCAGTCAAGTCTGGGATTTAGGTCGGGAATTATCGAATATTTTACATCAACATCTTGCTGACTTTATCTCCCCCCAAACCTGGACGTGATCGCCTTTATCGCCGTCGCCCAAGGGTGGCGGTTTTACCAGCACTCGTATTGGTTTAGTCACCGCCCGAACCCTGGACAACAATTAAAGATTCCCGTTTTTGCTTTCTCCAGTTTAGCGATTTTTGCCTGGTCGATCAGAGAGCAAGTGAGAATTAATCAACTGATTCCCGTACAAATGTCCGCTACAAAAGAGCAAATTTATGGCGCAGTTTATCAAATTTCAGGGCAGAAAAAATTAATCACAATTTTACCCGATGGTTTATTAGAACCCGAAGAATGGCAAGAAAAATTAGCGTATTTTGCTCCCAATGAAAACATCTTTATAACCCCTGATCATTTAGGTAATAATGTATCCGATTTATTAAACCTAGCGTATCAAGATTGGCAAGCAGGAATACGCCCTATCTGGTCAGAAGCATTACCTTTTTATGGAATGTAATCAGACACAAAAAAAACCACCGAAGTGGGTCATCTGATAAACTTACTTTAAAGTTAAACAAAAGTTAAAAACCTAAGTAGCTGGTTACAATTAAAGCGACAGTAGAGTTTTCACTCGATACCCCCTGCCCCCCTTGATAAGGGGGGTGTCCGTAGGACGGGGGGATCTTATAAATTTTAAGACTTATCTTAGTAACGGCTTTGAGCCTGGTTGGGTTTGTGAACAATAAAGCTAATCGTTGGACACTGTTTGATATTGTCAAAACCAATCACCCGAATATAGGAATTAGGGTACTCAGAGCGGCATTCCCGAACTTCAGATAAAACAGCCTGGGGAGGCTAGCACTAAAAAAAGGCAGTTTCCACATTGTCCAGAAGTGGTTATCAGGCTGGGGTTCTTCTTCAAATTCCACCCCCGCAATAAATCCTTGATCAAACAAAAATTGAACCTGTTTAGCGATCTGTTGATCGTTAAAGGGGGGAGGTAGGAAAGGGTTTCGTAATGATGCTCTTTAGGTAAGGTTTTCATGGTTATTGTACCTGTTGAATAAACAACTAAAAGGTCTGGTGAATCATTCGGATTAAATTCTGAATCGGCGGTCTCAGGGAGTTGGGACGAACTCTAAGGTCGATCGGGTGAGACGTTCAAGCAGATGATTGCGATGTTCCATATTGGCCTGGCTGATGCCTGTCTGTACCATTTCGGGGAGGAACTCCAACACTTGTTCCGCTAGATATTCTCGTACCGTTAAAATGCGTAAAACCATTTCCTTATTTTCTCCAATTAGCCCATCTAAAAAAGCTTCCCCATTTTGAATATTATGGTTCGCTGTATAATTTCTGAGCCAAAGACTTTGGGGTAAATTGGTTTCTGACAATTCATCAAGAATCGTACAGACGGCTTGGTAGGTCAGGTAACTTTGCAGTACCTTAGCACTGGCTTGGGCTACTTGTTTTGGTTGCATGAACACTCCCCCAATCTTGATAGTGATTAGCGATGCGTGAAAACTTGTTAGTGATTAGTAGAATTAATTACCAGTTTTTTCAAACCATAACTGTTCACTATCCACTATTCCCTATTCACTATCAACCTTTCCCTAATTTAGAGGGTATCCATTGCTTCGAATTCAAACTTGATTTCTTTCCAAAGTTCACAAGCAGCAGCCAATTCAGGAGTCCATTTGCAAGCTTCACGGATAACGTCTCCACCTTCACGAGCAAGGTCACGACCTTCGTTACGAGCTTGAATACAAGCTTCAAGAGCAACACGGTTTGCAGTAGCACCAGGTGCGTTACCCCAAGGGTGACCCAAGGTTCCACCACCGAATTGAAGCAAGAATCATCACCGAAGATTTCAACAAGCGCAGGCATGTGCCATACGTGGATACCACCAGAAGCAACTGGCATAACTCCAGGCAAAGAAGCCCAATCTTGGGTGAAGTAAATACCGCGACCGCGATCTTCTTCAACGTATTCTTCACGCATAAGGTCAACAAAACCCATAGTGATTCCACGTTCTCCTTCTAATTTACCTACAACAGTACCGGAGTGAAGGTGGTCACCACCAGAGAGACGAAGAGACTTAGCTAAAACACGGAAGTGAATACCGTGGTTTTTTTGACGGTCAATAACCGCGTGCATTGCACGGTGAATGTGAAATAGAAAACCATTGTCACGACAGAAATTGCAAGGAAGTATTAGCGGTGAAACCACCAGTTAAGTAGTCATGCATGATGATGGGGGTTTTGATGTTCTTTAGCAAACTCAGCGCGTTCATCATTTCTTCGCAGGTTGCCGCAGTCACGTTTAGGTAGTGACCTTTAATTTCACCGGTTTCAGCTTGGGCTTTTTCAATAGCTTCTTGTACAAACAGGAAGCGATCGCGCCAACGCATGAAGGGTTGAGAGTTAATATTTTCGTCATCTTTGGTGAAATCTAAACCACCGCGTAAGCACTTCATAAACTGCACGACCGTAGTTTTTAGCCGATAAACCTAATTTAGGTTTAATAGTACAACCTAATAAAGGACGACCATATTTGTTTAATTTGTCGCGTTCAACGGAATACCGTGAGGAGGACCTTGGAAAGTTTTGAGGTAAGCAACAGGAATGCGGATATCTTCTAAACGAAGAGCACGTAATGCTTTGAAACCAAATACGTTACCGACTAAAGAAGTTAAAATGTTGGTGACAGAACCTTCTTCAAATAAATCTAAAGGATAGGCAATATAAGGCAAAATATTGATTATCTTCGTTAGGAACGGTTCGAGGTCATAACAACGACCTTTATAACGATCCAAATCGGTCAAACCAGTCTGTCCAAACCGTTGTCCAGGTTCCAGTAGAAGACTCGGCTGCAACTGCTGCTGCCGCTTCTTCGGGGGAACACCAGGTTGGGGAGAAAAACGGAAACAGGCCAAAATATCGGTATCCTTGGGGGTGTAATCGGGGGTGTAGTAGGTCAGGCGGTAATCTTGTACACCAGCCTTGAAGCCTGCTGATTTAGCTTGTACCATTGAGTCATTCCTCCATAAATTGGCAATTTGAGTTCTCTTTTTATCGGCAAGCGGCGAGGCAAGGCCCACGCTGACCATCGAGAGACTGAATTTTTAATAAATTTTCGTTTGCCAGAAGCCTTTTAAGCGCACTGTCAATTCGACTTATCTCATGTTTCGAGATTTATCTTATCACGCAGGTGAATCCTTTCTTACACCGATCGCCCTCTCCCACAACAGATTTTTTGATTACAATTTTAAGACTGTCTGATTAACTTCCCTGATGAATCTCTTTTTGTTTAATGTTTGCTCAGAAAGCCTAGACAATATAAGGGGTAGGCATCCCAATGTCAAGATATTTTTGATTATAGAATTGATAAGTATTATTGCTCATTCGGGCTATTGTTGTCAGAAGGAAGTAATAGTTGGTCGGGATAAGTTTGCTGAATAACTAAACTTTGGATACAAAAATAATAAACACAACAGAATCGCTGGGTTTTATGAGTGAAAAAACAGGCTGATTAATATAAACTGGTAACCATAAAAACTGAGTTGAATTATGAAAAAACTTGAAAAAATCATCACAGAATTTCGCCAAGCACTAGAAAAAATCTATGGCGATAAATTAATAAACTTAGTTCTATATGGTTCTCAAGCAAGAGGGGATGCAACAGAGGACTCTGATATTGATGTGATGGTAATTTTAAAAAGTCCCGTTTCTCCTGGAGATGAAATTTTCCGTATGGGAGAAATTAAAAATCAAATTAACCTTAAATATGATCAACTCATCTCAGTTTTGCCCATATCTGAAGAAGATTTTTTGTGTAAAGATACTCCTTTATTAGAAAATATTCGCCGAGAAGGTATCGCTTTATGAGCCGCATTCAAACACTATTAAGTCTAGCTAAAGAAGAATTATATGCTGCTGAAATTTTGTTAGAAAATACTCTATATCGTGCTTGTATTTCTCGCGCATATTACTCATTGTATCATACAGTACAAGCTCTCCTAGCTGCTCAAAATATCAATGCTCGAACACACAGAGGCTTGATTCAACAATTTGGACAACAATTTATTAAAACAGGAGAACTATCTCAAAAATTATCAAGAACCTTGAGTGAAACTTTTGATTTAAGACAGTTAAGTGATTATGATGAAACCATACCCATCACTCAACAACAAGCAGACAAAACTTTAGAAAATGTAAAATTGTTTATTAGTGAAGCTAGTAAGTGGCTAAAGAATAATCAAATTCAGTAAATAAAAACAATAATTAAAAAATGCGATCGCCTCTTCCTGTTTAAGAAATTTAAGAAAAACGCGATCGCTTTCCATCCCTTAACTTGAAACAGCGATCTCTTTATTTAGTCTTCATCTTCTTCAGATTCCAATCCCAACCATAGGAGTAAGACATCTTCTACGCCTTCCATTTGCTCTGATGTTAACTCACCCAATTTTCGTAAAAGTTTGGCATGAGGGATTGTAATTAGATTTTGTAGATCAAATGCGCCTTCTCTTAAAAATTTAGCTTTGACTTGGACTTCAAATCTGGAATCTCGCAAACTGGTTGTATGTGGAACTAGGGTTACTAATGCTCGATCTCTTTCCAGTGCTGGAATGCTGATCACTAAACATGGTCTGACTTTTGCAACATAACCAAGATCAACTAGCCAAACCTTCGCGTTTGGGACTACTCATAAGCTAATTCTTCTTCGTCTAGTGTTAGAAAGATGTCCTCGGCATTTAGCGTTAATTCTTCGTCAGACAATGGCTCAAAGTCTAAATAAACTGTGCGTCTTAGAATTTCTGATAATAGGTCTAGTCTTTCTGAATATGTCAGGTTGTCAAAGGTATTTAAAAGCTCTTGTACTATGGCGGTCATCTCTTTTCCCTGAGTTTTTATCTATAGCTTAACTTAATCGCCATTTTAACACCCAAAATCATTACCCGATTATAAAACGAGATCGCCTCTTCCCATTTCAGAAAAAAGCGATCGCTGTTTAAATCAAAAAATTAACCCTGGGCAGCCCGAATCAACTCCGCCGCCACTTCAGGTCGAGAAAATTCTGGAGGGGGAAGTTGTCCTGAGCGAATTAACTCCCGAACCTTGGTTCCTGACAAATGAACCCGTTCCTCTGGCCCACTGGGACTGGTTTTAGTCGTTGCCATTTGTTGAGTGCGCTTACAATAAAAAGCGTGTTCAAACATCATGGGTATAATACCCAACTCACCAGGCTGAAACTTGTCGAAAATATATTGAGCATCATAGGTTCCGTAATAATCCCCAACCCCTGCATGATCCCGACCCACAATAAAATGGGTGCAACCATAATTTTTACGGATTAGGGCATGGAAAATCGCTTCCCGGGGCCTGCATAGCGCATAGCGGAAGGATTAATTCCCAAAACGACCCGATCCTTGGGATAATAACGATCCAACATGATTTCATAACAACGCATCCGTACATCAGCAGGAATATCATCTTCCTTCGTCGCTCCCACCAAGGGATGTAAAAAGAGACCATCAACGGTTTCCATTGCACATTTTTGGATATATTCATGGGCGCGATGGATGGGGTTACGCGTCTGGAAACCCACGATTGTTTTCCAACCCAACTCTTCAAAGCGTTTACGAGATTCGGCGGGATCAATTTGATAGGCGGGAAATAGGGGATGGGGTTCTCGTTCCAACAACCAAATTGGCCCTGCTAGATTGATGGGCTACATCGTAAACAACCTTAACGCCTGGATGTTTCTGATCATCCGTTAAATAGACGTTAACCGCTTCATGGGCTTTGACGTAATGATATTTTTGAGTTAATTCTAAAATTCCAATAAATTTACCATTTTGATCATCTAAACGAACCCAATTTCCTTCTTTCAGAGGAGCCGCCACTTCTTCACTAACAGATAGGGTGATGGGGATTGACCAGGGCAGTCCATTGGTGAGGTACATTTCTTCGACGACTTTTTCGTAGTCAGCCTGTTCCATAAAACCCTTGAGCGGACTAAAACCACCGATCGCGATCATGACCAAATCAGAAGTCGCCCGTTCATCTAAGGTCACACGGGGTAAGGTGTCAGCTTGGGCTAAAAATTCTGCCCGTTCGGCAGGAGTGGCAATACGATTAATCAGTTGACCGCCGTGAGGAGCGATGCCTGGAATAGGAATACTCATATTTTGTTAATTTAGAAGATTTTCTATGTTGTGATGGGAACTCTTAGGGATTAAAAAATTCCTATTAGGATGCGAGTTCAATTGTATCAAAGCCTGAGTCTCCCAGATGGTCGGTGCTACGGATTTGATGCCAATATTTAGACCATTTTTAGACTATTTATTTCATCGCTTGTTTTTTTTCTGCCTTTAAATCACGGTTACTTGAGGCAGCAATTTCCGCATCCATTAAAGTACGCCCTGTTGCCGCGAGATAGACATCATCCAAACTAGGACGGGATTGGGACAGGCTAAAAATCGGTATGTTTGCACTGATTAAAGTTTGTTCAATCGTGCTGAGGGGATTACTTTGGGCTTTCACCACTAAATTTAAGGAATTGCCCTGGGCGGTATTGATAATTACGTCTTCCACAAAATCCAAGGAGTCTAATAGATGTTTCGCTTTTTCGGCCTCTTCTAAATTCGCAAATTCTCGGATTCTCAGGGTGACGCGATCGCCGCCTACTCGGTCTTTTAATTCTGACGGACTTCCTTCGGCTAAAACCTTTCCTTGATCAATAATCACTAGGCGATCGGCTAGGGCATCAATTTCTTCAAGATAATGACTGGTAATTAAAACCGTCGTTCCCGCATCCCGTAGCTGACGTAAAAAATCCCAAAGGATAAAACGACTTTCAATATCTAATCCAACGGAAGGTTCATCCAATACTAAAACCGCAGGCTGATGCAATAATCCCGCCGCCAAATCAAGACGTTTCCGCAAACCGCCCGAATAGGTTCCCGTTTTTTGTTCGGCATAATCACTTAATTTCAGGAGTTCTAGCAATAATTCAATCCGTTCCTTCGATTGATTAGGGGGTAAATGATAAAGGTCTGCTTGGAGTTGTAGCAGTTCCCGTCCTGTTAAAATTTTATCCAAAGCCACTTCCTGAGCCACATAACCCAACAGACGACGAGCCAACTTGGGTTGCTCAATCACAGAAACCCCTTCTACCTCTAGGGTTCCACTGTCGGGTTTAGCCAGGGTGCAGAGACAACGAATGGTCGTGGTTTTGCCTGCTCCATTGGGCTGAAAAGTCCAAAAATTTCTCCAGGCTGTACCGAGAAAGAAATATCTTTAACGGCTTCGATCGCCCCATAACGCTTTTTTAGGTGTTCAACACGAACGGCAGGACTCATAACGGTTCAGGGTTAGCAGAGGAATGATACAAATTGCAACAATTCTTTTTTATTCTAGCAGTCTGGGGAAGTCTGGGCAGGGTCAACAAAACTCAAAAAAATCTGGATGTCGATTTTGCTGATTTTGCTTGGATCAATGTTTAGGGCGATCGCGCCAGTCCGATGGCATTATTTGACGGGACGAGCTATCAAGTCATTAAGACGCTTTTTATCCACCAGGGCGTTCAGCCTATTATATTAGGATTATCGTTAGGATAAGCGTTTAGGAAGTAAATAGAAGATGCTCACCATTAAACCTCGATTTGAAACCTTTGAAGAATACCTTTTATATGACGATAATTCGGAAAAACTCTATGAATTATTTAATGGAGAATTGATAGAAGTGCCACCAGAATCAGGGTTTAATATCCAAATTGCTAATCGTCTCTTTCTGCTTTTTGCCTTGATGTTAGGAAGCGATCGCGTGAGGGGACACGGGCTGGAACTGGAAGTCAGAGGCGAACCCAAAAACCGCTATCCTGATTTGACCATTATTCGAGAAGAACATATTCAACAACTCTCAAAGCGTAATACAATTCGCTTGAATATGGCTCCCCCTTTAATCGTCATGGAAATTGTTAGCCCTGGGGAAATCCAAAGAGATAGGGACTACATCGCTAAAAGAATTCAATATCAAGATTGTTGTATTCCTGAATATTGGATTGTAGATCCCCAAAATCAAACGATTTTAATCTTAGAACTGGTGGGAAATTCCTATATAACTTTCGGTGAATTTAAAGGAGATGATTTACTGCGATCGCCGACTTTTGGACAACTTGAGCTACGGATTATAGATATTTTAAATGCTAATTAAATAGGAGTTAATCAAATATGGTTCAATTATTCACTAAAACCTATTCCTTTGAAGAATATCTAGTTTATGACGATGGCACGGATAACAAATATGAATTAGTTAACGGAGAATTAAAACTTATGCCTACTGCCAGTGGTTTTCATGCCTTAATTTTACATTTTCTTTTTACAATTTTGGAACAAGAAATTCATAAACTAAAACAGCAATGGAAAGTGATGCCTGGAACCGTAGGAGTAAGAACCGCTAAAAGAAAATCAAGAATTCCTGATCTAGTCATTTTGTCAGAGGAGCAATGTCAAGAGATTAGAAAGATGTCCACCGCCGTTTTGGAAAATCCTCCTCTCCTAGCGATAGAAATTGTTAGCCCAAATAACTCTGATGATGACTACCGCTATAAGCGTTCTGAATATGCAGTGAGAGAAATTCCTGAATATTGGATTATTGATCCAGAAATTGAAAAAGTCTCGGTTTTATTATTGGTTTCTGGTTTTTATGAGGTTACAGAATTCACCAACGAACAGGAAATTAAATCCTTACTTTTTCCTGAGTTAAAGTTGACTGCTAAACAGATTTTTGATGTATGAAACTTTTATTCTAATTTTTTTGTTTGACACTACTTCAGTCTCATTGTTGGATGAATTTCGTATTGACTCACTAATTCGGACACCGTTTTTTCTCCTCGAATTGCTTCTAAGGCGACTTTAGCTTTGAATTCGGCATCGTACTGTTTTTACTTGCTACTCATAGATTTATAATCTTCTAAGTTTCAATTTAGAGCTTGCACTATTGTCGGCTTTTTGGTTGCCACTTCAATCAACGAGCTAGTTTTCAAGTTGTTTAGCCGAGACTTCTATCACATCCACATCAATCGTGCCAGGAGGAGTTAGCCGAGCAAATTTTCCTGCTTCAACTTTGAGTTCTTCTCCGCAGTTGGGACAACGACACTCGCTCCCATTAAATCCAGTAAATTCGTAGGCGCAAACGGGACAACTATCTTCGACTAAATTGCGTTTTAACCACCAACGGAATGCCCAAAAACCGATAATGGGAGTCACAAAGAGCAAAGCCAAGATAATCAGAACACTATTCACCACCCACTTCAGCCCAACAGCTCCGAGGAATAGGCTCACTAGCAAAATTGTCAGCCAGCAACCCAGTCCAGAGCCATTCAGCCAGCGTAATTGGGGGAAATTGTTATTCACTCCTAGTCTCCTTGTTCACTGAAGGGTTAATCGGGTCTTTTTTCTATGCTAATCGATTGATCCCCAGAATATTAATCATCGACAGGAATCCATCTAAAAAGCTTATTTTTCTAAAAATTGTCCCATTTGACGAAATTTTTGATAGCGTAATTCCCGTCGTTGGTGCGGGGTCATTTGGGAAAGCTGGTCTAGGTTATCCAAAATAGCATTTTTGAGCAGGGAGGATGCCAGGATGGGGTTGGAGTGGGCGGCTCCAGAGGGTTCGGGAATAATATCATCGATGATTTTTAACTCTTTTAAATCCTTAGAAGTGATTTTGAGGGCGATCGCGGCTTTGTCGGATTTTTTGGCATCTTTCCAGAGGATCGCTGCACAGGCTTCGGGGGTGGCGACGGTATAAACGGCGTGTTCTAACATTAAAACGCGGTCTCCCACACCAATTCCCAAGGCTCCCCCCGATCCCCCTTCTCCAATGACAGTACAGATAATCGGTACTTCAAAACTAAACATTTGCCGCAAGTTGTAGGCGATCGCTTCTCCCTGCCTAACTTTTCCGCATCGACCCCCGCCCAGGCTCCTGGCGTATCGATAAAAGTAATAATCGGCATCCCAAATTGTTCTGCGTGTTCCATCAATCGCAGGGCTTTACGATAGCCGCCAGGGGCAGGCATCCCGAAATTGCGAGCCACATTGTCCTTGGTATCGCGACCTTTTTGATGGCCGAGAATCACAACGGGACGACCCTCTAAACGGGCAACTCCTCCTACCAAGGCAGGATCATCGGAACCACAGCGATCGCCGTGCAATTCAAACCAATCGTCTGCGATCGCCTGGATATAATCGAGGGTACTAGGGCGGCGGGGATGACGGGCCAGTTGTAATTGTTGGGAGGGATTGAGATTGCCAAAAATTTCCTGTCGCAGTTGATCCGCCCGACTTTCGAGTTGGGCCAATTGTTCTGAGACATCAACATTTTCTTCCTGGGCTAACTCTCGAATCTGGTTAATTTTTTCTTCTAATTCGTAAAGGGGCTTTTCAAAATCGAGTAAAAAAACTCGGCGATCGCTAGTTTTGGTCATTTTGGCTGGACAAGGCGGGAATCACTTGAGCAATACACCCAAGGTTAGTCCCCCATTTTACCGTAAACTTGACCCAACTTCGATTTTGAAACTGATCCCCAAAACCCTACAAGCCCCAAAATCAAGCTAATTAAAGGGGCCACCTAAAATGATTTTCGCGATCGCGTTGGTCACATCCTCTTCTTCCTCTTCTTTTAAAGACTCATACCACTGTTGGGTTAATTCCATTTCTTTCCCGTAAATAGTATCTGCCCGTTGGCGAGCTTTCAGAACTAAACGGGCGGTGCGTTCTTTTCGAGCTGATTCGTAGCGTTGGAGCGCGTCTTCCACACTGATATTCGTAGTGACTAAATAACGACAGAGAATTTCCGCATCTTCCATTGCCTGACAACCACCTTGCCCCAACGTTGGAGTGGTGGCATGACCCGCATCTCCCACCAAGACGACCCGACCCCGTGCCAACTTTTCGAGGGGATCAAGGTCATGAATTTCTAGGCGATTGGTTTCTAGGGGATTAAGTTGTTGAATGAGATTTTGAACAGGTTCGGGCCAACCCTGAAAGAGTTTTGCTAGTTCATCTCGGCGATCCTGGGGTTCTACCACTGTTCCTTTTGACATTGGCACACCGAAGAAATAATAAAAGCGATCGCCCCCCACTGGCATCATCGAAGCGCGTTTCCCATCGCCCACATAAATCACCCAGCTATGCTTATCCGCCAACTCAGGACTGGCATCCACTAACCCATTCCAGTTAACATAATCGGCATAGCGGGGTTCGGGTTTTTGTTGGGTAACGTAATTTCGTAGGACAGAACGCACACCATCCGCCGCAATCAACACATCCCCCGTCGCCGTGCTTCCATCCTCAAAAATCGCCGTAACCTGATTATTCTCTTCTTTGGTCCCGATACATTTGGTTTCTAGAGTTACGTGTTCCTTTCCCAATTGTTCCAACAACATTGACTGCAATTCGGTACGGGAGACGGGATAGGGTCTTTGTCCGACTTGATCAATCAAAGGCAGCAGATCAATATCATTCAATAACTCATTTTCCTTGCTCAGATAGGTCATGCGGTTCATTTCACCGCCAATTTTGTGAATTTCATCCCCTAAACCCAGCCAATTCATGACCTTTACGCCATTCGACCAGAGAGAAATTCCTGCACCGACGGGACGTAATTCTTTCACGCGATCATAGACTTCAATCTGATAACCCGCCCGTTTTAAGGCGATCGCTGTTGTTAAACCGCCAATTCCCGCACCAATGATAATCGCTTTTAAGTTATACATTTTGTAGAATAATTAATTGAATACTTGTAAATTTTTCTGCTACTTTAGATACATTTTGTTAGATAAAACTAAAAATCTTAGGGAATTTGTAACATAATATAGGTAAGTTAATCCCCCTTATCGCAACTTCCGACTTTGCGGATTGTTTAATGGATTGAGTTTTTTAGAGACAACTTCAAAGAAGTATACGGTATACAACTAAATACAGCAAGGAGAAATCTCATGTCTAACTTTTCAAAATCTGCTTTTAAATCTCCTAAATTAGCCTTAATTCGTCTATCTTCTCTAGCCTATGGATGTTTGCTGACTGCTTTAATGTTGAGTCCTTCTGTTCAAGCTGAGACATTAAAAGAGCAACAATCCTTTTTTCAACATACTCCCTACTTAATTCAAAGCTCAGGAGTTAATATTGCTCTGCGGCGATCGCATCAGTGACATTTTCGATTCAAGTTCCCGCCAATGCGGACAATCCCTTAAGGCAATTACGATCAACCCGATCACCAATGTTGAACCCATAGCCTTTAAGGAGGCGGATACTCGCGCTGTGATGGGAGAAGATTATGCAAGCGGAACGCCCCTAGCTCTCTCTTCTATTGGAGAACAAGATCCCACCAACAAATCTACTACCCTCGTGTTTAATCAGCCCATCAAACCAGGAAATACGGTGACGGTACGCTTAAAAGTCGAAAAAAATCCTCTTTACGGTGGGATTTATTTGTTGAAAGTAACAGCCTTTCCTGATAACCAACATAGTCAGGGTTTACCGCTCGTAATGTCCGTCTCCATTTTCTAGCATCGGATTAAACCCAAAATAGGGATCGCCAACCCAACTAACCAAACTGTTTTTTAGCCCGTTCATAAACTTCAACGGTTATTCCCGAATATCGGCATCCTGATAAATTTTTCGATTTTCTTACGGGCGGCAGGACGAACAAAGAAGGGGATTTCCTTTAATTTTGCCTCGGTTTCCGATGTCCAACTAACAGACTCACTCATGGGTTCTACTCACAAAAATTATTTTCAAAATTAAGGATGTTGGGATAATAGTTGCACCAACTGGCGAACTGCTGTTGACTAAAGACTTGTAATAAAATATTAACCATTGCCCTGGTTCTGCGGGAATCAGGAGTTGGGGTATTTGGGCATTTGCTAATTGTTGTAATGCTTGGCCGTCGTAATTTTTTCACCCTGTTTCAATTCCAGATAATCACTACCCTGTTTTAATTCTTTGATAATCACGGGGGCAAAAATAAAAAGATGGCGGGGATTGGCGATCGCCGATGGACTGTTGGTAGAAGTTCTTGCCAAACATCTAATTGAGGAGCAAAACTGACAAATTCAGTAAAAATATCCTGTAATTTTCGCCGATTTTCGCCTGTCGCTTCCTGATTAAAGATCTTCAAAATATTTCTCAGTAACGTCTTGATTTGGGCAGAAATATCAATTTCATCGTCAACAGAATCGGTAGAGGGAATACAATGCGCCGTTTGAGTAGATTTAGCATCACCAGAAGACTCATGATGCAATAAATATTGCTTATAATTTTGCAACGCGACAAAAGTTCCATTCCTCCTCTGCACCTTCTACAATCGATTCGGCTTCTTCCTGTTGCAGTCCAAAGGGACCTTGGAGCTTTTCGACGAAATTCTGAAGTATATCATAGCCCCGCAAAAAAAAAGGACTCTAATTTTTGGTCAATTGTGACCCGATTTTCTTTCAGAACTTTAAAATGCATCTTCCAAACGGTGAGCAACTTTTTGGATACCGGAATATCCTTACATTTGCCGGGATACCTGTCTGGGAGTCAAAGCCAGTGGTGGAGTATTCCCATTCACCTGTTTTTAATTGCTGATTACAGCATAGATATTTTAATGATGTGGTGCTCTAGGCGTTTCGAGGTGTTCTTTCGCCTCTTCAATGAAATAGCCAAGAATTTTTTGCTTATTGAGGGTCTTTTGCCGGAAATGGAACCCGAGTGTTCACTAAAATTTTCTAAATATCCAGAGATTATAGCTTTAGGATGCCCTGTTTTTTCTGAAAAAAGATCACTATGTGATTAAATTTTTCAAAATGATTGGGATGGTTTTCAGTTCCATTTCCTATGAATTGCACCTAATCAGGCAGGATATCTACACACCTGGAGTGAAAAACTTGCCAGCCCAGTCATCTATTCCCTTTCTGCTAGAAGTTGGGTCCAGAAAAAGATTGCACCAATAAATCCCGATGCTCCTAATCCCAGATCA
>CAWEDJ010000077.1:0-36364 GCA_963807635.1 uncultured cyanobacterium
AATAGATTTGGGCCTGTTCTTGCTGTTGTTGATTGAGTTGCAGTTGTTCTAAAAGATTTGCAAACCGTTGGCACTGTTCCTGTAATAAATTGGCTGTGATCGCGTGGGTTTGATATTCCTGTTCGGATTGTCCTTGAGTCAGGGCTTGGTTGAGTAAGGGTTGAATGAGAGCCAGGGGCAGAAGTTGGGGAGCCAGTTTCAGCAGTTCGGTTTGATAATGTTGCCATTGTTGACGATATTCTGCCAGGGTTTGGTGGAGTTGGGTTTGTTGGGCGGCGATTTTTCCCCCTTCGGTATAGAAACGTTCCTGGGCTTGGCGTAGTTCTTCCTTAGCTCGGTCTAATTTAGGTTGTAAAGTAGCTTTTTGAGCATAGGTTTCGGTCTGCTGTTTTTGGGCCGCCTTGACTTCAGCTTCCAAATCCTCTAGTTTTTGGCGTTGGTCATTTTCGGTGATCGCCTTACTTTTACGGGCAATCAAAATATCCAGATCTCGATTCAAGGTATTAGCAAGTTCTAATCCCAACAAAGTCCGCATGGCTTGCACAATATCGGCGGTGGGTTCATCCTGTTCCGCTAATTCTTTGACCTGTTCTCCATCAAAGAGGAATAAGCTAGAAATTCCCAGGGGTAAGAGTTTTTCGATGTATTCATCCCAGGTTTGGGTCAGGGCTTCATCTTTCCAAATACCATCCAGAATTTCCAGGGTATCGCGATTATTTTTGGTATTGTCATCCCAACTGCGGCGAATGCGATATTGCTTGGGTTTCCCCTCAATGATTTCTTCAATGACGAGTTCAACACAGGACAATTCCGCTAAAGGGGTTTGACGGTTGCGACACTGCCAGAGAAAATCCCCATAGCTGAGACTTCCCCTGGTGGAACATTTTGCCCGTTGTCCATAGAGAGCCAGACGGATGGCATCCATTAGGGTGGTTTTTCCGCCGCCATTCATGCCGCCAAACAGAATAATGGGGCTTTCGGGTTGGGTTTGCAGATTAATGATCTGTCGTTTATGGTAGGGGCCAAAGTTCTGTAGAGTCAGTTCAAGGAAGTGCATGAAAAATATTCGTCAATATCTAAAAATAGGAAAGTTAAGGGGTTTTGAATTTGATACTGGCCCAGGTGGGAGTGGGAAGAGGTTCTTCTTGTTTGTCTAGCAGTTTACGCATTTCGTCCACATCTCCTGTTTTGGCTTTTTCTCGGAAGTCCCGTTTGAAGTAGGCGTTGTCTAGTGCTTCTTGTTTGTCGCGGGAACTGGCATTAAAGCATTTTTCGAGGGCTTCATAGATGCCTTTGCGGTTGCCTTTGAGGTGATATTGCCGTTCGGTGTCCATCAGTTTGGCGAGGAGTTCTAGTTGCATGGGATCATCTCCACAGATTTCAGAGAGGAGTTCCCATTCGTCGATTCCCAGTAGGCTATGCTCCGCTCCTGGTCGGGGATCTTGAAAGGTTTCTCCTGTCACCTCTTGGTAGATACGGGGTAGGGCATCATCGAATTCGTGTTTTTCTTCGAGCCAGATGCGCCGAATTTCGCTGAGTTCGTAGGCACTAATGAGTTCTAGATCTTGGGCGTGATCGGGAGCATTTTGTCGAGCTTTTATTTGGGCTTGGAGTAGTTGTCTGAGCAGTTCTTCTCGCCAGGGTTTGAGGTAGGGGCCAGGAATATTGGTGATTTCCGTGCCACCTTGTTCTCTGTTTTGTCGTTCAAAGAGTTGGACGTGGCCTGTGATGCGCCGAAAGTCTCGATTTTCTCGTTCTTTTTCCCGTTTGCTGTCACTCCGAAAGTCGAGTAAGTCCCGAAATTCTAGGAGGGGTTCCATCCAGGTTTTTTCTTGATCGTTGATGATCATGGCTTGCATGGATTTATCTTTATCGACGAGGGTACATACCCAGCAACCGAAACGGGAGTCTCCACAACTGGGGGTGGTGGTATCTACGACTAGGGGGCATTCGTTGTCAGCGGTGGCTCCTCGATAGAGTCTAAAGAGTTCGTCGTTGCTTTGGCCCCAAGGGTTTTCGGTTTCGTTGAGGTAGAGCCAGACTTCGTTGTTTTCCCAGTCTTCGATGGGGCTATAGATGAGGGAGTTGGGCAAGCTGGCGTTGGGACTGAGGCGATCGCGGATGCGGCCTTGTTGGTGTTTTTTCATGGTGGCGGCCCGTTTGGCACTTTCGGCTTTACGGGTTCCGAGGACTAAAATGGTTTCGCCGTTTTCTCGTACTTTGTCGCGGATGAAGTGGTTGGCAGGATGGATTTTTAATCATTAATTTTAGGTTAATATAATAAAAAATCATCAACAATGTATTAATTATCAAAAAAAGCCGTGACAGAACAAGAAAATTGGTATTCTTCTGAAGAAAGAAAAACTTTTCTTAAAGAAAGGTATTTCACTGGTTCTCATAATTATTTTTTTGAACTTAAAGAAGCAAAAAATGGCTCCAAATACATAGTTGTAGATCAGAGAAAAAAGGTTGGGGATCAATTTGTCAGTGCGAAAATGCGTATTTTTGAAGATGAGATGTTAGAGTTTGAGCGAATTTTACATAAATTCATCAACTCAGCCCTAAATAATAATAAAACTGAAGAATTTATTATTCAAGAAAGTAATAATAATTTAACATCATCAAATTCAGATTTAACTCCTGCTTTTTTTACTAAATTATCCTCTACTAATAATTGGAAAGATTTTGAAGAATACACTTATTACATTTTAAAATTACTAGGCTTGCCAGTTATTTATAGTTTTCTAAATGAACGACAGGCAGGCAAAGCAGATGGTTTTTTCAAAATTGGTAATTTAGCTGTTATTTACGATTGTACATTAAATGCAAGAGACATCGAAAATCATAAAAATGAACAAATACATAATTACTGTAATAGATTACAGCAAGGAAATATTGAATTATCAGGAAACATAACGGAAGAATTTTTTAACCACAATAAACAAGTTTGGATTATTACTCAAGGGATAACGAGACAAATTAAAGTTGTTAATTCAATTAAAGTTAAAGAAATTTCAATCGAAGATATTATGCTTCTCTACCAAGAAAGACTTATTAAATCCCTAAATGATCAATCTCTTGAATTAAAATTGCGGAATCTATAAAAATAGAGATTTAATCAAAGATTCACGTTATTTCATAAGTATCTTAAGCTAAATCTAGGTTGTGAAAATAATTCTTTTTCTTATAAATTGTGATTTTAAGCAAGTTGATCGAATAAAAGATTTTTTGGATTCTCTTTCTGAAAAATATTTTCAAAATGCCACTGTAAAGCGTCAAGTCTTGGATAATATAATTCCTGATTTGGCAAAATTATTTGTTCACCTTCAAAATTTATCATTGCTCGATTGTTAGGCGTTATTTCGTGTAAATCTTTGCTGACACTAATTCTATAATTTTCATCAATAGCAAACCAACCCCGATCAAAAGCCCAGTGATGATTTTTACAAAGTGAAAGACCATTATCAAAGCGATCATCTCGAAATACTGAAAAAGGTTTAATGTGAGAACCATCTACAATATTTTGACCAAGAGAATTAATGATTTTTAATCCACAAAATACACAATGATAGTTATAAGCGGAGACAATGGCTTCTCTAAATGCAACATCACGAACAATCCTCTTATCCTCATTTTTTAACTCTTTTTTTGTATAAATTTTTCCGCCTGATTCCTTAAGCTCATTCTGGAATTCTTGAAACGCATCAATATGAAAGAGTTTGTTGATCTGTTCTTTTTTGTGAGAAAACCAAGTTTCTATTAAAGTATTAATTAAAACTGATCGAGAAACCGAATCTTGCAACAACAAAAATAATTCATCGTCTAAAAATGCATACAAAATAAAAGTTTGCAGAGATTTAAAACTTTTGGGTTTAAACTCTGAAATAACTTTTTCTAATCCTGATTTAACCTTAAGATGCCAAAATGCGTCACTTTTATTTTTATTTTTACCTTTTAAGTAAAAAAATGGCAAATAACTAGAATCTTTATGTTTATCTGAGCCTAAATAACTCCAATATTTTGAAAAAGTTGCAATTAAACTAGCTGATGGATAAATTTGATTGACTGTAATTTTTCTTTGTTCAAATTGTTCAATAACCGATAAAAGCATGATTGGCTGGTGTGGAGCAATCCCCCGTGATGTATCGATATTTAAACTCGAAAATTTTTGACAATAGTATTTTAGGTCTTTAGGCACAATATTTTTTAATGTAATCTAGAAGCCATTGGAATAATAACTTAATTGATTTAAGATTGCAATTAAAAAATAATGAATTGAGAAAATCAAAATTAGTTTTTTATGCAAAAAGCGAAATTAGCGATCGCCAAAAACCCAAAACCCTAACTAAAAGCGATCGCCTTCTCCTAGATTGAAAAACGCGATCACCCAAAATCCAAAACCCTAACTAAAAGCGATCGCCTCTACCCAGCCACCGACATTCGTGGTATTCCTTAGCGGTAAACCTAACCATTGGCATTCCTTGTTTAAGCATGATGCGATCGCCCTTTGATAAACTTCATATTCAATAGGTATAATTTATATGGCGAAATCCTATGAGTGCCACGTTTGACTGGGATAGTCAAAGAGAAGCAGACAACAAAGCAAAACATGGTGTGGACTTCCAGACAGCCCAATACGCCTTCTTTGATCCCCATCGTTTGATTGTCCATGATGCAAAACACAGTGAAGTTGAAGAACGTTGGTTTTGTATAGGCAAAGTCAAAGATAGGATTTTAACCGTCCGCTTTACCTATCGTGGCAACGTAATTCGTATATTTGGAGCCGCCGAATGGCGTAAAACTCGAAAACTTTATGAAAAACATAACTCCTGATCCCGCAGAAACCATTGGCAACATCACTATCGTCAAAGATTTTTTGCCATCCCCAGAGCAATTAGTCCCCAGAAAAACGACAGTACGGATAACAATGGAATTTACCCAAGAGAGTATTGAATTTTTTAAACGTGAGGCAAAAAATCACAATGCCTCTTATCAAGCAATGATTCGTAATTTAGTAGATACTTACGCCAAACAACAACAGCAATAAATCTCAAAAGGATTAAGTCTCAAAATGCGATCGCCTACTTATCCCATCAAAAACGCGATCGCCCAAAATCCAAAGCGATCGCCAAGAGATTCTGCTTGTTCATCTGATATCCTGTTTCATGCCACGTTTTAAAAATATTCTTTCATAAAAATTCTCAAAGCCACCAATTATTGACAATATCCTTAGTGATGTCATATTCAGAAAGAATTTGATTAGCATATTCATCACCCATCTCCTTAGAATGTCCAATCAAAGCCCCAAAAGCATCTGCTAAATGAGCCTTGCCTAAAAGACGAAGATGCTTCTCAGCAATATGTCGAAAAGCATGAGGATTAACCCATTTAGCCTCTCCAAATAAAGCATGGGTAGCGATCGCTGTAGCTCGACGAACAGTTTGCCAGAAAATAGAGACTTCGAGCGGTTGTCCAAAAGCGATCGCATCTTTTTTACCAAAGGAGAAAAATACCCGATCATTAGTTTTCAATTTTTCTTTAGCCACTGGCCAAACATCAAGACGATATTGTACCCCTGCTAAACGTTTTTCTTTTTCTTGAAGATAAGCCTCACGGGTTATAGTTAATTTCGGATTCAAAATTCCATTTTTAGCTTTTTCAATTTTATTTTGATATTGCTCAATGATGTTAGGAGAATATCCCCAAAAATCCATCCATCCTTCTGGGGTTTGAACCAAATCAACCACTAATTTACGCCAATTAAACAGCCAAGCATCTAGATCTTCTGTCAAGATAGAAGGTAGAGGATAATGGCGAATCATACCTGTTTTATCACGTTTATGCTTATCTAATCTAACAACATAATAAGGATTACCATTATCATCAACATATCGAAATAAAGAATCATTAAAAACCCAATTCTTAATTTCTTCTTCCCGAATAGGGCAATAGACTAGAATTTTAACTAATAAATAGGTTTGCCAAGCCCTAACGATAGCCGATAGCTCACGAGCATGTGTACCATCGTATTCTTTTGCTCCACGTTTTAGTTTTTTTGAACTGCGTTCTGCACAAAGTGTTCTGAGATAATCTACTACCTTTCGGGCATCTTCATGGCTTAACTCTTTTGCAGCCCACTTTTGAGGATCAAGAATTTTTCTCTCTGCTTGATAGTCCTCTTTGTATTCACTATTAATACCTTTTAAATTAAGGATGAGTGGAATATCTGACCAATTTCTACGATTCGTTTTATTATAATTAAGCCATTTAGCAATTGAAATAGCAACTTCTGTCATTTTAACGCTTGTAGAGTTAGTAACTTCTCGATTATCTATTACCCAATCAATAAAATTATCTAATAGATTAATATGGGTTAATAGTTCTAAATGCAATTCTGAATCAGGAAAATTCTGGTTATACCAACCCAAAAAATAAAGTATGTTCACTTCTTCTTTTTGAATCGTAGAAGGCTTAACAGGATCTAATTTAGGACGACGAACCATCCCTCTTTCTTCTCCGTTTTTAGATTGATTAATATTACGAGAAATTCCACGTCCTCCTGTTAAACGAAATTCTTGAAATTCTGCTAACTCTTTTTTTAAATAGTCAGGTAAATTGTTTTTATCCAGACTACGCCGAACTAAAGGCCCCCTTTTCTTTTTAGGCATAGCGGTTAGTTTTTCTCTTCTAGGAACGACCTTAACGATTGTTGAGGTAAATAAACCTTGCCACCAGGGTTGTTGCTCTAGCCAATCAAAAAATTGTCTTAAAGCAGCGCGATAATTTTTGCCCGTACTTTGAGCCGTTTGACCTTGTTCAACAGCGATCGCAAATTGAGCATCGAAAATAGCCAGACCATCTTTTAGCTTATCTATGGTGAAAGAGTCAGCATAAGTGGAAAATTCAGATTTTTCCAACTCCTTGGCTTTGGGATCAATTTTCGGTAAGACATATAACCTTAAAGCAATCTCTAGATATTTCTCTTGGTTCGGATTACTCTTGGCTCTCTGGGGAGACTCACTCCAAAGGTGAAGAACAAATTTTAGGGTGTATTTTTTTGAAAGCATGATACTACTTTATTAAACGGACTCTTCCATAGTACACTTTTTACATATTTTTAACCATAATACGAGCGATGTAATTAGTAATGCAAGGTTTAAAATTTTGTGTTAAACTCTTATTTATAAAGAGTTATAGCAATTTTATCTTAGTACGCTTTCACACATTTTCTGGGTGAATGCGTACTCGTCTTAACTTAGTAAAATTAGCAGTAAATTTATGAGTTCTTATACCCTCGATTATGCGTTCAAAGCCTGGGCAAAAGTACACCCAGTAGAAAAACTAGCTGTGGATTTTGAGAGGAAGCTGAGTATGGCTCTCCGATTTTATGTGATTCCTGAGCTTGATTCAGCAGCACCGAAACTCAAACCGAAACAATTAGATCAATATGCTCAGTTATTAGATCTGGAAAAGTTGAAGCGTGCTGTGGCAATATTTGATCGTCGTACCGAGATAGCAGTGGCTGATGGAAAACTTTCACCCAGGACAAGGGCCAACTATCGTTCTGTTTTAGTACAATTTGTCAATTGGATGGAAGAGCAGGTTTGGTGGCGAGAATTGTCCTTTGATCTAAAAACAGATGTGGCTCCCTTTCGGGTTAAATTAGACGAAAAATTGACTCAAAAACAACCTCCTTCCTATGGTTTAAAGCGGAATGAAGTCTCTGAGACCCTAGACCAGGAGCTTAAGGATTTTCTGCAATTTCGAGCATTAGGTGATAAAAATTTGCGGAAGTCCAGACGGGAACAAAGACGGGCGCAGGGAAATGAAAGAGGAAGTCGTCCGAAACTCGATATGGCTAAACCCTCTACCTTGAAAAAAGAAGAAGAAACAATTCTCCGTTTTTTAGGTTGGTATCGCTCTTACTATCCTGAAAATGAAAATGATTTATCCATCAATGTATTAACGGATATTCAGACTTTAGATGATTTTACCTATTGGGCAGTAACCCATCGCGGAGTCAGTTATTCGACTGGTTTGCACGCGGTTGCAACGGGTATTGCGATCGCTAAATGGACTAATTATGCTCAATGCAATCGTCGTAATTGGTCAGATATTCCCTTGATTTTGGATTTGCAAGATCTGCAAAATGAATATTCAGAGATTTATAAACAGGAAAAACAAAAGAAGCAGTCTGCAAAATGGGCTAAAAAAGAATTAAGTCATGAGGATGCTCGAAAAGTTGTTCAATATTTACACCTACTATGCGCTCCAGGCTATGGAAAGCATGATCCCGATACAGGAGAATTTCTTAAACATGGAAATCGACCTGATTCGGCTATTGTTCGGGCTTGGCAAGTCTATATCATTACTAAGTTTTTAGTGTATTGCCCTGTCAGACAGGAAGAGATTCGTCAGTTGGAATTAGGAAAAACGCTATTTCGACATCTGGATAAGGAGAGTAATCCCTATTATATTGTCCGAATCAAAGAACATAAACGGTCTCATTTAGGAAAAGATCGTCATTATCAACTTCCTAATTTTTTGACGGCGGATTTAGATCTATGGATCTATAAATGGCGACCTTTGATGGCAAAATCTGTCCAGACCTTAGAAGGATGGATGAATTTTTGGGGTCGTCCTTTTGATAAAGTTGAGCGCATGGAAGAACGTTTGCAAGCTGCTAGGCAGGGTATTGTCAGTGACAAAGTTAAGCAATCCGTAGAAGATTATATCCAACAAGAGGAAATTCGCCTCCAAGGGGCTTTAAATCGCCATGATGCTTGGGAAGAGGCGAAAAATAACTTAAATAGTCATAATTATCTATTTTTTATGATGGCAAAGGGAGAAGCCGTCAGTTTTGGTCAACCTCATACTGTTACTAGTGTTTGGACAATTGTTAAGCAGGCGATCGCCCAGGCGACCACCGCACTCTTTGAGGAGACTAAATGGACAAATCCCCATGCGCTCCGACATATCGCTGAAAAGCATATTCGACTTCTCAATAAGTCAGATGCCCTGGAATCCTTTGGGACACTAATTGGACACTCGAAAGAAATGGGGGATGAATATGCCGCTCAGATTACTACTGATTATGAATTATCTCAAAAAGTTGTTGATGACTGGTGGCTGTAATTATCTGTGAAAAATATTTTAACTATAGTGCAATAGTAGAATAGTGCAATAGTGCTAAAGAACTATTTATCTTGAAGATTTTTTGTTTTGGTGAGTAAAGAGCGAATATTTCCTGCTTTTGTACGTTGCTTTAGGCGAAATTGAGCTTCTTCAATGATTTTCTTGACTAATTTCGGTTGAGTGCTACATACCGTAAAATAAGCTTCAAGCAGCGTTTCTACCGTAATACTATTTTCCTGACACAATTTTCGTACCTCGTCGTAGATGCCCTCTTCAAGTCTGACCCCAATCTTTTTATTTGTTACTGAAGGCAGAGATGCTAACTCTTTCTCCAAAAAAAGAGTTGATTGGGCTGGCTTAGTTACTTCCTCTTCTTGAGAAACCAGTTGAGTTTCAGGGAGCGATACCTCAGATTTAGGCAAAAGTTCATCCTGACGAGGGGGTACTTTGACAGTCTGTGATTCGTACTCGTTTTTAATTTTATCGAGCAAACTCATATTTTATCTCCTACTTTTTTCTATGGTTATACTACTTTTGAAGATTTCTCTACTTGAGAGACGATTACCTCTCTAACTTCTGGGGAGAAAAAAGGTAGCAGTCGAATCAATAGTTCATCAATGGGATACTCTAGGTTGTTCCCCCCTAAGTCCCTTGGCAAAACCTGCTCATTAATGGCTCGTTTATAAACATCACTTTCTAGAAGGTTCGGGAGCATTAATGATTCTCCTACGAGATTCTTCATCACTTCGATACTTTCCTTTGTGGTTTTGGTTGGACTTAATCCAACCCATTTAGCTCGGAATGGCATAATACCCAGCATTTTGCTTTGAGATAGGAGTCCTTGGTAAACTTTGATAAGCTCTAGAGTTCTTATGAGAGACTGAACCCCTTTTATGTTGGCTTCGGCAGGAATCGCCCAACAGGTTCCTGCTCCTAACGAAGAGAGGGCGAGATGAGATCGTTCTGGGGGAGGATCGACAATCATAATTCCAAAATTACGCGCCACACGTTCTTCTGGTTTTATTTCGTCACCAACTTGATAAAGTCGCTGACGAAGAACCGTTAGACTGACCCCAGAGGCGGCCAGAAAGTGGTTAGCATTCTCTAGCTGATCTGTTGCTGGAATGAGAAATACTTGATCTTCATCGGGAATGGGATGGATGGCACTATAGAGGGGGATCTTCTTTTCTGGATTGGTAATAACCTCCAAAAGAGTGGGGCGATCAGTGGATGGTTCCACACCGAGGAATGCTGTCAAACTTCCTGGGGATCGGCATCAATAAAAAGTACGGGGATTCCAAGCCTCGCAATAATCCGTCCTAATATCAAGGCGATAGTGGATTTCCCTTGTCCTCCAGCTAATGCGAGGGGAACAAATGTCGGACAATCTACTGTAAACATATTTAGTACCAAATTATATTAGAATGATATTATAAATGAACAAATGAGTCAAGGTACTTTAGTGCAAAAGTGCAAATGCACTAATAAATATTTCTACTAAAGAATAAATCTCTATTAGAAAAAATATCCCCAGAAGTGGCGAAAAGCTCAGGTTTGTTAGAAAGGCTAAGGAATTTAATTACAGAGAAAATAGATGATTTTATCTAATGGCATGGTAGGTTTAACGTTGAACGAAGGTGAATAATTGCTCTAATTTGGTTTTGCTAAAAGAGTTTAAAGCCTCGTCTTTGGCTGTTAATGATAGTTCTGATCTCCGTCCCTACCCAAAGTTAAACACAAGTATGAATGCCTTACTACCCTATCTTAAAATTCAATCTCCTGATGGCGAGCTAGAAACTTTATCTTTAACGAAGACATATTATAAAATAGGTCGTTTGCCAGATTGTAATGACATTGCTTTGCCAGAGGAAGAAGGCATTATCACTCGTATGGGGCATTGTATTTTAGAACGGGAGGCTCAGGGATGGGGCATTACAGACAAAAGTACTAATGGAACAATAATAGAAAGGGAAGATAAGCAGATTCAATTAAAGGAACAACCCAATCAAAAAATATTTCTCTCGTCGGGCGATCGCGTTATTATTCATCATTGGCAGCTTCAATTTTTTGATCCAAATCAAACCACACCCATTAATTTAACGATTAATAGCAATACTTCTTCTAATTCTTGGATATTTAAACGAAGTCAATTAACTTTCTACAAAATGGAACGGGGACAAAGAATTGAAGTCCCTATGCGTTTATATCCCAAGGCTATTCAGATGATTGACTGTTTAGCGGCTAAAAATTTGACTCATGAGAATACACCCACGATTTGTCAGTACGATGAATTAATTGAGTGGATTTGGCCAGAGGATAGTTTTGGAAAAGGTAATCAAGATATTAATACTTTAGCTAAAGTGATTCGTGTGAAGTTGGAGGAGATGGGAGGCTCGAAGGAGTGGCTAGAAACAAAAAAGACAGTGGGATATATTCTTAGAATTAGCTGTGAAGCATAGAAATTACCATGCAAATTCTAGTTACTTTCCATTTGTTCTCTATGTTCATTACCCTCAATGACTTGATAGGCTACAAAGGATAAAGAAACAGAAACTATCCCATGAATCAGCCAAAACCAACTCATCTTAGAATTTTTCGCAGACAATCCCCTGTGCAGGTATTAGGGCCACATAAACGAGCAGTGATCTGGTTGCAAGGTTGTGATTGGGGTTGTCGGGGTTGCATTGTCCCTGAGTCCTGGTCAAAAACGGCGGGGGAGTTAGTTTCCCTAGAGGATTTACAGACTTGGATTTTGGCTCAGTCCGAGATTGAGGGCATTACTTTTTCGGGGGGTGAACCGATGTTACAGGCAGATGCTCTGACGGAGTTGGTGGATAGGTTACGACAGGAACGCGATTTAGGGGTGGTCTGTTATACGGGTTATACAAATCAGAGGTTAGAGACCCAGGGGACGGTTGCCCAAAAGGTTTTTCTGAGTCGTATTGATCTACTGATTGACGGTCTGTATAGTGAAAATCAGCATGGTAATTTGCTGTGGCGAGGCTCAAGTAATCAGGGTTTGCATTTATTAACGGAACGTTATCGTACTGTTCTGGCTGAGACTCTGGAAAGGGGGGATGTTTCGGCGGGATTAGAGTTTGTTTCGAGTACGGAACGGGAACTCTATTTTACGGGAGTGCCTGAGAAAGCAGGGTTTCGGGGGGCTTTTGAGGCCAAGTTACAAACTAAAGGTATTTTATTGAGGGCTTAAGTTATGTTTAATTGGACAGATTTAGAAGGTCAAAGAATTGGCTCCTATCATTTGGAAAAACTTTTGGGAGCGGGTACCTTTGGTGCGGTTTTTAAGGCGGATGAAGTTTTAAGGGATCGATTTATCAGATCGGTCGCTATTAAAGTTTTTAAAGAACAGGATATTTTCCCTTTAGATGAGTTAATTGCCACGACAAATTTAGAGCATCCTAATCTCATTCGTGGTTATGTAGCTAGAGAAGATCAGGTTGGCAACACTAAATTTAAGGTTCTATATTTAGTGATGGAATTAGCCGATGGAACTTTAAATAATTATCGCCATGCAAATAGTCTAAAATCACAAGAGATTCGAGAAATAGCTATTGCAGTTGCTTCAGGTTTAATCTATTTACACAGACAGAAAAAGATACATCAAGATTTAAAGCCTGATAATATTTTACGGGTTAAAAATATCTGGAAATTGTCCGATTTTGGCTTAATTAGAGATTTGGGCACTCGTAGTTATCTGGCAACACAACATCCCGTAGGGACTTATCCCTATATGTCTCCTGAAATCTTTAATGGTGGCATACTTTCTTCAGCTTTTGATGTCTGGTCACTGGGAATTATATTAGTAGAACTGACGACAGGAAAATTACCTTATCAATTTAATGATGAACATCATTTAATGAAGCGGGTGATGAATTGTGAATTACATTTGCCACTTTTGCCCGATCAATTTAAGCCAATTATTTTGGGCTGTTTACAACAGAATCACCAACGCCGTTGGACTGCTCAACAAATCTTAAAAGCCTTACACCCCACAGTTATTGAATTTGTATCTCCTCCAGTTTCCCCCTCTCCCAATCCCCAAATCCTAATCCAAGACTTGCCCAACAACATCAAATTAGAGATGATCAAAATTCCTTCAGGTAGTTTTATGATGGGTTCTGCGAATAATAATTTGAACACTGATAATTATGAAAGTCATCAACACCAAGTGACTTTACAGCAATATTTTTTAGGAAAATATCTTGTCACCAATAAACAATATCAAGCTGTAGTAGGAAACAATCCTTCATATTTTAAAGATAATCCAAAAAATCCTGTTGAATGTGTCAGTTGGAATGATGCGAAAACGTTTTGCCAAAAACTCAAAGAAATTACAGGGAAAGAATTTCGTTTACCTACAGAAGCAGAGTGGGAATATGGCTGTCGAGCAATGATCTCCCCAACCGCTCTTAAAAAAGGGTATAGTATGAAGTGGCCCCCCAAAACTGGACAGTAGTGTAAGCTCTAAATCGAAACCCAGGAGATCTATGAGCAACAAGAAAAAACAGTACGGTGCCCAGTTCAAAGCCAAAGTCGCCTTAGAAGCAATTCGAGGAGAAAAAACGGTATCTGAATTAGCCAGTCAATATGAAATTCATCCAACAATGATTAATGGATGGAAAAGAAAAATATTGGAAGAAGCTAGTCAAATCTTTGAGACAGAAAAACAAGGAAAAGAAATCAAAGAAAAAGCTGAAACCCAGATAGATGAACTATATCGACAAATAGGAAAGCTAAAAGTCGAGCGAGATTTTTTAGTAGACAGGTCGGTACAATTGGGGCTGCCGACCGAAAAACCTTGGTAGACCCCAAGCATCCTGAATTGTGTATCCAACGTCAATGTGAATTATTAGGAATAAGTCGTTCGAGTTATTATTACGAACCGAAGGAAATAAGTTCCGAAGAATTAACGCTATTGAGACTGTTGGATGAGCAATATATGAAAACACCATTTTATGGGAGTAGAAAAATGACAGTATACCTCAATACGTTGGGTTATGAGGTAAATCGAAAAAGAGTGATACGATTGATGAATCAATTGGGGATACAAGCAATTTACCCAAAGAAACGAACAACAATACGAAACCCTGAGCATCAAATTTATCCTTACTTATTACGAGAGTTAAGCATTGAAAAAGCCAATCAAGTGTGGTGTACCGACATCACCTATTTGCCAATAGGAAAAGGACACTTTTATCTAGTCGCCATTATGGATTGGTTTAGCCGTAAAGTCTTATCATGGAGGATGAGTAACACGATGGATGTTTATTTTTGTAAGTCAGCTTTGGAGGAAGCATTATTAATTTATGGCAAACCAGACATCTTTAATAGTGATCAAGGAAGCCAATTTACTTCAAAGGAATTTACAGGATGTTTAAAGCAAGAAAACATCAAAATTAGTATGGATGGAAGAGGACGTTGCTACGACAATATTTTTATTGAAAGATTGTGGCGTTCTCTGAAATACGAATTAATTTATATTTATTCCTTTGAGGATGGAAAACACTTGACAGAAGAGGTAAAGAAATGGTTTAATTTCTATAATAAGGAACGTTTCCATCAAGCCTTAGAATATCAAACGCCAGAGCAAGTCTACGGTCAAAGTTTGAATTTGACTTGAGAGAACGTTTTTAGTTAGGGAGTCCGTTAACTTCAGAGCTTCACTCCCCGCTATTTTTGTTCAGCCTATTGGGGCCACCTCAGTACACCTCTTTACTGTTTTGGCGATAACGAAAATCAGCTAGAAAACTATGCTTGGTATCGGAACAACTCAGGTGGTAAAACCCATCCTGTAGGACAGAAAAAGCCGAATCAATGGGGGCTATATGATATGCACGGAAATGTATGGGAATGGTGTGAGGATGGTTGGCATGAGAGTTATGCAGAGAAACCAGGAAATCTCAAAACCAATGGCAACATTATATGGTCAGGTGATAGTAATTTTCATATACTGCGTGGCGGTTCTTGGTACGACTATGCAAGGGGCCTGTCGTTCGGCTATTCGGAACAGGATCAATACAGATTACAGAAACAACCTCATCGGTTTTCGCTTGGCTCTTTCTATTTTGTGAGATCCCTTATTGAGATTGGGAGATGAGGGAGAAAAAGTTATCCAAAAATTAGCCCTTAAATTATTTATTTACCAAGAACAAAAGGAGTTTATTTCCCAATGGATAAACTAAATTTTTATCGTGAAGTCATTCAAAAAATTTTTGGAGATTACAGCGATATTTATTGGGAATCTCTTCTGATATAACGATTATGCGGTTTCTTAAATTATGTTTAGATTTGGAAAGCAAACCCCTACCTTAACAAGATAAAATAAAACTAGCCTCTTATCAAATTAATATGAACAGAAAAGCCCTTCTTCTACAAAACCTTGATGAGCTTCCTGAAGCTATCAGTCAAGAAGTTTTAGACTTTACCTTATTTCTACGCGATAAATTAGAACAAAAAGAAGATGAGGAAGATGAGGAAGACCTAAAAGATATCCAAGCAGAACTCGCAGAAGAGGGTCTAATTTCCTTAGCTAATGTCAAAAAAGAATTGGGATTATCAGTAATCTAAAATCATTCTCTTTACCTCCAAATCTCCCCCTCTCCTAGTCTCCCTAAACGGCGATCGCCTGAAGCTTTTCAATTAAATCCCCCCGCCGAAAAGTTGCCGAAAGCTGCTGTAAAGAAACCGCTTGTCCTCCATATAAACTATTCAGCGCAAACTGAACATCCTGAACTGCTCCATTAAATAAATCGTCTCCCTTTTCTTGAATTAAACGATGGGCCTCCTCAAAATAGCGATGATTCAACTCATTAAGATTGATCCTCATTGAACTTAATAGCCGTCGCCCCATTTGCATGGCAATAAAACAGGAAGCATAACGCACAAAATCAGGATCATTTGCCTCTGGTCGCTTACGCCGATTCTCAGCCATTCGATATAAATAAACCGCAATCACAACCTGAGTGCCATTAAGCTGATTCGTAAAAATAAAATCGTAGAGTTTACCGAAATGTTCACGGGTAAAAAACTTCGCTTGATGGGGTTTTTCTCGCCAAATGGCTAACACAGCTTCTGCCGCCACTCCTGCCGTTATATCCGTAGATTTAAGACTCGAATCAGAGCGTTTACGACGATAGGTAAACCCCAATTGCTGGAGATCAATTTCTAATCTTTGTTGACGCTCATCATTAGCACGTAAATCCTTTAAATCTACTGGATTTTGACTATTGGTTGCATAGGTAATTTTTTGGACTAAATCTTCATTGTCACTGGGTAATTGATAGAGGCGCAGTAAAACATAGGCTTGGGAATTTTGCTGAAGCAAATTTAATAAATTTGGCTCTTGTAAGGTTCTAAAAATGGTCATACAAGTTTGACCACCATTAATAATTTGCAGATTTTCTACCCGCACCTTATAGTCGCCATTTTGAAGCGCGTTATAGGAAAATTTATCGCAAATCAAGGTAATGCCATTATTGTAAAAATAAAAATTACTTTTCTCCTCATTCATCAAAGTATTGCGAATGCCTTCATTAACTCGATTCCCTTGTAACCCCAAATAACGACGAATATTTCTTTCTAATAAACGCTCTCCATGTCGTTCAATCAGAGCCGCAATTTCAGTAACCGCAACTCTCCCCACTAATACCCGACTAAAATTGAGATCTTCCACCACAGCTTGCCCACTGAGTTGGAGATGATCATTGACAGGTTTGGAGGCTTGGAGAATTTTAACTAAACGATCAGGATTGACGTGTTCCCAGGTCGCTTGATCCCCAAAACCTGCTCGATCAATAGCTTCCTGGGCGGAGGCATTCCACTCCAAGCCGTTGTTACAGGCTAAGGCTCGAATTTGGGGAATATAACCATCTCGAATGAGACTACGAGCTTCTTCGACTTTAGTTAATAAACGGGGATTAATATAGTCTAATTTGGCTGTCGGATCGAATAAAAAACGAATGGCATTGATTAAAGCAGTTATTCCTTCTTCGGGAAAATTGGCATTGCCTTCTAAGTTATTTTTATATTTTCCTTGAAATAAACTAACGGTAAATTCACCATCATATTCTTCCGAAAGATGGATTGCATCTACACCAAAATCTCCACCGCCTTCTGTTAAGCAATCAAAAGCAACATCATTGTCTAAATCCAAAATGGTTTTAACACAAAAATAGACGAAAGATAAAGATTTGAGCCTACCTGCATCGGTAATACGCAATTCTTCCGCCGCTTGTTGGCGAATTTCTTCAACGACTGAAGTTAAACGTTGGTCAATGATAGAAACATTGATATTCATAACTTTTAGCTTACATCAAGCCTTACAGTTTTCAGCGATCGCGTTTTATAGAGTAGGACGAGAGACGATCACTGAAAATTCCATCTAAATTCCAGACAATTTACAGATACCTACAATTCCCTTCTGATCAGAGATTCCCTATGCTGAAATTATTGAACTAGCAAAGGAAAATCACCCCATGAGCGGAAGTCCCAAATATACCAGAGCCGAACTCGATCGCCAACGTCAAGAAAAGTTAGAGAGCGATCGCCGTCGTAAAGCGGAACAGGAAGCCCGTCGTCGTCAGGAAGCAGAAGAACAGGAACGCCAACGACAATTAGAAAACCAGCGTCGTCAAGTTTCTGAACAACTGAAAAGCTTGATTGCCCAACTTAAACAACAATCCGATCAGGTTTATGGCGCAAATTACCAACAGTTGCAACAACAGGGTCAATCCCTAGAAAAACAAGTTCAATCCGTCTCTGTCGCCGATCAATTCATCAGCATTCAATCCCAAATCAATCAATTGCAAAAAGCTTGGGAAACAGCTAAACACCAAAAATGGCACGATGAACAGGAAAAATTGCGTCAACAGGAATTAGATAAACAAAAATTTGCCCTTGAAGACTGCGATCGCCGTTTAGCCCAAATTCTTGAAGATGGCCAAAAATTTGATAGCCAGGGTTTAACCGTTGTTCAACAGTCCTTATCTAAGCTCAAAAATCTGATTGCTCAAGGAAATCCTATCCCAGTTCGTCAACCTTTAAAAGAGTCCCAACAGGCGATCGCGACTTACCTGGACAAGATACAAGCCCTCAAACAAACTTGGCAGAATCAGAAAAACCAAGCCGAGCAAGAATTAGGACAAATACAAACCGCGATCGCGGGTCTCCAGGCTGACCCAGTGGTAATACTGTGGCAGGAAGCTATGGTCTGGGAATTACTCAAAATGCAACATCAGGCAGAAAAAGCGATTGATCAGGAGCAATTTACACAAACTGCGGTATTTTTGAGTCAAGTCAAAACTAAGCAATCTCAAATCATCGAAACAGCTAATGCGGCACAATTGAAGGCGGATCAACGGGATTATATTGCCGACAGCATCGCCGAAAGTTTGCAAGAAATGGGTTTCAGTATTGTTTATCGTCAACCTGAACAGGCCGATCATCCTGCCAGTGCGATTATTCTGGGGGCAGCGACTAATTCAGGGAAGGGCATCAGTGTCAGTGTTCCTGTAGAGGGAGAGGTTTTCTATGATGTGGAGGGTTACAGCAAACAAACCGTTGCGGCGGTGGGAGGTGGCTCGGCTCCCGTTTGTGATGAAGCCGAACAGGTGATCACAGAGATGCACGAGGTTCTAGCGGCTCAATTTGGGGTACAGATGGGAGTTTTGGATTGGGAAGGGAAAGATCCCCATCGGCAATTACGCAAAGCGGATAGTTTGCCCCAGGCTCAAGGCCATTCGGTGCGGCGATCGTAAGGGAGAATAGGGAGACTGAGAGACGGGGAGATTAGGAGACAACTTAAATGGATCATGAACAGCCTCAAAAAATCAAAACCCATGAAGATTTAAGAGTCTATCAAATGGCTTTTGAGGCCGCGATCGCCATTTTTGAACTATCCAAACAGTTTCCCATTGAAGAACGCTATTCTTTAACCGATCAAATCCGTCGCTCCTCCCGTTCCGTTTGTGCCAATCTAGCCGAAGCTTGGAGAAAAAGACGTTATCAAGCGGCATTTATCGCTAAATTAAATGATAGCGAAGCCGAAGCCGCAGAAGTCCAGGTGTGGTTGAAATTCGCTGTTAAATGTGGCTACTTAGACATCGAAACAGGCAGACAACTGTATGCCCAATATAATCAAATTCTCGGCAGCCTCGTCACCATGATCAAAAACCCCAAAAACTGGCTCCTCTAACCCCCAATCTCCCCATCCCCCTAATCTCCCCATCCCCCTAATCTCCCCCTCTCCCAGTCCTCCCCCTCTCCCAGTCCTCCCCCTCTCCCCTCTCCCAATCTCCTCATCCCCCTAATCTCCCCAACTCCCCTATGTACCCTGCAAGTTATTGGCAAAAGATTATTAAGAAAGATCAAGAGAAAGATCAGGAAACCTGGTTTGGCTCGAAATATCTCCTCAAGGAATTTATCGGTTGTGGAGCCTATGGAGCCGTCTTTAGAGCCGATGAGATGCTCGCAAAGCGTGTAATGCAAACGGTGGCGATTAAGATTGTGATTGTTGATCTGGAGCATTTAGATCAACAAATTGAGGAATTACAGTTAGCTGTAAGGCTTAGACATCCCCATTTAATTAATGGCATTACCTGTGAACAAGGAGAACTAAATGGGGATTTATGTATCGGGTTAGTGATGGAGTTAGCAGATGATTCTTTGGAGAGTTATCTTAAGGTGAGTAAGCCCCCTTTAGCGGTAGAATTTGTTAGCACTTTGGTTCAGCATTTAGCAAAGGGTTTGGCTGACATTCATGGTCAGGGAATTATTCATCGGGATTTAAAGCCTGCCAATATTTTACGGGTGGGAGAAAAGTGGAAGTTAGCAGATTTTGGGATTGCTCGTTCTTTAAAGGATGGCACTAGCACTTATACAAGTAAACAATTTGGTACTTCAACGTATATGCCTCCTGAATCCTATTACGGAAAAATTTCCCCTGCTTGGGATTTATGGTCATTAGGGGTTATTATCCACAATTTATTGAGTAATCAGCATCCTTTTCCGACTCAAATTGAAGCTGAGTTAGTGAGGATGGTGTTAAATGAAGAGCCAACTTTATCGGCAAATTTAGGTTCACCTTTTCGAGAAATCGTGACAGGTTGTTTAGTCAAGGAACCGAAAATCGCTGGACAGCAAAACAGGTTTTAACAACGTTACAATCCCCAGTTATTCAATTTGCTTCTCCTCCCGTCCCCCAATCTCCACCTCTCCCAATTCCCCTAGTTTCCTCTCGTCCCCCAGTCCTAATCTTAGACCTTCCTCATAACATCAAATTGGAGATGATCAAAATTCCTGCGGGTAGCTTTTTTATGGGTTCCGCAGACAATAATTCTAGAGCCTCTAAGTATGAAAAACCCCGACATCAAGTGACTTTACAGGAATATTATTTAGGGAAATATCCTGTAACTCAAGAACAATACCAAGCAGTCATGGGGTACAATCCCTCACACTTTAAAGATAATCCCAAAAACCCCGTCGAGAGCATAAATTGGAATGATACGAAAACCTTTTGCCAAACAGTATATGAAATCATAGGACAAAAAGTACGCTTACCAACAGAAGCAGAATGGGAATATGGCTGTCGAGCAGGGACAACAACTCCATTTTACTTTGGAGAAACAATTTCAACAGAGCAAGCCAATTACAATGGAAACTATACTTTCGGAGAAGGAAAAAAGGGTACTTATCGGGAAAAAACAACGCCAGTAGGAAGTTTCCCCGCTAATAAATTTGGACTATATGATATGCACGGAAACGTTTGGGAATGGTGCGAAGAAAGTTGGCATGATAACTATGCTGAGAAGCCAGAGAAGCTAAAACAGAATGGAAACATTATATGGTCATCTAGCAATGAATCACTTCATGTACTGCGCGGTGGTTCTTGGCTGCACTATCCAGAGCATTGTCTTTCGGTGAAGCGGAGCAATTCTGAAAATATTTTTGTGTTTAGTCAGACAGTCGGTTTTCGTCTGGCTCTTTCTTTTTTCCAGGCTCCCTTTTAGCATGAGGAGATATGGAAACTATGAGAATTAGGAGATTGAAAAGAATTAACACAAATCATTTTAAATGTTCTTATAAAAATCACTGTATCTTTAAATTCAAACTTCTACCCATGCTGAAATCTATCCCTAAAAGCTCAGTCTTAAATCAACTAAAACTTTACTTATCTGAAGTTTACCAAAACCAACTTGAGAAAATCATTCTTTTTGGTTCTCAGGTGAGAGGAGATGAAACCCCAGAATCCGATTTTGATATTTTAATCATTTTAAGAAAGCCCTTTGTTTACTATCAAGAAATTCAGAAAATCAGTGAATATATTAGTGAACTATGCTTAGAAAATGATATTTTAATCACCTGTTGCTTTACAACTCTAGAAAAATGGAATACTGAAAATAGTGCCTTTTATCGCAATATTCATCAAGAAGGTATGGTTTTATGAATTCAGTGTCTCAAAAACTCCTAGAAAAAGCTCGTAAAAGTTTAGATATTGCCAAAAATATTAACGAATTAGGCTCCCCTGATTTTGCGGTTTCCCCCGCTTATTATGCCATGTTTTATATTGCTACAGCATTTTTAGAAACCAAAAATCTTTCCTTTTCTAAACATTCAGGCGTAATTTCTGCTTTTGGTAAATACTTTGCGAAAATGGGGAAAGTTCCCAAACACTATCATCGTTATTTAATTGAAGCTGAAAAATTGAGAACGGCTAGAGATTACAGTTTAGACATAGAAATTACCCAGGAAGATGCGGAAGATATTATCAGTAAAGCCGAGGAAATGTTAATCTTTGCGACCCAAGAACTACTGTAGCAACACAGTCTTTAAAATTCCAGCCAAATTCCAGCTAATCTCCATCCCCTTACCATTCAAATTAGCCTATCCTCCTTGATACAGTGAAAACAACATCAAGAGGAACAAACCCATGACAAGCGATCGCCTAATTTCCGCCCGTTGGATACAGGACTTTGAAAAACAACTTTATCGCCGCCGCCATCTCATTCTCTATGGCAATATCCACGATCAATTTCTCTGGCGAGGAGCCTATCTCGGTATTCAAGACTTTTTACAAACCTACTTTCAAGACTTAGGCTTTGACCTCGTTTCCCGTTATGACCCCATTGATGGCTTCACCTTTGCCCAGGAAACCATGCGGACAGAATTCGATCGCCTAACCCAACAAGCCCTACAACCTAACCCCGTTTCTCCCAATCCCCCTGTCTCCCCCGTCTCTCCTATTGCTCCACCCCCACGCCGTAGCCCTGCCGCCAACGTCCCCCGTCAAGTTAATCAACGGATTATTCCTGAAGAAGCTTTTGGGAATCTGCGGGTAGTCGTCAAACAGGAAAAAATCCCCACCGCCACCGTCATTGATCTTGGCGATATGCTCACTACCGACGGCGATCGCTATCCTGTCGAAGAACGCAATGCCCTGATTTTATTGAAAAAATGTACCCTAGAAGCGGCGATCGTCCGAGAAGGCAATTTAACGGGCTATCGCAACACCCTGATTATTCTTGCCAGTGACCTCAATCGCGTTCCTGTCTGGTTCCATGCCAACAATCCCCACGTCAGCATTATCCAAGTAACCCGTCCTAACAAAGAAGAACGCAAACAATTTATTCTGCGCTTTGGGCAAGAAGGATTTTATCGCGGGCAACAAGCCCGTCCCGATACCTCGGAATTAACAAGTCTAGCGGAGGATTTTGCAGAATTGACCGATGGTTTTCAGACCTTGGAACTGGAAGCTCTACGCCATACTTCCCACCGTGAAAAACTTCCCCTCAGCCAAAAAGAGCTAATCAAATTAGTAGATTTTTATAAATTTGGGCAAAAAGAAGAACCCTTTGAACAAATTAATGCTGAAAAAATTAGTCAAGCCAGAGAGCAATTAACCCGTTCTGTTCTGGGACAAAATCATGCTATTGAAGCGGTAACAAATATGTTAACCAATGCCAAAGTGGGCATCAGTATGAGTCAGGTCAGTGGCCGCAATAGCAAACCCAAAGGAGTCTTTTTCTTTGTGGGGCCAACGGGCGTGGGTAAAACGGAATTAGCGAAATCCCTCAGTCGTCTGATTTTTGGGGATGAAGAGGCTTTTTTACGCTTTGACATGAGTGAATACAAGGAAGAACACGCGGCAGAAAAGTTAGCAGGTGCGCCTCCTGGGTTTGTGGGCTATGAAGAAGGGGGACAATTAACCAATAAAATTTTGGAACGTCCCTACCGTATTTTGCTCTTTGATGAAATTGAAAAAGCCCATCCCAAAGTATTGGATAAATTCTTACAAATTCTCGAAGATGGTCGTCTAACCGATGGCAAAGGACAGACCGCCTATTTTAATCAAACGGTAATTATTTTCACGAGTAATATCGGAGCTTCAGACCTGAGCGATCCGCAAACAGGAACAGTGATTCGTCCAGGCATTATGAATCAAGTGCAAGCGGGCGGGGTTGAAAATTTCAGCTATGAACAAGTCCAAGATCATTTTCAAGAAGAAGTAAAATGGTATTTCACCAGTCGCATTGGTCGCGCTGAATTGTTAAATCGTTTGGGGGATAATGTGGTAGTTTTTGATTTATTACGTCCCGATTATGTGGCGGCTATTGGTAACAAATTTTTACGCCAACTGAGCGAATCCGCTTTGGATAAGTATCAATTAAAATTGACCTTTGAGCCTTCTATTATTGAGGGATTAAGAACAGTAATGGAGCAGCAGGAAAATTTATTGTTTGGGGGACGACGCATTAAGAGTTTATTAGAAACTTTGGTGGAGCGTCCGCTCAATCGTTGGTTATTTGAGCATTATCCTGATTTGAATCTTTTAATGGGCAAGGCTTTATCATTAGGATTTAATTCCAGTAATGATTTAGTAGTTAAGGAGTAAAAATCTGACTTGTATCCCCCCAGCCTTAACTTTGAAAGGGGGGATATCATTTTTTCTGGATAAAATGACATACGGACATTATAATGTAAAACTAGATTAGGCAATTTGAGATTTAGAAGAAGTAAAATTATGAATCATGCACCACTTTGGTCAATGCTAGAAGACCAGATTATCAAAGAACAATACCATTTGAAAGAGCTTTTAGGAGTAGGAGGCTTTGCGGGGGTATTTCGGACGGATGAAGTAATTAAAGATACCTGTGTGCGGGTAATAGCAACTAAACTAATTCCTATTGATAATGTTGGGAACAGTGATAAACAATTACAAGAGTTACAGGCTGGTCTTAGTTGTGATCATCCTAATTTACTACGTTGTTATGGAGCAGGAGAAATAACCATTGGCAAACAGTCTTTTTTATATTTATTGATGGAATTAGCAGAGGAAACTTTACAACAACGATTAGAAAGAGGTAATGTTTCCACTGAAGAGAGTATAGGTATTTTTAAAGATATTACTGAAGGATTAATATATCTTCATCAAAAAAATCAGGTTCATTTGGATTTGAAGCCTGCTAATATTTTAAAAATTAATGGAAAATGGAAAATTGGTGATTACGGTTTAGTTCGTTTTATTAATCCTGACAAAAGCTACATCCAAACAGCTAATAGTGTAGGAACTCCCTTGTTTGTTCCTCCTGAAAGTTATCAAAATATTATTTTTCATGGATGGGATATTTGGTCATTGGGCATAATTTTTACAATTCTGTTGACAGGAAAGTACCCAATTAAATATGAAAGCCCTAACGAATTACAAGAAAAAATTATAAATATTCAATTAGACAATCTTGAGCTTGATAGTTTAGACCAATGTTACAGAGATATAATTCAAGGGTGCTTAATCAAAGATCGTCAAAAACGTTTAACGGCTATACAAGTGAAGAATTTCTTACCCCCCGTTAATAAAGATTTTCAATCTTTTATTCCATCAAATATTATATCTAACCCTAGTAAGATCTCAAGAAGGACTTTTTTAATTACAGTCTGGGTTAACTGGAATAGGAATAGGTTCAGGAGTTTTTGTCTATGCTCGTCCAAAAGATGTAGAAAATGAAATAACATCATTAGTAAAATTAGAAACTTTTAAAGAAACTTTACCTAGCAATGTCATATTAGAAATGACAAAAATTCCAGCAGGAACATTTTTAATGGGGTCTGCCCCTACTGGTGATTCTGATGCAAGAAAATTTGAAAAGCCTCAACATGAAGTAGAAATAAATAAATTTTACTTAGGAAAATATCCTATTACTCATGAACAATATTTAGCTGTAATGAAAAAAAGTCCTTATCCAGTTCAAGAAGATAGCATTAAAAATCCAGTTGAAAATGTTACATGGGATGATGCCCAAGAATTTTGTCGTCAATTAAGCTCCATGACAAGGAAAGACTATCGTTTACCTAGCGAAGCTGAGTGGGAATATGCTTGTCGTGCTGAAACAACAACGCCATTTTACTTTGGTAATAATGCTAATTTATTAAATGAATATGCTTGGTATGTTGCTAATTCTCAAGATCTAACTCATCCTGTTGGACAAAAGAAACCAAATAAATGGGGACTCTATGATATGTACGGTAATGTTGCTGAATGGTGTCAAGATGGATGGCATGATAATTACATTGGTGCACCTACCGACGGCTCTGTATGGAATGGTAAAAATCTTCTGTGGAATCCATCTGATAAGATTATGCGTGGAGGTTCTTATTTTGATGATATAGAGTCATGTCGATCTGCTGATCGGAGTGCTACTGATAAAAATATAGTTGTTAGTAGTATCGGTTTTCGAGTAGCTGTGTCATTTACTTTTAGAACTGAAATAACATACTCATAATTATAAAATATGGTAAAAGTCATAGCAGATTATTTCAGAATTTCCAGCTAAATTCCATCTAAATACCAGCCGTTTTCAATGGAGATTTCCAAAGTAACTTGATAACCTGAAATTGTCGGCAAATAACTCAGGTACAAGCCATGAAAACCCTCTCCCTCCTTACCTCTGGTATTATCCTCACCGCTACTGGTATCCTAACAGGACAAAATATGGCAACCATGCTGGGAACCGCGATCGCCGCTTCTGTGACCACCACCGCAATCTCTACCAGCGAAGAAAAAAAGAAAACCAACACCGCTCTGCAAGCCATAGAAACCGCGATCGCCACCACAGAAACGGCAATCCAACAGAAAATCGAAACTATTGAACAAAAAGTCAAAATCACAACCAAAACCACTGACAAAATCAGCAAAGAAATCCAAACTCTCCAGACCAGTAAACGCCTCATTATTGCAAAACTACAAACAGCCCAAAAACAACAAACTATTTTTTCTGGCAAACTTAACCATCAGCAACAACAGTTAACGGCTCTCAAAGCTCAACCCCCAATCCCACAGCCTCAGAAAACCGAAAAAAAAGTTCTTTCCTTTCTACCCAAGCAACGTCAAACCGTAACCCATATCTCCATTGACGGCAATAACTTTAGCAAAACGGCTGAAGAACTCAGTTTAGCCATTGACTGGAAGGCTTTAAAAATTGCCCTCACGGAACAGACTCAAGGAACGGATACTTTCACTTTAAAATATTACACAGGTCTGTACGAGAATCCGACCTATGAGCAACGATCAAAACTCAACTATCTAAAATCCTTAAAATATGAGGTGATCTCGCTTCCCCTATCTCGACAAGGTAACGGAAAATGGAAAACTATCGGTGATGATATGGCGATCGGAGTTGACCTCATGGACTCCGTACAATCAGGCGATCAAGTCATCTTAGTAACAGGAGATGGAGACTTTCTTCCTCTAATTCACAAACTATTAGATCGCCGAGCTAATGTTATCGTCATTGGAGCTTCTTCCCATACTAATTACCGCCTACAGGCATTACAACAAGAGGGTTTTCAATTTATTCGTTTGGAATCCATTAGTGAACAAATTAGTCAATTGCAAAAACTAGCAGTTGCTTAATCTTTTTGCCAATAATCCCCATCTTAATTCGTGTTAGGGTGGGGAACAAATAAAGTAAATATTACATTTTTAGGATAATATTAATTTAAGCCCAGCTATCAGGGATTTAAGGAGTAAAAGTTATGTTTGCCGCACCACTTTGGAGAATGTTGGAAGGACAGATCATCAAAGATCAATATTATCTCCAGCAAGTGCTAGGAACAGGGACTTTTGGCGGAGTTTTTCGCACGGATCAAGTGGTTCGAGATACGATTTTAAGAACTTTAGCAACAAAAGTGATTTTTATTAATCAACCTGAATTAGTCAGCTATCAATTACGAGAGCTACAGGTTGCCCTAAATTTTGATCATCCTAATTTGATAAAATGCCATGATGCAGGAGAAGCAAAAATTGAAAAGCTCTCTATTTCTTGTCTCTATCTATTAATGGAGTTAGCAGAGGAAACCTTAGAAAATAAATTGAAGCGAGGAAATATCTCTACAGAAGAAGTCAAAGTAATTGTTGAAAATATTGCTGAAGGATTAGCTTATTTACATGAAAAGGAGCAGGTGCATTTAGACCTCAAACCTGCCAATATTTTAAAAGTTAATGGGCATTGGAAGATTGGAGACTATGGTTTAGTTCGTAGTCTTGATCCTCAACGAAGTTATATGGAAACGATGAACTTCTCTTTAGGAACCACAGCTTATTCTCCTCCAGAAAGTTATCAGGGTATTATTGCACCTGCATGGGATATGTGGTCATTAGGAATAATTACTGTGATGTTATTAAAAGGTAAGTATCCGATTCAGTTTCAAACGCAAGAAGAGTTAGGAGAAAAGATTAAAGCGGGTCAATTTAATAACCTTAATTGGGATGATTTAGAAGAGCCTTGGTGGAAGATTATTCAAGGATGTTTACAAGTCAACCGTCAGCAACGTTGGACAGCTAAACAAGTTTTATCGGAACTTAATTCGGAAAATATCCCAGTTCTGACTATTATACTTCCTGGTGGAATTGAATTAGAAATGATCAAAATTCCTGCGGGTAGTTTTTTGATGGGTTCTGCGGATAATGAATTTGATGCTTATGCTTCTGAAAAACCGCAACATCGAGTGACTTTACAGGAATATTATCTAGGGAAATACCCTGTAACTCAAGAACAGTATCAAGCAGTGATGGGTAACAATCCTTCACGCTTTAAAGACAATTCTAACAATCCCGTTGAGCAAGTAATTTGGAATGATGCGAAAGCTTTTTGTCAAAAGCTGAAAGAAATTACAGGAAAAGAATTTCGTTTACCAACAGAAGCAGAATGGGAATATGGCTGTCGAGCAGGGACAACAACGCCGTTTTACTTTGGAGAAACTACATCAACAGAGCAAGCCAATTACAATGGGAACTATACATTTGGAGAAGGAAAAAAAGGAATCTATCGAGAGAAAACAACGCCAGTGGGAAGTTTTCCCGCTAACAAATTTGGACTATATGATATGCACGGAAACGTGTGGGAATGGTGCGAAGACAGTTGGCATGACAGCTATGCTGAGAAACCAGAGAGTATTAAACAGAATGGAAATACTCTCTGGTCATCTAGTAATGAATTACCTCACATACTGCGCGGTGGTTCTTGGAGCCGCGATCCGAGATACTGTCGTTCGGCGATTCGGCGCAGGGGGGGTAAGGGGAGCAACTACAACGGTTTTCGCTTGGCTCTTCCCATACAGGTTCGTCAGACCTCAGAACCAACCATCATTCAATTTGCAACTCCCCCAGTCTCCCTCTCTTCCTCGTCTCCCAATCCCCCAGTCCTCACCCTAGACCTTCCTACTAACGTCAAATTAGAGATGATCAAAATCCCTGCGGGTAGTTTTTTGATGGGTTCTGCGGACAATGATCCTGATGCTTATAATGAAGAAAAACCTCAACATCGAGTTACCTTACAGGAATATTATTTAGGGAAATATCCTGTTACCCAAGAACAATATCAAGCAGTAATGGGTAACAATCCTTCAGGGTTTGATGATGATCTTAAAAATCCCGTTGAACAAGTCAGTTGGAATGATGCCAAAACCTTCTGTCAAAAGTTATATGAAATCACGGAGAAAAAAGTTCGCTTACCAACAGAAGCGGAATGGGAATATGGCTGTCGAGCAGGGACAACAACACCGTTTTACTTTGGAGAAACTATATCAACAGAGCAAGCCAATTACAATGGAAACCATTTCTTTGCCCAAAAGAAAGGAGGTATCTATCGGGAGAAAACAACCCCAGTGGGAAGCTTCCCAATGAACAAATTTGGACTATATGATATGCACGGAAATGTGTGGGAATGGTGCGAAGATAGTTGGCATGAAAGCTATGCAGAAAAACCAGAGAACCTCAAATCCAATGGCAATACTATATGGCTATCTGCAATAGACCAAGGTCATCATCTGCGCGGTGGTTCTTGGCACAGCAAATTGAGGGACTGTCGTTCGGCGTGTCGAGATAGGTTCCTTGCAGATTACTGGGACGAATCTCTTGGTTTTCGCTTGGCTCTTTCCATTTCTTAATCTCCTTGCCCTTTGCTCTTTTTGCTCTTTTGTTTCCTGCCAGAATTTTTCCATAGGGGATTTGAAGATCAAACCCTGGTTTATAATTTTATTTTTTTAATCTAAGCATTAGGAAATTTTAATTCTTAATACTAAATATAACCCACTTAAAGATTAAAACTCCGTTAAAAAGCTTCTTTGCCTCTCTCAAAATTTCCATCTAATTTCCATACAGATTCTATGGAGTCAATCAGATAACCTTGATACGCTAAAACCAGAAGATTATAGAAAAAACCATGTTTAACCTCCAACTCGATTGGGATAGACCAAATCAACTCAGTTCCCAATCCGCCAACCATATTCTGCGTATTCGCCTTAACCCAGAAACCTCTGGAACCCAAACCCTTCCTCTCCATTTGGCGATCGCCCTCGATACTAGCCAATCTATGAACGGCGAAAAACTGACCTCTGCTAAACAAGCCTGTCAGGAAATTTTCAAACATTTGCGCGATCGCGATAAACTATCCCTCGCCAGCTATTCCCATCAAGTCAATAGCCTCCTCAACCAAGTCCAGGGCAACGATCAACAGGCTCAAACCACCATTAACCAACTCAAAGCCGAAGGGGTGACTCGTACCGATTTAGCCCTCAATTGGTTAAAAAAAGCCCTACCCAAGGAAACAGGCATCATTAGAGTCGGCATCTTAGTCACCGATGGCCATGCCACCAATAACGGCGGAATCCTGCTCGAAAACCTCAATCCCTTGCTCAATCAAACGACTGAACTCACGGAAGCAGGCATTATTCTTTGTACCGTTGGTTTAGGCAATGCCGCTAATTTTAATACCGAGTTTCTGGTTAACCTCAGCGATCGCGGACGAGGAGCCTTTTTGTATGCAGACCGCCCCGAAGATCTGAGCCAACAATTACAGGAACGTTTAACCGCCTGTCAAAGCATCGCCACCGATGAACTGAAACTACAATTAAAACCCCTTAATAGCGCAACTTTACAGGGTTTCTGTCAATTTCGTCCTGAATATCTCCCCCTCGAAGAAACTGCCCCCCATCAACTGACCCTGAGTGGGATTCGCGCTAATCAACCCACCGATATTCTGTTTAATGTCAACGTTCCCGCCCAGGGCTTTGGGGAAACTCCCACCCGTAAGCCCGTCCTCAATATCGAGTTAACCGCCCCCAATTTAGCCCCCATTCAAGCCCAAACCAGTCTGCAATATACCAACTCCTACCGTGAAGCCCAACAGGTCAATACCGAAGTCAACAGCGATCGCCTGGGTTGGATTATGAATCAATGCAGTACCGATCTGACTCGTACTTCTGACCCCCATCGCACAGGGGAATTATTAGTTGATCTCCAGGTCGCTGCCACTAAATCAGGTCAGACCGCGATCGCCCAACAAGCCGCGCAACAACTCACAGACCTCCAAAAATCAGGTAAATTAGACCCTCATCAAACCACTGGGCTATTACAGGATACCCGCAAAGTAGGAGGTAACTCATGAGTCAAGGCTTGGGCTTAGACCCCATTCCCGTCCTCAAACACCTGAGTCCAGATCGTACCCGTCTCAAATTACGCAATGGCCCCAAAGCCCAGAAAGAATTTACCCTCCATCGACTCTCCCAGATCATCGGACGAAACGCGGCTAATCAAAATCCTATTGAGATTGACCTCAGCGATTGTGAACTTGGTAATCCACCGATGATTTCTCGACAACACGCCCTACTGGAATGGATCGATGGAACCCTAAAAATTTGTGACCTGAACAGCCGCAACGGAAGTTGGGTAAATGATCAACAATTGATTTCCACCCCACCTGGCAAGCCCTCCCCCTTTGTCACCCTGACTATCGGCAATATTATAAAACTCGGCAACCTTGAATTTGAGGTAATCACCTGTGACTAACGAAACCTTAGCAATTTCCACTCCCATCAAGCTTTCTTGGTGTCAAGCCTATGGTGCAACTGACCTCGGCAAAGTCCGTCACAACAACGAAGACCGCTATCTTCTACAAGCTGGCCTAATAATGAGGGAATTTTGGCGATTGTCGCTGATGGCATGGGCGGCAGTAGTGCAGGAGAAATCGCCGCTCAAATTGCCATTGATACCTTTGCTGAATTGCTCGACTCTCCTTTTCCCGAAGAACCCGAACAACAACACGATGCCCTACTCCAACAGTGTTATCTCGCTGATCAACGCATCCGAGAACAAGCTGTTACCAGTTTTCAGACCCTGGGCATGGGAACCACTATTGTTGCCGCGATCGTCACCCCAAAAACCTGTATTCACCTTTATGCTGGCGATAGTCGTCTCTACCATTTTCGAGACGGCAAAATTCTTTATCAAACCGCCGATCATTCCATCATTCAACTACTACTAGAAATGGGAAAGATTCAGCCCGAAGATATTCCCACCCATCCCATGCGGGCGATCGTCAATTCCTGTTTGGGCGGCAAAAATGGTCAGGGAGATTTTTCCATTGATCCTAAATGGCAAAACGAACATCCTCCCGTAATTGCCTTGCAAAGCAAAGATAGTGTATTACTTTGCAGTGATGGATTAAGTAACCTAACGACAAATACCACCCTCGAAACCTTAGTCCAAGAATATCCTGCTCATCCAGACCTTCTCAACAGAGAACTGATACAGTCTGCCTTAGCAAATGGAGGGTCTGACAATATCACCCTCATCACTTTGGCAGTGACTTAAATCTTTTTCAACCCTGAAAAGCCTCTAACAAAAGTATCTTTCCACTCGTTATTTCCCTTTCAGCAGAATACAGGCTAAACTAAAAAACAATTACTGACTTTTTCCGTCATAATTTTTATGTCCATCCAAGCATCTCTAGGTATTCTGGGTCATAAAAACCAGAACGCCGTCCTTGACCGCAAAATCTAGACGACGTTCTCCTTTTATTACTCTCCTTCAGGTTCTTGGTTATCAACCACAGGAGCTATCGGACTGACTAAGAAAAAAATATAACAATTTCTCTATTGGCTGTTGCATCAATCAGTGATGCTTTGACAGTAATATTACTGCATTTGTTCTCATCATAGTAGAGATTTGCGGCATAGGCAATTATTTGTCAATTTTTCCTATACCCAATAGTTAACAAGGCCAGATTAGAGCCTTAATCTTGTTATATTTCTTCTTTTTTCGGTACGAACTCCATTAATCACTCAGCTACAAGGTCAGCATTAATGGAACGTTTTTTTACTCGCTTTTTCTTTCGATACGATTTTTCCTATTTTTTTCTTTTTCCAGAAAGTTTAGGCACTCCATCCTTCCGCCCTGATGGACTCTGTTTTACTGCACAGAAAAATCCTGCTCATTTCCAGAAAAACAAGCTTCCATCAGTCTTGAAGAGAATATGGGTGAATTTACGACCCTATTCTCGCTTTAGCTATTCATAGTGATTTAAAGAGGAAATTGAATGGAGAATCTGAACCGTTTTTCTGGGAAGAAACAAAAAAGCTAAGAGAACCTAACACGCTTTTCTGGAAATAACCAAATCTGGAAATAACCAAACTCTATCTAAAAGTCCCATGCAGACAGTTTTACCGACTGTCCTAACCATTGAGATTAACCACCCAAAATATTTATTTTTGTACTTTTAGATTAAATCAAAGATCAGAACTTTAGTAATCTCTTTCAGGAATAATTCCCAAAAAACTTGTTCAGGTTCTCCCCACTAACCACAGGAGAACCCCCATGAAACCCCAGAATGCTCAAAAAATAACGTTTTCGACTACTGATTCAGTATCACAAAAATTAACCCAACAGGGAGGAATGAGCCATGACTAAGTTCCTTCCTTCCTCTCGACGCGAACCCTGTCCTATCTGTGAACAGACCAATGGCGACTGTCGCACTCTCGATACGGGTTTCATTCTCTGTCACTCTTACATAGACTACGACCCCGCCCATCCCGATTATCAATGGCGTAAATCGGATAAATCTGGGGTTTGGGGAATTTTTGTCCAACGGTCTGAACAAAACCCTTTTTCACGAGATGAATGGCTCGCTCAAAAAGCCAAACGGGAACAACAACGACGAGAAGCCCTAGAACAACAATTTAAGACCGCTTTATCCGTTGAGGATAGAGATAAAGCCATCCGTCAATTAGCTGCCGATTTAAAGCTCTCTAGCCGCCACAGAAATGATTTAAAACAACGGGGTCTAACGGATGACATGATCGAGAAAGGTCTTTTCTTTTCTGTCAGCCCCTATCAAGCGATTCCCCTCAACATTCCTAAAAACTTGCCTGGTGTCGATTGGTTCGGTAACAGATTGGCTATCCGCCACGATGGAATTGCCTTTGTTGCCTTTAATGGACAGAATCAGGCGATCGGGTTCCAGATTCGCCTTGATGGGGCAACGGATTCTAAATATCGCTGGGCGAAGGGTATAGCATCGAGCCACCTAAGTAATGGTGAACTGCCCTTATCGGTGGCGATTCCTGAAAGCATTACTCGCCCCCATCTCGGTTTCTGTGAGGGTATCGGGGCTAAACCGACTTTGGCGGCCCATCGCTTTGGTCAACGGATCATTGGAGCCGCAGGAGGGAATTTTGTCGGCAGTCCAGAGCAAATTCAGGATAACCTTGCGGATTACTCGACCAATTTACCCATTGATCTCTATGTCGATGGAGGAGATGTACTCAATCCTTCCAAACTCAAAGCCTGGGAACGGCAAGTGAATTTTTTCCAAAGCTTGGGCTATTCTGTTCAATTTCCCTGGTGGGGACAGGTCAGTAAAACGAGTCATGATTGCGATGAATTGACTGAATCCGAACTCAATTCTGTCAGCTATCTCTCCCCTGATGATTTCTTTAAACTTGCCAAAGACTATCAAGCCCAAGCCCGTTGGCGCAAATCTAAACAATTCACTGCTCAAATGATCCTCAATCAAGAACATCTGAACTGGAAGACTTTTGATGATAATGCTGCCTATTTTATTAAATCTGGTCTAGGAACGGGAAAAACCACTAATCTCAGGGATTGGATAGAAGACAATCGAAGCTGGTTACAACACAATCGTATTTTGGTCTTAGGAACCCTCAATAACCTTTTACGCCAAGGAGTCGCCCAAATTCGCGGCTTAGAATTACTCCATGAAAAAGCCGACCATGTTTGTCTATCTGACCCTGATTATTGGTTGGCTCTCTGTCTGGATTCCCTCTGGCGATTCAAACCTGAAGATTTTGATAATTGTGTTTTAGTGTTGGATGAATTGATGTCCGTCATTAAACATCTGCTCTACGGGAAAACTGCCATTAAACAGCAGCGTGAGCAAATTATTGAACTTTTTACCCAGGCTCTCAAACGCGCTCGAACGATTATTTGTCTAGATGGTAATCTGGCGGATTGGGCCGTTGACTACATCCACAAACTTTGCCCCGACAAACCCATTCATACCGTCCACAATCAACACATTGGACAAAAATCTAAAATTCATTTCCTGGAAGGAGTGATTGATAAGAAAGAGGTTTTCCGTCCCAATAAATATTCTCCCTGGGTGAAACATCTTTTACAGGCTCCTGTGGTTGCCCTCTGTAGCGACAATAAAACTTTTTTAGATGGCGTTGAAAAACTCCTGAAAAAACAGGGTAAAAAGGGTTTAAACATTAATCGGGATACTTCCAATAGCAAACCTGTTAAAGAGTTTTTAACCAAACCAGATGCCTATTTATCCCAGCAACGGATTGATTATTTACTCTATTCCCCCACTGCCCAAAGTGGCATTGATATTCCAATTACGGATTATTTTACCCATCATTTCGGTTTCTTCTTTGGCATCTTGGATGTGGATAATATCCTGCAAATGATTGCCCGTATTCGGGATATTCAGGTGGATAAATGGCTATGGGTGAAAGAATTTAGTACGTTTTCTTCCGATGATATTTATGCATCAGACCCCCTCTTGATTCAATCTTTGTTGACTCAACAACTGACTCTCAATGCCAACAAAACCCTTTCAGGAGAAATCAATGCGGAACAAATTATTGCTAATGTCTTGGATGTTTGGCACAGTCAACAACAATCAGTTCATGCCAATTGTGCTTTGACAATTCAAGGGATGTGGAATTATGAGAAACAGCATTTACGACAATGTGTAAAGGAGCAATTAACTGCCGCAGGTTATCAGATTACTCCCTATCGTCTCAATCACAGGATTGATAAGGGCGATATGGGTCTTAAGACTGCCATTCAGGAAGTCAAGGATGAGTATTATCAAAGGGTTTTTGAAGCTCCTGAGTTTCCTGCTGACCAACCTTTAGGCATTGATGTAGATCCCTGTGTCCAGATTAAGCAACAGATTCTTCGTCTGCTTCCAGGGATTCAGTATCAGTCTATCTGGAGTCCTGAATTCTTGAAAACCCTGTTACAGGGTCAGATGGGGCTTTATTGGCAGCTTCATCGTTTCTGGATGATTCAACACTCTGAGGTTTCCCTATGCCGTTCTAAGCAAAAATTCAAGGGTATCCATGATCGTTTATTTACGGGAGAGATGCTTTGTTCTTGGCTCTACCGAGATGAACACCCTCTGATTCTGGCTTTAAAGGAGAGTGGTATTTTAGACCTTGATCCAGAGCAAGAGTATCACAATGATTCTCCCGAAATTTTAACGATTATTCATCGTTGTCGGCGTTTAAAACTGACTTTGGGACGGCAGGGTAAGGCTCTGAATATTCAGTTTGTTGGGCGTTTACTCCAGAAAGTCGGTCTCAAATGGCGATCGCGGAAAGTCCGAGGGAAGGACGGCAAGGAACTGCGTTA
>CAWEDJ010000078.1:0-33161 GCA_963807635.1 uncultured cyanobacterium
TTGATTATGGTATTCGTTATTTGAGGGGAATGATAACCAATCTTGATGAATTTTATTTGGGAAAACTTTTCTTTTTGATTTTCAGCTAAACATTCAATAAGTCAACAATTTTTTACGGATAAAGTATTCATGTATAGCCATCCCAAATAGATTAAGAAAAAGTATTGTTAAATTGCACTTTTTCTTTATGCTTGATTGATTTCAATAATATTTCTGTCAGGATCACGGGTGAACAATGCAGGACGAGACTCACTCATTTGCATAGGATAATTAAAGGATTGGAGGCGAATAATCGCTTGATTGAGATCGGTCACAGAAAAGGCGATATGGGGGTTGCGTCCCCATTTTTCTGAATTACTTAACTTGATTTGAAATTTTGGATCTACCATCAAATGAATTTGGTAATTTCCGACTTGGTACCAAAGACCAGGATATTTTAAATTTCGTTCAATTTTTTCTAATCCGAGTACTTGGCTATAAAATTGTTCCGATTTGGTGAGATCGGTAATGAGAATCGCGGTATGTAAACATTGGGTAATATTCATTTTAATCAGTTTATACAAAGTGTATTTATCTTGTTGGTTAAATTATTTTTGGTTGCGATACCAATGCGCTAAAATTTTGGGATCAATTTTTAAATAATAGCCTAAAATCATTCCCTGATTAATCAGAGTTGTTTTGAGGATGCCTAATTTTTGCCATCGCCGACTAGAGGTTAATACGGAAGCTTGGGAAATGTGGATTGTGCCTTGCTTTTTGAGTCGCTGAACAAATTCGTAGTCTTCCATAATCGGCAGGGGGGCAAATCCTCCCATTTTCTTAAATATCAATGTTGTTAGGAATAGTCCCTGATCGCCATAGGGTAATGAAAAAAACGCGATCGCCAATTCACCAATTTTTCTAACCATCGAAAAGAAATCTGAGGTGCGTCAATGGTCAGGGAAAAAGCCCCAGCGATCGCCTGGGGACGGGATAAGAGTTCTTCAATTTGCGCAAAATAATCCGAGGGTAACTGACTATCTAGGTGCAAAAAACAGAGAATTTCCCCGATCGCGAGGGACGCTCCAAAGTTTAGTTGATTTGCCCGACCTTTAAGGAGTGAAATCACAATCTTGGGTTTAAATTTTAGTTGTATTTTTTCACATAAAGCAACGGTTTCATCCCCACTCTGACCGTCAACAATAATCACTTCTAAGTCAGGTCTTATGGGAATTTTTGAGAGATAGTCTTCGATAATTAAAGCTTCATTAAAAACAGGAATAATAAGGCTAACTTTGATAGAAGATGAATTCAAATCAATACTCCGAATATTACAAAAAAAGGTGAGAAAGCCTCACCCAGAAATATTAATTAGACATAAAAGTTAAAATGATAAATTAGTCTGGAGAGACAACTTCTACAATGGGTTTAGCGGTTTGTTTTCCATCGGTTTTTAATTTGAGACGAGCTAAGACTAATTGAGAAATTTCACTGACTAATAACGTTGCTAACAGTCCATCATCAATCCAACCAATAATTGGGAAAATATCGGGCAAAATATCAATGGGACTCCAAAGATAAGCTAATGTCCCCAGGACAATCCACCAACGATACTGGGGATTGCGGATCATACTACGATACCAGCTATAAAGCGATTCTAACGAGAAATTCATGGTTGTTCTCCAAAGACTTACCTATTTGTTATCATGCCAAATTAACAATCAGTTTGTTTAGTGTGGAAAACCTCAAATTTTGTCGTAAAAATTCGCCTGTCTTTTTCCTGAGCGTACTTTATGATCCTGAAATTGCCAAAATTGTGTCCAATTCCAGGTGGGGGGCGATCGCAAAAAATAAATAATTTATTACCCTGTTGTCAATTGAGACCGCATCGGTGTATGATAAGACTCTTGTGAGTATTCGGGGCGTAGCGCAGCTTGGTAGCGCACCACTTTGGGGTAGTGGGGGTCGTGGGTTCGAATCCCGCCGCTCCGATTGAATACCAGACATATCTATCAAAGCCCAGTCTCTTGATCATTAAAGGATCTTGATGGTTGGGCTTAATTCTGACTATTCAGAGATTTTCAATTCTGATCGTCCTATCGTTTAACAACTTTGACAGCCTGTCTTTTGACGGGGTACTTCCTTTTTGTCTAAGCTGGGGAAATCCGTGATTAATAGGCAAAAATAATCGATGAAAACCTCCCTAGAGCCAGAATCAGAAACCTCTCAATGCTCAGAAAATGCTGCTGGTAAAACGTTTAAATGGCAAAACGCGAAACTGATTTCCTTTGGGATTACGCCAACGGGTTATATCTCGATCGGGATAGTACCGATGGGCGTGATTGCGATCGGGATAGTACCGATGGGGGTGATTTCTATTGGGACGGTGGCAATGGGGGCGATCGCGTCTGGATTTGTGTCAATGGGAATGCTTGCCTTTGGAGGAGTCAGTATGTCTTGGTTTAATGGTCATCAAGGACATCAACCAGTTGCTCCAATGACGACCCCCGAAAGTCCGCAACATCATCAGCATTAAGTTTAGTTAAAAATAAAAACATAGAGAATCAGCTTATTTTTAGTTCAGTTTAAAGAAAGTTAATTTTTGTCCTGACTTATTAAGAATTGATTAACTTGTTGGGAATATTAAATTATTTTTTAGAAAAACGGTGTAAACCGAAACTTCACGCATTCCTGCATTCCTCCTCAATGCTCGTACAAGCGCGAAAAGCTTCTATAATAATATTAATATTCCTATTTCAATTTGATTTTCTTCTAGGATAATAATGGACTTACTTCCACAATCGAGCCTTGATCCCCAATTTGTAGAAGCCCTAAGCCAATTCTTAAAGCAATTGCCCGATCATCCTAATAGTCAACTCCTTCAGCGATCGCTCTCGGTTTTAATGTGGATGGCGAGTGAAGAAATTGATCGAGCCGATTGGAAAATCGTAACCGCCACCCTTCAGGATTTAGAAAAAGCATTTATTGCCTTTTATCCCCATCGCCACACTCGAAAAGTCACTATTTTTGGTTCCGCCAGAATCCTGCCAGAAAGTGCTGAATATCAATTAGCGGTCAAATTTGCCCGTCGTCTCGCCGATTTGGGTTTTATGGTCTTAACAGGTGCAGGGGGAGGCATCATGCAAGCAGGCAATGAAGGCGCGACGAAAGAACATTCCTTTGGTTTAAATATTGATTTACCCTTTGAAAATATTGCTAATGAATTTATTGCTGATGATCCTAAATTAATTAATTTTAAATATTTTTTCACTCGTAAGCTTTTTTTCTTGAGAGAAAGTGATGCGATCGCCCTATTTCCAGGGGGATTTGGAACCCAGGACGAAGCCTTTGAGACCCTAACCCTTTGTCAAACAGGAAAATATGGCCCAGTTCCTTTAGTTTTAATTGATGAACCCGATGGGGATTATTGGAAAAATTGGCAATCCCATCTCAAAGAAAATTTATTGGAACAAGGATTAATTAGTGCCGATGATTTCAGCCTTTATACGATTACTAATAGTTTAGAAGAAGCCTGTGGTATCATTCAAAACTTCTATTGTGTTTACCATTCTTGCCGTCAAGTTAATGATAGCCTAGTGATGCGACTGAATTGGGAATTAGAAGATGATATTATCCAAAAATTTAATGAAGATTATCAAGATATTTTAATTTCAGGTAAAATCGAAAAAAGTCATGCTTTACCCCAGGAAAAAGGAGATTCGACTGAAGCTTTACCCCGTTTAATTTTTAAATTTAATCGTCAGCGATCGGGACGGTTATACCAATTAATTAATGAAATTAATCAGTATGGTACTTGCTTTGTGGTTGAAAAACATCCCGAATACAAGTAAGATCGCTTTAATCTGATTACTATAAAGTTATTGAATAAAAATTGACTGACATTTAATGAATTTAACATTGTTTTTATGCTACTAGCCTTACAATTCCAATCTCCAGGGCCAATTTTTTTGAATTGGGGCCAATCTCCTTACGGTGGTATGGTTTATTAATTGCAACTGCTGTTTTACTTGGTGTTAGTTTTTCCCAATTTCTCGCTAAACGTCGTCATTTTGATCCTGAATTAATTGCAGATTTCTGCCCTTTTGGTTAGTGGTTGCGGCCATTCCTTCAGCTCGGCTGTATTACGTCCTCTTTAATTGGTCAGAATATGCCCAAACGGCCAGAAGATATTATCGCTATTTGGAAAGGGGGAATTGCCATTCATGGAGCAATTATTGGCGGAACGATCGCAACAACTCTATTTGCTCGTTTTCAAAAAGTTTCAGTCTGGCAACTTACCGATGTAATCGTTCCCTCTCTTGCCTTGGGTCAAGCCATTGGCCGTTGGGGAAACTTCTTTAATTCCGAAGCATTTGGAGACCCGACTAATTTACCTTGGAAACTGTATATTCCTCCCAATTTACGCCCAATCAACTATGTGAATTTTGAATATTTTCATCCAACTTTTTTATATGAATCTCTTTGGAATATCGGTGTCTTTAGTTTATTAGTGTGGTTATTTTTCTGGGGATTAAAACATCACAGTAAATTAAAATTAGGAACCTTAACTTTTACCTATTTAATTGCCTATAGTTTAGGAAGATTTTGGATTGAAGGATTACGCACCGATAGTTTAATGTTAGGTTCACTCAAAATGGCCCAGGTCATTAGTTTAGTTTTAATTGTTTTAGGCAGTTTAGGCTTAGTTTGGCTTTACGGATTAAGACGATCGCTGCCCGATGTTATTTCTCCTCAAAAATCTGTTGATCAAAATTATTAATAGAAGTTAAATCATCCCAATGGTTAAAAATTTAAGGTGAACAGATTGGCAGTTTTTCCCGTTCCTGGGGATGGGTTTGCAAATAATCCCCTAACCACTGACAACCTTCTTTTAGCAGTCGCGTCAGTCGGGGTAACTCTGATTCAACGGGCCATTCCCTCACCGTTCCCTCCCGATCCACTGTGATAATCGCTTGATTATTCGCCGTAAAAGCGAGAGCCATCAAGGGAGTTTCTTCTCCTTTGAACTCTCCCCGTAAATTTCCCTGAATATCCCATAAACGAATCGTTCCATCGCTAGAAGCGGTCGCTATCCATTTTTCATCGGAGCTAAAATTGACATTTTGAACGGGAAAAGGATCGCCCTGCAAATTTTTGAGTAACTGCCCTTGATTATTCCACAATTTAGCGGTTCCATCTCTTGATGCGGTGAGTAAATAGTTTCCTGTGGGACTAAAAATAACTTGATAAACAGAGTCTTGATGTTCTTTTAATGTTGTTAGTAAATTGCCTTTTAAATCCCAAAGTTTAGCCGTTTTATCTTCGGATGCTGTGGCTAATTGGGATTGTTTAAGGTTAAAAGCAACGCCATAAACTCGATATTGAGAAACAGTGATGGTTAATAATCGAGTGGGCGGCATCTGACCGACTTTCCAAAGAGAAACTTTACCGCTTTTGGTTGCGATCGCGAGTAACTCACTATCCGCACTCCAGGCAAAATTATAAATACGTCCTGAGTCTTGAGAAAATTGTCCCAATAGTTTTCCTTGTAAATCCCAAATTTTAACGATTTTGCCTCCAGAAGTTGTCGCCAACCGTTGACCATCGGGACTAAAGCTGAGTTGGGTGATTCCTGCGGTGGTGATGGGAAATGTTTGCTGTAATTGCCCTTGAAAATTGATCAAACTCAACGGTTCATCTTCTGTCACCACCGCCAACAAGGAGCGAGCAGGATTAATCGCCACCCCCGTTAAACGAGCATTCAGGGATTGAAAACCTAACATGGGCTTGGGGGTCAAATCCCACAATTTCACCGTTCCATCCTCAGAAGCAGTGGCAATGTGTCGCCCCGTCCTATCCACCGCAACTTTCAGAACGCTCTCCTGATGACCCCGTAACGTCTTTAATTCCAGACCTTGTAGGTTCCAAATTTTCGCCGTTCCATCGCTTGAACTAGAAATTAATCGTTGACCATCGGGACTAAAAACGACACTAGTTACTAATTCTTGATGTCCCTTTAAAGTGGTTAATAATTGACCCTGTAAATTCCATAATTTAATTGTTGTATCATCGGTGGCTACTGCAATTTTATCTCCTTTTGAACTAAAACTAACGCCAAAAAATGCCGTTTTCCCATCTCCCCAAGTTCGCAATAATTGACCTTGTAAATTCCACAACTTAACCGTTCCATCCCGTGAAACCGTCACTAATTTTTTTCCATCGGGACTAAATTGCACGTCATCAATGGACTTTTGATGGCCTTTTAAAATAGCGATCGTTTTTCCTTGCAAATTCCAGAGACGCACGGTTTTATCCCGCGAACTTGAGGCTAAATACTGACCATCAGGGCTAAAAGTTACTGAATAAACGGAGTCTTGATGTCCTTTGAAGGTACGAAGAACTTGACCTTGTAAATTCCAAAGCTTAATGGTCTGATCCTTAGAAGCCGTTGCAATTGTCTGACCATCAGGACTAAAACTAACACTATAAATATTACCTTTATGCCCGATAAATGTGGTTAACAGTTTTCCCTGAATTGTCCAAAGTTTGGCAGTTTGATCATTGGAAACTGTGACTATTTTTTGGTTGTCAGGACTAAATGCAACCCCTGTTACCCCTTCTTTGTGACCTTGTAAATTATTTTTTTCTTGGATTTTATTGAGAATTTGTTGCAGGGATAAAAGGGGACTTGTGGCGGGATAATCTCGAAGAACATCTTCTTTTTTGACCATCTTTTTTAAATTTTGTCCTGCTTGCATAGCCGATAAAAGACCGTTAATTTCTTCAAAGGAAAATTGTCGTTCCGCACTGTCGGCAATTCGCTGTAATTCCGTTCCTCTACGGGCTTCTATTTGTTTTTGTGAAGCAATTCCCGCTAATCCAATGGCAATAATCGACCCCAAAATTGAAAAGAATAAAATTGCCGATCCAAAATAAATCCGACGTTGGGCTTTTTGGTTAGCGATTTGGAGAATAGAATTGTTTTTTTCCGCTTCTTGTTGTTCTAGATTTTGACTTGCATTGAGAAATTTATAATCTGCATTACTTAAATTTTTATTAGCCGACCAATGGAGAGCATCTTTTAACGCTTGACCCCGCAATAACCGAGATTGATCTTCAAAGTTTGAAGTCTCCCAAGCTAGAATAGATTCAGAATAGGGACGAATTTTTTCGAGTTCTTTGTTGACCCAATCCAAACTAAAAACACTTTGATAAATACGGTTATAGGGGATTAATTTTCCGTCTCGTTTAACCACTAATCCTGATAGGCGTAATTCACTTTGTTCGGGACTATCATCCGTCGCAATAAATCCCATTTTAAGAATTTGTTGATAAAGTCCTAATAATCGTCCTATTTTCTGTTCATCCCGAAGTAGGCGATCGCGGATTGTTTTAAGGTGAACAGGTTCATCTTGGGATTCCCAAAAATGAATCATTTGATCTTGAATAACTTGCTCAACAATTTCCTTTTCTGTTCCTGTTGTAATATATTGATTTAATTGAAATAACAAATAACAAACTTTTTGGGTTAAAAAAGGCTGTCCTCCCGTCCAATTTAAAATTACCTGTAAAATTAGCTGGGGATTGTCAGCAATTTTAGCTAAACCAACGGCTAAAGGTTGAATTTCAGTTGATCTAAAACCTGTTAACTCAATGGCTTGACCAATATTAAAAGGTGTTTGGGTTTTTTCGCGAATTAAATCCGAAGGAGTCGCAACCCCGAATAAAGCAAAACAAAGGCGATCATAACGGTTATCTTCGGCACGTTGATTATAACAAAAACGAATCAGAGAAAAGAAATCATCTAGAGAGAATTTTAAACTTAAAACTTTATCAATTTCATCAATAAAAATAAAAACTTTTTGTCCTTTGGTATGAACTAAAATAATTTCTTCAATAAATTGACTTAATTTTTGGACGGGAGAAATATTTTCCCTTTCTCGTAACCAAATTTTTAAATTCACTTTGCCCGCTAACGAAAAACCCAAAAATAATTGGGTCATAATACCGTTATACCACTGGGTTTGATCGAGATCACTTCCTAAACTGGTGATATCAATGGAAGCACAATCCATTCCCTGCGCTTGCAAGTGGTGAATGGCTTGTACCCGTAAGCTGGATTTCCCCATTTGCCGACAGTTAAAAACATAACAAAATTTACCATTTTCTAAAGTGGTTAAGAGTTCTTTATCGGCTTTTCGGATAACATAGGTCGGATGATTAAAAGCTAAACTACCACCGACTTTATAGATTAATGAATTTGCTTGATCTAACATTTTATCTGTAGTTTTTCTTAATCTTTAAAAAGTTTTAGAAAATCTTTCAGTCCATCTAAAACTGAGTGTTCAAAATCAAAAATATAACTTTTTTCTTTTAATACATAGTCAAATGCACTCATAGCACATTTCCTACCTGCTTGTTTAGACTCTTGCGGTGAACAAGTATCATAGCGAATATAATTACTGATCCAAAATTTATCAAAATCTTTATCTGAAATATTTTTCGCCTGTTCTTTTACACAACTTCGCCAACTTTTTAAACAATCAGCATAATCTGAATCTTGAGTTTTAATAGCTTTAAGAACTGTCTCTAGTTCGCCTTGTCCATCAACATTAGTAAAATAACATCCTAACTGAACAGAAATTTTATCCCTATTTGTAGCTGTAATTAATTTATTAAAGCTATCAAGAGAAGTGGATGTTTCAAACACTTCATTTATACAACTATTGATGAATTCAAATCTTTTTTGTCGAGTTAAGTTATCCTGATCGATAATAATTCCAATTTTTTGGATATCATTTTTAAGCAAACTGGCAGATAAACTTTTGAGAGAATTAGTGACTGACTTTTCACTTAATCCTTCTAAGCATTCATAATCATCAATACAAATTGGTTTGTCTATTTCAATATTATTAAAATTAAGGGTTTGAATAAGTTTTTCAATAAAAATCTTATCGTTTTTACTTTCGACAATTAATCTATTGGTCATTGTTTATTCTCCTCTTATGGCTTTGCCGTGTTCAAGATCATATTCTAAGAGGTCTATATCCCGATTAATGGCAACAATATTATCGGTTCTTGGACTATAGGCTAATTCAAAATAGGCTCCTTGATCGGGGAAATTTTTTCCTGCTTCTGTAAAGGCTTTAATCATTTCTAAGCTATGGGTTGTTGCAAAAATAAGGGTATCTAATTCTTCAGAAAGACGAAATAGTCCTTCCCAAAAACTTTTTTGGCTAGTATAATGAATTCCATTTTCTATTTCATCTATAAACAAGACTTTATGTTTCTTATCAAGAATTTCTAAAATAATTGCAGTTACTCGATAGACAGCATCTCCAAATAAAGAAATTGGTAAGCCCTTAGACTGAGTTTTTGTCCGTATATACAAAGTTGGCTCTACAAAAGAATATGTGCGAAGTCCTTCAATTGAAGGATCAAGAATTTTAAGTATCTTTAAAACTTCTGGGCCTTTCCCATTGTAATCAATTTTGTCATATTGCTTTGCTATTTTAGTGCCGTAATTAGAACCTGAAGGGAAAAAGGGTATACGACTACTCCAATAATCTCTTATATTAGTCCGAAGTAGTTCTGTCCCTGTAATCTTGGCATTCAAATTACGTTTGATGGGCTTCTCTTCGTTTAAAATCTTTTCTATTTCAAGACTTGCAATAGGAGAATTGAAATTGTTTTCAAAACCTTCATCTTCGTGTTTAAAACTTTCATCTTTGTTTTCAAATGCTTGATGTTGCAAAGAATAAGATACAGATACATTAATTACTTGATCTCCAATATTTTCAAAATAACCTTCAATGGATACATAATTTTCTATATTTTCATTATAAAAAAATGAGTTCCAAGCATCTTTAGTATTTTTTCTAATACTGTTAGAAGACTCTTTTCTGATATTTTTTAATGCAAGAATACTTTGAGGAATTGGATAAAAATAAAGTAATAGTGCTTCTAGTAATGAAGTTTTGCCTGCATTATTTTTACCACCAATTAAATTAACTCTTTTAAAGCCATTGACTTCTAGCTCTTTAAAGCAACGAAAATTTTGAATTTTTATATACTGGGATTGATTCATTTTTATCCTTATCATTAAAACTAAAACTAAAACTAAAGAAAACTGTAAAACTAGATTATAGCAAATTTAAGAAACTAAAGAAATCCCTCGAAATTGTTGAAACAATAACGTTGCTTGTAAATCCGTTAATCCTGAAATATAATCTGTTACTTTTAACATTTTTTGATAATGACTTTCTTCAGGATTAGGTCTCCATTCCGTTGGCAAAATATAAGTAATTAATTGTCCTTTTTTAGTAGGATGAAAAATCGCCGTTAAAAATTCCGTTAATAATTCTCCTAACACTTCATAACCCGCAACTTTGACCTTAACCACATTAGGATGATGAAACACAGAATAAGATGTTTTTTCTTCAATAATACTCAGAATATCTGCATACTGGCCAAGGCTTAAAAGAGCCTGATCAAATTTACCTGCTAGGATTTCAGATTCCTTATCTAAAAAGATTTGGGCGATTTCTGATACTAATTGATTAATCGCTTTAGCCCGTAGTCTTTTGATGGTTTCTTCTGGACTACTATCGTATTCGGTGAGATCAATTTTGGCGATCGCGTTCAAAAGATCCCGCACTTCAAAAAAAGGAAGATAGCCCATGTGAAAACCATCTTCGAGGTCAACAATCGAATAACAAATATCATCCGCCGCCTCCATTAAAAACGTCAGGGGATGACGACACCACCAAGCTGCTTTCGGGTGACGACGAATTAAGCCTACTGTTTCAGCTACCTCTGTAAACAAATCCTTTTCCGACTGAAAAAAACCGTATTTCTGAATACTTTTACCCTTATATCCTTTCAAAATCGTTTTAGATAAAAAAGATTCCCTCGGATATTTCGTAAAAGTCGCCAAGGTCGTACAGGTCAGTTGCATTCCTCCGACACGATGCAACATTCCTAAGCGGCTTAAAATCCGAAAACCCTGGGCATTTCCTTCAAAATTATCTAAATCTGCTTTTTCTAAGGGATTAAGCAAGCTTCCCCCCAGATTTTCTTTGCTATACCAACTCTGAAACGCATTTTGGATGGCATCTTCCCCCGCATGGCCAAAGGGCGGATTACCGATATCATGGTGACAAACAAGCGGCGGATAAAATATCGCCAAAATCAGCCGCATCAAAGTTTTCGAGACGATGCCGTTTGATAATCTGATCGCCGACCATTCTCCCCAGCGATCGCCCGACACAGGAGACTTCTAGGCTATGGATTAAGCGAGTCCGCACATCGGCATTTTTCGATAGAGGAAAAACCTGGGTTTTATCTTTTAATCGACGAAAAGGAGTCGAATAAACCAGGCGATCATAATCCTTAAGATAGGGAGTCCGCTCGAAGTTCGGATCTTCTGAATGTTGTTTGCCGAGACGTTTACGGGTGAGTAGCTGTTGCCATTCCATCGGGATTTGGTCTGAAATTGATTGATTTCTACTCTAACTCAAAAATTTAGTAACTCTAAACTTTACAGGATTTTTCGTTTATCTTGCCTAAAATTCAAATCCAAAATACTCATGAAATAGCGCAGTTTTATACTTTTTCTTGATCCTTCTCTATTGACACCATTTATTTCAAAGGGTTTACTTTATTATTTATCATAATAAAATATTGTCAAGTATCTATTTTCAATTATCAAAAAAATTGTTAATATTAAGAAATAAAAGCTTATTTAACAATTTTAATTAAATCCATGAATGATTCCCAGGAAGCCAAAACCCTCGGTGATTGGGCAAAAATTGCCATTCAACAACATTATCAGAAAATTCTTAAACATGAAGCTCTGGTACTCAAAGATAAAGATCCTGAAGAACTCCATCAAATGCGAGTAGGAATGCGACGACTGCGAACGGCGATCACGGGGTTTTCCTGTGCCGTGATTTTGCCAAAATCAGTGGATGAAAAGAAAGTTGGTAAGATCGCGACTGTTTTGGGAAACTTAAGAGATTTAGATGTTTTAAAAGAAACTTTAAGCACAATTTATTTACCAGCACTCTCAAAAAATGAACAAAAAAAACTGGAGAAATTATTTATAAGCATCAAAAAAAAACGTAAAGTAATCGCAAAAATTACCCAAGAAATTTTACATAAAAATATTTATCAAGGTTTTAAAGAAGATCTTGATGATTGGTTAGAAAAACCAGTTTATACGGCAATCGCGGCTCTCCCCATAGAACATATCCTGCCTGACTTACTCTCTCCCCAAATTAGTTCTTTTTTATCGCATCCAGGTTGGGTCGTGGGAAGCAGTTTACATCAAACAGAAAATATGATTGGCTTTAATCTTCCTGCTAAACGCTTAGAAGATTTATCCCACCAAGAAGAGATGATTCTTCATAGTTTGCGAAAAGAGACTAAAAGAACACGTTATTTAATGGAATTACTTCTCACTTTTTATGAAGAAAATTATCAAGAAATGCTCAAAAAAATCAAACAAGTGCAAGAAGTTTTAGGGGAAATTCAAGATGGTTTCGTGTTAAGACAGGTATTAGGCCAAGTTTACGGTCATGATCTCCAGAAAATTTTACCGATAATGACTCAAACAATTCAAGAATACCGTCTTCAAAATGGATTGGAATGGGAAGAATTACGCCAATTTTTTCTTTTTCCCGCCAACCGCATCCAGTTACGTTTAAGTATTCAATCTCCTCGATTGACACTTGAAAAAATCATCTAACCGTTATCCTAGTTTTCTTTCCCCAAAAGCCTTACTATTGAAACTATATTCACTGCTATTCCCTGCGATCGCTGACTTATGACTATCGAATTACAAGCTACCCTAGAAAATAGCTCTAAATCCCTGCTTCTCACCCCCAATCCTAGTTCCATAAAGCCAAAATGGAGCATTGAAGATAGTGAAAAACTGTATCGTATTCAAGGATGGGGTGATCCCTATTTTTCCATTAATGCGGCGGGTCATGTCACCGTTTCTCCCCAGGGCGATCACGGCGGTTCTTTAGATTTATATGAGTTAGTAGAATCCCTAAGAAAACGCAATATTGGTTTGCCTTTATTACTGCGTTTTTCTGATATTTTAGCAGACCGAATTAATCGTTTAAATGCCGCTTTTGCGAGGGGAATTGCCCGTTATAATTATCCCAATGCCTATCGTGGTGTTTATCCGATTAAGTGTAATCAACATCGCCATTTAGTTGAATCCCTAGTCCGTTATGGCAAGCCTTACCATTTTGGTTTAGAAGCAGGATCAAAACCTGAATTAATGATTGCCTTAGCCACTTTAGAACCGATCGCCAGTGATAACTCGGACACTCCTCAATCCCTGTTAATTTGTAATGGTTATAAGGATCGAGAATATATTGAAACGGCTCTATTAGCCAGACGTTTAGGACATCGACCTATTATTGTGGTGGAACAGGTTTCTGAGGTAACGATCGCCATTGAAATTAGTCGTAATTTAGGCATTAAACCGATTTTAGGAGTTAGGGCAAAACTCAGTACCCAAGGCATGGGACGCTGGGGAACCTCAACAGGCGATCGCGCTAAATTTGGATTAACTATTCCTGAAATGTTATCAGTTGTCAATCAATTAAAAGCGGCAGATATGCTCGATTGTTTACAACTTTTACACTTTCATATTGGTTCCCAAATTTCGGCTATTTCTGTGTTAAAAGAAGCCATGACAGAAGCGAGCCAAATCTATGTGCAACTCGCAAAATTAGGGGCTAATATGCAATATATCGACGTGGGTGGCGGTTTAGGAGTCGATTATGATGGTTCTAAAACTAACTTTTATGCCTCAAAAAATTACAATATTCAAAACTACGTTAATGATATTATTTCCGCCGTTCAGGAAGCCTGTGAAGCCGCAACCATTCCCTGTCCTATTTTGATGAGTGAAAGTGGACGGGCGATCGCTTCCCATCAGTCAGTTTTAATTTTTGATGTGCTGGCGATTAACGATGTTCCCAATGAATTACCCGAAGTCGTCAAAGAAAAAGAGCATTTAATTATTCGGAATCTTTGGGAAACTTTAGAGACAATTACCAACGAAAATTATCAGGAAGCCTACCATGATGTCGTGCAGTTTAAAGAGGAAGCTATTAGTTTATTTAATTTTGGGTATCTCAGTCTCAAGGAACGGGCTAAAGCTGAACAATTGTATTGGGTTTGTTGTCGAAAAATTCTCCAGATTTGTCGTCAGCAAGAATACGTCCCCGATGATTTAGAAGATCTGGAAAAAATTATGGCTTCTATTTATTATATTAATCTCTCGGTTTTTCAGTCTGCTCCTGATACCTGGGCGATCGATCAATTATTTCCCATTATGCCGATTCACCGCTTAGATGAAGAACCAACAAATCGCGGAACCTTGGCGGATATTACCTGTGATAGTGATGGAAAAATAGACCAATTTATTGATCTCAGAGATGTTAAATCGGTCTTAGAATTACATCCCTTTATGGAAGATCAAAATTCTTCAGAACACCCGGAAACGTCTTTACCAAACCATCAACCCTATTATCTAGCAATGTTTTTAGTCGGAGCCTATCAAGAAGTGATGGGAAATTTCCATAATCTTTTCGGGGATATTAATGTTGTCCATATTCAAATGAATCCGAAAGGCTATCATATCGAACATTTAGAAAGGGGAGATAAAATTTCTGATGTCCTCAGTTATGTACAGTACGATGCTGAAGATTTATTAGAAAATATGCGCCGTTACACAGAACAAGCCCTAGAAGATAATCGCATGAGTTTAGAACAATCTCAATTGTTATTAGAGAACTATGAACGGAGTTTACGCCATTATACTTATCTGGCTAATTAATCTTTAAGAGCGATCGCCTTTCTCTTGATTAAGAATTAAACAGAATTCACTGTAGGGACATAATCGTATTGTGTCCTTTTTTATTCCTATCTTCTACTACGTTAGTTAAAAAAATATTAATAGAATAGAAACTATTTTAGAGAAAAAAAGTCTATTAGCTGGCAGGAATTTTTCATGGGGATGATTAAAAAAAAATCCAACTCTAACGAAAAATTCTCTTTTTTTATCGGGTGAGAATCCTTGGTTTTAAAGAGCTAATTATTGGAAAACCAACAAAAATATTTTGCCCCTTACAAAGGGCGCGCGACATAAAATAAACCCATTTAAACTAAATTGAATTAATACCTAACACCTTACTTTTTTTGAATCGCAATGAACCCTAACGAATTATTATCCAGCTACGACTATACCCTTCCCCCTGAACTCATTGCCCAAAGTCCCGTTATTCCTAGAGATAGCTCTCGTTTATTGGTTGTTCAAACGCCGACCCACCACCATCATCAGCGATTTTATGATTTGCCCCAATACCTAGAACCTAACGATTTACTGGTTTTGAATAATACGCGAGTCATTCCCGCCCGATTGTATGGTCAGAAATCCACAGGAACCTCCGTCGAAATTCTATTACTCGAAGAAAAATCGCCCGATCGCTGGTTGGCTCTGGTGAAACCTGGAAAGAAATTAAAAGTAGGTTCAGAAATTACCTTTTATCCTTCCCAAACAAGTGATCCAAATTTAACCTTAACCGCTACTGTCCTAGAACGTGACCCCGAAACAGGAGGGCGCATTCTGCAATTCTTTCCCCCGTCTGGTACTTCTTTTTGGGATATTTTAGAGCAATTTGGAGAAATTCCTTTTCCGCCCTATGTTACTCAGTCAGAAGCTCAAGCCGATCAATATCAAACCATTTATGCCCAAAAGCCAGGGGCAGTGGCGGCTCCGACAGCAGGGTTACATTTTACTGATGAACTTTTGAAAAAATTAGCGACTAAAGGAATTCAAACCGCCGAGATTACGCTACACGTTGGTGTGGGAACCTTTCGTCCCGTAGAAACGGAAAATATTAGGGAACATACTATGCACCAAGAGTGGATTGAAGTTCCCCAAATTACGGTCGATAAAATTCTAGCAACTAAAGCAAAAGGAGGACGGATTATTGCGATCGGGACAACCAGTGTACGGGCTTTAGAAGGAGCCGCCCAAGCTAATTTGCCTGACTTATTAACGGCCTATCGAGGCAAGACAAATCTTTTTATTTATCCAGGTTATCAATGGCAAATTATTGATGGTTTAATTACGAATTTTCATTTACCAAAATCGAGCTTATTAATGTTAGTCAGTGCTTTAATTGAGCGAGAAAGATTATTGAGTTTGTACCAAGAAGCCATTCAAGAAAATTATCGTTTTTATTCCTTTGGCGATGCGATGTTGATTTTACCTACCGCTAGGCGATCGTAATCCAACAAAAAGTAATCTCACTGTGTATTGATTTAGGCATCTAAAATTTTTTTAAATTGCGGTTGTGTATTATGTTATTGTTACATACCCAAAAAGACTATCAATGATTACTGAAAATAATGATCTTTCTCACACCAGTTTGACATCACTTTATGAGCAGGATTTTCAACTATGGATAGAACAAACCATTAATTGCTTAAAAAATAACCACTTTAATATACTTGACACTGCTCACCTAATCGAGGAGTTAAACGATTTGGGAAGCTCGAATAAAGCCACTTTAGAAAGCAATTTAGCGATCTTAATGGCTCACCTATTAAAACTCACTGTCCAAGCCGATGCTCCCGATACGATGAAAAATAGTTGGTATAATTCCGTTGATGAACATCGCCAACGCATCCAAAAACAACTCCAAAAAACGCGTTCTCTTAAATCCTATTAGGACAGTGCCTTGCTAGAAGCCTATCCTGATGCAAGAAAATTAGCCATTAAAGAAGGTAAACGTGCTTCCCTGGGGACTCAGAATTCCTGCTGAAACTGAGTATCCTCTTGATTGTCCTTTTTCCCAATTAGAAATTCTAGATGAAAACTTTTATGGTATTTTTCAGTCGCTTTAGTTTTGTTTGGAAAAATTGTTAGGAGTCTCACACCGCAAGAAATCCTTAAATAGATGATTGGAATTAATTGAATTTAGAGAAAACCTGCCGCGATCGCCCAGGGTTTATCGTAAGAGATAGAACCGCTATTACTTACTCCCCATGCTGACTCATCATCAACGTCCTGTCTGCCTGTCTCTCATGTCCACCGATCTGCCCATTCTCAACACTATTGAATCCGCCGCAACGTTGTATGAAAAAGAGCAGGGACGGTTCCATTTACTGATTAATCAAGCTCCACCTGAAACCAAACCCCCATCGCCTGAGCAAACCAACTCTAAACAATTACTCTGGCTAGAATTATCCTCTTCCCGCGTCATCCTTACCTTGCAAGGCAATAGTCAATTTTCCTATCGTCATTTTTGGGAACGGGGGGTACATGGCATCAGCCGATATTGGCTCAATGAAGGGAATCAGCACCTCAGCAACTCTTTTCGACTGCGAAATTTTACCCGTGATTTAACACTGACAGGCTATCCTCTGCCTGAATTTTTACGCATTGAATATGAACTATGGACGGATCAGGTTTATTTTGGACACTATGTTTTGCATCTAGAAATTTATCATTAGGATTTATAGCGATCGCGTTTTGTTGCGATGAAACGATAAACTAATAGAGTAAACTTGCTAGTCTTTGGGAATACGCGAGTAACCATTTATCATTCTTTACTGTTTTTATTTCAATGACCAACATTCGCATCGGCAACGGCTATGACATTCACCGCTTAACGGAAGGACGCGCTCTCATTTTAGGTGGTGTCAAAATTGATCATCACTTAGGGTTACTAGGACACAGTGATGCCGACGTACTGACCCATGCCATTATAGATGCCCTGTTGGGAGCGTTGAGTTTAGGGGATATCGGCCATTATTTTCCGCCGACCGATCCCCAATGGGCAGGGGCAAATAGTTTAAATTTATTGACCCAAGTTCACCAACTCATTCAAAGTAAAGGCTGGAAAATTGGCAATATTGATTCGGTGATTGTGGCAGAACAGCCAAAACTTAAACCCCATTTGCCCGCGATGAAAGAAACCCTGGGAAAGACTTTGGGGATTGATCCCGAACTCATTGGAATTAAAGCAACTACTAACGAAAAGTTAGGCCCCAGTGGGACGAGAAGAGGGGATTTCCTCCTATAGCGTCGTTTTATTGGTGAAATCTACATAAAATTCTATTTACTCTTGCCTAATTCCTGGGAACGACGACAGGCCGCCCGCACTGCTTCGATCATGGCAGAGCGCACGCCCATTTTTTCCATTGTCGCCACTCCTGCAATGGTGGTTCCCCCAGGACTCGTGACTGATCTTTTAATTCTCCTGGATGCAATGACGTTTCTTTTAACAGTTGCGCTGTCCCTAAAACCGTTTGTAAGGCCAATTGGTAGGCGATCGCCCTGGGCAATCCTGACGCAACCCCACCATCGGCCAAAGATTCAATGATAATCGCCACATAAGCCGACCCCGATCCCGACAATCCTGTGACCGCATCCATCAAAGATTCGGGAACCTCGACAATTTCACCCACTGCACTAAAAATTGTTTTCGCCAGATCCATGTGATGGTGATCCACCATTTTTCCCCCTGCGATCGCCGTCATTCCCGCCCCGACTGTTGCAGGAGTATTGGGCATTACCCGAATGACAGGATGATCAGGAAACCCGAACTCTAAGCGACTAATGGGAATTCCCGCTAATACAGAAATGACTAAGGGCTTGAGTTGTCCCCCCGCTAAACCCGCGACTACCCGTTCTAAGGTCTGGGGTTTAATGGCCAACATTAATACATCGGAGGCATTGGCCGCTTCCTGATTATCTCCCGTGATTTGCACGCCATAGGTTTGTTTCAACCAATCCCGACGACTGCCCTTGGGATCACTAATTAAAACTTCATCAGGTGCGTAGAGTTTTTGTTGCAACAAGCGGGACAAAATAGCTTCTGCCATCACTCCACCGCCAATAATTCCGAATTTCACAGACATAAATTAAATTGCTCTTTGAAAATGAGTCAATACTACTCATTGTAGGGGGAATTCTGCACTGAGAAAATCAGTCAAAGTTTTGGAAAAAAATAGGCAAAAGCTGCGCCTTAACATAAAGCGCAACTCTCAGCCAATCTCTAAAGGATAATCACTCCCAATTATTGGGCTAAACGGCTGTGGTCAAGTCCCCAAGCAGGTGCGGAAAGCTGTGTCCGTGTTCCATGGGTCGCAGTTTCATTAGAATCATGAACCGTTCCTGAGAGGGTACTGACCTTGACACTATTGGGAGTAAAGAGAAAAATACTTTCGCCAATCCGCTCTTGATGACCATCAATGGCATAGGTTCCGCCTGCCACAAAATCTACGGCTCTTTGGGCTTCTTCGGGGTCCATCACATTGAGGTTAAGAACAACGGATTTTCTTTCGCGGAGGGTCATGAATCACTTGGGGCATTTCTTCAAAAGAATGTGGCTCAACGACAACAACCTCGGCCACAGTGTTATTAATTCCAGGCATTCCAATCACATTATTTCTCGCTGATGTTGCTATGGTGGATTCGTTATTTAGGGTTAAATTATCTCGATTCGGGCGGCGAAGAGACGAATTTTCTTCAGGGATCGGAGCGACTTGCTCCTGGGGCTGTTGCCAGTCCATTTCTTCGTAATCCTCTTCGTATTCGTCTCGTTCACTGATGCCGACAAAATCTTTTATTTTCGTTAGGATCATGGTATTAGAATTTCCTGTCAGGGTGAGTAATGAGAATTGTTGCACAGAGGTCGTTCCGTCAATGAACTTCCGATGCGCGGCAATCGCTAAAAGGGGTTAATCCAAAGGATTTGTCCTTTACGGGCATGGCTTTGGAGGTGTTGAGTCCCTTTAGACTTATATAGAATAACAATAGAATAATTAGAAATTCACTAGGTTATCCAGCAAAAAACTAGGCATTTTTTCCCAATAGTCGCAAGACTTCAGCAATAAGTTCCCAATTTTTTGTTTTTTGTCATTTTAGGTAAATGTCGATATTTAATTCTATAGGATTTAAGTTCAAATACGATATTTTCAAAAGTTTTATCGCCTTTTTTTGGGAATAGCCCGTTGGTTCATGGACTTGTCACGATCAACCTCTGAGAGAAATTTTTAGAATCATTTCATAAAAAGGCTACTCTGTAAACAAAATTTGGCCTAAACGAATCATAGTGGCACCTGCTTTAACGGCCAATCCATAGTCATTGGACATCCCCATCGAAAGTTCTGTTAGAGCCAAGGAAGATTGCTGATTAATCTGTTCCAGTAAATTAGTTGCTGATTGAAAAGCTGCGAGGGATTGCTCAGGCGTTAAACCCAGGGGCAGAATGACCATTAATCCCCGTAATTTAATATTTTTACAAGCCTCTAATTCCGTTAAATGGGAGAATAATTCAGAAATTTGCCAGCCGTATTTATTCGGATCGGGAAGGATTTTAACTTGTAAAAAAAGTTGAGGAGCAATGGGTAAATCCTCGGCTAACCGATCCAAGCGTTGCAGGAGAGCTAAATTATCAACGGAATCAATCCACTGAAAATGTTCGATGGTTTTTTTAGCTTTATTAGTTTGTAAATGTCCGATAAAATGCCAAGAAATATCTTTTAAATCGGTTAGTTGTTCTTGCTTTAGTAATGCTTCCTGGAGTCGATTTTCTGCAAAGTCTCTGATCCCCGTATTATAAGCCTCTCGTATGAGAGAAGCAGGGACTTGCTTGCTGACGGCGACTAAACGGACAGAACTTGGAATTTCTTGACGAATTCTTTCAATACGTTGAGCAATAGACATAAAGCAAAATAACAATGTTTTAGATCTTTTCCAGTTGTTTTCCTAATCCTAAATAATCGCCAATCTTTTAATAGAGGTATGGACGGCTAAATTATTGGAAAGTGCGTTGATAAAGTTTTTGTAGCTCTAGATAGCCTTGATTATCTCCAACGCGACGTAGATGGCGGAGACGATTTTCGATTAAAAGCTTGGCATCGGCGCGAGTGATCGGCTCAAAACTGGTTTTATTGGCGGTTACTGCGACTAAAAAAAATAGACGCTGGGCATAGAGAGTGGTGAAAATATCCCGATTTTCTTCTAGTACACAGATTCGATATAAAAGTCCAAACGTTGGATGATTGATATAAATTTCTTTGTCCATTTAGATTCGAGACATAGAGAGGAGATCTCAGAAAACAACCAAGGCTTTAGTCTATGTAATCTTACCTTGTGATGGGTGCATTAATCTTAAGATCTCTAAAATAACTCTATTATCCCCAAATAGCTTTATCCTTTAGGTTTAGATCATTTTGTTTATTTGATGTTGTTTCTCAGTAGTTTGGTTAATTCAATTATCTGTTGATTTCGCGATCGCAAGAGAAAACTAGAAAGCCTAGAATAAGGATAGGGAAGAAAACCTTAAGATGATATTGATTCGATAAACTAGCAAGTGTATAAAACGGCATGGGTGACATAACGCTAGAGGCATCGCCTTTACGCTCTCTGCGATCGGGAAAATGGGTCAAGTTGATCTGTGGCGCGAGTTTTCAGGATTTAGCCGCGATTCGCAATCTTGTCCTAGTCTATAGTTTGGCGGGGGTGGATTGTGTTGATGTTGCGGCGGATGGGCAGTAATTACGGCGGCAAGGGAAGGAATTTTCGCCGCAAAAGCATTGTCGCAAGGGTCACAAAATCAAGGTTTACGAGAATTCAGCCCGCCCTGGTTGATGATCAGTTTGAATGACGGCAGACCCCCATTTTCGTAAAGCCCAATTTGATCCCCATCGTCGTCCAGCAGACTGTCCCCGTCCCTGTGAGATGATTTGTCCTGCCCAGGCCATTAATACCCAGGGTGTGATTGATGAACGCTGTTATGGCTGCGGACGATGTTTGCCTGTTTGTCCCTTGGGACTGATTACCACTCGTTCCCAGGTTGCGACACCAAGAGCGATCGCGCTTTTCTTAGAATTAGGCATGATTGATGCCATTGAACTGCATACCCAAGTGGGCCACGAATCTGAGTTTACACATCTCTGGAAGGCGATCGCGTTCTGGTGTGAAGGGTTAAAAATATTAGCCATTAGTTGTCCTGAACAATCGGGAGTTTTAGACTATTTACATTATCTCAATGATGTCATTCAGCCCCTGCCCTGTCCCCTCATTTGGCAGACCGATGGCCGTCCCATGAGTGGCGATATTGGCAAAGGAACCACCCATGCCGCGATTAAGCTGGCTCAAAAGGTTCTCGCGTCGGATTTGTCGGGTTATGTCCAACTGGCGGGGGGAACTAATGACCATACGGTGAGTAAATTAAAGGAAATAGGATTACTGCAAAAATCATCAAGTTCATTATTAAATGGCGTTAATCCGTCTTTTTCTATCTCAGGTATTGCCTACGGAAGTTATGCCCGTTCCCTGTTATTGCCGATTTTGGAAGAAATGGAAAATCAGAATCTCAAAAAAATGGATCAAAATTCGTTAGGATCAACACACCTCGAAAATTATCCTGATTTATTCTCGTCTGCTTTGTCCCTGCCGATACTGTTGTTTCTGACTTAAAACACATTATTTAGGACTTACGCAGAAACACTACCTGTAAGGGCAATTCATGAATTGCCCCTACAGAAAATAGGTCATCTATGGCGGAGGTGCGTAAGTCCTATCATTGTTAAAAGTTAACTTCTCATAAAAAAACAGTTTTAAAATTAAAAGATTAAATTTTTATCTAAAATGCCACTAGAAACTTCTCACGTTCATTCAATGCAAATTACGGACGATCTCAGCCAATTACTTGATATTTTACCGCCCTCTATTCGTCTGGCTTTAGCAGATCATCCTCAACGGGACAGTCTCATTGAAGTCGTCATGGATTTGGGACGCTTACCCGAAGCGCGATTTCCCAAGGAAGCAATTTATCTGGGAGACATTCCAATTTCTAAGGAAGATCTACAATTTTCCATCCAAAGAGTAGGATATTTTAGCGGTGATAATCGGGCGGGAATTGAACGAACTTTGCACCGTATCAGTGCTATTCGGAATCGGACGGATGACATTATCGGTCTCACTTGTCGGGTAGGACGGGCAGTTTTTGGCACGATCGCGATGATTCGGGATTTAGTCGAAACGGGGCAATCAATTTTACTGCTCGGGTCGTCCAGGGGTGGGAAAAACAACGGCATTACGAGAAATTGCGCGGGTATTAGCCGAAGACTTCAAAAAACGGGTTGTCATTATTGATACGTCTAATGAAATCGCAGGAGATGGCGATATTCCCCATCCCGCGATCGGTAGAGCCAGACGGATGCAGGTTGCTCGTCCTGAATTACAGCACCACGTCATGATCGAAGCGGTGGAAAATCATATGCCCGAAGTGATTGTTATTGATGAAATTGGTACGGAATTAGAAGCATTAGCGGCAGAAACGATTGCCGAACGGGGAGTTCAATTAGTGGGGACGGCTCACGGAAATCGCATCGAAAATTTAATTAAAAATCCAACCCTTTCCGATTTAGTTGGGGGGATTCAAGCAGTTACTTTGGGGGATGAAGAAGCTCGCCGAAGGGGTTCCCAAAAAACAGTGTTAGAAAGAAAAGCTCCTCCGACTTTTGCGATCGCGGTGGAAATGTTAGAACGGCAACGCTGGGTTATCCATGCCGACGTGGCCCAAACCGTTGATATTCTCCTGCGGGGCAAAGAACCCGGATTTCAAACCCGCTCCGTTGATGAGCAAGGCGAAGTACAAATTACTCAGGAAACGCCCCAAATTCAACCGAAAATCCCCTCCTTTGGTCAACCCGATCCTTTTACGGGTTCTCCCCGTCCGACAGGTTGGCGAGCGTCTGGACGGATGGCGCCCCTGTCCCCCGTTGATTCCGCACCTTTAAAAACCGTCGAAAATCACGAATTTGAGCAATTACTCGATAAATCCTTGGGTACAATCCGAGGAAGAAACGGACAAAATTCGCGTGCCTGGCACCAAATGGAGAAGATTTACCCGTTTATATTTATCCCTACGGACTGGGACGAAGCCAATTAGAGCAGGTCATTGAAGTTCTCAATTTACCCATTGTTCTGACTAAAGAATCTAGAAAATGCCGATGCGGTGATTGCCTTGAGGACGCACGTTAAAACCCATTCTAAATTGCGTCATGCCGCCAAAGGTCGCAACGTCCCTATTTATGGCATAAAATCTAATACGATTCCCCAGATTACCCGTGTTTTACGGCGTTTATTGGGAATGGATGACCACAAAGATCCAGAGGGTGTGGATTTGCGGTTGTTTTCTCGCGGTGGCAACGATGATGAACTAGAAGGACTCGAAGAAGCCCGTTTAGCCGTTGAACAAATTGTTATTCCCACAGGTCAACCCGTGGAATTATTACCGCGATCGCCGAAAGTCCGTAAAATGCAACACGAACTCGTCGAACATTACCGTCTTCAATCCGATAGTTTTGGAGAAGAACCGAACCGTCGATTACGGATTTACCCCGCCTAACTCGTTTCCGTGACCTAATTGAATCGATTAAAATTTAAGCAGTACCCGTGACGACCTACCACCAAGACAGATTCACCCTTACCTGATTCGGTCATGACCTTACGCACTGGAAAAAATTTGGCGATCGCTTATATTCTTTGGGGATTGGGCTTTTTTGGATTTTGTGGCATCCATCGCTTATATCTGGGAAAACCCATCACAGGACTATTATGGTTATTTAGCGGAGGACTCTGTTTTGTGGGTCAATTCATTGACCTATTTTTAATTCCTGGCATGGTAAAAGCAGAACAAACCTATAGTCCTCAATTCTTACCTAAAGAAGGAGGCTTTATTCCTATTCAATTTAGTCAACAAATTCTAGAAAAATTAGACCGTCTAGATGAAAAATTACACAACACGTTTATCCGTTCTAAAAAAACAGAATTAACACCCCTCCACCGTTTACTGGAAGCAGCATCTACCCGTCAAAATGTATTATCCTTTGCCCAGGCAATAATGGTAACAGGTTTAAATCCTGAGCAAGTGGAACAAGTCTTAAATGAAGGAATGAGAAAAGGAATTATCCACATCGGCAATGATCCCGAATCAGGAGCAGTTCGTTATTATTTTGATATTTAAATCAATTAGAAGAATTAACCAAAATTTTGAGCCATTAATTTCGCCTCTTGCAATAATTGTCGTGCCAGTCGAAACAACTCTTTTCCCGTATGTAAATAATATTCATCATAACAAGACGCAAACTGTCCCAATTCGTCTAAACCATCATCTAAATGATTCAAACAATAATAAAGAGAAAGCGCAATTTTAGCCGCTTCCACAGGGTTCGGTTGGGAAGAAAAAATGAAATGGGCTTTTTCCAAAAATTGATGACATTCGGTCAGATAATCTTCAAAATGAGCCATTAATTCATCATCAAAAGGATCGCCTGCCAATAGATCAATTTGAGAAGGCAGAGGATTAAGCACATTTAAAAATAATCGATTTAACGGGGCATAGATGTTTTTCATCCATCGCTGTAAAGATTGATCGGCTTCCTTGCTGGCCTGGCGACGCTGTTGAGCATGGGATTGAGCCGCTCGGTTTCTCCGTTCACGTTTTGTTTGATCAGATTTCCCCTCTAATTGCTGATCGTAATGACTTCTCCGTTGAACATCGCCTAAAATTTCATAGGCATATTAATCTCCACAATACTGTCATGGTTAGCCGACTGATGTTGACTATCGGGATGGAACTGTTTGGCTAATCGTCGATAGGATTGCTTAATTTCCTTCTGGGTGGCTGTCGAACAGACCTCTAAAATTTCGTAATAGTTCATGAAAAAATCAGTGAAGCTAGGCTTTTATTTTAGCGACTAATGCTAACTCGTCACGATGGAAGTCTCTAGATCTTGAAAAAGTGGTGTGCTTAAATAACGTTCTCCAAAGCTGGGTTGAATCATGATGATCAGTTTGTCTTTGTTTTCTAAACGTTTCCCCACTTTAATCGCTGCGACCAGGCCGCCCCACTAGAAATTCCTGACAAAATACCTTCTTCCTTGGCCAAACGACGACCGTAGAAAATGGCTTCATCATCGGATACCGTAATAATTTCATCGATTAATTCCACTTTCAGCACTTCAGGAATAAATCCCGCTCCAATGCCCTGAATCTTATGTCCGCCTGGGACTCCTCCTGACAAAACAGGACTGTTACTCGGTTCAACGGCGATCGCTTGAAAACTAGACTTACGCTGTTTAATTACTTCTGCCACCCCCGTAATCGTTCCCCCCGTTCCCACACCTGCCACCACAAAATCGACCTGTCCATCCGTATCTGCCCAAATTTCCTCTGCCGTTGTTAGACGATGAATTTCAGGATTCGCTGGATTATTAAACTGTTGCAAAATATATGCATCGGGTAAACTGGCGGCAATATCTCGGGCCGACGAATACAACCACTCATGCCCTCACTTCCTGGCGTTAACTCTAATTTTGCCCCATAGGCTTGCAACATAGCCCGTCTTTCCTTACTCATTGTTTCTGGCATCGTTAAAATTAACTGATATCCTTTGGCAGCAGCCACCATCGCTAAGGCAATTCCCGTATTTCCAGAAGTTGGCTCAACGAGAATCGTTTTCCTAGGAGTAATCAACCCTTCCCGTTCAGCTCGATTGAGCATATTAATTCCAATACGATCTTTTACAGACGCAGAGGGATTCATTCCTTCTAGCTTAACCACAATCTGGGCCACACACTGCTCTGCTTGGGGAATAGCATTCAAATGCACTAGAGGGGTACGACCAATGAGTTCGGTAATATTGTTTGCAATTTTCATTATTTTTTTATTTATTAAATAGCTCCTATAAAGAATGGTATAACGAAAAAACCCCGCAATAAGCGAGGTTCAAAAGAATTCTAAAGAATTAGGTTTTTCAGATTAACCAATTAGAACGTGAAAGTACCACGAAGCGTTCCAATGAAAGCATCTTTCGCGTTGGTTGCTTGTTCTGGCTTAGAAATCCAGATTACACCAGGAGTGATAGAAAGATTATCGGTAACTTGATACTTGTAGAACATTTCAACCTGTACGGGATTGGTACGAGGTAAAAGAAGATTGTTTCCTCCGCTGGTGAAACCCGTTAAATAAGGTTGAACACCCGCGAAGAGACCAAGAACATTTCCTTCTTTACCAAGGTCAGGGAAAGCAAAACCACCACCATAAGTCCAGATGCTACCATTTCCAGCACCGATGACATTGACGTTGGTGTAGCTACCATAGCCACTGAAGTTTAACCAATCAGCGACCCGCCATGAGCCTTGAATCCCATAGCTGTTGGTATTTTTACCACCGAAGTCATAGGGGTTGATGAAATTACCAGTCGTACCATCAGCAGCTCCACCAGGGCCAGATTGACTGTTATAGTCGTTGGTTGCAGTAGGAGGCGCACCAATTGAACCAGCCGCTAAGGAATTATTCAATTCAGCGCGAGAAAGGTTAGACGCGGTTGTTCCTACAAGACCCGTACCAGTTTTGCTACCTTGTCCGAAAATAGGACTATCGGGAGAGTGGTAAGCGTTTACATAGGTGAATGCAAGGCTGATACCATCTGCGATATTCGCGTTGATTTGAGCTAATGCGGCATAGTTACCATCAAATAAGCCATTACCGCCATCGTTGAAGGTATAGTTTAAACCAGTGACAGGGTTAGTGCTTTGATTACCGCTACTGGGGTTGTTACCCGTTCCTGCTAAATAACCCAAGCTCAAGGAAGTGGGACCCAAGAGACTGTTCAAGAAACCGAGTTCTAAACTGGTACCGACACCCGCACCACCACCAATTTGGTAGATGGGGTTTCTTTCAGAGAATGCACTAATCGCGCCTTTACCACCGCCGTAGTCATCAAAGTAGGGGTTCAAGGTAGGAACAAAGTCAGCCCACTGACCGCCCCAACCAGCGATATAGGTGTTTAATCGCATATTGTCTCCCAAGGAAATGGGGACATAATAAGCCAACCAGTCAACGGCAACATTATTGTTAGGGCCGCCACCACCTGTTTGCCAACTTTGGGTAAAAGTGGGACTGCTGTAGGAGTCACCCATAACGCCTAACTGTTGACCACTGTTGATGTTAGGGTTATAAACATTGTTGGTTGGATAAAATGTCTTGAAGGCTTGAACATTGTTTGCCGCGAGACGAGTAACCAACAAGTCGTCTCCACTGAAACTGGTGTTGAACTGCAAGCGAACCCGGTCTTGCATGACAACTTGGTTGTTGTTCGTTTGATTATTGAGGGTATTTTTGGTTCCAAAGATAGCTGTAGGAGCGATGACCACTTCCCCAGTCAATTTGGTGGTGGTGGAGAATTGGTGATCTTCTAAGAATGAGGTACGAGCTTCAAGGTTATCAACTCGCGCGCCCAGAGCAGCTAGTTCTGCTTCAAACTCTTGCATGAGGCGTTTGAGTTTATCGATATCTTCACGAAGAACCGCAACGTTTTCTTGAATTAAACGTTCCATGACGTTCATACAAGCGTTTAAACCAGCCGCAAATTCCCAGCGACTGAGAGCGCGATTACCTCGGAAGGTACGATCAGGATAACCAACGATACAACCATAACGCTCGACTAGGCTCTTAAGTGCTTCGTAGGCCCATTCGGTAGGTTGAACATCGCGGAGTTCACTAACGCTAGTGACTTGATCAACGGAAGTATTTGCTTGACCTTCGTTGCTATATTCGTCAAGTTTATTTAAAAGTTGATTGTCTTTTTGGGTATTGCTGAATTCGGGGGCAGCTTGTGCAAGCTCGATCGAATTCGTTTTTGCATTGACCGTTTCGGACTTAACTGAAGCATCGGCTGCTTGGGCAGAAGAGCTTACAGCTAGAGTAGCACCAACAATAGCTGGGCTGATTAATAGAGATTTCCAGAACATTTTAAGCATTTTAGCTTTTCCTCACACCTTTACACCGTAAGTTTGACGATAGATTGTTAGGCTACTGTCCATTTCATTATACACAGCTTTTTGAGATTGTAAAACAGATTTTAAAAAATTAAGCTGGAGATTGGTTACTTTGCCTTGTTTCATGGGGGATTGAGGCATTATGTCTGCTCGCTTTTTTGGTCTGCCAACGCTCTTAGTTGCTTTGTAGGTAGGTTTATTATGAAGATTGTAACGCCTTCAACTAAAAATGGAGCTGACAAATTTTTGATTGTTCACAATTTAGTGCGATCGCCTTAAAAAACTATCCGCTCCCTCTAACGAATTAAAGGAAGCGGTCTAGTGGGGTCTCGCTGATTGAAACCTAACTGCCGAGAGGAACTCTAGAAACAGTTTATGGGTTATAGAAGAACTAGTTCACTAAAGAACAGCCCCGGCCCACAGTTGGCTAAATCCAATCAGGTGACCCAGATGTTTACTACTTTCTATCATGGGCATCACCTCCTTTATCGCCTAGTTGGCTTGTATCTCAAGGGTTAATGAATTTAAGTTAGCGTATATTTTTAGGAAAGGCAAGGCAAGTTTGTAAAAAATTTTGTACAAGGTGGGGATGGTTGCCAAAATGTAAATGGAGATAGGAGGCATGGAGGTTTTGCTTTGTCCATCCTTCTAACTGAATAGGATCTTGGGGTAAATAGCCTTGAGTTTGAAAAAGAGGCTTGGGAGAGAGTTTGGTTAGACGGGAACGGTGAAATTCATGACCCCACATTTTTTGGTCTTGGGGGATGAGTCCTTTGGGTTGTAAGGCGATCGCCCTGCGATAACCAAGGGTGAGTTTGGCTCCCATAATGGCAGTGGTCGGCAATATCCCTAGCATGGGCCAAGTTTGCCCCGAAAAATCAATGATTTCTTGACAAAGATACATTAAACCGCCACATTCAGCATAGGTCGGCATTCCCTGGGCGATCGCGTTTTTAATTTCTTGGTGTAAATTGTGATTCTCACTCAGGGTTTGGGCAAACACTTCAGGAAAACCGCCTCCTATATATAGTCCCTGAATATCCAGAGGCAAATGGGAATCTTCTAGGGGACTCCAATAAACGAGTTCGGCTCCCTGTTCGGTCAATAAATCCAGATTGTCTTGATAGTAAAAATTGAAAGCGCGATCGCGGGCAATTCCTATGCGAGGATATTGGGTATTTTGTTGAATTAAAATCTGGGGCTGTTTTGGTTCGTTAGGGGAGATATTCGGGGTTAACAATGGTAAAAGTTTTTCCCAGTCAAAGCAAGCTTGAGCTAAATTTGCAAGTTTTTGGAATAAATGCTTTAAATGAGGTAATTCGTCAGTGGGAACTAATCCTAGATGGCGATCGGGGATTTTTAGGTCATCTTCTCGATGGACAACTCCTAGAATAGGTAAATTAATATTTTCTAAGGCAGAGGAAAGTTGGGTTAAATGGCGATCGCTCCCGACTCGATTGAGAATAACCCCGACAATATTCACCTTGGGATCAAAATTTCGGTATCCAGAGGCGATCGCCGTGATCGAACCCGATAGACGACTACAATCGAGAACGAGCAAGACGGGCAAATTTAATAATCGAGCAATGTGAGCAGTAGAGGCGAAATCTTGACAATTATTGAGAGAAATTCCATCAAATAATCCCATTACCCCTTCAATGAGAGCATAATCAACGCCTTGAGCATGACGGGCATAGCAATTTTGAACATAGGTTTCTGAAGTTAAAACGGGATCTAGGTTCCGACAAGGTAATCCTGTCACTTGAGTATGAAACATGGGATCTATATAGTCTGGCCCTACTTTAAAGGATTGGACTTTGGCTCCTTTTTGGGATAGAAAAGAGAGAATTGCTAGGGTAATAGTCGTTTTACCGACACCGCTTCGTTCTCCTGCAATAATTAACGCCATTGTTTAAATTGATGAGTGGAGGACTGCATACTGGTCTAAAAGCATTTCAATTTGATTCAATAATTCTTCTTGAGTCCAATTTTGGTAGAGTGAGGCCGCGATCGCTGCTCCTCCTGCTCCCACACCTTCTTTGACAAAACCTTTTTCATAGGACTGTAGGGCAGAATAACGGGACTGAGCAAAACTTAATTGGGTGGCAATCAGGGAAACTGGGGGCATTAATTCCGCGAGGCCGATGGTGTCTCCCGTTTCATCTTCCGCGACCCAACGGGTAGTTCCGACGACAATCTGTTCTAAGTTCGCGGTTTGTAAACCTAATTTTAAAATCGCTTGGATCAGGGCATAAACCGCTAACATTTGGGTTCCGCCCGCTAACATTACTCCGACGCTCTGACTAGCCGCGATCGCCATTCCTGCGGCCACAATTTGCATAGGATCACCTACTGCCGCCACGCATTTAAAGGGGTCGGAAGTTTGTAAATTAGCGATATTTAGACCTTTTTGGACTAATGCTTGTTTTTGTTGATGATTACATTCGGGATGACTACTATTGACTTTCCCGAAAGCATTGATTCCTAAAGCGGTTAAAAGAGCTAGGGCGGTAGTGGTTCCCCCGACAACGCATTCACTCAAAATGAGGTAACTATCGGGATAATCTTCGGCTAATTTTTTTCCCCAGATTAATCCCTGTTCAAACAAGTGATGGACGATTTTTAGGGGTAAGGCCTGACCAGTGGTTAAACATTTGGCGGCTAATCCTCCCAAATCAATACTAGGAACCGTCGGCGCGATGGGTAAACCTGCATTAAATAGATAAACGGGAATTTGTAGTTTTTCGACAACGGCGCGGGTAATGAAAACGGGCGAGACTCCCACTGTCAGAGGGGGCAAGGGGTATTGGGGAGAGGATTGGCAACCATTGATTAAAAATTCGCTGTCAGCGATCGCGGTATATTGTCGGTCTTGGGGCGTTTTCCCTGCGGCGGAAATGCCTGGAATTAAACCAGTTTCTGTAAAACCCAACAGACAAGCAAAAACAGGACGTTGCGATCGATAGCGATCTAACCAACGCACTCCTAGCTCTGACTGGGTATAAATTTTGATCATCTCTAACGTTAAATTTGAGGCGGATTTAAGATGGAGGCAAGCAGCCCAATAGTTTAGCGGCCCCCGCAACCAACGCCACAACTAATGCGCCTAAGATTCCTCTGTTTAAAAATTCTTGATTATCTATCCGTTTATCAAAGCCCTTAAATTTTTCATCCAGAACTTTAATTTCGCCTGAAAGTTCTACCAGCCCAATTTCTAGTTTATTTAACTTTTGATTGACTTCTACAAACTTTTGATTGACTTCCACAAACTCTTGCTTAACTTTTGCAAACTCTTGCTTAACGTCCGCAGATTGCTTATCTATTTTTTGATTGATTTCCGCAAATTGTCTGTCTATTTTCTGATCAAATCGTTCTAAAAAATCTTCGAGGGTATAACTAATGGTGGTTTGAGGGCTAGTGGTCATAGTTAATTGCAAGGAGTATTAATTTTATTTTTATTATAGTTTACAAGAAAAGATTATTTCTAAACGTAGTTACAACAAGGCGATCGCCTATTACCGTGAAGATAAAAACGCGATCGCCTTGATTTTAAAGTTTTAATTTACAAAGGATTGAGAGCAGAAGGACGACGGTTAATGACTTGATCAATTAGTCCATATTCTTTAGCATCTTCGGCGGACATAAAGAAATCTCTTTCGGTATCTTCAGCAATTTTATCTAGGGGTTGTCCCGTATGATTCGCTAAATGATTGTTGAGTAACTGTTTGAGATAAAGAATTTCCTTGGCTTGAATTTCAATATCCGTTGCCTGACCCTGGGCTCCACCGAGAGGTTGGTGGATCATGATACGGGAGTTGGGAAGGCTCATGCGTTTGCCTTTGGTTCCTGCGCTGAGGAGAAATGCTCCCATACTGGCCGCGAGTCCGATACAAATGGTGCTGACATCGGGACGAATTTGATTCATGGTGTCAAAAATACCCAGTCCTGCTGAAACTGACCCCCCTGGAGAGTTGATATAGAGATAAATATCTTTTTCGGGGTCTTCCGCTTCTAGGAATAGTAATTGGGCGACAACTAGGTTGGCATTTTCATCCCGCACTTCTTGCCCTAAAAAGACAATTCTCTCCCGTAACAGACGAGAGTAAATATCAAAAGCGCGATCGCCGCGACCAGAAGTTTCAATAACGGTAGGAATCATGGAGGGTCTATTTTATCGAATCGGGTTTTATTGATTGTGCCATATTTCAATGACTTACGGCTACTTCTACCCACGACATCGGTGAAGAAAAGGCGATCGCGACCAACTTAAAAAATTCCCACCTGTAAAT
>CAWEDJ010000079.1:0-47387 GCA_963807635.1 uncultured cyanobacterium
GATTCAGAATTTAATCTGAATGATTCACCAGAACCGTAGTTTTTTATTCAACCAGGTAAAGTAAACCATGAAAACCTTAGCTAAAGAGCATCATTACGAAACCCTTTCCTACTTACCCCCTTTAACTGATCAACAAATTGCTAAACAAATTCAATTTTTGTTCGATCAAGGTTACATTCCTGCGGTTGAGTTTGAACAAGATCCCAAGCCTGCTGACCACTATTGGACAATGTGGAAGTTGCCTTTATTTAGTGCTAGCGCTCCCCAGGATGTTTTATCAGAAGTTCGGGAATGCCGCTCTGAGTATGCTAATTCCTACATTCGGGTGATTGGTTTTGACAATATCAAACAGTGTCAAACGGTGAGCTTTATTGTTCACAAACCCAACCAGGCTCAAAGCCGTTACTAAGATAAGTCTTAAAATTTATAAGATCCCCCCGTCCTACGGACACCCCCCTTATCAAGGGGGGCAGGGGGGATCGAGTGAAAACTCTACTGTCGCTTTAATTGTAACCAGCTACTTAGGTTTTTAACTTTTGTTTAACTTTAAAGTAAGTTTATCAGATGACCCACTTCGGTGGTTTTTTTTGTGTCTGATTACATTCCATAAAAAGGTAATGCTTCTGACCAGATAGGGCGTATTCCTGCTTGCCAATCTTGATACGCTAGGTTTAATAAATCGGATACATTATTACCTAAATGATCAGGGGTTATAAAGATGTTTTCATTGGGAGCAAAATACGCTAATTTTTCTTGCCATTCTTCGGGTTCTAATAAACCATCGGGTAAAATTGTGATTAATTTTTTCTGCCCTGAAATTTGATAAACTGCGCCATAAATTTGCTCTTTTGTAGCGGACATTTGTACGGGAATCAGTTGATTAATTCTCACTTGCTCTCTGATTGACCAGGCAAAAATCGCTAAACTGGAGAGAGCAAAAACGGGAATCTTTAATTGTTGTCCAGGGTTCGGGCGGTGACTAAACCAATACGAGTGCTAGTAAAACTGCCACCCCTTGGGCGACGGCGATAAAGGCGATCGCGTCCAGGTTTGGGGGGAGATAAAGTCAGCAAGATGTTGATGTAAAATATTCGATAATTCCCGACCTAAATCCCAGACTTGACTGCGGGTTTCTACATCAAAATTACTGATAGCAAGACCCAATTGGGAACTAGTCGTATGTAAAGCTAAACCATATTTCATAATTAAAATTTGCTAACAGAAAAATTTGTAGAACGATCTAAAACTACTTTTTGATCAGAGGTAAAAAGGGTCTTTTATAATTGGAAATCGGATTATTTAAGGAGTCAGGAAATCAGAAGAACAAATATTCACGTCGCCAAAGTATAGCGTAAAGGTACTGCCTTGATCGACCTGACTTTGTAATTCAATCCGTCCTCCCATCATTTGGGTCAGTCTTTGGGTGATGGATAATCCTAAACCTGTGCCACCATATTTACGAGTGCTTTGACCATCATTTTGGGTAAAGGCTTCAAAAATTTTGGTCTGGCTACTGGGTGGAATGCCAATTCCTGTGTCGGCGATCGCAATTTTTAATCCTGTTGTATTAACCTTTTTTGATTCGGCGGGATAGGCAGAAATATTAACGGCGACCTGTCCAACTTCCGTGAATTTGAGAGCATTGCCGACTAAATTGAGTAATATTTGACGCAGACGAATGCCATCCATTTCAATTAAAAGAGGGACATTTTCTTCAATCTTAAAAATTAATTCCAATTGCTTTTCCTTGGCACTATAGGTAAATGTCTGTTTAACAGATTCAAGCAATTCTTGCAGGTTAACCTCTTCTGGTTGGAGAATCATCTTGCCTGACTCAATGCGAGAAAGATCCAAGACATCGTTAATTAAGCTCAATAAATTTTTACCGCTTGAACTGATGGCTTCTAAATATTCTTTGCCTTCTTCATCTTCGATTAAATCTTCCAAAAGATAGCTAAATCCTAGTACCGCATTGAGGGGAGTACGGATTTCATGACTCATATTGGCGAGAAATTCACTCTTGGCTTTGTTGGCAGTTTCCGCTTCTTGTTTGGCTAAGATCAGTTCTTGGTTGGTTTTTTCGAGTTCCTTGAGTCGCTGTTTTTCCTGCTCTAATAATTGGGATTGGGCGATCGCGATTCCCACCTGGTCGCTACGGCTTCGATCAGTTCAATTTCATCTGCTGTCCAATAACGATAATTATCACACTGATGAAGGGCAATTAAACCATTCAGTTTACCTTGATAAAATGTACCGACCGCCAGCAGAGATTTAAGTTGGATTTTCTGCAAAACAAAGATTGCATTTTGTAAAAGCGGATCTTGATACACATCTTCTACGGCGATCGCTTTTTCCTGAGAAGTCAATGTTTCTAAATGGGGATTATTTTCAATCGGCATCTCAAATAATAGAATTGAAGGAAAATCACCGTTTAAATATTCCGTCACAAAAGAAAAATTTGGAAAAGAAAAGCGGTTAGGAGCAGTTGACATCGTATGCAATAAACAACGATTTACCTGAAAAACCTTGCCAATTTCCTCGACTGCTGTTTGGAAAATTTCACCATAATTAAGATTTTGGCGAATCTTATCCGTTAAGGTCTGTAAAAGTAAGGTCTTATTTAACTGATGTTCGAGGGCTTGTTCTGCTAAAATTTGACGAGTCACATTCTGCACAGTGCCGTACAATCGACTCGGTTGTCCTTCCGCATTAAATTCCATTTGACCGATCGCTTTAACATAACGAATTTCACCATCAGGCAGAGGATGCCGCAAAACAATTTCGTAGGATTCTCCCGTTGCGATCGCCCTGTCCACCATTTGCTGCAATTTTTTTGCATCTTCAAGGAGATAAAGCTTTAAATTTTCTTCATAGCTGGGTTCACCCAAACTCGGATTACAATCCAAAATTTGATACATTTGTTGCGTCCAAGTGATTTTTTTGCTCATCAGATTATATTCCCAATTCCCAATCTGGGCGACTTGTTGGGCATCAATGAGCAGGGCTTCTCTTTTTCGTAGGGCTTCTTCGATTTGTTTGCGAGCATTGATATCCCGATGAGTCCCCGACATTCGCACAGGCAGACCTGCTTTGTCCCACTGAACGACCTTACCAAAATTAGAGATCCAGACGTATTCCCCCGATTTAGCCAAGACTCGATAATCAAAATGGTAGGGAATCTGAGGCTCCTGAAGATGTTTCTGTAAAAGATCAACGACCCAAAAGCGATCGTAGGGATGAATTAGGTTTATCCAGGCTTCAATACTTTTCGGGGTATCGTTTTTCCCATATCCCAACATCTGTAACCAACGAGGACTGGTATAAATTTCCCCCGTCGTAATATTCCAATCCCAAAGCCCGTCCCCCGAAGCATCTAGGGCTAATTGCAAACGTTCTTGTTTTTCCCGAAGAATCACTTCTATTTCGTGACGTTCTTGTAATTCAATCGTTCTTTGCTCAACCCGAAACATCAAATCTCGATGGGATTGTTTTAATTGTTCTAAGGCTATTGCCTGTTCCATTGCCGCTTCTACATGACTGATTAAATTATGCAGACATTCTATCTCTGAAATTGACCAGTTACGGGGATATTTACAATCATGAATATCTAATCTTCCCCAAAGACTTTGATGAATATAAATAGGAATTTTAGCAATAGTTTTAATCTGAAATGATGCTAAGAAAGCTCTTTTTTCTTCACTCGACTTAGCCTTATTAATATCATTAATGACTTCCACTTGATGTTGTCGATAGGATGCTAGATCGACTGAAATTAAAGAAATATCCCTATTCAACATAGAAGCATAGGGTTCTTCGACCGATTCTACTAATCCTTGCCGATGGCCATCAGAGTGAATACGACAAATCATCACTCGCTGTCCTCCCAATAAATGGCGAACTTCAGTGACCGTTGTTTCAAGAATATGGGAAGGTGTAAGTGAGGCGCGAATTTTTAAAATACTTTTCGAGAGAGCTATTCTCACAAAATCCCCCTAGTAAATTCATTGAATAACAATAAAATTTTTTAATAAACAGATGGGGAAGGAACGGTTAATCATTGTTTTTGAGAAAAGAACAATCAGGAAAGTCAAAGATTTAATCCCATACCATCCTATCATAAACATCTTGAGGAAGTTTGTGATCTAAATCTCATTTTGAACTTTAAAATACCTCCCGTAATTCTAAATGGGACTCGATCTCTTGACGCGATCGCCAAGGGGTACGTAACTGATTTTTAGCATAGAGAGGAAGTTGATCGCCGACATGAGCCGAGTAGGGTTGGCTGGCATTCCCATAGACCGTCAAAACCTTAGCTTGAATGGGATCAGAAAAGGCGATCGCGGCAATAAAACTATCGCCAAAAATCGCTTGGGATTGTCCGTTTGGAAGAGATTGCAAATCCAAAACCCGAAAACTTCCCAACTCTCCTGGCCCACCATTGGCAGGTAATTGATATTTTCCCGCCTTCATTTTAACGAAATCTCCCCAGGGAACATCGAGGGAGCCATAGAGATATTTCATTTGAGCCGCGACTCCTTCTAAAACCGCGAGAGCAGTATTAATATCTGCCAAACCCGTTGGAGTATTAAGGGGATTGTCTGCTTGCCAGGGTTTAGAGAAAATTCGATTTTGTCCAAGGGTTGATGCCCATAATGAAAATAAAACGGCTCCCCGACTATCGGGATTGGCTTGATGATCCCATTTTTTTAAAACTTCTACAGCTTCTAATCCCAGGGGATTGGCTAATAATTTAGCGGTCGGAATCAGGAATTCTAGAATGCGATCGGCTATTTCAAATCGGGACGAAAATTTATCCTTAATCATGTCTTCAAAGCTAATTTTTTTATTTCCCTGTAATAATTTAATTGACCGTTGAGTACGAAAAATATCGGGTGCATCGGCAAGGGAAGATCCTGCTAAATTCTCGGCATAATTTTGGGGCTTTAATTGGGTTGGAAAGGTACTTGTCCAGGGGGGATCATTGGTATTTTGTAACCAGCCTGTCCCAGGATTATGCAATTTGGGTAACGCTTCATAGGGCAAATAATCCGTCCAGAGAGTTTTAGCCGTATTTCCTGCAATGATTCCCCGCCAAAATGACCAATCTTTCTGACGTTTGGGCGCGATCGCGTTGTAGAGATAAAAAATTTCTCCTCGCTTGTCGGCATAAAGCACATTACAGCAATTTCCGATCAAACGCACCACGAAAAAGCTATCTCAAAGGCTCAAAGTAGAGACCACAATGTTGGAACCAATCAAGAGCATTTTCATCAGTAATGGTATTGATCGCATTAGTAATAGCTTCGTCAAGAGCCTCGATTGTTCGAGCTTTAGCAGAGCGAATAATTTCTTTTAATTTAGACCAACACAACTCAATTGGTGATAAATCTGGCGAATAGGAAGGTAAAAATTTAACCTTGGCTCCAACAGATTCAATCAGATTTGTAGTGACGGTAGCGTAATGTACAGACAAATTATCCATCACGACAATTGCCCCTGCCCATAACTGAGGTAATAATACTTGCTCAATAAAGACTAAAAAACTATCGGTATTTAGACTGCCAGGAAAGGTCATTGAGGCAATCAAACCTTCATCACTCATCGCCCCAATTAAAGTGATGTTTTGTCCTTTATTTCCTGGACGCTCATCATAAACCCTTTCTCCTCCCAGACAACGCGCATAGAGTCTTACCATCGCTAGATTAAGACCCGTCTCATCAATGAATATCAGGTTTCTTATATCTATCGTCTCTAGCCAACGTCTAAATTCATAACGCGATTCTTTAACCTTTTCTGTGCCTTGCTCACTTGCTACTAATGTTTTTTTTTTACGCCCTAATTCTAAACGTGTAAGAGTTCGACTTACCCCCGATATACTTACTTCTATTCCTTTCTCTTGTTGCAATTTTTCTTGGATTTCTCGTAAATATATATCATTTTGTTCTGCAACTATTTTTTTTAATAATTCTTCGTCTTCACCCTTTATCTTTGAACGGCGATCTCCCCCTTGGGGTTTGGGTGCTATTTCATTTGTTTGTCGATACCGACGTAAAAAATCGCGAACGAAAGATAAGCTAACCTTAAATCGTTTTGCTAAACCTCTTTGAGTATTTTCTTGGTTTTGCCATGCCGTTAGTATTCTTTGGCGTAAATCTAGCGAATATGCTGCCATATCTCATTAATTTTTTTAAGTTTTTTTCATGTTACCATACTTGTAGCGGGTTTGAACGAAATTTGCTGTAAACATCGGGATTTGTAACTTTTGCCAGGCTTTTTCAAAACTCGATAAATTAGTCGCCTTTCCCATTTCCCAAAATTGTTCAATAACATGAGGACGATCCAAGCCCCCCACTCTCAGGGCATAGGCGCGATCGCTCTGCTGGGAAACCACTACGCCATGTACAGATCGTTTAACATCCCATTCCAATTCCTGATAATCGCCGCTCGCCTGTTTGATTTTTAGTTTATGAGTTTCCGTTTCAAATTCCTTCACTTTTCCGTCCCAGAGATAGCCTTGATCCTGAAGGGTCAATTCATAAAGATTGACATTGTGGGGATCATTCACCGTCAATGTCCAGCCCAACTGATCATTAAAGGCGATCGTGAGCATGGGCATTCCCACCAAAGCGGCTCCATAGAGATCCAGTCCAGGCGCACGTAATTGAGCTTCATAGAACAGAAAAGAATCCACCCAGGGTAAGTGGGGATTGGCCGATAACATCGCCTTCCCTGATGCTGATTTTTTCGGTGCGATCGCCCAGGCATTCGAGCCTGCATTCGGTCTAGTTAGCTTTAAAGATTCAATCTGTTGAGAATTGGTTAAAAATTGAAAATATAACACTCGTTGCACATGGGCTAAAACATCCACTCCCGTAATAGGTAAAACAACTTTAAGAGATTCATCAATTTCCTGGGGATGTTGTTCGACATATTGGTTAATCCCTTGAGCAAATGCTTCTAAATATTTTTTCATTTCTGGGCTTTGTTCCTGATACCAACTGACTGCCCGTTGCGGAACTCCCATCGTTTTCACAAACTGATCCGTTGATAACTCATTAATTCCCCAATATTCTGCCGCCCTTCCCCTAGCTTGACCGTAGAGTTTCAGAATTAAATTGCCATGACTGTGGGTCTGCGCCCAACCAAAGGCTCGAAATAGGGCTTGATTATCCTTTGCTTCAATATGGGGAACTCCCCAGATATCCCAAAGAATTTCTGTTTTAGTCGCTCCGACTGTTGGCATTTTCGTCATCATTAATAGGACAAAAATTAATCCTAAAATCAAGATAATTTTCCGTTTTATTTTTCGTGACTTTTGATAATATTGATTCATTATTAATTTGTCTTAAATATTTTTAAATCGAAAATTTGCAATAATTTTATGCCGAAAATTACTAGGTCATTAAACAATATTCTTCCCTACTCTAACAGCATCAGCCAGAGCAATTACCATCTTTTTTACTTCAGCAATATTTATTTTGGCACGATCAAGAGCCAGCAGATTGCTCCCTCCGAGTAAAACTCAAAAAAAAGTGTGCAGTTCCTTGCTTTTTGTCAAGTACATTTTATACCAAACCTAAAACGTCTTACTTTTAGTAGGATTTTTTTTGACGGAAGTAACTTTGTAAGGTAAATCAGTTTATGGTAGAAAAAAGAAATCCCCGATACCTTGGATTGTATGAAAGTAAAAACCTCCAAGCTGAATCTAAGGATGAATCGTTCTTCCGCTCTAGGATTGCCATAGACCATGCCTACCCCAGAAAACAAATCAACGACTCCCAACGGTAAAAATAGTGAGACTCGTCAATTGCTCAGTCCCATCAGGGAAAAATTAAAAAAAGGAGTCAATCCCAATCAAATCATTCAAGAGACAGTCAACCCTCTTAATGAAAAAATGAAGGAACGCTATGAAGGGGTTGTTCCTAGCGCGGAACTCAACGGTACGCTCAATAAATTCCAGTCAGATAAATTAATTCAACACTACGATAAATATGGCACGTTTGATGGGGCATTACCCAATGGAACAATACCTAAAATAAAATCTGCTACCGTAGGAACCGTTAGCGATACGGAAAATACTTTAACGAATTATCTGAATGATTATAGTGGTGTCATTGCGATAGTTGTCTTCGGTGTAGGGTTAGTTTGGCTGAAAGCGGCTGATGTTCATGTGAAAGTCTATGAGTTGGTGGCAGGGGAAGAGGGCCTCTTACCGAAAATTTCTTGAAAAAATTGGTCAGGGAAAAGAAACCATCTCGGACAGTAATTTATTTCTCTATAACAAGGCCCTAAAAGAAGTCGAAGGATTGGCAAAATTAGCTCTGAGAATCGATAACGAAAAATTTGGTCAACGGGAATTTTTATTGTTTGCAAAAATTCAATTTTGTTTGAGTAATAATATCGGTGAATATGATGGTTTACAAGGAAATATTGAACTCCTCCAAGCCGCTCTCCAAGCCCAAAGTAGCTATATCACGATTCATCAAATTGAATTAAGTTCCCAGGGAAGTAAACAGCAGGAATTTTATCACTACACCTATACTCAACTCCAAGAAGATCCTGATGCTCAATACTTAAGAATAAATATTCAAAATAAGTTGGCAGAGGTTTTACCCCAGGTGAAAACGGAGGAAGGCAGAACAACCTTAGAAGCCTATACTAAAGCCATTAGTGAATTAGCGGATTCTCCTTTTGCTTTAAAATTATTGGTTAAATTTAAGGCGTTACACCTGGATGATTTTTCTAACCTAAGAAGAATTTCTGAATTAATTAATAGTTTAAATGGTAAAGAAGTAGAAGATTTAAAAACAGTGACTTACCTCGTCATGGCGAATTATGATGACTTTGAAGCGATCGCCGAAATTATTGGTTTAACCGAAAAACAACGTAGCCCAGACACCTTTGCCCGCATGATTCAATATATTGCCCTGATTTATCGTTACCAAGACTCTTTTAATAAATTTCAGCAATTAATTCAAGTTATGCGTCAGTGGTATAAACCCTACAGAGTGATTCAAGAAATTCGTAAAGAACACTCTCCCGAAACCCATTGGCAACCCAAGGATTTTGAGAGGGAAATTCCAGGATTATCCCTTTATTCAAAATATAAAGACTCCCTAACGGATCAAAAAACGGGTTATTCCTACATTGATTTTGGGGAAGAATTAGAAAATCTAACAACCCAAGATCAAGGGCAAACTCTTAAGCAATAGCATTACCCAAGAAAGGAACAAAAAAAGCGAGCTTCTCCGTCGCGATCGCGCTCATATTTTTGAGTGGATGGCGATCGGCGGCTCAAGCTGATTTTTATGGGAGCCAATCAGGGTCAAGAATTTGTTCAACTCGATAGGGACAATTTAGGGGAAAGAGATCGGCAGATAGCTGGGATTTCCGAATTGCATTTTTTCGTGCTTTTTGATAATTTTTATCCACAACGGTTAGCAAATAGTTATACAGAACTTTAGATTCAAGCAATAAATCAAGTTCTAACCTAAAGTTATCAATTTCATTTTTCCAACCCCTATCTGACCAAGTTTTTTCAGTTTCCCAATATTGATAAAGGAGAAGATGGATGAGTAGTTTCAGCAAATAACTTTCGACTTTATGACGTTGTTCACTCCCCAACGCTTCTACCTCCTCAATTAAATGCGTCCAGTCTAAATCTTCGAGGTCATGATTTTGAAGTTGGGCCAGGGTCAGATCTAACCATTCAACATAGTCTTTTTCGTAAAGTGAAGTGGAAGAAGTCGCTAGTGTCATTGTCAATTTTCTTTTTTTTTGCATCGTAACACAGCAAAAGTTTTAAAGGGCGATCGCGTTTTTTTAACCCCAACAAAAGGCCGTTGCGCCCCAGGTTAATCCAGCCCCAAACCCAGAGGCGACGACTAAATCTCCAGATTTAATTTTTCCTGCTCTTACCGCTTCATCAAGGGCAATGGGGATAGAACCTGCGGAAGTATTACCGTATTTCGCTACATTACTAATCACTTTTTCTGAAGGGATCTTGAGGCGATCGCTGACGGAATCCATAATGCGTTGATTTGCTTGGTGGAGAATCAGCCAATCAATGTCTTCAGTGGTGATATTCGCCTTAAATAACACTTTTTCAATCACTTCTGGGACTTTTGCCACCGCAAAGCGATATACTTCCCGACCATTCATCGTAATGGGTTGATAGGTTCCCTGACCAACGGATTTTTCATTCGTTAGATTTTTGTTTTCTCCCTGATAGGCCAAATTTAAACAATGATTGAGACTGCCATCACTATGTATTTCAAATCCTAAGAGGCGATCGCTATCTTCATTTCCCTGTAAAACTACTGCCCCCGCACCGTCTCCAAACAAAACACAGGTAGCGCGATCGCTCCAATCCACCCAACGCGAGAGAATATCTCCCCCAATCAACAAAACATTGCGATAAACACCCGTGCGAATAAATTGGGAAGCCGTCACTAATCCCACCACAAAACCCGAACAGGCCGCCGTGAGATCAAAAGCCATTGCCCTGGTCGCGCCTAGTTGAGATTGAACCTTAACTGCTGTGCCAAATAAGTCATCGGGGGTAGAAGTCGCCAAAATAATTAAATCCAGATCCGTTGCCGCTAATCCTGCCATTTCTAAGGCCCGCATTCCCGCTTGAGTGGCAAGATTGGCGAGGGAATCATCGGCAGAACAAATATGACGTTCCCGCATCCCCGTGCGGCTTTGAATCCACTCATCCGAGGTTTCTACTATCTCGCTCAGATCGTCATTCGTTAAAATCTGATTCGCCGTCGCTGAACCACTGCCGATAATGGTAATACCTATCCCAACGCTATTCAATCAATTTCTCCCTTGTGATGGCAATAAAGCAAGGATAAGACCAAAATCCGAGGTCTATCGCTCACTATTGGTTACGCTTGTTGCTTCTGGGTTCATAGCGTCTTCCGTCCAAGCTTGAATTCGGGTTGAGACTTGATTATCAAAAGCCTCTTTGGCCAAACGAACGGCATTAAAGATAGAAGGTGCGCGGGAACTCCCATGACTAATAATACAGATCCCGTCCACTCCAAACAATAAGGCTCCCCCATGTTCGGCATGGTCAATGCGTTGTTTGAGGTTTTTGAGATTGGGTTTGAGGATGGCCGTTCCCAGCATTCCTCGCCATCCCTGGGGCAATTCTTCTTTCATAATGCTGAGAACAATTTCTCCCACTGCTTCAGCAAACTTGAGAACCACATTTCCCACAAAGCCATCACAGACAATCACATCAAAATTACCCGATAAAACGTCTCTGCCTTCAGCGTTGCCAATAAAGGGAATGTGGGGATTGGCTTCTAATCTTTCGTAGGTCTGGAGGGCTAAATCATTCCCCTTGGTCGGTTCTTCCCCAATATTGAGCAGTCCCACCTTGGGATCTTCCGTTCCCATGACGTATTTACTATAAACCGTTCCCATGAGGGCAAATTGTTCTAAATACTTGGGTTTGCAATCCACATTCGCGCCCACATCTAGGACAATGACCGATTTATCCGCGAGTAACGTGGGAAAAACCGTCCCGATCGCGGGTCGATCAATGCCTTTGAGCCGTCCTAAGCGCAATAAAGCCGCCGCCATTGCCGCCCCTGAATGGCCCGCCGAGACGACTGCATCTGCCCGATTCTTTTTGACTAACTCCATCGCCACATTAATCGACGCTTTGGGTTTGCGACGGAGGGCTGTCAAGGGTTCTTCATCCATCGAAATTACCCCTTCTGCATCCACAATTTCTAAATTTTGGGGACTGGCGGGATGGTGCTTGAGATAGGTCTCGATTTGTGCGCGATCGCCGACTAGGAGAACTTCCACATCTAATTCTTCACTAGCGCGGATGGCTCCCGCAATAATTTCATCGGGGGCGTGGTCTCCTCCCATTGCGTCTAAGGCGATTCTGGCGCGAGTTGCTGTCATGGGTCAAGGTAATAAAAGCTTTCCAGATTTTAGCAGATACTCCGATCAATTCCGCACTTTCAAAATGTACTGAATGGGTCACAAAGTCGGCGACTAATTATCCAATAGTGTAAACAATTCTGGTCATGCCGATCAGCCTTTTTTTCTTAAAACAACTCTTCCGTCCCCATTTGCTTTAAAAACGCGATCGCCTGATCGTAGAAACGGAACTTTTTTTCACTCCGACGAAATGCAGGGGTATGTACCATTCGTTTACCATTGAGCCATTCTACCCCATGATGTTTGTGCAATAATTCGTGATATAGCACAAATTCGACGACAAAATGGGGAATATCTTTGCGATCCAAGCTAGGACTGAGAACCACTCGGTCTCTTGCGCTTTCGTAATGCCCTAATTTGCGAGTCGTTAAAATGGAATTCCAACAAAGTCGGGGTTTAATAAAAGACGAATCTAAATATTCCTGACTGACCACCCTAAATAATTCGTCTAAATCATGATATTCACCCTGAGCATTTTCTGAAAAAACTTGAGCAATTAGGTCAAGCTCTAAAATAATTTCACGATAGGCTTCCGAATTAGCAAAACGACGAATCAGGTTTTTGGTTTCAGGTGTTTTTTTGATCAGAACAGATTCCATGACAGACCGAATGAGATGCTTTTCGGCCGCAATAAATCCTTCACTCAATTGAATATGGGTTAATTGGGGGGTTATTTTAGCTTTATACACCGCAGAAGAGTGGACGAGTTCAATCAATAAAGAAGAGGATTTGGCAGAATGGGATTTTGTAATGCTGTCAGCCATTTCTAGGGCATGACTAACGACTTGACAATGGCGATGGAGATTCTCCTCATCGGTCAAAAACTCCATCCAGGCATAGGCCGCACGGGAAGGGGCAGGCAGATCGGCAGGGGTAGCTTGATTTGCTTGACAAAGCTCGTTGATTTCCCTAACTTCTAGCTTGAGAATGGTTTCTAAACGCTGAAAAATAATTTTTTTCGTCTTCGCCTGTTGAAAAATCATCTGATTAATCAAAGACTGTTGCTTGAGAATATTGGTAATTCTAAATTTAGCCATTGAAAAATTGAAAATAAAGAATGATAATCAGAAAAAGAGAGATTTAGAAGTATTCTAAACGCTTTTGCGGTATGGTGAATTTACATAATTTTCAGGAAACGTTATGGTCGCTCAATCCCCCACAGAACCCACTTGGTTAACTATTATCCGCCTGCTCCGTTGGGATAAACCCGCAGGTCGATTAATTTTGATGATTCCTGCACTCTGGGCAGTGGTTTTAGCCGCCAAAGGTTCACCGCCCTTACCCTTGGTCGGAATTATTATTTTGGGAACCCTGGCAACCAGTGGCTTGGGTTGTGTGGTGAATGATCTCTGGGATCGGGATATTGATCCCCAGGTCGAGCGCACGAAAAACCGTCCCATTGCCGCCCGTGCTTTATCGGTGAAAGTGGGAATTGGAATTGCGATTATTTCCCTCATCTGTGCGGCAATTTTAGCTTTTTATCTCAATCCCCTCAGTTTTTGGCTTTGTGTCGGGGCGGTTCCCGTAATTGTGGGTTATCCCCTCGCCAAACGAGTTTTTCCCGTTCCCCAATTGGTTTTATCCCTTGCCTGGGGTTTTGCGGTTTTAATTAGTTGGTCAGCCGTTACCAGTTCCCTTGAACCTGCTACCTGGGTTTTATGGGGCGCGACGATTTTTTGGACATTGGGATTTGATACGGTTTACGCGATCGCGGATCGGGAAGATGATCTCCGCATTGGCATTAATTCGAGTGCGATCTTTTTTGGCAAATATGTGGGGGAAGCGGTGGGAATCTTTTTTGCTGCGACCATTGGTTCCCTCATTTATCTCGGTACGATTTTGCCGTTAAATATTTTTTATTGGATTAGTTTAGCGATCGCGGTTGTGGGTTGGGGAATCCAATATATTCGTCTCAGTCAACCCGATGTTCCTGCGTTTACCTATGGTCAAATTTTTGGACAAAATGTTTGGTTAGGCTTTATTTTATTGGCGGGAATGATAATCGGATGGCTATAAAAAAATGTTAGGGGCGATCGCGGTTTTAATTAGAAATTACGAGATCGACGATTCGCGTTCAGATGCTATAATTGCTCCATGAACATTCAAGAAAATGGATTTGAATGGGACACAGGAAATATAGCCAAATGCCAGAAGCATGGCCTTTCTCTTGAAGAAATTGAAGCTTTTTTTCGGCGTAAAATATTTGTTGCGCCCGATCTCAAACATTCTGAAGAAGAAGAGCGATTTCTTGCGGTAGGTTACTCGTCAGACGGAAAGCCTATGTTTGTCGTTTTCACGATACGAAGCAATCTTATTAGACCTATTTCTGCTCGATATATGCACAAAAAAGAGGCTCGAAACTATGAAAAGAATTTTACCCAAAATGATGAGTGATGAGGAAGCTGAATCTCTTCTTTCGGCTGATCTTTCTGAATACTTGACTCCAGAAAACTTTAAGGCAAACTTCACACCAGTATCTTTCGAGTTTCCTGCTAAAGAAGAAACGATAAGCATACAACTTTCTCCTGAGTTGCTCGACGCAGTAAAAATGGCTTCTGCAAAAAGAGGAATAGGGGATCAGAAGTTTATATTGGCATTAATTGAGTGGGCTGTTAGACAGGATTCAACAAGCTTTCCTATTTGATAGAGATCGCGTTTTTAAGTTGAAACAGTGAAGGCGATCGCGTTCTAAATTTTCAAGTTGCGATCGCGTCTTAATAAGTCTTCCTAAAGGTGATCGCGGTTTTAAATTGAAATGATAAAGAACTTAGGGGGATTTACGAGATTTTTCTGTCAAATTCTGGCGACAATGGCCTACTAATAATTTTATTGCTAATTTTTATTTTCTGAAGTTAAAGTTAGTAATTAAGGTGAATGGTGATAGTTATGTTACGGATTTAGGTTTGGTTTATGATGAAGAAAGAGCGAGGTTTTAAGAGGGTTATGGTTTACAAATAATTCGGTTTATGAATAAATAATATTTTGTTTTTTATTGTATAAAAAATTATTTTGCTTTTTTGCAATAAACAAGAAACAAATCACAATAAATCAAGAAAATGAATATAACTCCCAGTCAACAATAATATTATTTTCATCTTTTACAATTACAACTTCATCTTTACCAGTACTCCTATTTTTAAAGCTATTTAGCAAATCTTGATATCCAGTCCTACTTATTTTCATAGCACGACGAGAATTTTTGCTTTTAAAATATTTCCATTGATCTTCTTTGCGAATAATTAATCGTATAGAAACATCTTTAGCTTTTATTTTTTCCCCTTGTAAATATGTCCTATCTTGTCTCGATATTAAATAGAGACTCTTTGTGATTAAGGCATCAAAGGAAAATGCAATACAGGTAGCTTCGTTAACATAATTTGACAAATCATTATAAGGAGAATTTGCGTCTGCATCATGAGCCGCATTATGTCTTCTTGATACCGCATTTTTAAAGCTATCTATTGGACTAACTAGAGTTACCTCAGCTAAATTGGTAATTTCTCGAATAGCATCCCATCCTCCATCAACCCCAAAAATAGTTAGCGACTGATTAATGTCCTCATGGCCTAAATTGGACTGAATCCAGCCCATAGAAAAAGGTGATAACTCATATGAGTCTATTTGCGTACTAGCAATTTTGCTACTTTTCTTGAACAAATAAAATTTGACGATTAATATCTATTTTTTGTTTATTCATTTTCTCAATTTCTGCTGATATACCTTTTAAAGCATTAATAGTAGAAGCTTTTTTTAATCTTTCAGGTAACTCATTAAAGGCAATTGGATTATTCCTAATTGTACCGACTTGGGAAAGAACTTCTATTGCTCTTTTTTTCAAAAAATCTTCCAAAATACTGTAGCCAATGACGGCTAACCCATTTCTTAACATTCTAGCTCGTTCGTCATGTAGAGAATCAACAAGAGTATCAACCATTATCATAGTCTCTTGATTATCCAAAGACAAGGCATTTTTGAATATTTTAATTCCATTAAGAAATTTATGACGTGCTGTTATATCCATAGAAGAAAAATAATAAATTTCAGAAAAAACTCTAAGCAAGAAACCTCATAAATACAAAATAAATTAAGGTTAGATATTTACACTCAATACCTTGCTTAAAATTTCATTCATCTTTTTAATTCTATATTCCACATTTTCTGGATTAGAAGTGAATTTTCTGATAGAATCCTCAAACTTCTTATCTGTTTCGTATTCTTTTGTAAATTCATCTCGGATTTGCTTACTCTTATTATCATCAATAATATTTTTATACTTAAGAAAAAGCGATACTGAAACCATCTGAAGATTATAAAAGCCTTGAACGACTAAATTGCGTACAGAATCGCCACTTGGTCTCATAAAAGCCTGCTTACCCCATATTTTAGAACAAAGACCAATACTTTCTTCAAAAATCTCTTTTAATTCTTGGCATTTTTGATCGTCTGAATTTTGATTGTGTTGCATGAATTTATCCATTGCCACGTGAAAGTTTCCTCCAAAATTTTTCCATGTTTCTCTCAAAGTGAAAAATCTTAAGACATATTCAACATCAACCATTTCTCGGTAAAGTTTATTTTCTTTTTTCTTTTTTTCATCGATTTTTAGTTGCTGATGTAAAATCGAATTTTCAGATAAGCTAATAATGAGGTCATTTAGTGAACCTCGATAAAGAACATTTCTCAATTCTTGAGAAAGTAATATATCTCCCCCTGTATTTAATCTTTTAAAAACTTCATATTTAAGGTTTTGATTAGATTGTTTTAATAATGTTGTAACCCTTAAATAAGGTCTAATAGTTAATGTGTTTTGCATTTCAGGCGGAAGTTGATTAAATGTTATTCCTTCAAGTTCTTGAAAATCTTCTAAGCCAGATAGCTTCATTTCTTGTGACATAAATTCATAAATTGATGTAATTCTTTGTTTCCCATCAATAATTGAATACTTGCCATATTCATCTTCTGCAAGATAAATGGGAGGAACTGGTATGTTTAACAAGAAAGATTCAATTAAAGCAGATTTTTTTTGTTCATTCCATCTTTCACGGCGTTGATAAGGGGGGGCTATGTCTATTGCTCCAGATTTAACCATAGAAGAAATAGAACCCAGTGATAAATCAGCAGATTGAATGACTAACTGATTTTGTGCATTTAGAAATTTGTCTAAGATACTTTTGTTACTCATAATTATTTTTATGCAATGAGGCTCTAGTAAGTGATTCACTTAATGTTAAGAATTTTAAGCTCTCATCAATGATCACAAGAAACCTAAAAATGATTGTAGCTATTATATGCAATTTTTGTGACTTCCGATCTTGTAGAGTGTGTTAATGGAATGTAACGCGCCTTATTTTTAGTGCGATCGCCCTTTACCCTCTCAACCTAAAAATGTGATCTTGTTTGAAGACGAGACTAATTAAACTTACTGGAACCTTAAGCAGTACATTAAAATTGACAAACAAGAGGACAACACCATGACAGAACAAGAACAACTCACCCGAATCCTTACCCTAGTCGAATTAACCAATTCCAGACTAGATAAGCTTGATCAAGACATTCAGATTGCAAACCAGCGTATTCAAACCGAGGCTAAAAACGCTTCCGACCGATTAGAAACTGAGGTTAAACGCTGGGACGATCGCTTCTTCCAACTTGTCAAAGAACAAGGTCAGACCGCCCGAACAATCATCATTGCCGCCGCTTCCGTCGTAGTCCTTAGCCCCGTATTAGGAGCCGTCACAGACCTTGCCAGTAAATTTTTATCCCGATAAAAAATGCGATCGCAACCTCTATTCACATTCATATTAACCATTGGAGAAGCAACCCAAAACTTAGGCAGACAATTGGGAAAATCTCTTCCTCCAGGAACCATTTTATTGCTCAAGGGAGACCTGGGCGCAGGAAAAACCACCTTAGTTCAAGGCATTGGGGAAGGATTAGGCATTACCGATGCCATTGTTAGCCCTACCTTTACCCTGATTAATGAATATCCTGAAGGTCGTATTCCCCTTTATCATCTCGATTTGTATCGCCTGGAACCCTCAGAAGTGCGATCGCTGTATCTAGAACAATATTGGGAAGGTCGAGAATTTCCCTTGGGAATCGTGGCGATCGAATGGCCAGAACGATTACCCTTTAAACCCGATCGCTATTTAGAAATTAATTTAAACCACAGAGAAGATCAAGGTCGTCAAGTTACTGTGGAATGGCAGGGAGAAAACCTGATCGCCCTCGAAAAAATCCTCGAAAATTTCATCTAAACCTAAAAATAATGGGGGACTCAACTATTGAAAAATCCCCCTAATATCGGCTCAACTTTATGGGCAATAACGGTTAATCTAAATCAAATTGACTACCGCGTTTGTATTGTAAATAAGCAGCCGTAAAAAGTCCCGCTAAAGTGACAGGAATTAAACCTAATACAATACCTAATAAGAGGGGTTCGATCACGGGCTATCTCCTTGATATGACTAATTACCTTCCTTTATCCTAATGCCATAGCTCCCCTTAATCCTATTCTTTTCCAGAATTTTTTAGAGTTTGCTCTTCGCGATCGCCTGAATATCCCGAATCGAAAAAAGCGTCCGAAAGCCCAATCCCTGTTCTTGATAAAAGGCCGCGCCTCCCTGTTCTCGATCAATCAACGAAAAAACCTCTTCTACAATATATCCTGCTCCCCGTAAACGTTCCACCGCCAACATCGCCGACTTGCCCGTTGTCACCACATCTTCTAAGACCACCACCTTTGACCCTTCAGCCAGATCGGGGCCTTCAATATAGGCTTGGGTTCCGTGACCTTTGGCTTCTTTGCGGATAATGAAAGCAGGAAGCGGACGATTTTCGTAGGCAGACACCACACTCACCGCCGTCACAATTGGATCGGCTCCCAGGGTTAAACCTGCCACCGCATCCGTATCGGGGGATAGTTGGGCTAAAACCAACCGACCGATCGCCAAAGCTCCATCCGCCCTGAGCGTCACCTTTTTTCCGTTGAGATAATAGGTACTGGGTTGCCCCGAAGATAAGACAAAATCCCCTTCTTGATAAGCTAAATCCGCAAAAAGTTTTAATAAATAATGGCGCAGTTCGGTCAGATCAGCCGTCGCAATATCAGAAATCGGGGAAAAATCAGCCTTCATAGGGAAATAACCGTGAAAATTAAAGTGAAAAAGGTCAGGGGGAAAAAGTAACATTAACTTAATTTTGATCGAATTTTGTCCCACTTGATCAGAATCTAGCTTAGAATTGGGCAGAAATATTAAATCAACGCATTTTTTCAGGCTTAATCTCTTGGCTCATCCTGCTTTAGCCATTACAATTGAGGTGAAGAGATCGGCGATCGCCGTCCTGTGGTCAGGATTCATTTAGGGGTAACTATACTATGAAAATTATGAAAAACGGAATTCTAACCTGGGGTCACTCTTTCGGACTAGGAATGATTTTAGCAGGAACTTTTTGGGGACTGGCGGCCACGGCTCAATCCCAGCCTGTTGTTTCCAATGTCGGCAATATGGCTCCCCCCTCATCGGCGATCGTTCCTAGCACTGCTACCACCTCTCCCGAACTGGCTCAGGATTACGCAAATTATCATAGTGTCCTCAATCAAGTCACCAAAATCAGCCAATTTAGGGATGTGTCCCCCCAAAACTGGTCTTACGAAGCTTTAAAAAATTTAGTAGAAAACTACGGTTGTATCGTGGGTTATCCCGATGGAACCTATCGTGGCGATCGCGCCCTGACCCGTTATGAATTCGCCGCAGGTTTGAATGCTTGTTTGGGGCAAATCGAAAAACGCATCCTAGAAGCTCGTGGTCAAGGTCTTTCTGTTGAGGGTGGAATGAACACTTCGGTAATGACGGGAGTTCAACCAGGCGAGCCTTTACCAACGGTTTTTAATCGTGCCTTTTATAACGATACAGGTCGTTTCTATGACATCACCGATCTGTCAGGTCAGGCTAATAAAATTTTTGGATGGCGGAGTTGGACGGGTTCCTATTTTGATAATCAAATTGCCAATGATGGCCAAACCTTTGAAGCGGTTTATGATGATGCCCTCCGTCAACAAACGGCAGGAACTCGAATTCGCACGCGAGATCTAGCGAATCCTTTTAATAGCACCCTGCAAGATAATCCTTCCTATCTGCGACTGGGCAATCCCTCTAATCAATTTTAAAAGCTGAAATGTGACTTGAAAGCTTGGATTGTGAGCTAATTTCTAAGGTGAACTATCCGCAGACAAAACCTATGAAGGGGTTTGCGGTCTCTTGGGCGATCGCGCTGCTATTCATATTGATAGAAGCAGGTCGATTTTTCTGATATTGTCTGCTTTTTTGTTATTAAGCAGACAATTCGAGTGGCTCATTTGTTCGTTAGCCTGTTTAAATGGAATGAATGCGATCGCGTTAGACATCCAGAAAAATAGCTGAATCTATTTTCTATCAATGCTTAGACTTTTTTTGTAATATTTTTCATAATAAAAATTAAGAGTTCTTTTTAAGAATTTAATCTCATTATTTTTATCATAAAAATTTGTTTCGGTCAAGAGTAAAAAGTAAGAAATTTTAGTAAAAAAAAGATCTTTTCAAGGGTAATTAGTATCTATGACCCTGGGTGATCGAATAATGTATGGGCAAAGGGCTTAAGACCTCTATTTATCAGGCTTTAGTCACAATTCACTTATAGGAATACCCTTAAGTAGTTCGTTATCGAGGGTAATTTTACCTAGTTTTAATAAATCCTTAATTAATAATATTAAATCAATGAAATGTCGTTGTAATAGAACTCATTTTACTTTTTGTACTGATCAGCCTTTATCCGTGCGAATGTTGTGGCTCTTGATACTCTGTCAAAAAGTTCGTTGTGACTATTGTAGAAAAAGTAGAATGGTGTTTCTGCCTTATTTTCTGCTCACGCTTCCGTTTGAGCGCTATCGTTAAGGCTCCCATCTTCGGGCGGAGAAAGGCTTTTGCGATTACTTAACTGATTGTCGATGAATGTCTGATTTTTGACGCTTTCCGATTGTTTGAGGTACTCTAGGGCAATTTTTCTCACGAGGATTGATTTGACTTGAGCATTTAAAAGTTCAATTAAAGTGTATTGACACAAAAGCCGATCGCGTTCTTGGTTAGTGATGATCATTACAGCGATCGCGCTTCCCCCAGTGGAGAACAGAGACGGCACGATAGGCAACCACCAGCCAAAAACAAACGCGAGATAAAAACCAGCGATTAAAACACTACTGCTTAAAATCAAGCCCAATAGAATTAATTTAGGAGATTGAATCCACCAACTTAAGATGGTCGTGAATAGGACGCAACCCAAAATCCAGGCGTATTCAACGGGATCGGGCCAGGTGTGAATCAGCGTCCGTCCATCCATCGCCGAACTAATTAATTGACTAACAATATTGGCATGGATAATCACCCCAGGCATTTGCTCAGGAGTGGGAAAAAGTCCGCCACTATAGGGAGTATCAAATAAATCCTTTAGGCTCTCGGCAGTGACTCCGATCAGAACAACGCGATCGCGGAAAAAATCAGGGGGAATTTGCTTGTTTAGGACTTTTTTGAGTTCAATTGTCCTAAAATTCTTTTCTGTTCCCCGAAAATTGAGCAAAATTTGGTAACCGCCTGAATCTGCCCGAATATAGCCACCGTCATTTGCAGTAAAACGATTAAAAATAGCTTTCCCTAAACGGACTTTATGGTCAGGAAGAGATTCGAGGACAATTCCTTGCGATCGCAGGTAAGAGAGAGCTAATTTAATCGCCAAACTTTCACGAAGATCATCGGGAGAAAGTTCAACCGTCAAAAGAGCGCGGCGCACCGCTCCATCTAAATCTGGAGATAAATCCGCAAATCCCACTTGTTCTTGATTCTCCAGAATCGGGGGGGGATCAATCTGAGGCTCGATCACTTTCTCAATGCCAAATAAATTAGAAGTCGTTTGAAAAAGTTTAGCCAGTTCCCTATTACCAGGTTCTAGGGGCAAATTACGGACGAGATCCAACCCTATTACTTTTGGATTTTGCGTCTTAATTTGTTTAATTGTCTGGGCTAACAGTCGGTCATTGAGGGGCCAACCCCGCTCACTAATGTCAGATTCCGTGATCGTCACGATCGCGATCCGTTGATCCTGTGCTGGGGTAGATCGCCAATGAAAAAATTGATCTAGTAGCGTCCATTCCGCCCTTTGTAATAATCCTCCCCAACGAAGTAAAAAGAGTGGTACTGCAACCAGTAGGGCTATTTTAGGAATCCAAGCCAAGGGAATCCGTTGTTTATGAGCTTGTTGAGTCGCTTTTTGCCTAGCTGATGCCAATAATTGACTGGCTTGCTCCGTTGCCGTTAATTCCTCTTGAACCTGTTGTTTGGCCAACTCCTGACTAGCGACTAAGTATTGATAATCCAAATCACTTAATTGTTTACCCAACGCCCACCCCAGGGCCTCCTGTAAAGTTTGTCCTGATAATAAATAGGAGGGATCGCCCGATTCTGACCAGGCATTAATTTTGTCTGCATAGGGACGGAGAGCGGCTAATTTGCGTTCAACCCAAGCTTGATCAAAAATCTGGGCATAAAGACGGTTATAAACCTGGAGTTTTCCCTGATTTTCTACGACTAATCCCGATAGCTGTAATGACCGTTGTTCTGCACTGCCATCGCTGGGAATACTACCTTGCTTGAGAATATTTTGATAAAAACCTAATAATCGGCCTATTTTGGATTCATTTCTAAAAATTCTGTCCCTAATGGTTCTGAGATGTTCGGGTTCATCCCGTGCTTCCCAATTTTCGATAATGCGTGACCGAATCAGGTTTTCTAATGCTTTTAGATCATCATTTCCTGAAAAAGATTCAGGGTGAGCCAGGACTAATTTACAGAGTTTTTGGGTTAAAAAAGGTTGTCCTCCGCTCCAATCTAGAATTTCTTCCATCATGAGTTCAGGATTCTTGATAGTTCCTTTTAATCCTTCTGTTAATGGAGCAATTTCATGAGATTGAAAACCCTTTAACGCGATCGCCCTACCAATATTAAAAGGAGTAGTATTTTTATCTTGGATTAAGGCATTGGGGGTTGCCACTCCGAGCAGGGCAAAGGTCAACCGTTTGTACTCAGGAGAGCTTTCCCGTTGTTCATAAATAAACCGAATTAGCCCGAAAAAATCATCTAAAGAAAATTTCTGGCTCAGGACGCGATCGATTTCATCGACAAAAATAACAATATTTTGGGGGATTTCAACCAATAAAACTTCTTTAATAAATAATTCTAATCGTTGGACAGGAGTGAATAAATCCAACCGATCTTTCCACCAGGGTCGCCATTTTATTTTTGATTGCAATTGACAGGCACTCACAATGGACTGCACAATTCCCGCATACCATTTTTCAGGATTAACTTCCTGGGTTCCCATGCCTGTGAGATCAATAAAAATACAAACCGTTCTCTCGGCAGTTAGGCGTTGACTGGCTCTCACCCGTAGGCTAGATTTTCCCATTTGTCGAGAATTCAAAACATAGCAAAATTCGCCCGCTTTTAAGGCTTGATAAAAAATTGAATCGGCTGTCCTAGTTACATAGCTCGGTGCGTTGCTGTGGAGACTTCCTCCAACTTGATATTCAAACTGTTGATGTAGTGCAGTCATTAAGGCGGTTATTTTCAGGATAAGAACGCTTTTCTTAATCCTAATCTAAGTCTTATTGATTTGGAAAAAAATAGACAAATACCTGACTTTTTCCGACTTTTTATTTGCACGACTAGACATTAACAGACTCAGACCCGATGGGTCGTAGGGGATAATATAATATGTTCTCCCATTGATTTTGTCTAAAAATAACCAATGTATTTATTAATTCCCGCCGCAGGATTGGGGAAACGCATGGGGAGCGATCGCAATAAGCTGTTACTCACCCTTTTAGGAAAACCCCTATTAGCTTGGACATTGCTCGCGGCTGAAGCTTCCCAAAAAATTGAATGGATTGGCATTATGGGGCAACCCCAGGATTTTCCAGCATTTGAGGAAATTTTAAGCGATTTAAACCTAACGAAACCTGTTCACTTGATCGTCGGGGGAGATACCCGCCAAGCTTCGGTTTTTAATGGTTTAAAAGCTCTACTGACCGAAGCCAAATCGGTGTTGATTCATGATGGGGCGAGATGTTTGGCGACTCCCGAATTGTTCGATCGCTGTGCTGATGCAATGCAAACTTGTCGAGGAATGATTGCGGCGGTTCCTGTGAAAGATACGATTAAAATCGTTGATCGCGATCGCCTAATTCAGGATACTCCGGATCGCCGTTATTTATGGGCGGCCCGGACTCCCCAGGGTTTTGATGTGGCTTTGTTGAAAGAGTGCCATCAAAAAGGCGAGGCCCTGGGCTGGGAAGTGACCGATGATGCCGCTTTGTTTGAAAAATGCCAATTACCTGTGCAAATTGTGGAAGGAGAAGAAACTAACTTGAAAGTGACGACTCCTGTGGATTTGGCGATCGCCGAATTTATTTTACGACAGCGATTCACGGAAATAACTTAAACGGGGGCCGCAATTAAACCTGCGATCGTCTCTAATAACAAATTCGGTTGGAAAGGCTTGGTGACATAGGCATTGGCTCCCAAAGCGATCGCCCGTTGTCGATGAACGTCACTTTCACGGGAAGTCAGAACCACGACGGGAATTCTATTAAAACTCTCATCTGCTCGAATCAACTGTAATAGAGAAAAACCATCCATATTGGGCATTTCTAAGTCACAAAGAATCAGTTTAAAGTTTTGGAGATGCTGAATCAGGAGATCCCAGGCTTCCTTACCGTCCCGACATTCCATCACTTGATAATCCGAACGGGTCAAAATTCGGGTCAGGGTACGACGTACCATGATGGAGTCATCAATAATCAAAATCGAATTCTCTTCACCCATTCTAGAGAAAGATTCTATCGGGGGAATGGCTCGACGCGCGGTATTAACTTCGGTTTTTTGCCACAATTCTTCAAAATATTCAGGTAATAAAATCGGCACAACTTCTCCCGTTCCCAACACCGTACAACCTGCTAAATAACTGGGAATGGGGGTAATTAGGTCAAAAGCTTTAAAGACCAACTGTCTTTCATCCACAATTTGATCAACCGTCACCACCGCCATTTTGTCATTAATCGGCAACATGAGTCCCACACTACTTTGGCGATTTTGGGGATTAGGCTGCAAAACATTCGGGATGTTATAGGGCAGTAATTGTTCAAGGGAACGCACAGGAAAGGATTGTTCCTGCCAGGTGACTGGCCATGAACGATGGGAAATTCAGCGAGGGAAATGATACGAGTCACACTTTCGGAGGGAAAAGCGAGCAATTGTTGCTGACAGCGCACCGGCAGAATCGAAACAATATTGAGGGTCAGGGGAATGCGAATAATAAATCGAGTCCCTTTCCCCGCTTCGGTTTCCACCTTTAAACTGCCCCGTTGCATTTCTACCTGATTTTTGACGATATCTAAACCCAATCCCCGACCCGATAAGTCACTAACACTGTCGGCCGTCGAAAAACTGGGGGTGAAAATATAATCTAAAACCTCTTCTCGGCTAGGGTTTGCATCGGTTGTAATCAGTCCTAACGCGATCGCCCGTTGTCGCACTTTACTCAGGGGAATGCCATTACCATCATCCGCCACTGTGATACGGACTTGATTACTGGTAATAACTGCCGATAATTTGATTTGCCCAATTTCAGGTTTACCGACACTGGCCCGTTCGCGGGGAAGTTCAATCCCATGATCAAAGGCGTTACGAATTAAATGAGTGAGAGGCGTGCGTAATTGTTCTAAAATCGCCAATTCTACCAAAACATTTTCCCCTTCGATCACTAATTGAGCCGATTTGAGATGTCTCTGGCTTAATTTTTCGACGGGTTGAATAAAGGCATTGGCGAGCGTACTAAAGGGAACCAGACGAGATTGGTTGAGGTCTCCGTCCAAACTATCCAAAGATTGACGGACTTGGAGCAGGGTTTCTTGCAATTCCCGTTCGATTAGGTCAACATCTTCGTGGATTTCTTGCACCTGTACCATCAATTCCTGAAAACGCTGGAGAGTGGTGTGGGCAGTGGTATATTGGTCAAATTCTAGGGCATCAAATTCTTCTAATAAGCTATTTTGACCGTTTGGGGTGGCGATCGCCGTATGACTGGGTTTTTCTCGAAAACTTAATTCATCGTATAAAGATTCGACCTGCTCCCGCATAGGAATCAATTGTTGATTACGTTTTTTGAGGTTACGACTGGCTTGCCTGAGTTGGCGATCAGAAATGAGCAGACGTTCATGGTTGATCAGCAATTCGCTGACCGTGTTACTCATCTTATTGAGACGATCCAGGGGAATCCGCAGATTTTGTTTACTACCTGTTTCTACAACGGGTTTGGCGGGAATAACAGGTTTAACAGGGGTTTGGGGAACTTCTGGAGTTTCAACGACTACCTGGGGCAATAAGCCGCGTAGATTTTCAGAAATTTGGGTCGGTTGGGATTGGAAATGATTTTCCCGAAGTTGACGAATTTCCGTAATCACAACAGGAATCAGTTCTCGTAGGGGGACTTGTTGGGTGGCTTGAATTTGTTGGGAAAGGCTAATGATTTCTTCTAACCAATCACAACTCAATGCTTGACCCAAAAGAGTAGATTCTTCTTGCAACAGTATAAAACTTTCTTGGAGGGCGTTGTCTGAATTTTCTGGGGGTAAGAGTTTTTCGACTCGGACTAGGCAGGATTCGAGTTCTACGCCCAGGGCGATCGCGATAAAACTATCGGGGGCATCATTATGGTCGGCAATTTCCCCCGCTTCTCCCAGGGTTTCGAGAAATTGCTCCAGGGCAATCGTGATGTCTAATTGCTCTGGTTGATCATCAATCTAGCCTGCGATCGCTGCATCAATGAGGGTCTGGACTTCTTCGGTGGCGAGACTCAAAAGCCCAAAAGCCGTAATATTATCTTCCACCCGCCCCTGTTCTGGGCCTCAAACAAATCCTCCATTTTATGACAGAGTTGATTGAGAGTCGGCATCACGGCCATCCCCGCGCCCCCCTTGAGAGAATGGGCGGCCCTGCCTAAGTCTTTATAAATCGGCTGACAATATTCCGTCGATTGGTCGGTTTGCAAGGCAAGTTCAAGTTTGGGCAAACCTTCTATCAGAAGATTCAAACATTCTGGGGCATCTTCCTCTAAAAAGGCCTGTCGGGCTTCCTGGGTAATGGCTTCTAACGTTGCGGCATCTAGCATTTCAATTACTGATAATGAATTGACGGTTAATTGACCTTAAAGCGAGAGGCGGAATCTTGTAATTCAAGGGCGATCGCACTGAGGGAGTTGAGGGAGTCTGTCACTGACTGGGAACTGGCGGAGGTTTCCTTAGCAACTTCGGCTACCTCTTGCATCGCTTCCGTTACATTCACCGACGTTAAGCGTTAAAGGCCGTACTGGTAGAAATAGAGGCTAACAAGGTGTCTATTTCCTGGCTAATAGTCGCGAGATTTTGCAGGGTTTCTTTGGTTTTTTGGACGAGTTGGGTTCCTGTTACCACTTCCGAGGTACTTTCTTCCATCATTCGAGTCATTTCTGCTGTTTCTGACTGAATATCCAAAATAACTTGTTCAATTTCCTGAGCAGACACATTCACCATTTCCGCCAACCGTCTGACCTCATCGGCAACGATCCTGAATCCTTGGCCGTTTTCCCCTGCTCTTGCCGCTTCAATGGAGGCATTAAAGGCCAGTAGGTTGGTTTTTTCGGAAATACTGGAGATGATATTAACAATTTTGGAAATTTCCTGGGAAGATTCCGCCAATCGTTTCGATTTTTTAGAAATTTCTGCCACCCCTCCCCGAATTTTATAAATACTATTCACGGTCTGATCCATTGTTGCTTGACCTTCTTTCGCCGCTTCATTTCCTTGACGGGCGATCGCCGCCGCATCTTGAGCCGTATTAGAAACGGATTCAATGGATTGAGCGATCTGGGCCACCGATTGGGTTGCTAGATCAATGGATTTGGTCTGCATCAGGGCCTTTTGGGAAAGGGTTAGAACCGATTCCGTATTCTCTTGGGCTTTTTGGTTCACCTGTTGGGAAGCTTCCAATACCTGGTTCACCAGACCGCGCAGACTGCTAATGGTGGTATTAAACGCATCCGTAATCGCTCCGACTGCCCCCGTTTCTACCCGTTCTTTAACGGTTAAATCTCCTTTAGAAGCTTCTTCAATCCCCAAAAGCAGACGAATGACTCCCTCTTCCAATTCTTCTTTCTGTTTTCGCTGTAATTCTGACTCCTGTTGACGTTCTTGAATGGTTTTTGCCATTGATTGACTAGACGCAAAGATGCAATCGGCCATATCATTAAAGGTCATTGCCAATTGTCCCACTTCATCCTTTGAGAGGACTGCGGCACGGGCTTCCATATTCCCTTGACCAAATTTTTGAGCCGATTCCTGAAGTTGTTGGATGGGTTTAGTGAGGGTTTTTCCTAACCAGCGAGCCACTAAGCCCGTAATAATCAGAGCCAAGGAACCAATGCCTATCTGTAATAAAAAGGTTTCTCGTAACAGTTCGTCTAGATTCTTTTCAGACGTTCCCCGAACCAAAAAAACAATGGGTTTTCCTTCTGAATTGGGAATGCTGGAGACAGCGATCGTCATCCATTGATTATCAATTTTGGCTCTAGTGGTTAATTTTCTTCCTACACCTTTTTGGGCCTGTGCCAGAAGTGCTTGATCGATGAAGGGAATGTCTGGTTTCAGTTTGAGACTATTGTTCTTCCCACTAGACTTATCCTCTAGACCCAGCATGGAAGCCGCCAAACCAAACGTACTATCGGGTTTAGAGAAATACACTGCCCCGTAACCACCGCCGAAGGTGTTGACCGTTTCCTTGACGATGGGGTTTTTACCATTAACGACATCTCCAGAGATTAGGACTCCAATGACCTCTTTGCTGAAGGGATCTTCCACAGGGGTTGCGGTATAACGAATCAGAGCTTGTTCACCCGTTATCTGTGATAAAGAGGGAGGAGCTTCTTGAGATAATTCTTCCTTGCTCACAATGCTACTAACTTTAATTTGTCGGGGGTTATCCAGAACGGATTGGACTAAATTATCAGGGTCAAAAGCCTGTCCCGATCGATCCGCATTAGCATTGACAATAATTGTTTTGTCCTTTCCTACTAAGGTGGCGTATTCAATTTTGCGGGAATTAATTTCGTTTTGCAGAATTTGTCTAACTTGTTGTTTGAGTTCGGGGGATAATGTTCGTCCCTGGCTATGGGCTTGGGTGGCGGCAATAATCGTTGCGTTATCCGATTGACCCCGAAAACCGAATCCCATTTGATTAATTTTAATGTTGTAGTTGATTTCGGTGACGGCTAATTCCGCGATCGCCTGATTCCGCAGTTGGGAACGTCCTGCCTGCAGAGAAACCCCCATCCCCGCTCCCACAACCCCAATTACCGCCAAGGCACTACAGGTCAAGAAAGCAATAAATTGTTTGGATGCGATCGGGAGATCGGCGAGACTCTGGGAAAAATTCGGCGCAGTTGAATCTTTCGTCAGAGAATTGGTCAAAAGTACCTCTTCTGCGCCCGATAAGCCCGTTTGAGAGCTACTATCAATGCGACCCTGGCGATAGGAACGTCTGACGGGCTGGGCTGTAACGGGGGTTTGTAATTTGCCTTCAATGCCTTCTAAGGCCTTTTCCGCACTGCCTTTAAAAACCCCGTCCGTATCCAATTCAATGATTTCTCGATAGACGGCGGCAGCTTTTGGTAAAAAACCCGCTTCTTCTAAGGCGCTAGCCAGGGTGATTTTCGCGACTAGATCTGTCGGATTTTTTTCAACTTGGGCTTGCAGATCCAGGATATCCTGGGGAAAAGAGTGTTCGGGAAAGGGAATCTGAGTAGCATTCATAGGAGTTAAGAAGAAATTTAATTGACAGTTGTTAGGGTTTTGGCAGTATCCATGAATTGCAAGGTTTGAAAAACCCTATCCACATCTAAAATGCCCAGGGTAATTCCTCAAATGTGGTCTGGGAAAAGACAGGGGTGGGGATGGGGCTGAAAATCCTTGGAGTCGAGATCAATGATTCCCTTGAAGTTCGCAACAACCCCCGCAACCTTGAGATTTTCCGAACTGAGAACGATCGCCGTTACCTTTTCCCGTCGCGAGAAGGGGGAACTAGGGGAAGTCATTTGCAAGATCGCACGCAGATCCACAAACCAGAGCAATTTACCCCGTTGATTACTCACTCCCAGTAATTCGGGTTTGACCCCTGGAACAGGACAAATCTCTGAACTTTGCAAGGTTAAGACTTCGGCCGTCTTGTCTAAGGCGATCGCCAAGGGTTGGGATTGAGCTAATTCGACTTTAAAGTAATCAATGATCATCGCGGGTCAGTTTAAACAACTATTTTTGCCTGAAGTTAAAGCTTCAATAAAGGGAGCATTCTATAAATAATCCTTCGCCGCTTTAACTAGGTCACTGGGACTGTAGGGTTTAGTTAAATAGGCATTTCCTCCCTGACGTAATGCCCAAAATTTGTCGTATTCTTGACTTTTTTCTGAACAAAAAATGATGGGAACCTTTTCTATTAATAATTCTGTCCGAATTTTTCGACAAACATCAAAGCCACTCATTTCAGGCATCACAATATCTAAAAAAATCAGATTAGGTTGTTCATTTTTCGCAAGCCAAGATAGGGCTTCTTCCCCATTATCCACCGTAAAAACTTCCGCTCCCAAGGTTTTAAGGAGTCCCGACATCAAGAGTTGTTCTGACTTAGAATCTTCGACGATCAAAATGGTTTTCATTAGTTTAATTGCTCCTAGTATTCTTAATGGGTAAATAGGCATTGACTGTTTTTACCAATTCTTGAGGAAGAAAAGGCTTAGAAATGTACCCAACAGACCCTACCATTTTAGCCTTAACTCTGTCTAATATTCCGTCCCTTCCAGTCAACATGACAATGGGAATATCCCTAAGAGCAGAAGATTTACGACATAAGCTACAAAGTTGGTAACCATCAATGTCAGGCATATTAATATCCATTAAGATTAGATCAGGCTTGGGATTTAAAAGGGAAGTTAGAGCTTTTAAGGATTCTTTAATACTGATGACTTGATAGCCGCTAGACTCTAGGGTAAATTTGACCACCCGTTGAATGGAAGGACTGTCATCAATACAGGCAACAATGGGTCGATTATCCTTCGTTGGTAAAATATAGGAACCCATTGCGATCGCCCCTTCTTGGATCAGGGGATTGAGAAGAATTGCCAATTTGAGGGTAGACATCTCCATTTGGCTAGCGAGTTCATACAAACAGACCTGATCATCTAAAAAGTGGGGTAAATTTCTGAAAGAAGGATTTTTTTCACCCAATTCAAGCTGAATTAACTCCATCAGTCTGGTGCGATTTATAATGAGAGGACGCTGAAAAAGAGAGGTAATTTGGCTCCTAAGTTGCCACCACAGGCGAACCTTATCCTCAACGGGAAGCATTATTTTTTTGAGGTTTAAATACAGTAATAAATGCTCCAGTCCTACGGTATTTTCAAAATAGCAAAAGGCTTTATTCTGGGATACGATTTCGATGAGGGCTTCTTGGGCAAATTTAGCCAGAACTGCCCGAACTTCCTGGAATGAGAATTCACCCGTTTGCCATAAATTACAAAGATATTGGTAATCATCAGTAATTTCGGGAGGCAAGGTGGATTTCCGATTGGGTAAATACCGACCGACTAAATAGTTTAATCGCTCGGCAGAGCCGATACCACTGCCTGCATAATGAATGCGACCATTTCCTAGGTAAACGCGCCAATGGATCGATGGATCGAGGGGATTTTGAATAACGAGTTTGCCCGACGCTTGTCTCTCAACCAAACTTTGCAGAACTCGGTAGGGGGTTCCTTCTGATTGTTTCTGATTGATGGCATTACGATTGGGAAGCGTCATAGCATTCACTGAAAATTCCTCTGAGATCTATTTTATTGCATAAACTATAGGTTGTTTTGTTAGGGTTTGTCCAACTCATCTCCAGGCGATGGGTCTTCAGAGAGATTAATCAGTAATGATCCCAAATGATTCTAATAACTTTACCGAAAAAATTGTATCAGAGGTTTTTCTCCATTTTTCTCTATACAAATAGATAAGATACAATGACCTTCGATAATCGAGGGTATCCTAAATCACATTAGATGGGGCGGGGACTACCATCGATAGATTGCAATGATTGAAATGATTGCAATTAGGTTTTAATGACAATACTTTTTTAGTAGAGAGGAAATCAACTCAACCCGATTAGGTTGGGTTTGAACTGCATAGGCTTCTCTCTCTAGTTCCTTGCGGTCAGTATCTCCATAGTGCATAAAAAATGGTTGAGCATAAATGAGTGGATCAATGTCTAAGCCTAATAAGGCGAATTTTCCTTTTCCTTTACAAACCTGGGCAGCATGAACGGCTTCGTGGATGAGGGTTTGCTCGGCAATGCCTAATTCAAAAACGACTGGATTAATCCATATTTTTTTGCTGTCGGACTTGAGTAAACCGTAGGCTCCTCTCTGGGGTGGTAAATCCAAAATAACTTGAAATTTAGACTGTTCTAATTGTTTTTTGAGTATTTCAAACGATGACTCTTGAATAGGAACTTGAGCAACTAAAATTATCGTATGAAGGGCGATCGCGGGAAAAATAATCAAGGGCATAAAGTTAGGAAGACATTCCTCCCACCATGACTCGTGCAATCCAAAAAGGAATTAGGGCAAATAAAGCCAACCAATCCCAATTTAAGAGCCGCAATTGATGCCATTCGACTCGGTGCTGATCGGGGGTAGTAAATCCCCTGACTTCCATCGCGATCGCCATTTGTTCGGCTCGCAGTAATAAATTTTCTAATAATCGTTCAATGACAATCAGCCAAATCTGAAAACTTTTCTTAAGACCTAATTTTTTCCAATTAATCGCCCTGGTGCGGATTGAGCGAGCCAGATTTTGAATTTCTTCTAATACCAAAGGCATAAAACGGAGGGATAACGTCAGGGTTAGAGTAATTTCCGTAATGGGTAATTTAAAACGACGCAGGGGAGATAATAAATCTTCCAATCCTGCTGTAATTTCTTCGGGAGCAGTGGTCAATAAATAAAGATTGGTACTATAAATTAGGGTAAAAATGAGGGTACTGACTCGAATCCCTAATTCTAGCGATCGACGAGTGATAAAGAGTCTGCCTTTATCTAATAAAACGTAATTATAATCGGTCGGTTGGGGTAGATTTAGCTCCAAATCGGGAAGACGAGGCTGGGATGTGACGCTTAAACCATCGGGGGTAATGGCGGTAATAATCAAAACGAACAGGCAAAGGGTAAATAACCAACCCATCTGTTGCCGCCAAACCCGTAGGGGAATAGATGCCGAAAGGGTTAGTAGGAATAATAATCCTGCGAGTCCCAAACGCCAGACGGGATTGGCCAACAAGGGAGCCACCAAAAATGTCATCAACCAAGCGAACTTTACCCTGGGATCTAGTCGATGTAACCAAGTAATTGGTTTTTCTAAATAGAGTCCGATGGGGAGCGATCGCAATAAATCCATAAAATCCAGACCAATTGAATTTTGTTATCCCTAACGAGGGACTCTTAATATATTAGAGGTTTGCGCCTACAATGGTGAGGTGTTGATCCTTAACTATTGAGTGTTAATTATTAACCCAAATCCCCCTTAATCGCGTTTTTTAGGCTCCCTTGACTCAATCCCCTTCCCCTCAAGAAACCCATCTCAAACAAGCTCAGACCAGCATTCAGCAAGCCGTGAACTGGTATGCGAGTGTCCGTCGCCATTGGAACTATCCCCCCAATGTTCAATTACAGGCGGCCGTGCGTCAAGATATCCAAAATCTCAAGGCGGCTCTCGAAAAAATCGAGCAACAGGTTATTAAAATTGCCACGTTTGGGTTAGTCAGTCGGGGAAAATCGGCGGTCGTCAATGCGCTACTAGGTCAAAAAGTCTTGGAAACTGGCCCTCTACATGGCGTAACCCAATGGCCCAAATCGATTCGTTGGACAGCCAATGAGAAGGTACAAATTGAACTGATTGATACCCCTGGTTTAGATGAAATTGCGGGGGAAGCGCGGGCTAATATGGCCAAAGAAGTCGCAGGTCAAGCCGATTTAATTCTTTTCATTGTGGCAGGAGATATTACCCGTACTGAATACGATGCACTCTGGGAACTGAAACAAAGCCATAAACCCTTGATTTTAGTGTTTAATAAAATTGATTTATATCCCGAACAAGACCGAGAAACGATTTACCAACAATTGCAACAATTAGGCAAAAATACCCGCAAACTGCCCATTTTATCGGCCGATGATATTATTTGTGTGGCCGCCGAACCCCAACCGATCGCCGTGCGGATCGAATTCAGCGATCGCCCTCCTGAGAATCAATGGGAAACTCCGCCGCCCCAAATCGAAGCATTAAAACAAAAAATTCTGACAATTCTCAATCAAGAAGGGCGTTCTCTCCTCGCGATTAATGCGCTTTTTCAAGCAAAAAAAGCTCAAGAAAATATTTCCCAAAAAACCGTTACCATTCGTCAAGAAGAAGCCGATTCTATCATCTGGAAATACGCCCAGTACAAAGCTCTCGCGATCGCCATGAATCCCATTGCCGTCTTGGATATTGCGGGGGGACTTGTCGCAGATTTATTTTTAATTCGTTCCCTCGCACGGTTATACGGACTTCCCATTACGAGTTTTGAAGCGGGTAAACTCTGGCAAAAAATTCTCTTCTCTTCGGGGGGCTTATTGCTCAGTGAATTGGGCAGTAGTCTAATCCTGGGTTTTGGCAAAACGGCGGCGGTGTTTGAAAGTCCAGGGGCATTAACGACCTATGCGAGTACCGCTTTTTTACAGGGAGGCGTGGCGGGCTACAGCACCTATATTGTGGGAAAAGCGGCTAAAGAATATTTAGCGAATGGTTGTAGTTGGGGGCCTTGGGGAGCCAGTACGGTAATCGATAATATTTTGGCTCAAGTTGACGGCAATACTTTTATTTATCGTCTATTTCAATCAGAAAAGGGTGAATAATTTTGGCTGACTGTCGAATCATTATTCAGTGATCCCCTCAGTAAACGTGAGAATTATTTCTGAGTGCAAGCCCTACGCTTCCACTGATAAATAGGAATTGACCACTTTGACTAAATCTTGGGGAAGAAAGGGTTTAGAAACATAGCCGACCGACCCCAACATTTTCGCTTTAACCCGATCTAAAATGCCATCTCTTCCTGTCAGCATCACAATGGGAATATCCTTGAGGCTTGAGGATTTACGACATAGACCACAAAGTTGATAGCCATCAATATCAGGCATATTAATATCCATTAAAATCAAATCAGGCTTAGGATTTAAGAGGGCAGTGAGGGCCTTGAGGGATTCCTTAATACTAATCACTCGATAGCCTTCCGACTCTAGGGTGAATTTCACCACCCGTTGAATAGAAGCACTATCATCAATGCAGGCCACAATCGGACGATGATCATTAGTCGGCAAAATATAGGAACCCATTGCGATCGCGCCTGACTGGATCATCGGATTGAGGAGCGTTCCCAAACTGAGGGTACTGAGATCCATTTTATTGGCGAGATCATACAAACAGGACTGATCATCTAAAAAATGGTTTAAATTCTTTAACTTGGGATTAAATTGTCCTAGTTGTCCATCGATTAAATCGATTAATTGGGAGCGGTTCGTGACTAAAGGACGCTGGAAGGGAGAAGCAATTAATTTTCTGAGTTGCCACCAGCATCTAACTTTGCTTTCAACGGGTAGCATCAATTTTTTTAGATTCAGGTAGAGTAATAAATTTTCTAACCCAACGGTATGTTCAAAATAACAAAAAGCTTTATTTTGGGATAGAATTTCAATCAAAGCTTCCTGGGTGAATTTAGCTAGAATCGCTCGAATTTCTTGAAAGGAAAAATTATTTTTTTGCCATAACTCACAAAGGTATTGATAATCATCATTAATTTCTGGTGGTAAGGTAGATTTGTGGTTAGGTAAATAACGACCGAACAAGTAATTCAATCTTTCCGCGTATCCCATCGAACTACTGGCGTAATGAATTCTGCCATTACCCAAATAAATACGCCAATGAATAGAAGGATCGAGGGGATTTTGAACGACGAGTCTGCCAGATGCTTGCTTATCGATCAAAGTTTGCAGAATTCGGTAGGGGGTTCCTTCCGTTTTGTTTTGATTGTTAACGGCTTTTTCTTGAATTATCATAGGATTTGATGTCAATTCACCTTAAATATTATTAATAACCTGATAAACTGTCTTTTATGAAATTTTATGAAAATTGATTATTTTTGATTCTAAACGACTTAAGGATAAATAGGTGTTATTTTCTTGTCTACACGCTTTTGAAAAAGTTTTTGTTGTTGTATCTTAACGAAATCTGCGATCGCACATCAGGTAACAAGATAAAACAGTTCGTCAGGATGGGGGGTATCCGAAGTTACCATTAAGAATCCCGAATCAATTAGAGAGAATTATCATAAAAAAAACCTTATTCTATGATTTTAAATAGGAATTTTCGGCATTCTGGAGAGTGATTTTTAAGTCTTTTGTAAAAAAGCAAAGTGCGGCGGAGGGCGATCCTCTGGATTTATCAAAAAAAAATAAAATCTCCACTTGCTTTAGCAAAATGGAGACCTGAAGCGATTCAATTTCTCTTAAATCTTTAGTTACCGACTTCCGCAGGCTTGCGACTAGCCCGTAGACTTGCTTGAGTTTGTCCTTCATCAACGGGCAAAAATTCAAGATGATTGAAAAGCGTTGTCACGAAGGCAAACAACAGAAAAGGAAGGGTTAGCACCAACACCAGGGCAACCGTTGCAAAGGCGTAAATTTGTCGGGTACTGCTCCAGAGGGCCAGGGTGGTTGCGAGGGAAATAAAAATAACGATCAACCAAATAATGATCTGTCCGTAGATATCACCAAAGGAGAGGGTGCATACCATGCGATATTTGTGAGCGTCTTTGTCCATTATTGATATCCTGTAGGGTTGGGGGGCAAGAGGAAAACCAGCACAGTATTCGAGAAACTTTAAAAGCTGTTTATTTTAAAATACTAAATGATTATTCTCGCTTTATTGGTATATTTAGGAGCCATTTAATATTGCTTAATATTTCCAGATTATTTTTTTAAAAAAGTTTGTAATTGACCGAAAAATAAAGACTTTGCTGGGAAAGGGTATTTCCCTGAATTTTAAATTCAGTCAAGGGGAGTCCCCAATCTAAGCGGGCATTAAAGCGATCGCCCATTTGCCAGATTAATCCTAAGCCCAAACTCACCAGAGTATTGGGGCTGGGCGTGGGGATGGGATTGTCTTGGTCATTCCAGCCCGTGCCGTAATCGATAAAAGGGACGATTTGTAACAGTCCTTCTATTTCATTAACCCGCAAAATGGGCAGACGAACCTCGGCTGAGGCAAAAATTCCATTATCCGTTAAAAAAAAGTCCTGACGATAACCCCGCACACTATTTAATCCGCCCAGGGTCAATTGCTCTAGGGGAACTAGGGGATCGGTAGATAACTGCACAGCAGACCGAAAGACAAACAACGTATCAGGCGCGAGTAAACGGACATACTGACCTTGACTGCGCCATTCAAAAAAGCGACCATCGGGGGGATTCTCATTGGTCGTTGCATCTAAAAGACCTAACCCCAAACTAAATTGGGAACGGAGAGCCAGAACGTCCTCCGCGCCCCGTTGCGTCCATTCCTGAAAAAATCGGAGAGCAGAAATCTTGGTTTGTCCCTGATCATTGGCTCCTGGGGATAGGGGAAAATCAACTCCCAATAGGGTGGTTTGACTGGCGGAATAGGAACCTGTTAGGCCCAGGGCTAATTCTTGAGACGGATTTTGGAGGACGGGCTGACGGTAGGTGAAATCTAGATAGAGGGAATCTCCCGTAATATCCAATTGATCAAAGGGGGCTTCAATTACATTAGTCGCGTTCCATTGTCCTGAGAGTTTGAGGGTTCCGTTTTGGGGATTGATGGGCAGGGTATAGGTTCCATAGAGGGAGTTACTACCGTCACTATTGGCGTATTCCAAGCTAATTGCGTCACCGATCCCCAATAAATTCCCCTCACTTATCCGCAATCCTCTTTCAACGCTCCCAATGCTTCTAACTTTGCCATTATCAACAAAAAGATCCAAATCAAAGGTCTCTGCTTCCTGGACATTGACGGAGAGGAGACTGGATTCGGGGACGGAACCCGCCGATATTTCCGCCGAAATTGATTTAATCAGGGGATTAAGCTGTAAGAGTTGCAATGCCTGGAGTAATTGCTTTTGGTTAAAGGGTTTATCGGTGGCGATCGCTAAACGACTGCGGACATATTCGGGGTCTAATTTACCGTCAACCTTGACGTTGATAGCTTCTAAACTGCCTTCAATAATTTGGATGGTGACAACGGCTCCTTTGGGAGAAAGGGTTTGATTAGCAGGAATAATGGCTCCAGAGTTGATATAGCCCGCGTCGGTATAAAGCTTGGTAACGGCGGCTTCGGCTTGTAATAATTCGGCAAAGGTAATCGGTCGATTAACAAAACTCTCCGTTGCTTTTTGGAGTTCTTCTTGGTTAAAAGCGGTATTTCCCGTAAAGGTAAATTCTTTAACGAATATTTCCCCTGGAATCTTGGGTAAATTGCTAGGAGCAATCGGTTGAGGAGTCAATAAATCGAGGGATGGGATGGGGGCATTTTCGGGCAGTGGCAAAGGTTGAGATGGTGTCCTGGGAACCAAAATCCTACCAGGAGAGAGAGACGGAGCCTGAGTTTGAGCCAATGCCCTGGTCGGATTGAGAAGAATTAATCCTAGAATGATGAACCCTAAAGTTTGTTTGAACATCCCCAACAAAGTAACTTAATTGAAAAAAAATTGTGCTTCTTCCAGTCAAGGAAAAATTGCGATCGCATTTGTTTATTATTTGTCCCTATGGAGAAGACTCATTCACAGACAAGTAATTTTTATAGGATGACAAATGACTGCCCTTTATTCTAGAGCTTTATGGCGCAAAAAGGAGAAAACAATATTCTTTTTGATGGAATGTTACTTTTTTTCAGAATAAAGCGGATCGAAGCAGACTAGATTAACATAACGGGGGGAGTTCATCTATAATCTCTAAAGGTATTCTTCAATGTAGCCATGATTAGGGTTTAAGAATGTTTGCATTAAAATGCTTTAACCTTCAAGAGGAAGAATGGAACTGGAAATAAATTTTCCGTATTGTTAATAATTGCTATGAATGAAGAATCAGAATTGAGTTGGGAACAGATTAAACAAGCCGCAGATCGCATTATTTTTGCCCATACGGGGGAACACCTCAAAGATATTGAAATATTGGTTTTGCAGAGTTCTTGGGAGGGATTGACCTATGAAGCGATGGCAGGGGTACATTTTTTGGCGGTGAGTTATTTGAGAGGAGATGTGGGCCCGACTTTGTGGCAAAAGCTATCCGATGCCCTGGGAGAAACACTCACGAAGAAAAATTTTAAAAATGCTCTCAAAAGAGCCGCTCAACGACAATTATCGTTTAGTTCTGTTATTCATTCAACGATCGCAACTTCAAATACGAGTTCTAGCCATACCTCTGAAACGTCTAGTCCCAACCCAACTACCTTTACCCCGCCCTTTCCCGAAGGCTCCGTTCCCCTAGACTCTCCCCTCTACTTAGAGCGAGAAGGCGTAGACCAGCTTTGTTATGATATGGTCACGCGATCGGGGGCATTGTTACGGATTAAAGCTCCCAAACAAATGGGAAAAACCTCATTAATCACCAGAATTTTGGCTCACGGTAAAGTTAATCAATACAAAACAGTTTATATCGATCTAAAAAGTGTTGAAAGAAGTATCATTAGTAATTTAGATAAATTCCTACGATGGCTCTGCGTAATCGTTGGGCGACAACTAGAATTAGAAAATTGTTTAAAGGATTATTGGGACACGGAAATTTTAGGTAGTAATGATAACTGTACGGTGTATTTTGAAGAATATTTGTTAGCTGAAATTGATTGCCCCTTAGTTTTGGCATTAGATAGCGTTGATCGTCTTTTTGCCTATAGCGCAGTGGTCGAAGATGTCCTGGGAATGTTGAGAAGCTGGCACGAAAAAGGTAAAACAATCCATCGTTGGCGACAATTAAGACTTGTTCTCGCCCATTCCACTGAATCCTATATTCCTTTAGATATCAACCAATCTCCCTTTAATGCGGGGGTTCCCATTGAATTACTAGAATTTAATATTCAACAAATTTTTGATTTAACGAATATTTATCATCTGGATTGGCAGCAGTCCCAGATCGAAAAATTAATGGCAATGGTCGGTGGTCATCCCTATCTGATTTCTCTGGCTCTCTACGCGATCGCAACAGGCAGATTAAGCTTAGAGCAAGTTTTATCAGAAGCAGCAACTGAAACAGGGATTTATAAAGCCCATCTTTACCAGCAATTACAAACTTTAAAACAAGCTCCCTTACTAGCCGAAGGATTTAATAAAGTCGTCCTTTCGCCTGAACCCGTTACCCTCGATTCTATACAGATTTATAAGTTACATAGTATGGGATTAGTCCAGCAACAGAATAATCAAGTGATTCCGAGATGTCATCTATACCGTGAATATTTTCGTCGAGTTTTTTTATAAAATATAATGTGATATAAAATAAAATTGATCTTTACAGAGGTTTTCCATGATTCAGGCCGTCCCTCAGATTTTAGCCCTAGATTTTGATGGCGTTATTTGTGATGGAATTCTGGAATATTTTCAAACAACAAAATGCACCTACGAAACTCTCTGGAAAGTTGGCGATCGCGATCGTCTAGAGCAGTTTGCCGATCAATTTTATCGCCTGAGACCCGTGATTGAAACTGGCTGGGAAATGCCCATTTTATTAAGAGCTTTAGTCTTAGAAATTCCTGATGAAAAAATTCTTCATAGTTGGCCAGAAATTTTAAAAAATTTGTTAGAATCCGATCAGCTTGATAAGTCCTTAATCATCCAAAATTTTGACAAAGTTAGAGATGAATGGATTACGAAGGATCTAGAAAGTTGGTTAGGATTGCATCACTTTTATCCAGGGGTAATCGAACGACTTCAACAAATCCTTAATTCTTCAACTAAACTCTATATTATCAGTACCAAAGAAAGTCGCTTTACTCAAACATTATTAGCAGAACAAGGAGTTTTTATTAATCCCCGACATATTTTCGGAAAAGAAGTGAAGCAACCTAAACATCAAACCCTCCGTCAAATTCTAGATCAAAATCAATTAAATCCTGAACAACTGTGGTTTGTCGAAGATTTATTAAAAACCTTACAACTTGTCGCTGATCAACCTAATTTAAAGAAGATAGGACTATTTTTAGCAGATTGGGGCTACAATACTCAATTAATCCGAGACTCTATTCAAAATAATCCACAAATTAAATTGTTATCATTAAATCAGTTTAATCAAGACTTTTCATATTGGTAAATATAACAGAGGTTAAATGAAACCATCAGGCTGGGATGAATTTCTCCAAGAAATTATTCATGATTATGATTTACATGGCAAACTCAAGGAAGTTTTCTTGGTTCGCTTTGCCTACGAGAATTGGCGTAAATCGGATTTAGAAATCTGGGAATTAGCCGAAGCCGCGAGTCATGAAACCTATAAAAAGCAAATGACTCAAATTTATAGTTATTTTGCTAAAGATAAACCCAATGGCTGTCCTGAACTCGATCCTTCTAGTAAGGGGCCTGGTAAATTTCAAATTTTGCGAGAATGGTTTAAGGATATTAAATATCCCGATTGGCAGAACGCGATCGCCGATAGTTCACCTGTTTTACCGCAATTTAAAACGAGTGCAACCCAGGCAGATCAAAGTCTTTATATTCCTCGTCCACCAATTGAAACAGACTGTTTGCAAGAGATTGTCAAATCAGGATCATTAATTCGCATTAAAGCTCCCGAAAAAACAGGAAAAACAGCTTTAATTAAATTAATTCTGAATCAAGTTAAAGCGTCCAATTATCAAACAGTTTATCTCAATTTACAGACGGCTGAATCGGCTATGTTTAGTAGTTTAGATAAATTTTTACGCTGGTTTTGTGCCAATATTAGTCGAGAATTAGGAATAAAACCCCAACTAGATGATTATTGGGATGAAGAACTATTTGGTAGTTTGGTCAGTTGTAAAACCTATTTTCAAAGTCACTTATTAGAGCAGATTAATCAGCCTTTAGTTTTAGGGTTAGATAATTTAGACCGAGTATTTGATTATGGAGACATTGCCCAGGATTTTTTACCCATGTTACGTTATTGGCACGAAGAAGCCAATAATCTTCCCGTCTGGCAAAATCTAGAGATTAATTATTGCCAATTCTACGGAAGTTTATATTAAATTAGATGCCAATCAATCTCCTTTTAATGTGGGACGACAAATAAAGTTACCTGGATTTACTTTAGAGCAGGTTAATATTTTAGCGAATAGTTATCAAATTTCTGAAGTCAATCCACAAGCATTACAGTCCTTTCTCACGAATTTAATTGAATTAGTGGGTGGGCATCCCTATCTCGTTCGATTGGCATTAAATGCCCTACAAGATGCTAAAATTTCTCCCGAAAAGTTATTAACAGACGCTCCGACCCAGGGAGGAATTTATGCTTCCCATTTGCGCCATTATTGGAATAATTTACAGTCTTCTTCTGGGTTGATAGAGGCTATGAAACTAGTGGTTAATACAACAACTCCTGTTAAGTTAGAACCCGCGATCGCTTACCGTTTAGAAAGTATGGGATTAATCACCTTAATAGGCGATGAAGCTAAGGCCCAGTTGTCCCCTTTATCAACTTTATTTTCAAGATAATCTTTGACAAAATGGGTGAATCTTGTGCTTGGTTGACGGGCAAGATGCCCATCCCACATTTTAGATTTAATTTCCATTAGCTACTTACAAGATGGTAATCATCTTAACGATGAAAACTATAAATGGTTTGGGTTTGTAAATTATCACAAATTAAGGCTGGTTTATCAGTAAACGTAAACTTCTTTCGGTCTAGGATGACCTGCAAGCCCATCATGGGATCATCTCCGCCAGAGATTAAAAATTCTAATTGCTCTAGATCTTCCCAACTTGTTAGGGTTTCTAAAATTCCGATGATCGCCTTCAAATAGGGATTCTCAGATTCTTGATACCAATGGGGAGAAGTGGCATTGCCCTGGTCTAGTCCTAAGTGAAAAATGAGAGAGGATTGGTCAAATAAAGCGATCGCCACAGGTCTAACTTCTTCCTGTAATAAAAGCTGACTCGGACGAATCAAAAACCGTAATTTTTCCAGCTTTTCACATCGTTCAGTAACAGTGGAAATTTTAGGTCGCCATATCAATGCGATCGTGATCAAATAGGTCTGCAATAACAAATGCCCCAATTTTTCGGCTTTTGTGGTCAAATAACCAGCATTATAATTATTGGCTTCAATTAACAAAGGAACCCTATCGACTACTTCCAAACCGTAACCCTTTAAGCCCGCAATTTTACGGGGATTATTGGTGATCAGTCGAATTTTTTTGACTCCTAAATCATTCAACATCTGTGCTCCCATGCCGTAATCCCGTAGATCGGCGGGAAATCCTAACCGTTCATTGGCTTCCACCGTATCAAAGCCCATATCTTGTAGGGAATAGGCTTTTAGTTTATTGACTAAACCAATACCCCGTCCCTCCTGTCGTAAATAAACCACGACCCCTAATCCATGATTGTCCAACATTTTCAGAGCTGCTTGTAACTGCATCTGGCAATCACACCGCAAGGAACCCAGGGCATCCCCTGTCAAACATTCTGAGTGCATCCTCACCATGACAGGGCGATCGGCAAAGTCTGCTAAATTTCCTTTAACAATGGCAATATGTTCGGTTTGGTCTAATAAATTCCGATAGGCATAAATTTTAAAGGCCCCCATATTGACTCGGAAAATCACAGACTGTTTCTCTGACCACAAAGCGATCGTGCTGGAGACGATAACTAATTAAATCGGCGATACTAATCAGTTTTAATTGGTGTTTTTGGGCATATTCAAATAATTGGGGCAAACGAGCCATTGAGCCATCGGCATTTTGAATTTCACAAATTACTCCCGCAGGATACAAACCCGCTAATCGAGAGAGATCCACCGCCGCTTCCGTATGACCAGCCCGTTTTAAAACACCTCCTGCCTTGGCGCGGATGGGAAAAATATGTCCAGGACGAGTCAAGTCATCAGGATGGGTGCTAGGATTAATGGCGATTTGAATAGTGCGGGCGCGGTCTTCGGCGGAAATGCCCGTTTTCCCGCCCAAACGGGGAGAGGCATCAATACTGACGGTAAAAGCAGTTTGATTGCTATCGGTATTTTTCGTGACCATCAAGGGTAAATCCAAGCGGTCTAGCCGTTCCCCTGTCATGGCCAAGCAAATTAATCCCCTGGCTTCAACGGCCATAAAATTAATCATGTCTGGGGTGGCAAACTGGGCGGCACAAATCAAATCCCCTTCATTTTCGCGATTTTCGTCATCAACTACCACGATGGAATGGCCTGCTTGTATAGCGGCTAGGGCTTCGTCGATGGGATCAAATTGAATACTGAGGGGGGGCGATATTTCCACTGGATGTTAAAAAAAATTAGGAGACTCAAGGTCTATTGTAACCTTTTGTTTCGTTTAAGAATTTTAATGACCTGATCGCAGAAGGTAATTAATTTTTAAAATAGCTGGCTGAACGGCTTACGAATTGACTTTAATCCATAAATCTGTCAAAATTTGTCTTAATCAGAGTTTTACCGTTTCTTAAACTAATCTTGCTACGTTTAGAGAAGGAGTTAACTATCTCCAAAACAATTTTAAAAAATTAGTAGTTAGATAAAATATGACAATCAAACGGAGAGATTTCCTAACGTTTCTGGGCGGTATTAGTGGAGCAGTTCTATTAGATTCAATTCCCCACGATCGTCGATTTTCCATGCCTTTTTGGGGAGTTGACACTGGTAATACCGCTTTGGCGGCAAATTCCACTAATCTCAGTTTTAAACCCATTAAAGGCACGATGCCCTTAAAAACAGATGGAATTGCTATTTCAAAACAAAGCCAATTTTACAAAAATTTTACAGTCATCGACGATCTGGTTCTGCCCGAAGGATTTGTCTATGATGTAATTGCAACTTGGGGAGATAGGGTTGGAGATTCCCGTTTTGGTTACAATAATGATTATTTATCTCTGGTTGAAACCGCTAAAAATGAAGGCTATTTAACCGTTAATTTTGAATATATTAGTAGTATTCCCTGGGAACAAGCCTATACTAAAGTGATTGAAAAATATTTACCTATTACTGAAGTGATATCTGCCATCAAAGCCTTAGATAAAAAAGATATTGATGCCTGGGCCTTGCCCGCGAATGATCCGCTTAAAGCAAAAATTGAGTTAATTACTAAAGAAGCATTGATTGATCTGGGGATTGGAGTAATTTCGATTCGTCGTAATGCAGATGGAAAATGGGAGCGGACTAATTCTCAAGCCGATCGCCGTGTAACGGGAATTTCTGGTTTAGAAGATGGTCGTTATTTGAAGACAACGGGCCCTGCTGTGGCGATTTTCCAGAAAAAGCAGGGTTTGGGTTATACGGACTCCTTGGGCGATCGCGTTATTGGCACTTTCAACAACTGTGCAGGGGGAACAACGCCTTGGGGAACGGTCTTTAGCGCAGAAGAAAATTTTCAAAATTTTGTCCCAGAACCCGTTATGGCCGATGGAACGTCCTTTGATCCTAGTCAAAAGAAATTTAGCCAGAGTGAAGGCGAGTTAAATGGTTTGGGTAATGTTTTCGGTTTAGCGGGCAATAAATATGGCTGGATGGTAGAAATCGATCCAGCAAATGCCAATGATTACGGCACTAAACACACCTGGTTAGGACGTTATCGCCATGAAGCGGTGGGAATTCGAGCAGAAGCAGGTAAAAACCTCGTATTTTATTCAGGTTGCGATCGCCGAGGTGGACATCTTTATAAATTTGTGAGCAAAGGAATGATTAAAGATCCCCAAGATAAAAGCAATTCTAAACTATTAGAATCAGGGATGCTTTATGCCGCAAAATTTAATGAAGATGGGACAGGGAATTGGATTCCTTTAAAAGCTTCTACACCGATTAATCCCCATTCTATTGAAGTATTAGCAGGAAAAATGTTGCCCCTACCACAACGTCCCGAAGGGGGTATTTTTAAGGCAACAAAAGCGGAAGAAATTGCTGAATTTAAGTCTAAATTTAAAATCCTGGGGGATCTTTATCTTGGCAGTGATGCTGAAAAACAAGGAGCGATTCTGATAGATGCCCACTATGCGGGGAATGCCGTCGGAGCCACCTGTACCGCCCGTCCCGAAGATACAAAAGTTGCAACCGATGGTTCTTTGTTTATTACCTTTACATCAGGTTCGATTAGTTCTAGTGATGGTAGCCCCGATCTAAGAATATTTAAAGGTTCTGACGGTAAAGCTTTAGAATATGGCTGGATTATGCGATTAAATGAAGACGGTAATAAACCTGACGCGATGGATTTCAAATGGGTTATGATGGCGACTGGTGGAGAGCCTGCCGATGGCGGTTTCGGCTTTTCTAATCCTGATAACTTGGCGATCGACCGAGGGGGCAATCTTTGGATGGTGACAGATATTTCCAGCGATAAATATAATCAAGCGGTTCCCAGTCGTAAAGATGAGTCGAATAAAACCGTTAGTCAATCTAATTTGCGCGGCTTATTTGGCAATAGTTCAATTTGGTTTCTCCCGACTTCGGGTGTGGATCAAGGGAAGGCTTTTCTGTTTGGATTTGGGCCGATGGAATGCGAAACAACGGGGCCATTTTTTTCGCAGGATCAACAGACGTTATTTCTGTCAGTACAACACCCAGGAGAAATTAACGGTACGCGCCAAGAGATGAAGAGTGAAACACGAGAATTTGCTATGCAAACGACTAATGGTCAACCGTTCATGCAAACCCGTCAAGTGCCTATCGGTTCAAATTGGCCTAGTCTTAAACCTAATGATCCGCCTAAACCTGCTGTGGTTGCTATTCGTAAAATTGACAAGAGTTTAATATAAGCTCAAGTTAGGTTTAAGGAATAAGATTGTGGTTGTTTTTCGATGTATTGCTTAAATTTTGTCAGCGATCGCGTTATCCAAATCCTGAAATAAAGAAACGCGATCGCATTTTTAAAGTGTAATCAACAAGAAGACGGCGATCGCAGAGGTTTTATAAAAAATATTAGTTTTTTTTCTGTAAAATAATCTATAAAATCAGGCGATCACACAGCAAAAGCAGGAATCACATTGTATAAT
>CAWEDJ010000080.1:0-17331 GCA_963807635.1 uncultured cyanobacterium
TAATTACAATTGTAAATATTAGTTAGGTCTGAACGTATGAAGACTATCGTAAATTGACAATCATCTCTGATATCAACGAACAAATTAACCTAATTGAAAAAATTGAGAAAAATTGAATAATGGTGGATAAAAAAATTTTAGAAAAGAAAAAAGAATCTAACAGGAGAAATTCATCATTATTGTTTAATCTGTTGGATTCTATTTCTTAACCCAAGCTATTATCTCGGATAAAAATTTAAGGACTTTGTTGATTTTTTTAAATTCAGACAAAATGATAATGATTAAAAAAGTAGCGATCGCCCTTTTACTGACACTTGGATTGGTTAGCTTAATAATTCCTGTTAATACTATTTTTGATAACAATATAAAAAATAGTGATACAAATGCCGTTTTTGCTAGTCTAGCACTTGGAGTTTCTTCCTTTAGTATTGCTGGTTATTTACTTTGGGCCGATAAACGTAAGCGAGAGCAGGAAAAATTAAATTCTCTCCGAAAGCTTTTTTTTGAAGTTATCGAATCAAGTGCTGGCAAAATCAATTCTTTACAATTTGCAAAAAAAGTGACTCTTTCAGGAAAAGCTAATTTATCGGGAAACGAAGCAACATTATTTCTTGATAAAATGGTTAAGGAGTTTGGAGGTAATCGTGATGTTAGTCAAAAAGGAACTATTTATTATGATTTTGATTTACAAGCACTTCCCTGTGAAATAGTAAATTCCGAGATAGTTCCCGATTCTAATTCTCATCTACCTATTAATCATAAGACGGATATAGGTTCACCAACGTCATTAACTGAACAAAATACTAATAATGGGCAACGCACTCGCAAGAGAGAGAAGCCACCTATTTCTGAGCCACCTTCAAGTCTACCGCCTAGAATATTTAATCCTTTAGATCTTCAGTTGTTAGAATCCCTTGAAGATTATTTATCTAGAGCAGAATGGCAAAAAGCTGATGAAGTCACTGCTAAATTAATGTTAAAAGTTGCTAATCAATCAATTTGCTTAACGCCCGATGATATTACGCAATTTCCTTATGAAGCTTTGAGTAAAATTGACGAGCTTTGGCAAATTTATAGTAATAATCACTTTGGGTTTCTTGCCCAAGCTGAAGTCTTTAATGATTGTTTTTTATTAACAAATTCTAATCTTATTTTAGATTCAAAAAACTGGCAAAAATATGGTCAGGCTTTAGGATGGTATCTCAATGCTCAATGGCCAAATCATCATAATAATCTGAAATTTTCACTAACTACTTCTCCTAAAGGATATTTACCCTTTCTTCCTGTTTGGCAAGGAACTTGGTGGGGAAATTTTATTGATGGACAAGGAGAAAGATTTCATTTGTTAATTAAAAGAGTGAAACAATGCCGATTATCTACTCATGTTTCTGCAACGCCTTCTCATGAGTTGAAGGATCAAACTACGTTAGTAGATATTGGAAGAGAGATAGAAGGAGTGGGAAAAGAACTTAAAGATTTCTTTCAAAGAGGAATTGGTCAGTAATCGCTTCTTTTTCAGATTGATTTAATGCAAGAATATCTAACATCCGAGAAAGATAGAATGAAAAAACATCCAATAATATCGCTTACCACACAAAATGAAAATTTATTAAGGCGATCGCGCTCCCATAAAAATAAAACGGCGATCGCCAACTAGAAAAACTGAATCAATCTAAGTCGGAATCGCTTCACCAGGGCGCAACCTTGCCCATTTGCCGTTCTCTTGTAAAAAACTCTCACAACCTACCACATCCCATTCCATTTCGATATAATCGTTTTGGGGACGGATATTGACATTGATACTAGGTTCAGTGGGATCAAAGTCAGGAAATTCGGTTAAATGGAGTTGTTGATGCTGATGTTCGACCGCATGATAGGTAAAGCAGCGATCGACGTAGTGGCAATTTACACAAATACACATGGCACTCAGCGTTTAAAAGTATTAAGCATCCCTTTTTTTAACTTTAACCCAGACCTTCAAATCTTGGGACTGTCCCCGATTGAATTTTTATTAATCATCTATGTTGTCTTTGTTTACCCAATTATCTAGTCTGCGTAGTCAATTACCCTTTGATTTAGCCTTACTTCCCCCTGGAGCTTGTCTCGTTGGTGGAGCAGTACGAGATGCTTTATTAGGGCGAAAACGGGAGTATTTAGATTGGGATTTTGTGTTACCAGAAGCCGCTATTGAAACAGCACGGGCGATCAGGCCAATATCAAGCGGGATTTGTCATTTTAGATAAAGCGCGTCACATTGCAAGAGTCGTTTTTCCCCAAGCGACAGTGGATTTTGCCCGACAAGAAGGGGATTGTCTAGAAACAGATTTACATCGAAGGGATTTTACGATTAATGCGATCGCCTACGATTTGCATCAAGAGACCCTCATTGATCCCCTCAACGGAGTCAAAGATCTCGAAAAAGGACTCTTAAAAATGATTGCGGCAGAAAATTTAGCCGACGATCCCCTACGGCTGTTGAGAGCTTATCGTCAAGCGGCTCAGTTACGCTTCAACATTGATGCCCCGACTCGATTAACCATTGGTGAATTATCCCCTCTATTGGGACAGGTCGCCGCAGAACGAGTACAGTCCGAGTTAAGTTATTTATTAGCGAATCCCCAAGGAAATGACTGGTTACTCGCCGCATGGCAAGATGGATTACTCAAACCCCTGGTTTAAACAAACAACTTTAGCCAAAATTCAACAAGCCCATCAAGTAGATAAAGCGATCGCCGACTTGAAAACAACTTTAAGCTCCGAAAAATACGATCATTTTTGCCAAGTATTAGATAAAAAAGGTGTACAAACTGCTAAACTAGCAAACCTGGTCTCTTCTGTATTAGAAATTGCCGAATTAGAACTAGAAAATCTCAAATATTCTCGTCAGGAATCCCGTGCGGTAATTGCCATTCTGAAATCTTTAACCCTATTGGCCCAACCTGATTTGCTCTTAAATTTGCGATCGCAATATTTTCTCTTTCTGGAAGTCGGAAAATATTTTCCGATTCTAGTTTTGTTTGCCCTAGCGAATCAATTTGACCCCAGTAAAATTGACTTCCTATTAAATCGGTATCTCGATCCCCGCGATCAGGTTGCCATCCTCAACCTTTAATCAAAGGAAACAATCTCATTCAAACTTTACAGATTAAACCTAGTCCACTTATTGGTAAATTATTAACTGAAATCCAAATTGCCCAAATTGAAAATAAAATTAACACACCAGAAGAAGCCCTTCTTTTTGCTGATTTTCTAGTCAAATCCGAGCAACTTGTTAATAGTTTGAGATAAACAATTACTTATAAGTACGAAAGCAGAATGAAAAGCATAGCGAACCCATCTGATATCCGCAGGTTATGCCTCACAATATAGCGGTATTCACATGAGTGAGGGGTAATCGAATCATTGTCTATCTTCACGAAAAGGGGAATCACAGTAACAACAATGAGTAAACCAATTACTGTACGTTCGCTGATTTGCGAGTGGTGTCAGGGATTTAAGTCTTGTGCGGTCTGAGATGTAGCTGATAGAGAGACTCTGGTATTTTCATGAGTGAAAGGATCTGTAGCTGAAGAGGTGAAAGTGGTGTAACGAAAATACGGTCATTGGGCAGAAAATAAAGACTGAGGTGAGAAAAAGCCTTGAGAAGTTGCTCTGTTGAAGGACGGGCAGTGGCTCGTTTGGGATTACCATCATAGAGACCAGCCAAAGATTGTTGAGTGTTGTGTAGTGCCTGTCGGACAACAAACTCAATTAAGGTAAACACCCGCAAAGCAATGGTCAGCAAGAACATCAAGCCAGCAATGCGGTCTTGGTTCTGGAAATAGAGGGGCAGAGCGGGCAAGCGACCGCGCTTAAAGCGGTGAAACCCTCGTTCCAAGAGCCATTCATCCCGATAGTAGGTGATTGCTTGTGGTAGAGTGAGCTGGGTTGAAGGTGCATTAGTAACAAACAATCGCCACCCTGCCAATTGTTTGGCTTGTTCAATCAATACCTTAGCCAAAAAAAGCGGATGAAGAGAGAGGTTGTGGTGCGGGTTGAATATATGTAGATGTAGGCTTAAAGGTATATCCCAATATTATCTGATATGTTTTTGCATCAGCAATTGCAAGAAATTTTGTCCGTTAGTTAGTTCACAAGAAAAGCATATCTCTGTTTTATTTCCGCCAGCCATTACACCACCAGCTAGTCCTGCTAATGCTCCGAGTGGGCCTGCTAACCCTCCAACAATAGCTCCAGTAAAACCCCATCCAGCACTTCCTGAAAGTTTTTTGAGTTTTTCTTCTGTTTGTAACTCAACAGTTTTAACACTTATAGGCAAAGTAATAGTAACACCGCCGTTTATCATAATTCCATTAAGAAATAGCCATTTACCCGATGGAATATCACCGCCTAGTACCTTAATGTTTGCCATAATTAAAACAGTTATGAATTAATGATTACAGCTTCTTTAAAAACCCCCATTCAAGCCATAAACCTATTGAACAGACAGCTTAGTTTTTTCAGCTTTCGCTTGAAGAGCCTCAATCAATTGGGGTTTAGACATAGTACGGGAACCCTTGATCTTTGCCTGAGTTGCCATTGGCCTAAGCTGTCGGGTCGTTAAAGATTCTAAATCAGTATAGCAACTAAAACCCCCTTTTTCATCCTTATCACCTGAAACTTTAAGATCACCTGTTTCCGTTACATCCAATAAATTCCCCTGAATAGCACTTATCTTCGATTCAGCTTCCTTGCCCGCGACCTGGGATTCATTCTGCTCATCATCAATAGCGATCGCCATTTCCCCCGTTGACCTAGCATCAACTTCAGGAAAATAATCAATGGGAGCCGCGTCATCCTCCGAGATAGAAACCCCCTTAAGCATTTCCTGACCAGTCAAAAACTGATCCTTAAACTCCTCCAACAAAGCCAAAAAACGCCCGTCTCCATCAGGATCTAGGACAATCTTCAAATCCTCGATTTTCATCTTTAACTCTTGAAACTCAGACCGCAACGCCTTCAAACGGTTCAACTCCTCCTTTAAAGGAGCGATCGCGGCATTCATCCCATCAATCGTTGGGGCCGTATCGGCAACAAAACTTTTAAATTCTCCTAATTCGTTTTGGAATTTAGTTTCGAGTTCTGTTTTGAGTTCTTCAATCGCCTCAAAAGTTGGGGCCGTGTCATGAAACCATAATTTCACCTGTCCTAATTCGGTTTGAAATTGAGTTTGGAGTTGGGCGATCGCCTGAGAAACATCATCTTGAGTAACCAGATTTTCAGGTAAGGAAACATGACTCCCTTTTTCGGGAATATCCCCGCCGCTAATCACAGTATCAATAAAACCGATCAAAGCCTGAGAAACACTGGTTCCCTTAGCCGCGCATACATCCTGAAAAGCCGTTAACTTCCCGTGACTAATGCGAAAAGTCGCAACCCGTTCATCAGTGTCCTGATAATCTTTTTTCTCTATTGGCCTTGCCATTATAGATACCTTTATATAACTACCTCTATAATATAGCGCATTATAGACAGAATTATATACAAGAATTATAACGTATTTACAGCAAGGATTATAAGCAGATTATATACATTGATTATAGACAGAATAATATAACGCTGTATATAATGATTATATACTAAAAGAGAGAGCAAGCCGCTAAACTTCACTCTCTCTTAGGTGAAAACCTTCTTTGGAATTTCTACCTATGAATACTTTAACCCGTCCGAATGCGATCGCGCATCGTTTCTTAAACTTAATCACCATTCAATCCAAGGCCGTTGACTTCGAGAATGTGCCACTGGAAACGATTGAGATTCAAGTGGCTTCCGATGAACCCCTGACCCTACAGCAACGCCGTCACGCCTACTGGGAAAAGCGTTGGACTCATTTTGTGGTTTCTCATACCATGACCGACTTAACCGTTGAATCTGCCAACCATTTTTAAATTAATCAGGAGAATTAACTTTCCCCTCAGACCACTACAGAAAACACCCAGGAGATAAGAAAAATGAAGCTTTTAACCGCTACTCTCACAAAACCAGCCCGTCAAGTCACAACAAAATATGGAAACCGTACCGTAGCCGATTGCATTGACGAAAACGGGAATGCCCAAACCATCTGGAGATCTGAGAATGATCCCACACTCACTGGTTTAGCGGTAAATTCTCGCTTAACTTTAATCGTTGACGACAAAGGAAAAATCAATTTAGTTGAGAACATTCCCCAGGCGATCGCAACCCCTAAAACAGACGATCAACCCACCTATCAGGGTATGAATAACGAAACAAAAAAACAGGTTGCGTCTTATGTCACAGAAATGGCGAATCTATTCAATTTCTGTCTCAAACAAATCGATATTTCGGTGGAGAATATTACCCCAGAAGATCGGCGGGCGATCGCGACAACGATGTTTATTAGTTGCCAGAAAAAATACGGCCTCTAGAAAATATTGGGGGATAACTTCCCCCTGATTATAGACGGCATTATATACAAGAGTTATAACGCAATTATAGTAAAAGTCATAAGCAAGTTATATACATTGATTATAGACAAGATGATATAACTATGTATATAATGGTTATATACCAGTCAAGGGAATCACTTCACACCCTAACCGACTAAACCGAACCCTACAGAGAGAGAAAAACCATGTTTCAAGAGACCTTAGTTTTAACCCTTGTCTATATTTTGATTGTTGCGATCGCATTTTCCCCTAAAACTTGCAAAGTTGAACCCGTTGAAAAAATTGAATATTTTCCTGAAATTGAAGCCGTTGAACCCGCTCCTATCTCCCTTCCCCAGGCGATCGCCTCTAATCCTTCTGTTACTGATTTAGCAAGCATGACTATTCGACAACTAAAGACTCTGGCTAGTCAGGTGAAATTACCTCGATATAGTTCATTGACTAAATCGCAATTGATCGTCAAATTAAGCCAATGGGAACCTGTTTAAGAGATATAAAATCTTATAGCGGCAACAGTTTTAATTAAACCTAAATTTTCATAGGTCGTCAGTAACTCATCAATCGTGTAAGGGGGATTTTTTAATCTTGTCTGTATTTCTTGAATAGCCTTATAAACCAATGGAGAAGCCAAATCTATTAAATGATTAATAAATTCGTCAGGATGTTGAGCTTCGATACCATATATTTCTAGGGATTCTGGCGGAAAATCTGATAAATTAAAGGTAATAATTACATCAGCCCTGGCACAAATCGCCGCCGCCAAAACATGACGATCATTCTGATCAGATAAGGTCAATGATGGAATAAGAGATTGATAATTCTCTACTAGAGAATCTTGGATATGAAGATTCATTTTATCTCTAGTAATTTGCAGACGCTCTAGAGTCAAATCAGGTCTATTTTTTAATAAATTCCGAATCCATTCATCATGAATTTCATTTGTCCATTTAGCCCGAAAAAGATCCGTTAAAGCCAACTCCATTAATAAATCGCGTAACGGCGCGGGATACAAAACACAGGCATCAAATAAAGCCGTAAACTGACTCAAATTAATAACCCATATTTAATTCTTGGGCTTCACTCACTAAATCCGCTAAAACATCGCGGCGTTTGTTGTCAATATCCCGTTTATAGACCATTAAATCTTCAAATCGAATACGACGATGGGTTCCTACCTTTCGATAGGGAATTTGACCATCTTCAATCAATTTGATTAAAAACGGACGGGAAACATTCAAAATATCAGCCGCTTGCTGGGTTGTTAATTCTGCATTGACAGGGATTAAAGTTACGGCATTACCCCGCGCCATTTGGCCTAGAATATCCGCCAACAACCGAAACGCTGACACAGGAATTGTCATCACCTCTTCAGGTTCATTGTCCGCCTGTAAACGTAATCTCAAATGAGAAGAATCATTATTAAGGGGGTGTTTCCCCAAAAAATGACACAGTTGAAGACCAGACTCACGGGCCAACTCTGCATCAGCCGCCGTTGGGATGACAGTTTCTTGAAAATCAGCAATCGCGATCGCCATAGATACCTACCTTGGGGTTACTAAATTTATAGTTTATCGCTGTAAACGAAATAAACGCAACAGAGATAATAATCTTAATGATTGGAAACTCAGCCGTCTAAACGTTTAAGCGTCTAATTGCTTAAAGTAATCGTTCATCACCTGTTCCACTAAATCCGACATATCCTCTGTTGTCGCTAAAGAATGCGATCGCAGTTTAAAGTGAAGCTCTTTGGTAAGATACAGCGTCACCTTTTTATAATTCGAGTCTTTACTTTTGCCAACTTTGCCCTGATCAATGGGTTTAGTTTCCACTGGTTCACTCTTTAAAGCTTCAAACCCCGCAAACCGATTTTTTTCCTTAGCCATTGATTTCACCCCCTACTGCTTTGTAATCATTCCAAGCAATCCCAGCATAGCGATCGCCCTTCACTTCCGAAACGATCACCCCGTCTAGGGCCGCCTTGGGATAAACTGCCAACCGAGTGATCATATTCGTCAAAACAGGTAAACCCGATCTTTTTTAAATAGGCTTTAGCTTCTGCTCCCACCGTTGAAGGGCGCGGGGGAACGATGGTGATTAAAATCTTAAAGTTTTGAACGTCTAGCTGTCTAAGCGTCTGGATGTTAGCATTTAAAGCTCCCATTGCCAAAACATCAGGCGTTGTCGGTAATAGTAATAAATCACAACCTCTTGAAAGACTTTTAATTTCTTCCGCTTCTGGCCGTGCGGGGGTATCAATAACAATGTGATCATACTGACGGGACGCTTTCAATCCTTCTCTCTCATCTACCACTGGAAAAGATAATTTTCCATGAGAAGCCCAAAGCATAGCCGAACGATTTAAGTCTCCATCGATCAAAATAGTAGGAGCTTTCTGATTAAGATAGGCCGCTAGGTGAACGGCTGTTGTTGTCTTTCCGACTCCACCCTTAAAAGCCGTGACTGTTAAAATCATAAACAGTTAACCGTTTAAACGTCTGACCATCTAGACGGGATTGATTTTATAGTGTTCCTTCCTGGATAGGGTCTGGGGAAAAGGCGATCGCCGTAACGATTTTTGACAGTCAGATGATCTTCAAAAGAGAGATGTTAACGTCTAGGCTTCCACTACGCTAGTCATCCGACGATCAGGAAACCGACCCGCGATCGCAAGTTAAGAGTGCGAAATTTATTAACACACTCTACAACATCTGCAATCATACTGACATGAATCCTTTGGAAGTTCAAATAGCATCAAACTTTAAATCTTGATTAACTTGATTAAGATTATAAATTTAGTATTGGCACATAATAAAATGATGAATATACTTAAGATATAGAAACAAGTAAATTTAAATTATTCCTAACCTAGTCTGCTTCAGTACTGTTTAGCAAAGAACCTCTGCTAATGACTAGACAAGAGCTGGATCAACTAGGCTGACAAGAAAAATGAGAGGTAAAGCTTTATGCTTAAACGCCTATTTTCTTGTGGACTGATACTCGCTGCTTTGCTCAGTATGCCCCAAGTATTAGCAGACGAATCAACACCAAATGATTCCAATACTCAGGATTTCCCAACAGTAGTCGAAGATATCTGGTTAAAAGAAGAAGATTTGCCCTGGTCAACCCCTGTTTGGGTTAAAACACAAAATGAGAGCAGGTATCTAGCAGTAATTGATCGAGACTACAATGATGCGATGAACTTTGATGCGATTAAGGAACCTGGAATTTTGACGATATGGAGTCCTGAAACGCTTTTCGCCTATGGAGCAGTCATGCACCGCTCTTGCGTCACTTTGCTTTTTGTCCCTATTTGTAAAATCCATTTTCATCCCATTCTTGTATCGAGTGTACAACTCAAAGTTGGTGACCAAATTTATAGATTAAGGGGCAAAGATAGTCACTTTTCAGTAGATAAGCCCATTGCTCAAAGTTTACGACAAGCTTCTTTAAAAAATATGCCGATCATGGTTCGTATCGTCGTAACAGGTACAGGAAACCGTGTAACCCGTCCGATTGGGACAGAGACTCTTAAAGCTTGGCAAACTATTTATTGGCTCTCTTGTTGATCGTGTGATAAGTTTTTCTAATCATCAAAAGCTGCTAACAACCTTAATTTAAGATTATCAAAATTATTAAATCCATATCCTTGCCTCATAATTAATTTGATTTTTGTATTTATTCCCTCCGCAGTAGCATTAGTCGTTCTGTTCGTAAAATAGTTACAGATCCCTTCTAAATGACCTTTAATCATTTGACCAGATTGTTGGTATAGTAAACTCGCTGTTCTGAGCTATTTTTCAAGTTCCCTTTTTCCTCCCTTAAAAGTTTGCCTTTTTTCATAAATTTCTCTCAATTCTTCTTTTATTTCGTAAGCAATTTTCAAACAAGGGTGTTCTACGAGTATTTTATTCAATTTTTCTTGCTCGTCTTTTTGTAACTTTTCTCCGTTACTTAATAACAAAAATTTTATTCCTTTTTTTGTTACTTTCATCAGTTTTCTTAGCTTATTTAACTCTCTATTCACCTGTTGCATTACATGAAATCTGTCATAGACTATTTTTGCTTTTGGAAATATTACTTCAATAACTTTGACAAACCCTGCCCACATATCTACACTAACTTCTTCTACTCCCTCTCTTGCCTCTAATTCCTTTTCAGACAAGACTTCTATTAAGTTATCCCCTTCGCGACCTTCGATAATTTCTAGTGGTTTTCCATTGTCTATGTTACTGACTACTGTTACAAAGTTTTTATGTCCTTTCCTTTCAGCAAATTCATCAATTCCTACTTTTTTAGGATTACCCCACTCTCTTTTTTTACTTTTTTCTACATTGTTAAATATTGATTGCACTATCTCTCTACTTATTTCTTCCTCTCGGCTCACTTTTTCGATATTTGAGTGCCTCACTTTTTCATGAATATTCTCTTCATAACGACTAGTATATCTATGTCTCCATCCAACAAATTCTAATCTTTCTGTCGAATATTTACCACACTTTTTACAATAATATTGTCTTCTTGGTACCCGCAGATATACCTTTTTTCCAAATACAGATAAATCCCTTATTAGTACATATTCTTTTTGATGAATCTCGGTGAGTTTTTTTTGACAATGAGAACACTCTATTTCTTCATTAATTAATCCAATTTTAAAATAAATAAAATTATCCACTTCTTGAAAACTTTCGACCGTTGCAAAGGGTAGATGAAGCAGTGTATCTAAGTAGATATCCATACTTACCTCCTATTTACTGTATCTCTATTGTACCATTTTCCCACAATACTCAAGAGAGCCATTTATTCTGCTCAAACGGTTTCTCAAAAACCTGATTCTCTTTCTGATACCGTCGTTAACATTGGTTCTTCTCAAAGTTTATTACCGAAATTACCAACTTCACTCAATCAAGCTAATTTACCAACGGTAAGTGGTGAACAATGGCGGTCTAATCAAGATTTACCCTGGTCAGTTCCTGTGATTATTGTGGATGATTTTGAGGGCAATTATTTAGCCGTTTTGGATCGGGATAGTAATGAGGGTTTTTTAGTAGATGAAGTAACTGGTCTGGTCACAAACTGGGGAACTCAACGCCTACAAATTCATCCATTTCACCAAAATCCTCAGAGTTACAGAGCTTTATCGGTTTCTCAAATAACCTTACAGATCGGTTCGCAGTCAGTTAGTTTACAAGGGGTAGATAATGAATTTTTAATTGATCAAGACTTAGCTAAACTATTATACGATGCCCAATTAGGGGAGGTGACTCTAAGTTACAAGGATGCTGAAGATAATGTCATTATCCATCCTATTGGCAATCAAACCATTGAATCATTGAAAATTCTTTATCAAGAGGCCTCTAAAATGAAATCTAATACCAAATAAATGGAGTGCGATCACCGCTTTCGTAGTGCGTTAATTAAATGTAACTCGCCTTTAAAATTGTCCATAACGTGATTTATTTTTGTTGGGTTACAATCCTTAGTGTGATCGCTAATCTGTAGATTGGTTTGACAATGGGAAACCTAAAATCTTATCGAATCGGTTAGCACACAAAATCAAGTTTATTAAAGCGATCACGTCTAGCCCCAATAGATTACCGTGAAAATAGAAAAGGGGAAGTTCACAACTTCCACTACCCTGTCAATATTCAATATTAAAAAGCACCCCTATTTCTAGAGAGTGCCTTTTGAAGAAATATTCAATTAATCGGCTTTTGAAATTAACCGTTGATAGCAGGAGCAGTTAAAGCTACAGGAGCTACTTCGACAGATGCTAAATCTAGAGGGAAGTTGTGTGCATTACGTTCGTGCATTACTTCCATACCTAAGTTAGCGCGGTTGATGACATCCGCCCATGTTGGATTACACGACCTTGTGATCAAGCAATTGATTGGTTGAAGTTGAATCCATTCAAGTTGAATGCCATGGTGCTTACACCTATAGCAGTGAACCAGATGCCGACGACAGGCCATAGCGCCTAAGAAGAAGTGCAAGGAACGGCTGTTGTTGAAGGAAGCGTATTGGAAGATTAAGCGACCGAAGTATCCGTGGGCGGCTACGATGTTATAGGTTTCTTCTTCTTGACCGAATTTGTAACCGTAGTTCTGGATTCGTTTTCAGTTGTTTCACGAATTAAGCTGGAGGTTACTAAGGAACCGTGCATAGCGGAAAATAAGGAACCACCGAATACACCAGCTACTCCCAACATGTGGAAGGGGTGCATTAAGATGTTGTGCTCTGCTTGGAATACGATCATGAAGTTGAAGGTTCCAGAGATTCCTAAAGGCATACCGTCAGAGAAAGAACCTTGTCCGATTGGGTAGATTAAGAATACTGCGGTTGCAGCGAAACGGGCGCTGAGTAAGCTACACAGATCCAAGGACGCATTCCTAAACGGTAGGAAAGTTCCCATTCACGACCCATGTAGCAGAAGATGCCGATTAAGAAGTGGAATACGACTAATTGGTAAGGACCACCGTTGTATAACCATTCATCTAAGGAAGCTGCTTCCCAGATGGGGTAGAAGTGAAGACCGATCGCGTTGGAGCTAGGAACAACTGCACCAGAGATGATGTTGTTTCCGTATAGTAAAGAACCTGCTACTGGTTCACGGATACCATCGATGTCAACTGGAGGAGCTGCGATGAAGGCGATGATGAAGCAAGTGGTTGCAGTTAATAGGGTAGGGATCATCAAGTTCCAAACCAACCGACGTATAAACGGTTTTCGGTGCTGGTGATCCACTGGCAGAACTGTTCCCAAGCTGATGCGCTTTCGCGTTGCTGGAGGGTAGTGATCATGGTTTTATGATTGCGGTGTTGATTGATTGATTTATTTATGATGTGTTTACATTAACAAGGTTTGTAACAAATTGTAAAGAAGATTAATAATTTGCTTTTCTTGTTGAAGCTATAAGTTTTATTGATGATTACTTTCTCAGGCTTGGCTTAGTTCTAGCAACAGAAAATTTTTGGTCGTTAAGTAGCGAATTGAAAGCGATATGCCCATGCTTAAAGTCTCTCAGACACGGATGGAAGGGGAAATATCTACCGTTAAAAATGAATTGACTTTCATTCCAGAAGATGTCAAAGACCTAAAAGGTTCCCAACGTTCCCAGATATGAGTTCTCATCGTTGCTGTGGTAGGAGCCATTGTAAAATTTGGGTTTTTCCCTAATCCTTAAACCGCGATCGCCGTAACGAATTTTGATCGTCCAGAAGCAGTTAGTTCAATTCAAGGTTGAGTCTGGATATAACGGGTCTCAGATTGATTGGGTCTCTGAAAATGCTCTGAATAATGCTGAAAAAGCTCATATTGAGACGATAAATTCTATTTTCCAACCAACCCTTGATTTCTCTGTCGAGACCCCTAACCTTAATAGCGGTTCTCAGGATTCTGTGGATTCATCCTTAAAAGTTGGCGATCGCCGTTATTGTCCCTCTCTTAAGGAGTCAGGAATTATAACGACTATGGATAACGATGGAACAATTACAATTACTTATGAAAAAATGGGGGCTTGCAGTTACTCAAATGCTCAGACTGTTTTGGCTCGAACTGTTCTCTGACTTTATCTAACTTAGCCTCTCCTATTTGCTTAGGCTTACGGCTAATTGCCATCTTTATTATTTCCAATCAATATTCAATTAACACTCTAATAACATTATTTTGATATCAAACTAATGCCAAAAAAAGAGGTTGATAAGGCATCATCATCACTGAGACTAGCTTATGATCTAAAATATTTAATTCAGTCACCGCCAATCCTTGGGGCAAGGGTGTCCTTTTGTCGAACCAACCAACGAAGCGGCTATTGCACTATCGATAAATTGAAAAACTACTTGTTTTCATGATTATGGGTAACTATGTTAATTAACGAAGTACCTCATATCGTTGAAAATTGTTTTTAAGTAATCGAAAACGTTATTTATCTGGTCTCAAAATCTGTACATTTTTGGCGCGTTGGGCTATTTTAGCCATCTTTAGACAAATTTAATAGGTACAGAAACGTTGACGGTTGTTTCTTTTCCATAAATACTGGTAATTGTCAATTTTCCCTTCGCTCCCTCGACAATTTTTTTGATGATCGCCAGTCCCAGACCCGTTCCTGATTGCTCTTGATTTGGTCGCTCAAACTGCATGAAAGCTCCAACTTTAGCAATTTGTTGTTTCGTCATTCCTCGTCCCTGATCGTGGACGGAGATTTCCAGCATTCCATTAATGACTTGACTTTGAATGGTAATTTTGGTGCCTGTTTGAGAAAACTTGAGGGCATTATCGACTAATTCTTGGAGAATGATTAAAAAATATCTTTTGGATAAACGGACACCTATCTCTTGAAGATCAAAAACTAGATCATCTTTACGATTAACTTTGGCTGCTTGGGATTTTAATCTTGCCTAATCGTGGCAACAGGTAAATAAGTTTCTTCTATGGGTGTTGATTGGGGTTGAAGAGAAGCCAATTCTAACTCTAAATATAAAAGAAATTGATTGGTTACATCTTCAAGACGATGGGCGGATTGATTGGCTAAATCTAATAGTAATTGGACTTCGACAATCCATATTTTTAATATTAACTTTTAGTAACTCAATAATGCTTGAAATCCCATTGACAGGGGTATTCAGTTCTTGGGATAAGCTGAGGAATAAGTTACCCGTTAACTCTTGTAAATTGCGGCCTAAAAACATTAATCGTATTTCGCTGAAGGTCTGAGAAACGTTGAATCGTATTATGCTGTTGTTTGATACGTAACATGGATTTTACCCTGGCGCATAACTCAAGGCGATTAACGGGCTTACTAATGAAATCATCTGCTCCTCTTCTAACAAGGGTAGGATCTTCTTTGCTAGATAGGGCAGTTACCATAATAATGGGAACAATTTTCCATTGAAGATCGGTTTTAATTTTTTTACAAACGTCTATTCCATTTAGCCCAGGCATCATCACATCTAGCAAAATCAAGTCGGGATTAACGGTGTCGAGAATACTGAGGGCTTCCTGACCATTAGATGCGTAATATAAGTGATAGCCTTGCACGTTAAAAGCGTTTCAATGACATCAAAATTATCTGGTTCGTCATCAACAATAAGAATGGATGGAGGATTCATTAATTAGGTAACCGAAAATTAGAGAAACTGTTGAATAATTACGATTAGCTCTCTCATTTTAACAGGTTTACTCAGATAGTTATTCGCACCTGCGGCTAAACAGCGATCGCGATCGCCATCGGTAGCTAAAGCGGTCAAAGCAATAATGGGTTTATCGACAAATTGGGGATCATGGCGAAGGTGTTTAATGACTTCCAAACCATCTATGCCAGGAATTTGGATATCCATCAAGATTAAATCAGGTTGTTCGGATTGGTGCAGTGCGATCCCGGTTTCTCCATCCTCTGCCTCGATCAGACGATAACCTTTTGCTTTGAGGTAAGCGGAAAAAGTCAGACGATTAGCTTTATTGTCCTCCACTAACAAAATTAAAGGGGATGACAAAGGCACCAGAACATCAGGAGAACTGTCTAAAGTCGTCAATGAAGACTCTATTGGAGCGGTCGAGATTGGCACTGAAGTACAAGGCAGATCAATCGTAAAACAACTGCCTTTGCCTAAAGTACTCGTTAATCCCACTTGACCCCCATGCAATTCAACAATTCTTTTCACTAACGCCAACCCTAATCCTGTTCCTTCATATTTGCGATTGAGCGCACTATCAATTTGAGGCAAACGGCTGAAACAGTTTGTCGATATTTTCAGGTGATATGCCAAACCCCCGTATCTTTAACGGCTAAACGAAGAAATGGTAGAGAACTGTTAAGACTGGGAATACTCACTTCGAGGCTAATATACCCGCCTTCGGGAGTAAATTTCACAGCATTATTAAGTAAATTAATTAATACTGGCGATACGCCGTTCATCTACCAGTAAATGGGGAAATGAGTCGGCAATTTGGTTTCACCTTGAATATTTTTTTGAAAAACTTGGGACGATCAACAGTAAACTCGATTGACAGAGGGAGCTACGGCTACGGACGCAACGTCAAGTTCAACCTGACTCATCGAATTTTCGCAAAATCTAAAATATCGTTGATTAAAGACAACAAATGGGAGCCACTGCTTTCAATCGTTTGTAGTGCTTTACGTTGTTTGGGCTAATCTCGCCAAAGAGTTGTTCTTGTAAACCTCGGGTCATGCCTAGAACTACGGTAAGGGGAGTACGGAGTTCATGACTCATGGTTGCTAAAAATTCATCTTTAAGGCGGTTTGCCCGAATCAATTCTTCATTCGTTTGTTGCAATTGCATTTCGACTTTTTTTGTTCTGCTTCGCGGTGTTTTGTAAGGCTAATATCTTGAAAAGCAATAATCGCATAGGTAATTGCTCCTGAGTCATCATAAACAGGTGTACCGAATACTTCGAGGGGAATTCTTTTGTTTCCGATTAAAAGTTCTAAATCATCCAAATGACTCCCTTCTCCTTGTAACGCACGGATCACAGGAAGTTGATCGACGGGATAAACTTCGTCTGTATTTTCCCGATAGGGTTGGAAATCAACTGCCATTGCTTCTGCGGTCACGCCTTCCCGCACCCCGGTCTGTATAATTTCTTTAGCTACTTGATTAAAATAAATAGTAAAGGCCGTCAGAATTATGAATAATGATGCCAACGGGAATAGCATCTAAAAATTGTTGGAGTTGTTGATTGCTGTTTTCGAGTTTAGTCAGCGTAAGCTGGAGGTTCGTTTGCGAGGTCTGAATCTCCTGGGTCATTTGATTAAAGGATTGGGCTAGGCGATTGAGTTCAATAATATTTTCAGTTTTAGGGAGTTCGAGTTGCCAATTATCTCCTTCTGCCAATAACTGACTGGCTCGACTTAAACGTTTAATGGGTTGGG
>CAWEDJ010000081.1:0-34043 GCA_963807635.1 uncultured cyanobacterium
TATTTAAAAACCTAATCTTTTTTTGTATCTCCAATCACCCAAAAACCTTCCTTGCGCCAATATTGTTCCTGTAACGCTTGTTTTAATTGTTCCTCCGTGAGCCAACCTTTTTGTAACAACAACTCGCCCAACCGAAATGGAGTCTCCTGTTGAGCTTGCAAAGCATTTTCTAATTGACAGGATGTAATAAAACCTTTGCGTAATAATATTTTTCCTAATCGAATATCCTTAGATTGCATGGCTTTTAAGGAAGGGTGCTGACTGATCATTAGGGTGCTGGGCATCAAGTTTCTCTTACATTAGAATAAAACCCTGTTTTTGTCAGTCGGAAAAAGTCGGAAAAAGTAGGGTCTTTCGGGAGCAGAAAAATAAGTCGGCGATCGCCCAACCCCGTCCCAAATCCGTTACGCTGAGAGATTAAATAAGAGATTAAACAGTAAATTTGAGCGATAATTTAGCCAATTAACTCCTCTATGCCCGAAAAAACAGTATGGATCGCCCGACATGGCCATCGCTTTGACTTTGCCTATCCTCAATGGTTTATTACCGCCAAAAGACGTTATGATCCCGCCCTTTCCGATCAAGGCTTTATCCAAGTTCAGCAATTAGCCAACCGTTTAAAACAAGAACCGATTGACCATCTTTTTTGTTCTCCTTTCCTGAGAGCCATTCAAACCGCCCATCCTATTTCCCAATTACTCAATTTACCCATGAAAATTGAACGAGGATTGGGAGAATGGTTAAACCCCGATTGGATGACGGAATATCCCCAAACGAGTCCCTTAGAAGATTTAATGTCAAAATATTCAATTGATCTGCCCTATTCTTCCCGATTAATCCCTCATTATCCCGAATCTGAATCTGAAATGATGCAACGGATGGCCCGCATTGCGGATCAATTAGTGACAGAATTTTCAGGCAATCTTTTATTGGTCGGTCATGGGGCGACGGTTGGCGGCATCACGGCGGGCTTACTAGGAGAAAACTTGATCCGACAGGCTCCCCTGGCGTGTTTAACGAAAATTGTTTACAGCAAAAAACAATGGAAAATCGAATTAAAAGCAGATATTTCCCATTTAGATGGCTCCTTGTAAAACGAGCATAACCTCGAACTTTATCTTTTAGTACCTCTCCTGATTATGAGATGATTAAACAATGTGATTATTAAGCTTTAAGGAAAAATCAATATGGCTGAAATTCAATTTTCTCGTGGTGTCAAAGAAGAGGTTATTCCTGAGATTCGCCTCACGCGATCGCGCACAGGGCAAAGTGGCACGGCTCGTTTTTCTTTTAATGAACCCACAATTTTTGCAAAAGAAAGTACCGATGAAATTACGGGAATGTATCTCGTGGACGAAGAAGGGGAAATCGTTGCCAGGGATGTTAAAGGAAAGTTTGTCAATGGTCGCCCCAGTTCCATTGAAGCCGTTTTAATTATGAATACCGCCGATGAATGGGAACGCTTTATGCGTTTTATGCAACGCTTTGGCGAAGAAAATGGACTAGGCTTTACTCAGGCAGAATAACTCAAACTATCCTCAATTTTGCAAGTCAAACCATCCCCTTTTTTTAGACTAATGAAGGGGGATGATTCCCAATTTCGCAATTTTTCACTTCCACGAGTCCTTCGTGAAGAACTTTGAGACGTTCCTGTAAATCTTGAGTTAATGCTTCGGAACTCGCTCGAATTTTTTGAACATCATAATTTTTGACAGCGATCGCCTCACCAATTTTTACCTGAGCATCCGTTCCCCAGGTCGGATAGGTCTGACTGTAATTCAAAGAAACGGGCAAAATTTTAATGTCACTGTCGGGAACTTGCGCTAAAACATCCAAAGCAATGCGGGCAACACCACGCTTGAGGGGAGCAACCTTTTTTTCTCGGATAATGCCTCCTTCTGGAAAAATAACCAACATTTCTCCCTGTTTTAATAGAGCCACACTATAAAGTAAGCTGGTTGCGCCTGGATGCTTGACATCAATGGGAAATCCACCTAAACGCCTAATAAACCAGCCCTGAATCCCGGCTATTTCATTGGATGTCACCATGAACCGCAAATCCCTCCCCGTCACCTTACGGCCAAGAGCGGCGGGTAACAACATCGCATCCCAGCGCGATCGATGGGTCGGCGCAATGAGGAGAGGCCCCGTTTTAGGAATATTTTCCTGTCCTGTGATCTCAATTTTGCCAAAATAAGTCGGAAGAATGAGGTGATATCCAATCGGATACAGAAGACCCATTAGCCAGGGACTCACTTTTGAATTCAGCAGTTCGGGCGGATGATGGGCAATCGCAGAAGAAGACATAAGCAAAAATTTAAAGTTTGATATATAAAAAATTTATTTTAGTTTTAGCGTAATCTATCTAAAGAAAGAGTAGTAGAGCGGAGTAACCACTTATTCGTCTGTCCTGAAGCACTTTTGATATGTTCTTCTAGCACATTTCTCAAATCGAGGTTATTTGATAATGATTCCTCGGATTAAATATTAATCAACTCTTGAGGCGTTTATCAACAATCAACCACTATGGAACTCAAACTCGATACAGCAGAACTCTCTAAATCTCCCTTCATTCTCGTTGCCCCTTTCTTTTTTCTAGGAACTGCAATGGTCGTAATGAAATTCATTATTCCCGATACAACACCTTTATTTCTAGCCTCTTTTCGTCTAATTCCTGCGGGTTTTTTGGTGGTCTTACTGTCAACAGTCTTAAAAATTCCCCAACCCAAAGGCTGGAAAGCTTGGTTATGGATTCTTCTTTTTGCCCTAATTGACGGCGCAATGTTTCAGGGTTTTCTCACGGTTGGCTTGGTGAATACAGGCGCGGGTTTGGGAGCCGTTTTGATTGATGCTCAACCTTTAGTGGTTGCCTTACTCGCCAGTTGGCTTTTTGGGGATATTATTGGTTTGTGGGGCTGGTTGGGTTTGATTATTGGCTTAACGGGAATTTGTCTTTGTGGATTGCCAACGGAATGGATCATTAATCTCTTGGCAGGTAACGGAATTCCTATTTCTCCAGAAAGTTTGACTCTCAATAGTATTGCTCAAAGTGGGGAATTGTTGATGATTTTTGCGGCTTTATCCATGTCCTTTGGCACAATTATTATTCGTAAAGTTCGTGATTATGTTGATCCTGTGATGGCGACGGGTTGGCATATGTTTTTAGGTGGAATTCCCCTATTGACTCTGTCTTTTTTATCGGAGTCTAATCAATGGCAAAATCTTTCAACCCAAGGTTGGCTGGGTTTAGGCTATGCGACTGTTTTTGGAACGGCTGTGACCTACGGTTTATTCTTTTTCTTGGCGGCTAATGGCAATTTAACGAGTGTTAGTGCCTTGATTTTCTTGACTCCTGTTTTTGCGTTGGTATTCAGTAATATTTTCCTACAAGAACAATTAACAAAATTTCAATGGATTGGGGTATCTTTAACCCTCGTTAGTGTTTATTTAGTCAATCAACGACAGGAGTTGGCAAAACGTTTTTCTTCCGAAGCGATCGCTGCATCAGGGGATGTTTTGATAGAGTCTCCTAAAAAAGAGAGTTAATTTTAGTGCTGATTGACTGTTTGCGATCGCGGCTTGAAGTTTAGAGGGCGATCGCTATTATTTAAGTATCAAGTTTAATGATGATGGCCGTAAGCTCCTGCTTCGGGTTGGAAAGGTTTAATTTCTTCTTTGATTTCAACCCCTAAATGGATTAACATTTCGGCTAAAACAGAATCGGGTTTGAGGTGGAGATAATCGGGAGTAATTTCTACAGGAACATGGCGATTCCCTAAATGATAAGCAACGCGCAGTAAGGTTAAGGGATTAGACGCTAAAACGGTTAAAACGGGTTCGGGTTTGGCTAAAATTTCGATCAATTCACCGCTTTCTGCTTTCAAAAAATCTCCATTTTGTATGACAATTCCCCTTGGCAATCGAAAAAAGAGAGTTTGTCCCCCTGGAGCATCAAATCGATGACGGGTTCGCGTCCGTTCTTCGGCGGTGAGGGATAACGTCAATAGGGGCTTGAGGGCGGGAACGACTTCTGCCTTGGGGATGCGAGCGCTGAAAATAAGCATTAATCTAAGCTAGGGTGAATCCAAAATTGTATTGTCATCAATAAGAGGCAAGCTAAAAACTCTTAAGATATAGAAAAATTATATTATTTACGAAGTTGGATAATGGCTTTTTGAATCCTATTTTTTAAATCTGAATCTTTTTTCAGTCCGTCAGTAATTGCATTAAACTCTGAAGATTTTAGTCCACTATCTTGGGCTATTTTTTTTGATTTGTTACAAAAATTTACAGCGATTTTTTGAGCATCGTTGGGTAATTTTTTTAAGGAATCTTTTTGATTGCAAGAAATTTGTGGGGGAGTTTTACCCAGGATTTTTTGAATTTGTTGATAGGCGGTTTTTCGTTCGGTTTCAATTTCTAAAACAACTTTTGCATATTGATTAATTTGTGCCTGACTAAAATCCTGGGTATAGGCAAAAAAACTAAAAACTAAACCAGATGAATTCCAAGCATATTCAGGGACAATACCGCAGAGAATCCCGATAATGGCTAGTGAATTGATAATAAAAAATCGCGTAAAAGTTTTATTCAAGTCAGATAGGGAACGGGAAAGAAGGAACATGCGCGTTAATCGCCAGATTTATAATAATATTGGAATTCCAATAGAGGTTTTCTCCTTGGTTTGAATTATTTTCAGCATTATAAGTTCCTGAAAACGATCTATTTTTACTGATTCTTTCTCTGTTTGCTCCTTAAAGATTACTTAGGTATTATTTTCCATGAACGAATCTGTTCCCCTTCAAAAAGAATTTTTAACTTTTTCTCATATACCCGTTCTTTCTGAAGAATTAATTCAGGGCTTGTCAATCTCTCCCCAGGGATATTATTTGGATGCAACGGTCGGGGGAGGCGGACACAGTGCTTCTATTTTAACGACTTTTCCGTCTGTTCGTATGGTTGCTATTGATCGGGATGAATGGGCGATCGCGGCGGCGAGGGAAAAATTAAGGGAATATGGTGAGGAACGGGTCGAGTTTTGGCAGGGGAATTTTGCAGAATATTTTGGTAATAAAGAAAAATTTGATGGTATTATTGCAGATTTGGGAGTGAGTTCTCCCCAACTAGATCAAGCTGAACGGGGTTTTAGTTTTCGGCAAGATGCTCCTCTAGATATGCGGATGGATCGCAGTCAAGGTTTAACCGCCGCCGATATCATTAATTATTGGGACGAAGCAGAGTTAGCCAAAATTTTCTTTGAATACGGGGAAGAGCGGTTGTCCCGTCGCATAGCCCGACAGATTGTGCAGCAACGTCCTTTTCAATCGACTTTAGAGTTAGCTGACGCGATCGCCCGTTGTGTGCCAGGTAAATATCGTTACGGTCGAATCCATGCCGCGACCCGTAGCTTTCAGGGGTTACGCATTGCGGTGAATGATGAATTGGGTTCCCTGGAAAAATTTATCGACCAGGCTCCCCATTGGCTCAAACCCAACGGCAAAATTGGCATTATTAGTTTTCATAGCCTAGAAGACCGCATTGTGAAACACCGTTTTCGTGAATCGGCTCTACTCAAGGTAATCAGCAAAAAACCGATTATTGCCCAACCCGAAGAACAACAGCGCAATCCCCGTTCTCGTTCTGCTAAATTAAGATTCGCCGAGCGATCGCCTGATGTGTAAGTAGGTGGATGTTAACAACTGTAGAATTCCCCCGTCCTACAGACATCTCTCTTATCAAGGGGAGCAGGGGGGATCAAGTGAAAATGTATTATCAGTTTAATTTTAACTGTCAAAGATTACTTAAGTTGGTCAAATAATCTTGTAATTCCTGAAAACGTTTTCTTAAAGCAGTCTTGGGATCATTTAATGCAGATTCTAACGAAATATCTTCCCCAACGAGGGTAATAATTTTTTGGATGCCAGGATAATTTTTAAAGTCAGAATTCCCTGTCAGTACAATTACGGGTTTTTGATAGCTTTGCGCCAATGCCAAGACCCCACAAATGACTTTTCCCTGAAGAGATTGCTGGTCAAACCGTCCTTCTCCCGTAATAATGAGATCACTGGCTTGAATATTCGCTTCTAGTTTTGTTAACTCTGCTATACGCTCAATTCCTCGGCTAATTTTAGCATCAAACCCTAATTTTGCTCCTGCGCCCAATCCTCCTGCAGCCCCTGCTCCTGGAAAGTTTACATTGATACCCAATTGTTGCTGAACGCGATCGCTGAAGTGTTTTAAACCCTGGTCTAAATGTTTGATCAATTTTTCGTCTGCACCTTTTTGTTTTCCAAAAATATAGGCCGCTCCATTAGGGCCATATAAGGGGTTAGTCACATCACAAAAGATTTCAACGCCCTGGGAAAATGCTTGAGAAGCTTGGGAAGGAATAATTTCTTGAATCTTGATTAATTGATTTCCTCCTAAATTAATAGAATTGCCTAGACTATCTAAAAATTGCCATCCCAACGCCATCAACATCCCGACCCCTGCATCATTCGTTGCCGATCCCCCGATCGCGAGATAGAGTTTTTTCGCGCCACGATTGAGGGCATCCTTAATCAATTCTCCCGTACCGTAGGTCGTGGTTAAAGCGAGATTACGTTCTAATTTGCTTAATAACGTTAAGCCACTCGCCTGGGCCATTTCAATAAAAGCCGTTTGAGATTTGCCAAGCCAAAGATAGTCGGCTTCTACTCGTTGATCGGGCAATGGCCCCATAACTGTTTGGCTTATCCATTGAACCTGGGGTAAACAGCCCGCGATCGCCTCTAAAGTTCCTTCTCCTCCATCGGCAAGGGGATGGGTCAGAATCGAAAAAGATCGACCCAGGGTTTCCTCAACCATCTGGCAAACTTCAGTGGAAGACAAAGTTCCCTTAAAGGAATCAGGAGCGATCAATAAACGCATTAAATTAAGTGAAGTGGGGTATTTTTGGCGATATAGTAAAAATTGTCCACCATAATCACGGACGACTTCAAAGACTTTTGTGAGGGGCAACCCAAACCTTTCCCCTAATTTATTACAGATTTTTATTTATATTATGAGTTAGGTATGAATAATCGTCCTGCTTTCATTCATCTTAATTAATTTTGTCAAAATCATTTCTAGACGGCGATCGCCATGACCAGCGACCGATTTCAACTTAAATTTTGGGGAGTTAGGGGAAGTATTCCTTGTCCAGGCAAAGAAACCGTGCGTTATGGCGGAAATACTCCCTGCGTTGAGATGCAAGTCGGTGGAGAACGGCTAATTTTTGATGGTGGAACGGGATTACGTCTTCTGGGTCAATCGATGTTAAAAGAGATGCCCCTAGAGAGCCATTTCTTTTTTACCCATACCCACTGGGATCATATCCAGGGATTTCCATTTTTTACGCCCGCTTTTATCCCGAACAATATTTTTCACATTTATGGTGTCCCCACTCCCAACGGCTCGACCATTAAGGAACGACTCCACGACCAAATGTTGCACCCAAATTTTCCCGTGCCTCTGCAAATTATGCAGTCTGGACTCCAGTTTTATGATCTCGAAATGGGGGAAATTGTTGCCTGGAATGGAATAACCGTTGAAACAGGTCAGTTAAATCATCCAGGGGGATCGGTGGGTTACCGAGTCAATTGGCAGGGTCTCTCGGTTGTGTTAATTACCGATACTGAACATTTTCCCGATCGCCTAGATGAAAATGTTTTACACCTCGCACGACAGGCAGATATCTTAATCATTGATGCCACCTACACCGACGCTGAATATTATGAAAAAGGCAACAGCAAAATTGGTTGGGGCCATTCCACCTGGCAAGAAGCCGTCAAGATCGCCAAAGCCGCAGGAGTAAAACAACTGATCCTCTTTCACCATGATCCGTCCCACACTGACGATGATTTAGATGTGATCGCCCAGGAAGCAGTCTTAGCATTTCCAGCGACTATTGTGGCCAGGGAAGGTCTGGCGATCGAGTTATTTCCTGCCCCATAAAATTAGCTTTAGGAATCCAGGCGAGACATAGGGGAAATTCTGGGATCAATGATTTTTTGTCCAATCCCCTCAAATTTAACCGCGAGATTAGCCTTTCTACCCGCCCCTAAAATGTGGGTCACGGTTCCTTCCCCAAAATTACTATGATTGACGCGATCGCCGACAGCATAATTCAAATCACCATTAACTCGTTTTTGGGTTGGATCTGAATTCGTTTTAGCGACCTGTTTTTTATTCGTAAACTTGACATTCGTACTAATCAGTTCAGGCGGTAACTCCTGCAAAAATTGGGATGGAACCTTGCTTTCCCGTGACCCCCAAACAAAACGTTCCCTCGCATAGCTCAAAAACAATTGTTCCTGCGCCCTGGTAATGCCCACATAACAAAGACGACGCTCTTCTTCCAAGGCCAAAGGATCATTCAAACTGCGAACATGGGGACAAATGCCCTGCTCCAAACCCACGAGAAAAACCACAGGAAACTCCAGCCCCTTAGCCGAATGTAGCGTCATTAAAGAAACCTTATCCTGTTCTTCCTGTAAATTATCCAAATCCGAAGCGAGGGAAGCATTAGATAAAAAGCCTGTTAAACTCGTATCTTCATTATCTTCTTGGAATTGTAAAACCGCATTATACAGTTCTGCAATATTTGCCAAGCGATTATCCGCCTCTTCTGTTCCCTTTGCTTGCAATTCATCTAAATAACCCGATGCTTTCATCACCTGATCCAACATTTCTGACGCAGAAAGAATATCAATTTGGGATTGGAAAGACTTAATCATCTGAGCAAATTGATTAGTGGCCTTCGCCGCTCGTCCGCCCATCGTATTAACCGACGTTTCATCACTCAAAATTTCCCAAAGCGGAATCTCCAGTTCCCTAGAAGCATTGATAAAAGAATCCATCGTTGTCTTGCCGATGCCCCGCTTGGGAGTATTAATAATTCTTAATAAACTAACCGTATCTGATGGATTGGCAATCACCCGTAAATAGGCAACACTATCTTTGATTTCCTGACGATCATAAAACTTAAATCCCCCCACAATATTATAGGGAATATTATTTTGAATTAAACCATCTTCAAACGCCCTGGATTGAGCATTGGTGCGATAAAGAACTGCGAAACTACCCCAGTTTAAATCGGGATTTTCTGAGATTAGATTTTCGATTTTACGAATCACAAAAGTAGATTCTTCCCGTTCATCATTAGCTTTATAACAATAAATCGCTTCTCCCACTCCCCTCGTCGGTTTTAAAACCTTATCAATACGCTGACTATTTTTTTCAATTAAATGATTAGCTGCTTCTAAAATATTTTCGCGAGAACGATAATTTTCCTCTAACTTGACCATTGTTCGCGTATCATCATCAGGCAAACCATCCCCAAAATCCGATTGAAAATTAAGTAAAATGGTGAAATCAGCCATACGGAAACTATAAATCGATTGATCCGCATCACCTACCACAAAAGTAGAGCGTCCCTGCCAATTCCAGAGTTGTTTTTGGGTTTCCCCATTGGTTGCCAGTAGTCGAATCAGATCGTATTGAATGCGATTGGTATCTTGATATTCATCCACCAGAATATGGTGAAATTGACTATGCCAATAGCCTAAAATAGACTCATTTTGCTGAAATAACCGCGTAGGAACCAGGATCAAATCATCAAAATCTAGGGCATTATTGGCGGCTAACTGGGCTTGATATTCCTGATACACTTCTGAAATCACCCTTCCTTTATAGGTCGGATTTTCCCTGAGATAATCATCGGGCGATAACCCTAAATTTTTAGCATTACTAATCTGAAAACGGATGGAGCGAGGCTCAAATTTTTTGTCATCTAAATTTAATTTTTTAGTGACAATATTTTTAACCAAGTTTTGGGTATCGGATTCATCGAAAATAGAAAAGCTTTTTGTCCAGACTCTACCCCGTTCATCTCGATATTTGTCAATGTCTAGACGTAAAATGCGAGAAAAAAGGCTATGAAATGTTCCAATCCAAAGTCTTTTGGTTACAGTTTTATAGGCTTTTGAGGATAATTGCTTTTGTTCGTATTCTTTTAGCATTTCAAATCGTTTACCATACTGACTTTGGGCCATTTCTTGCACAAATATCTTCTCAATACGCTCTTTCATTTCTCTAGCAGCTTTATTGGTAAAAGTCACTGCTAAAATATTTTCAGGATCAACATGATGTTGGCGAACTAGGTGGGCAATACGACAGGTGAGGGCTTTGGTTTTGCCCGATCCTGCTCCTGCGACGACCAATAGAGGCCCACAAAAATGTTCAACTGCCCGACGTTGGGAACTATTTAATTGCGCTAAAAAATCTAAGCTTGTGGTCATAAATTATGGATCTTTCTTAATAAAAATTTTATCTAATTTGTTTTTTGTAATTTATAATAGTCGAGTTCTTTTTAAGGATTATTTTTGTTAATAGACGATGTATTATTGCGTTGGTATTCATTCTATCATTACCGATCCTTCCCCAAAAACAATGGAACTGTCAGACAAATGTTTCGTCAAAAAACAGTTTTTCCTTTACAATGGAGATGGCGGAGACGATAGTTTCCGTTCACTCCTCACACCACACTCCGCCTGGACAATGTTCGGGCGGTTTCCTATTATATCATCTTATTCCTTTTGTCAATCTATTTGTCGTAATTGTTAATCTAATGTAAAAAAAGATGAATTATTCCTAAGATTCTCTATATATTTGATTTAAAGTGCAGGGTTTTCGCTATGGTAAAATCTTAGAGAACGTGATTACAAAGATAAGGAATTTTGGTATGAGTGCTTCAGTTCCCGTTACCGATGCAAGTTTCGACGCAGATGTTTTAAAGAGTGAACTCCCTGTTCTAGTTGACTTCTGGGCACCCTGGTGTGGCCCTTGTCGGCTAGTTGGGCCAGTGGTGGACGAAATCGCTGAGCAGTACAAGGGTCAGGTAAAAGTGGTCAAGGTTAATACGGATGAAAATCCTAACACCGCGACCAACTACGGTATCCGCAGTATTCCTACCTTGATGATCTTTAAAGATGGTCAGAAGGTCGGTACGATTGTTGGAGCCGTTCCTAAAACTACCTTGGCTACTACTTTGGAGCAACACATTTAGATAATTACTAGCGACGTTTTTGGTCTATCCGTTGGTAATTTTGTTTGGGGCAAGGGAGATGACTAGAAAGCTCTCCTCCTTTGTCTTAAATTTTTTTAATTGTTTTTTAAAAGATTTAATATAATGCTTGTTAATAATACCGATTTCTCCCCTGTAATTCCTTTAGACAAAATTCGTTATAACGATCAGGGTTTGGTTCCTGCGATCGCGCAAGATTACCTAGACGGCACAGTGCTGATGATGGCGTGGATGAGTCGTGAGTCGTTAGCAAAAACTTTAGAGACGGGAGAAACCTGGTATTGGAGCCGTTCTCGTCAGGAATTATGGCACAAAGGAGCGACATCGGGACATATTCAGCGCGTTAAGGGTATTCGCTACGATTGTGACAGTGATGCGTTATTGATGACGGTGGAGCAATTGGGGGATATTGCTTGCCATACGGGGGAACGTAGTTGTTTTCATCAAGTTGATCAACAAAAAATTGCACCGCCTGCCGATATGTTATCTGAGGTTTTTGCGGTGATTCGCGATCGCCGAGATAATCCTAGTGAGAGTTCCTATACCAGCAAATTATTAGCGGGGGGCGACAATAAAATTCTCAAAAAAATTGGTGAAGAGGCCGCCGAAGTCGTTATGGCTTGTAAAGATGATGACAGTGATGCGATCGCGGGAGAAGTGGCGGATTTGTTTTACCATAGCCTCGTTGCGTTAGCTTATCATGGGGTTGAATTGCGAGATGTCTATCGTAAATTAGCAGAACGCCGACGGTAAAATTAACTAATCTGATTTCGTACTCCCTGGAGTCCTGCTAGGGCAATCCCGATCGCGTCCACACTGTCATCAATGGGTAAATCGGGCAGATTAAAGAAGTTTTGTAAAATTTCTGCTACCTCATCTTTGGTTGCTCGTCCATGCCCTAGATGACATTTCCAACTGGCTTGATGGAGCATAATCGGTAAACAATTTAACTCGCGATAAATCACTAAATTAATCACTCCCAAGGCTTGCATTACTCCTCCTGCCGCTTTGATTTGCCGACTAAAATAGGGCATTTCAATGGCAACTTGATCGGGTCGAAATCCTGGGCGATCGCCGTCATATCGTCAGCAATTTCTAACAGTCGGGCGGGAGTCGGAATGCCCTTATGGGTTTCAATGGTTCCGTAATCTATTAACAATGGTTCTTTAGGTTCATGATCTTCTAAAATCGCCCAACCAATAATCGCCAATCCTGGATCAATTCCTAACCATCGTTTTTTCATTGTTTATAAACATCGGGAATACTTTCCCTGAAAATACTGTTATAGCCGTTTTTCCATTGTACTTTTAGCTGAATCTATCTGAACGGCGATCGCGGTTTTGGCTTCTACTCAAACCGATGGTTTTACTTCTCTTAACAAGAGTCAAGGTAACAAATTAATTCTCTTGATACGACATTTTCTTCAATCTAGTTTAAAATTACAATTAAGTTAGGAGAAAAATTTTATGGCTATCACAGAAAAACCCCTTCAAAAAACTGACACACAAAACAATATTCCAGATCAGCAAAACGCAAAAGATGAAGATGTTCGTCGTATAGTCGAGCAAATCAGGAAAGATTACGCAAATACACTGATTGAACTAGCGAAATGATTGAATCACTCCAGTGGCTCACCTTAGATCAAGTTTTAGAGATTAACCAAGGTGAGCTTGAACTCAATCGAAAAGAGGATGGTTTACGGGATAAAGGACTTCTGCTTTCAGCCCTAAATCGCCCTTTTAATATGCTGAACTATGGTAGATACGCTGATATTCCCGCATTAAGTGCTGTCTATGCTACTGGGATTATCCAAAATCATCCTTTTATTGACGGTAATAAGAGAACAGGTTTCTTGACTTCCGTAACTTTTTTGATTTTGAATGGGTTTCGATTTGACGCTACTGAAAAAGATGCGGCAGAGATTTTTTTAAAACTTGCAAATAATGAAATTGACGAAGAAAAGCTGGTTAATTGGTTTCGTGCTAACTCATCAGAAATATTGAATAAAATCTAAACTCTTTCAGCAAATTCTCTGGGCATTAATTCTAGGGAACTAATTGCATTCTTTCATTAAAGAAACGTCGATAAACCCCCTCAGTTACCAAAATCGCTGTCATTAAATTGGCGAGGGCAATCATAAATAAAATTAAAATTTGATAGGACACCGCATTCAGGGGATCAATGCCTGCTAACACTTGTCCTGTGAACATTCCAGGTAAACTCACGATCCCGACGACCATCATTTGATTCAGGGTCGGGATTAGACTGGCTCGAATGGCGGTTTTTTGATAGGTTGCGATCGCCTGCTTGGAAGTTGCCCCCAGACAAAGATGGGTTTCAACTTCGCGCTGATTTTGTTGGATTAAACTGACTAAACGCTCTCCTGCGAGAGAAGCCCCATTCATCGCATTACCCAAAACCATGCCCGCTAAGGGAATTAAATATTGGGGAGAATACCAGTCGGGCGGTTGAATAATTAATAAAATGGCGTAACCGATGGTCAGGCTGGTACTGACAAAAATAGAACTCCAGACTAGGGGAAATAGGAGCTTTTAACTGCTGACTGATGCGATTCTTCCGACAATAGCCGCAATGGTTGACATTACCCCTAAAATCCCTAAAACCGCGAGAGGATGATTAATGGCAAAGATTAACGCCAGAAAATAACCGACGACTAACAATTGCAAGAGCGATCGCGTCCCGCCGATAAAGAGTTGACCTTCCAAATCCAACCGTTGCCAAAGCGAAAGCGCGATCGCCAAACCAATCAGCCCCAACGTCCAACCCAAGTCCAACCAATCCAACTCAATTAAGTCTTGATTCATAGGGATTTTTATCCTAACTACCTTTTCATTTTGTCCAAAATTTGCTTTGATTAACTATAGCTGTTTATCATAAAAGCGCGTGAAGAAGATCCCCCCCGTCGATCAGCCCGTCAGTACCAACAAATTGCCCAAGAAACCGATGCTGCTATTCTGGCGGTATTAAAATCTGGATATTATATCGGCGACTTCGTCGTCGTAATTTGAACAGCAGTTTGCAGAATATGTCGGTACGAGCCACGCCATTGGCTGTAATTCGGGAACGGATGCCCTCTATCTAGCGGTATTAGCCCTAGAAATTGGCCAGGGGACGAAGTGATCACCCCTTCCTTTACTTTTTTTGCAACGGCGGAAATGGTTTCCCAGACGGGCGCAACCCCTGTGTTTGTGGATATTGACCCCCTCACCTTTAATCTCGATCCCCACAAATTAAGAGCGGGCCATTACCCCGAAAACCAAGGCAATTATTCCTGTTCATCTTTTTGGGCAACCCGTTGATATGGGAATAGTCATGGCGATCGCCGAAAAACATCATCTTTTTGTCATTGAAGACTGCGCCCAGGCAACGGGGGCAAAATGGCAGGATAAACAGGTCGGCAGTTGGGGACATATCAATGCGTTTAGTTTCTTTCCGACGAAAAATCTCGGTGGCTGTGGAGACGGTGGAGCGGTAACGACCAATGATCCCGTCCTGGCTGACAAAGTGCGGATGCTCAAGGAACACGGCAGTCGTCAACGTTATTTTCATGAAGCGATCGGCATTAATAGTCGTTTAGATGCTCTTCAAGCGGCGATTTTACAAATTAAATTGCGCTATTTGGATGAATGGAATCAGCAAAGACAGCAAGCGGACCAACTCTATACCGAATTATTAAACCCTATTCCCCATCTCATTGTGCCAACCGAAATTGACGGCGGAGAACACGTTTGGAATCAATACACCATTCGGATTCAAAATAATGATTCCCAGGGAATAAACCGTGACCGCGTGCGAGAAAAACTTCAGGAATCAGGGGTTCTTTCCATGATTTATTACCCTATTCCCCTCCATTTACAAGTTGTTTATCAAACTTTAGGCTATCCCCTCGGCTCATTCCCCCAGACCGAAGCGATCGCCGAACAGGTTTTATCTCTGCCCATGTTCCCTGGCATTAATATCGAAGAACAAAAACAGGTTGCCTACGCCTTAAAAGAAATTCTTTAACATTTCTGAAATATGAAAAAAAATCCGTTATTGATAAATCAAAATCGACCATTTGAGCCAGAATCATTTTTAATTTTAGTGGTAGATGATGTTACTAAAAATTTGCAGTTAGTAATGGAGATTTTAGAACAAATTGGCTATGAAACAACCTTTGCTACGAGTGGAACAAAAGCATTGGAAAGGCTGAAAACGGTAAAACCCGACTTAATTTTACTCGATTTAATGATGCCCGATATGGGAGGACTAGAAGTCTGCGAAATTCTTAAAGCCAATCCACAATATCGAAAAATCCCCGTTATTTTCCTAACCGCCAGCAATGAACAAGAAAGTCTAATTGACGCTTTTGCAAAAGGTGCAGTGGATTACGTCACAAAACCCTTTCATTCTGCTGAATTATTGGCCAGTGTGAGGACTCATCTAGAATTAAAACAAGCTCGTGATGCTCTCCATGAAGCCTATGAAGCCTTGGAACGTTTAGTTGTTATTGATCCCTTAACAGGAGTTTCTAATCGTCGAGCAATTGATACCTTCGCTCAAGAAGAATATGACCGCGCTCAACGGTATAAAACTCACTTTTCGGTATTGATGATTGATTTAGATCATTTCAAAAACGTCAATGACCTCTATGGTCACTATATTGGCGATGAATGTCTCAAAATAGTTGCTGAAAAGCTGGATAATTCATTGCGGACGGTGGATCAGTTTGGACGCTTTGGCGCGCGAAGAATTTATTGCCATTTTACCCGAAACGAGTTTAACGGAAGCGATAAAAGTCGCAGAAAGACTTCGGCATTGCCGTTAATCAGCTTGTTCCTGATATTAAAAATTTTTCTTCCTCTCTTTCTGTGAGTATTGGTGTGTCTGGCTTTCAGGAAAAGGATGAATTTCCGATGGATATTTTTAAACGGGCGGATAAGGCTCTTTACGAAGCCAAAGAAATGGGTCGTAATTTGGTGAGCGAATCCCAGCGAAGTTTCTGCTTGAATCTTTAAAAATATCTCAAATAAACAAATTTTCAAAATTTATAGGGAAAATTTCACCAATATCCTGATCTTTGACGTTATTGTCAAATTAGGGACTACAATTTGAGGACAGGCTGAATTTTTGCTTTTGTCTGCTTTCTCAAAACCTAGTCCAGAGTATTATTGCCGTGATTAATCGTTCCTTGGCAACTGCATTAACCCTCATCGGTCTAGTGAGTCTGACTCCACTTTTCGCTTCTCAGACCGCCGCGAATCCTTCCCAAACCGAATCCAACTCGACCCGTAACTAAGCTCGATTTACCACCTCTTCCTCCAGAAATCCCTGAATGGATGGATAACAAGGACAAAAATCATATTTATCGTCAACGGGGAGTTTATAACGATGCCATTTATCATGTGCCAGAATTAGCTTCTTGATCTGAATGCGGTGGCAGTGGGTCACGCCTTAGCCTATGAGGATTTGGTGACAGGAAAGGCTGATGGCTTAGAAAGTCAGACTTTTGAGCAGATTGATCGGGTTTTAAAGAATCCCCCTCGTTTTATGCCCGATGAAGCCAATATTTCCCCGACTTTTGGTCGTCTTTACGGAGTGTTGGAACAGGTTTTTGATTGGACACACATTCTCCATGCCCAAACCTTTGACGTTTTGGCGAGTCCTGATCTGACGGATGCGGAAAAAGATGCGGAAATTGAGCGACTTTATCAGTTTTATTTAACCTCGGTTCCCTACGCGATAACGGGGTTGCCGATGAATATGGGTTATTTGGATTCCCAACCCTATTCCAAAGCTTTTTCGCAAAAAATATCCCAAGGTGAATGGTTTGTTTTGGGGCTATCACTGGTTACAGGGTTCGGTTTATGATTTGCTAACGGGAAAAACGTCTGCCGAGCAAAATAAACTTTATGCCACGATGGGGAAGCAATATCGTCAGGTTGAACTCTATCGCCGCGATCGCGAATTTATGCCGATGTTTGCCGAGGTAAGCCCTAAATTTGCGGCCCGTTTTCCTCAAATTTCCAACACTTTTGATAATTTGCATATGCTCCACGATATGGTCAATGATATTTTGGCAAGACAAACATGACGGAAGAGATCAAACAAAAGAGCAGATGCAACAGCAATTTCGCATTGAGATGACGAATCATACAAATGAGGAATCAGGGAAACGGGGGCGATGGATTACACGATACTATCGACTGCTTTGTGGAAGGCATCCGGCATGGGGTTAATGCCCGCTACGTGAAATCCTGGAAACCATTCGGCTGCCCTCTTCTCCTGAAAAGTGGATAACAGTGAACATGAACGTCCGGCAAAGAGACATTCCGATGCCATAAAAGAAGATAGCAGTGAACGCAGCATCCCAGCAGAAGAACATTCCGATGCCGTCAAAAAACGAGCAGAATAGCATAAGCATTAAATTGAAGGTCGTTCATGCTCGAATTTGGTTGGTTTCGGGAAAATTTCGCAATAGCTAGAAACTGTATCCTCCTCAGTTTGGACTTGATTTTATTCAGTCCTGTCGCACCTAGCCGAGCCGTCAATCACAATGAGCCTGGATGAAGGTTTTCTTCCTTTTCCTTTGATGATGCCGAAGTTTAGCCTACCAAGAACAGGCCCTGGAACTCGGTACAATCCTGACCATTCCAGAAAATCGAGTCCCTGGGAGCAGCTTTGAACTCGAATATATGTATGGTTTTGCCCTCAATAGCCATCTGAGAGTGGGAGTCGAACCCCGTATAGGAGGAAGAGCCGACAGTAACAGTACGGCTTTTGAAGTCGATAATATTTCCGTTGGGATTTTTCACAACTTTAATCGAGAGTACGATAACGTGCCTGCTTTTGCTCTGCGGGGAGATGTGGCTGTGGCCACTGGCGTGGATAGTGAAGGGTTGGATCTTCGTCTTCGGGGAATCGCCAGCAAGATGATCGGCCAATATGACCGCTTGCACCTCAACTTGGATTTGAATCTGACAACGGCAACCGAAAGCGGCGATCGCTGCCTTTTTTACCCCAGATTATCCTGGTTATTCCCGTCCCTTGGGCTATCCCGAACGCTTTGATCAGACTTTTTTAGCCGAATTAGGCATTAAACCCGCTAAGGATATTGGCGGTGGTGCAGTGATTGTGACAGGGATCGGTTTACGTCAACAGGTCGCCTATCAGGGAGTGTTTGATGTGGGTATCCAGGGACATATTGTGACTTCAGGGGAAGAAAAAAGCGAATTGCGTCTGATTGCGGGTTATTCCATAGGTTTCTAAGATTTCTATCAAAGCGCAAAAAAATGTCAGATCTTTAGAGTTGCAAAGTCTCCCTGTTGATCAAATCTTTTTCAGATAAGAGAATAGACAAATTGCAACATTTCGTAATCTTTGAGAGGCAAAAGTCAGGTAATTATGAAGTCTCATAAAGTCTTTGGAACATCTTGAACCCATAGGAGACTAGGAAGTTATAGTGAACCGTAAAGCTGAGAAAACTTTGCGTCATCTAGCCGCCATTTAGCCTCTTGTTGAGTTGAGATTGCTACCCATGTTGACCTCTTTGTGGTGTTGGAGAGGATCTTTGCCTACCTCGTCCTTGTTTATCTTTCTGTCTCAGTTAGTGTTGACTTCTACTCTTTCTGTTTCGGCGACTCCCCTTAATCTTTTACCTGATTTTGTTACTGCGCCCCCCGTAAGCATGAATCAGTTAGCCCTTATTCAATCTCAACCGCCCTTCGATGTATTGCCCGGTTTGCAACAGGCAGAGAACGAAGATCCCCTAAACAGTCCCCATCCCGTTCCTTGGAATTGGATGATGAAAACCCAGGAAGAATATAGTCAACAGGGTCGTTCAGGATTACGGTATTATCGCAGTCCCGCTCTGCTTTCTCCTGATGGAAAATATGCGGCCTACAGTCGGATTGAAATGCGCGCTGAACCTGATTTGTACGCATCCAAGGCTCTCAGTGTGATGTTTTTAGAAAATATTAAAACGGGTGAATTACAGGTGATTCGTGCGAATTCTCCCATTGCCCTGTATTTAGAGAAGGCGGGTGAAAATAGTGAAGAGATGGCAGGAGTGATTTCTGTGTTGATGCCAGTTTCCTGGTCTGAGGACGGCGATCGCCTGTTGGCTCGTCAGTTTGAGGGAGCTTTCAGTAGTTCGGATGTCTCAGATTATGCGGTGGTTTGGAATCAGGAGACCAGAGAAATAAGACTTTAGGAGTCAATACGGAGACAACCGCTACCGATGCGTCAATTTTATTGGGATGGAGCCACACCCAACCCAATCAAGTCTTATTTCGCTCTGCTAGCTTGGGGGAAGAGACCGAAAGTATTTTCAGTGTGGGTTTAAACGGTCAAACGAATTTAGTCAGTGATGAAGAGGCGGTTATCTACGGTCAATTAATTAATCGTAGTTGGACAGGCGTTCAAGCACTCCGATAAATTTCAAAACAAATTCTGGCGATCGCGTCTCTCGATTTTTGGTCTGATTCGCGATCGTTTTTTATGGGAAAATAGCAGAGTGATTGCCTTAACGAAAACCTCTCGTTCCCCAATCCCTACCAATAATGAACCATGAGATCCCCCGCCTTTGGCTTCCCCCCTTATCAAGGGGGGCTAGGGGGGATCTACTAATAGAATATTCTCGGTTTAATTTGGTATCACCCTTTATTTCCTAAAAATCCTATGCAGTGTCGTGTTTGTGACTCAACTAACCTCGAATTAGCCGTTGATCTGGGTTCCCAGCCCTGGTGCAATCATTTTCTGAAGCCAGAAGAAGTCGGACAAGAACCCTACTATCCCTTACGAGTCCTTTATTGTCATGACTGCGCCACCGTGCAATTGGATTATACGGTGAAAAAAGAGGTGATGTTTGGCGATCACACCTACCTGTCGGGAGTCACAAAATCCTTGAGTCAACACTTCAAAAACGTCGCCGAGGAAATTGATGAAACGTTTTTTAAAAATACTGTTGATAAATCAGTTTTAGATATTGGCTCCAATGATGGAACTCAGTTAAAACATTTTCAATCTTTGGGCTATGACGTTTTAGGGGTTGAATCTTCCATTAAAACCGCGAAAATTGCCAATGATGCAGGTGTTCCGACCCTCAATGAATTTTTTAATTTAGAAATTGTTAAAAAACTCAATCGTCAGTTCCATGTCATCAATGCCGCAGGGGTTTTCTTTCATTTAGAAGAACTGCATTCTGTGACGGAAGGAATCAAAGGCCGCTCTACGGGAAGATGGGGTTTTTGTCGTTCAATTCCTTTATATGAAACGAATCGTTGAAAATCTTGCCTTTGATCAGATTTATCACGAACATCTACTGTATTACAATCTAAAAACCATTGAAGTTTTGCTCAATCGTCATGGTTTATCCATGTTTGATGCCTATTTATCGCCAATTCATGGGGGATCAATTATTGGTTTCGTGACTCACCAAGGCACCAAAGAACCCAGCGATCGCCTAACAGCAATGCGAGAAGCAGAAGTCACTGAAAAAAGCAATGAATTTACAACTTACCTAGAGTTTGCTAAACGAATTGAGCAAATGAAAAAGGAAAATCTCGCCTATTTGTCCCAAGCAAAAGCCGCAGGAAAAAGCATTTGGGGATTTGGTGCGCCTGTAAAAGGCAATACCCTACTCAACTATTTTGGCATTGGAACCCAATACTTAGATTATTTAGTTGAAAAAAATGAACTTCGTCGGGGTTTATATTCGCCAGGAATGCACATTCCTTTAGTGATTGAAGGAGAATTAGACAAGTTACCTGATATTTATTATGTTTTAGCTTGGAATTTTAAACGGGAAATTTTAGCGAATAATCAAGCACTGATTGCTCAGGGAGTAGAATTTTATTTTCCTGTTAATCCTCCTGATGCTTAGGTTTATGGGGAGATTCACAAGATCTTCTATGAATCCAGCATTGGCTGTAGGGACATAATATATTGTAGCGGTATTCATACAAGTGATGTTTGCTCAAAGCTCAATTAACAAGGGGCTTAAGCCCCTTGCCCACACCTCAACTGCACACCGCTATATGTCCTTTTCTACTCCGATTATCTTCTTTTCTAGTCCTAACAAAGGATAATTAAAAACATCAAGGATGATGAATAAAATAACGTTCATCCAATTTTTATAATGAGTGTTGAATTACGCAGTTACGTCTATCTGGATAATCTTCAAGCCCAACACGCGGCCTATATTGGGACGGTGGCTGTCGGATTTTTACCTGTGCCTGGCGATACCTCCCTCTGGATTGAAGTGTCCCCTGGGATTGAAATTAATCGCATTACCGATATTGCCCTAAAAGCGGCGGTCGTGCGTCCAGGGGTTCTCTTTGTCGAACGGCTCTATGGACTGTTAGAAATTCATGCCAGTAATCAGGGGGAAGTGCGGGCGGCGGCCAAGCGATTTTGAATCACTTAGGGGTGCGTTCCCAGGAAAGTATTAAGCCCCAGGTGGTTTCTAGCCAAATTATTCGGAATATTGATCCCTACCAAGCCCAGTTGATTAACCGTAGTCGTCGGGGACAAATGCTATTGGCGGGACAAACCTTATTTGTGTTAGAAGTGCAACCTGCGGCCTATGCAGCTCTGGCGGCTAATGAAGCGGAAAAAGCGGCTTCGATCAATATTTTACAGGTGAGTGCGATCGGCAGTTTTGGTCGTCTGTATTTAGGAGGGCAAGAACAGGATATTATGGCAGGTTCTAATGCTGCTCTGAAGGCGATCGCCAATGTTCAGGGACGTTCTCCGATGAAGTTATTAAAACATGAATAGTGGGTAGTTAAAATTCAAAATGGAGAGCATAAAATCCCAGGAAATCTTAAAACTATCGGGGGTCAGTCTAACGGATGAAAATGGGTTTGAAACGATCTTAGATAATATTTCTTTTAATCTTAATCAAGGCGATCGCGTTGGAATTATGGGCTTTCGGGAGCAGGAAAAACCTCTTTATTGCGATTGCTCAATCGTTTAGTAGAACCTAGTCAGGGAGACATTTTTTTTGAAGGTCAAGCTTTTTCTGGAATTCCTGTTTTACACCTACGTCGTCAAATAGTTCTCGTACCCCAGGAACCCAAACTGTTAGGAATGACTGTCAAAAATTCTCTAGTCTATCCTCTCCAATTACAACAAATCAAAATAGGTGAAATCCAGTCTCGCATTGATCAATATTGCCAAAAATTAGGTATTCCTGATGAGTGGTTAGAGCGTAACGAATTGCAACTTTCTTTGGGTCAACGCCAACTGGTGACGATCGCAAGAGGATTAATGATGCAGCCTAAAATTTTACTTTTAGACGAACCGACTTCCGCCTTGGATGCCGACAAATCCGATCACCTTATTAACATCTTGATTGAATTAAGTGAGACTCAGAATTTAACAATTATCATGGTAAACCATCAGCAAAGATTAATTGATCAATTTTCCTCTCAAGTTTTATTTTTATCGAAAGGTCAACTAATTTAACTCAACATAAAAGTTTTTCAATAGATGAAAACTATCACATTTTAATTAATCATCAACAAGAAAAAAATTGATGTATCAGATTGTTACAATTTTGACGACCTGTCTTTTGACTTGTAAAGATGTATAAGAAATAATTCTAATAGTCTTTTCTCAAATATTTTGCCATATCATCTATGTTGACCAGCCTTGTTCGCCCGATTATTACCCCTCTCATGGGACTTTCTGTTGTGGGTTTATCCATTTTAACTGTCCCTCAAATTTCTCTTGCTCAAACAGCAGGTCATTCCAGTCACCATCATTTGATGATTGGCAGGGATAATTTACAAACCTTAACGTCAGGAACCTACGCTGGATTAGCTAATCCTAACTATAATCGTTTATCACTCTTATTTCCCCATTTACACGATCCCGTTTCAACCAGTGGACTTCACGCGATCGGTATTTATAGCTACACTGGCCCTGCCATTAATGCCACCATTATTCCCACTAACACAAATAATCAATTGCCCGAAATAGGCAAGGCCCCCGCCCTTTCCCTTACGCCTGGTACAGGAGTTTTTACCAATAAAATGGTGAGTGGAAAAACAGAAGACAATATGTATTCCGACCTAAAAATGAAACCCTTAGACCATCTTACAGATGATTTAGCCGAGCCATTTGTTCACGCAATTTATAATGCAGGTAATGGTCGTTGGAATGATTTATTAGGTGATGATGCTTCAATTTCTATCGAATTAGTTGCAGTTAGTCCTGGTCTGGGAATTGCCAACGAACAAGGACAAGATTTATTTAATGCGGTTGGAGATACTTATCTGATTGGTCAAGGCGATCACTTTAGTTTTACGCCTATTTTTTATGCTTCTCCTTCAACAAGCGATCAAAATTATTCTGCTAGTTTCAGACTTCTAGATACTAATACCAGTAATAATCGGACTCCCTGGCTCTCCTCTGGAACATTTTCAATTAATGTCCAAGCCAAGGCTGTTCCTGAAGGTTCTAATTTTCTGGGGGGTTTAACTTTCTTAGGAATAATGGGATTTTTTCGCTATTACAAGAACATAAAAAAATCAAAATTGATCGCTAAGAACGAAGATTTAGAATATTTGACATGAAAAATTGTCAAGATTATCTTAATTGTTTTTCTAGTATCATCACCGTCAGGGCTTGATAAAATTGAAAAAAACGATTATTTTTATGTCAATATTTTTAGCCATCTATATAATCATCGTTATTTTATTTAGCTGGCTATTTCCTCGCTTTTTAAGCAATGCTTTAGGCTTTTTAGCTTTATTGAGTTATCTCTTGACCTTGTTTCCTTCTTTGTTGAGGAAATTATTTAACATTAGAAATAATTTATTCAATAATTGGTTGTTAAAAAATCGTCGTTATATAGGTGTATCTAGTTTTGGTTTTGCTGTCAATCATATAGTTGTAAGTATTAATATTAACGATTTACTTGATGTCAGTAAATACGCTCATTACCGTATCGGGCTATTGTTAATATTTATTTTGGGATTACTCACTTTTACTTCTAATGATTGGATCGTAAAAAAATTAAAAAAAGATTGGAAGAAATTGCACCAACTCACCTATTTAATAGTTTTATTATTACCGTTACATATTCTAGATAAAATGTCTGGAAAATTCAACTATTTTACATATATAGAAATGATCACTACAATTGGAATAGGAATTCTATCTGCTTGTAGATTATTTCTTAAATATAAACAAACTAATTTCTTTTAATTTTAGAATTCGACTCAAGTTATATTAAAATAGTGAATTTATCGTCATTATTCCATTTCAGCAATATAAGCTTTGCGAGTTTTGCGATTAAATAAACATAAAACCTGAGTCGCCTTATTTTTCATGTGGGGTTGGGGATAACGCCCTTTTATGATCAGACCATCGTAACCAACATCATCCCCAAATAAAATGATTTTACCGACGGGATTTGCGTCCTTAAGTCCACTACTTTGACGACATTTGGCGATCGCTTCTTTATTGTGTTGTTCCCAAGCTTGAGGCGATGAAGCGGCTAATTTTAAAGCAGTAATATTTGAGCCAATCACAATCAACAGACCTAATTTAAAAATAGATTTAAACATTTTTAAAAATCCTTATTAAGGTGTAGATACGGAATAAAATCTAGGAAAATTTTCTGTCTATTTTTTTAATCAACTTCATTTGGTAAAGATAGCTTTTCAACGAAGGTTTTAGTAATACTGGTTTCTGCCCTGGTATAAACATAGGTTTCAGGTTCAGTCATTTTTTGTGTTTTAAATATTTTGCTCGCTCTTTCCCAAAAATCCGTATCTTCTCCATAGGCAATATTATTAAAACCGCCTAATTCAAAAAATACTTTTCGTTTTCCTAAAAAGCAGGCCAAGGACACATTCCCGTAAATTAATCGTTTTTCCTGCTTGGAAATAATCAGCAACCAAGACTTCTTCTTCACTAAAAAATCCTCCTTCAATCAGATCAATTTCTGGATGGTTCTGCATGTATTGCCAACGAGATTCTAGGTGATTAATTTTATAGGTATCATCACTATCAATAAAAGTGATATATTTCCCAAAAGAAGCTTGGATACCCGCATTTTTAGAGAGTCCTAATTTTCGATTTTGATGCTTTAGATAACGGATATTATTAAATTTTTGGATATAAGGTTGAATCACGTCAAAACTATTATCTTCACTGCCGTCGTCAACGATCACCAGTTCCCAATTTTCAAAGGTCTGATGAATAACACTATTAATACAATCATTGAGATATTTAGCGCGATTGTAGGTACATAAAATAACACTAATTTCTGGCTGGATATTAAAAGTAATAGGACTCATAAAAATTTAAGATTTGATATGACTTTATTTTTGGGCAACCATACAAGTGGCAACGGGATAATTGGGATGGAAAGCATCTAATTCTGCTTGAGTTAGTTCTTCTGTCGCAATTCCTTGATATCCTGCGATCGCGGTAATGGGATTTCCATAAACATATAATTGTTGTTGGGAAAAGTTACGAAAAATATAGACAAAAGCATCGGGTAAGGGTCGCCAATAATCCTGGGGTGTGGCATGAACGCGAATGGCACTGGGAACCATTGCAAAACATTTACCGCCATGTTTGAGCCATTTCCAAATATTTTCTACTGCAATCCAAGGGGCATAACAATGTTCTAAAACATTAAAGATAATAATTGAATCAAAAGATTCTGGTTCCACAATAGAAGGATCATGGACATCACCGACAATATCAACGCCTGGCCCGCTTCTATATTAAGAATTTTATAGGATGTTCCCTGATTGACTTGATAGAAATCTTTGTCTTTGGGAGTACCACCAATCTCTAAAATATTTCCTTGAATTTGAGGATAAACCTTGTCAATAAATTGACTCAGATAATAACGATCAACAGGAGTTCCTCTTGTTAAACCAAACGCCTGACAAATGGGCATGGGCCGTTTGAGATCTCCCCAATTAATCTGGGCGATCGCAGGAGAAAGAAAACCCATTTTTTCTAAGTTTTCGACGACTTGAATAAAATCCGTAAAAGTTGCTATCGAAAATAAATCATCTTCTAGGGCAATTTTTTGAAAAAGTTGGGGTAAAACCTGATAATAATTTTGACTAAATTCCCCCAATTCAAACAGCATATCTTTTTCAATAAAACTCCGAAAACCTCTTGCAAATAGGGTGATTTTTCCCTCCCCCAATTGAATAATTCCCTCGGTGAGAAATTGTTGATATTTTTCTAATTCTTCGTTTTTTTTAATGAATAGAGAATCATTTCTAATCTGCTGAAATAATTGATAAGCTTTTTCTAAAGAATGCTCATAGACAAAAATCTCTAAAAGGATCAACCAAGATTTTTGAGGAATTAAATCGGCTCTTTTTGACTCCAGGCAAAAATGCCGTATAAATTAGCATTTTCTATTTTTAAAAAAGCGTTACTGACGTAAGTTTTGGCTAGGCTGTTAGCCATAATAAATTTCCTAAACGGTTGGTTAAATAACTGGATCTCTTAACCTATCACGATTACTGCTCAAGGAGTGATTCAGAGAATTTTTAAGGTTCGGTCGCATTTGCCGACTAAAACTGTCATTCTCTATCCATTTTTCAGCATCAAGACCGACACGAATGGTTAAATCCGAACCCAAATCTCCCGTAGAAGAGGCCTCTACCTGACCAAATCCCAATAGCTTCTGGAGTGATCGCGCCGCTCGGAGGTCTCCCTGTTGGGCAATAATTTCAGTTTTTCCTAAAAATTGATTGGTATCTTCAATAGTGTAAACATTACGAAAATTTTGCTGACGGAGATATTTCCGCATCCGTTCGACCATTTCAGGATTTTCCGTTGAGTTCTGGATAGCAATGCGTAACCGCTCAAAGGAACGATAAGCTTGATCCTGGGCTTCTTGTTCAACGCCAAAGTATTGATCCATTACGCGATCGCGACCCCGTTCAGACAAAATCCAAAAACTGCGCCCTTCAAACTCCTCTGGTTGACTAAAACGCCCTGGTAGCATCACCATCTGAATCTGTTCCTTGGTCAACTGTCGTCCAAAATTCGCCAAAGCAAGAATTTCTTCCATACTTAGATTGGTATCAATAGATTTTTGAAGAATGCCGATCGCTTGGGGAATCCGAGGAATAATTGTGGGATTATTCACTCGATGTTGTAACGCTTTCAACAAAATTTCTTGACGTTGGACGCGACCAATATCTCCAATTGCATCTTTCCGAAAACGAGCAAATTGTTCTGCCTGATTCCCATCAAGAATCTGCAAACCCTGTTCTAGGTTAATATCCAAATTTTGGGTTTTATCTTGGTAGTGCATAGGTTTAGGGACAAAAACCTCAACCCCACCCACAAGATCGACTAATTCCCGAAAAGCATCCGTTGTCACCCGCACATATCGGTCGATGGAAACATTATTCAAGGTTGTACTCGTCACCTTAGCCGCCAGAGCAGGGCCACCACGAGCATTGGCATCATTAATTTTCGTATAGCCGACATCGGGAATCTCTACCCTGGTATCGCGGGGAATAGACAACATACGGATAGAATTGTCTGTCGGATCAAACCGCAGCAGTAGCATTGTGTCACTACGCCCTGAAAAAGCTTCTAAACTCCCTGGGGGCGCATCCAAAACCCGATCAATCCCCATCACCAAAATATTCACAGGCCGAGCAAGATTGTAGGGCAGAAGGCTATTCCAACGACTGTCTTGGGATAACATGGTTTTCTTGCCACCAGGTAATTGCGTGGTCTGGGTAAAGGCAAATTTTCCTAAAGACAAGTCGGGAGATAGAACCGCAAGAGCGACCCCTGCCGCTCCTGAGGCTAAGGCCGTAAAACCAAAAGCCACGCCCCACATTAGTCCTTTCAAAATCGGCGATCGCAACTTAGAACGGGGAGATTTCAACGAAGTCCTACCCGACGCTCTACCCCTTTGAGTCGGCAGTGTGGGCTGTCCAGTGGGTCGAGCGGTTACAGAAATTCTTGACTTAAGGGGAAACGGTTCAATACTAGTCATACTCTACCTCAGCACCACTCACTACCAAAATAATTGACGGGGATAATTCCTCTAATACGAGACCTATCCTAGCGTAAAAGTTCCCATTTTTTATGGGTTTGCTCGATTTGTTGAAGGGAAAGCGAAAAATTCTCCCTAATCCCAAAAGCACCCCCATTAAGAGAGTGCTTCTGGTTAAAACAGATTGTCAGCTAGTTAAAGAATTAACCGTGAATCGCAGGAGCGGTCAAAGCAACAGGAGCTTGTTCGCCAGAGGCTAAATCGAGGGGGAAGTTGTGAGCATTACGTTCGTGCATTACTTCAAAACCGATGTTAGCGCGGTTCAATACATCCGCCCATGTTCCGATTACACGACCTTGCGAGTCAAGAATGGATTGGTTGAAGTTGAATCCGTTCAAGTTGAACGCCATCGTGCTTACACCCATTGCGGTGAACCAGATGCCGATGACAGGCCATGCTCCTAAGAAGAAGTGTAAGGAACGGCTGTTGTTGAAGGAAGCGTATTGGAAGATCAAGCGACCGAAGTAGCCGTGAGCTGCAACGATATTGTAGGTTTCTTCTTCTTGTCCGAATTTGTAACCGTAGTTCTGGGATTCGACTTCAGTTGTTTCACGAACCAAGCTGGAGGTAACTAAGGAACCGTGCATAGCGGAGAACAAGGAACCACCGAAGACACCAGCTACTCCCAACATATGGAAGGGGTGCATCAAGATGTTATGTTCTGCTTGGAAAACGATCATGAAGTTGAAGGTTCCAGAAATTCCTAAGGGCATACCGTCAGAGAAGGAACCTTGTCCGATGGGGTAGATTAGAAAAACGGCGGTGGCGGCGGAAACGGGTGCTGAGTAAGCAACACAGATCCAAGGACGCATTCCTAAGCGATAGGAAAGTTCCCACTGACGACCCAAGTAACAGAAGATTCCGATTAAGAAATGGAATACAACTAATTGGTAAGGGCCACCGTTGTATAACCACTCATCTAAGGAAGCTGCTTCCCAGATGGGGTAGAAGTGAAGACCGATCGCGTTGGAGCTAGGAACAACGGCACCTGAGATGATGTTGTTTCCGTAGAGTAAGGAACCTGCTACGGGTTCACGGATTCCGTCGATGTCAACGGGGGGAGCGGCGATGAAGGCGATGATGAAGCAGGTGGTTGCAGTTAAGAGGGTAGGGATCATCAGGGTTCCGAACCAACCGACGTAGATACGGTTGTTGGTGCTGGTGATCCACTGGCAGAACTGTTCCCAAGCTGATGCGCTTTCGCGTTGCTGGAGGGTCGTGGTCATGGATTTATAATTCCTGTATGTATGAATGTGTCGGGATAAAAATTCCTGACTTCTCTATAATAGGGTCATTACTCAGGATTGTAAAGAAACTTAACAATATTTATACTTATGATTTTTATAAGTGTCACTTATTGCTCTATTCAGTAATATAGTGTAGGGTTTCTTAAAATATCTTCAAATCGTTTGCCGTAGATGATTTACCCAATTATGAAGATCATAACTATTTAGACGATAGGAAAGGGGGTGAGCAATGAGACGGGCCGAACTTTCAAATAAAACATCAATTTCAATTAAGCCATTTTCTTTGAGGGTGCGTCCTGTGGACACTAGGTCAACGATCGCCTCCGACATTCCTGTGATAGGGCCTGAATTCAACAGAGCCGTAGAGGGGGACAATTTCGACGGGTAAATCCAAGTGCCGAAAATATTCCTTGGCACAGTGGACAAATTTGGAGGCGACTTTCCCATGAGGAGGCAAATCAATTGATCGCCGATAAGGACTGGCTTCTGGTACGGCGACGGAGAGACGACATTGACCAAACTTTAAATCCGCTAATTGGGCGATCGCGGGGGTCTTTTCTAGCAGAACATCATAGCCCGCAATCCCTAAATGGGCTTGACCATATTCCACATAGACAGGAACATCGTGGGTTCTGACTAAAAGAGCCTTGGCCGTTTGGGTGGGATCGGTGATTTGCAGTTGACGATTTTTAGGATCGAGAAAAGCACTAAAATCCAAGCCAACACGCTGAAAACGCTCGATACAGTCTTTGAGCAAGCCCCCTTTGGGCAAGGCAATGGTTAACATGGTTTATTCCTTATTTTTCCAGTCTTCTGTTTTGGTTTTCCAATCTTCAATAATACGTTGGCGTTGTCGGGCAATCACTAGGGCATCACTAGGCACATTATTCGTTACAACTGAGCCTGCGGCCACCGTAACATTTTCTCCCAGACTAACAGGGGCAACTAATACACTATTGGCTCCTGTTTTCGTGCCATTTCCGATAACGGTTGTATGTTTATTCACTCCGTCGTAATTGGCTGTAATAGTTCCTGCCCCGACATTAACGCGCTCGCCGAGAATGGCATCCCCCAGATAAGAGAGATGGGCCACATTAGACTTTGTGCCAATGGTGGTTTTTTTAACTTCCACAAAATTACCGATGCGACAACCTGTTTCAATCTGGGCTTCCCCCCGAAGGTGAGCATAGGGGCCAATGCGACAATCCGACGCAACCTTGCTGTTATTAATTACGGAATAAAGTACCGAAACATTTTCCCCAATTTCACTATTGTCGATCAGGCTACCTGCCCGATACGACTCCCCTTACCGATAATCGAATTTCCCCGCAAGTGGCTATGGGGTTCAATGACCACATCTGGGGCAATGCTCACCGTGTCATCAATGGTGATGCTATCGGGATTAATTAGGGTGACACCTGCCATCATCCACCGATCTTTGATCCGACTTTGTAGAACTTCATTGGCGTTCGCTAACTGTTTACGGTCATTAATACCACTAATTTCTAGGTAATCTTCCACATCTACTGCCATGACGCGATCAAAAAAATCTACCACATCCGTCAGATAGTATTCCTGCTGATCGTTATTCGCCTGAAGTTTAGGTAAAATTTCCGCTAGTTTAGGCCAATTAAAGCAATAAATTCCCCCATTGATACGGTGATTCTGCTTTTGGGCATCGTTACAATCTCGATCTTCGACAATTTGTTTCACTAGGTTGTTGCTATCACAAAAGACCCGTCCATAGCCTTTAGGATTGGGTAATTGGGCCGTTAACAGAGTGGCCATGTTTTGTTGAGATTGGTGGACTGCTAGTAAATTTTCGAGGGTTTCGGGGCGCAGAAGGGGGGCATCTCCATTGAGGACTAATAAATCTCCCGTAAAATCCTCTAAATGGGGCAATAATTGCTGAATGGCGTGGCCTGTACCTTTTTGTTCCGTTTGTTCGACAAATTCGACATCGGGATTGTGGCGAAATTGATTTTTGACTTGTTCGGCTTGATATCCCACGATAACCAGTTGGCGACTGGGATTCAGCCCTTTGCAACTCTCCAAAACACGTTCTACCAGCGATCGCCCACCGAGGGTATGTAACACCTTGGGCAAAGTGGATTTCATTCGGGTTCCTTTACCCGCCGCTAAAACTGCTACCGCTACCATGCTTTAAATTTTATAAATCAATGTTCTCGCCATTGAGTATATCTTGTCTTGATCACCTCTTATCGGATTTTCGATTTTCTATTCATGTCAGACGATGTGAAATTAAACCGAGGAATATTCAGTTTGTAGTGAGTAGGATTGCTATCCCTATGAACAGCGATCGCCGTCTTTAATTAATGGTAAAAATATGAATCATCTTCATAAACCGTGATCGCCTTTCCCAACTCTGCGGCCAGTCCAATGTGTCAGTTCTACCGATTATATTGAACTAAGTAATTCAATATATCTTGTAACTTTTTAAGATAAATTTAAATTAAGAAAATATTAACCTGCTATCCCCATGAACAGCGATCGCATCTCCCAACTCCGCCAACAACTGCAAAAAGCCAGCTATGCCTACTATGGCCTCGATGCTCCCATCATGGAGGATGCCGTTTATGACCAACTCTATCGAGAACTACAAACCCTAGAAAGTCAATATCCTGAACTGATAACCCCCGACAGTCCGACTCAGCGAGTGGGAGAAAAACCTGCGAGTCAGTTTCAATCAGTTGCCCATAAAATCCTCCTTTACAGTTTAGAAAATGCTTTTAATCTCGAAGAATTAAGACAATGGCAAGAACGCTGGCAACGATTAGCTCCCGATAATTCTTCCCCGAAATTATTAGAAAATTCTGACCCTAATTACTCAAAAGATTACGTTGCGGAATTAAAAATCGATGGTTCAGCCCTAGCATTAACCTATGAAAATGGGATATTACTGCGGGGAGTCACTAGGGGAGATGGCACAACGGGTGAAGAAATTACTCAAAATGTGAAAACAATCCGCTCAATTCCTTTGCGGTTAAATCTGGATAATCCCCCAGAATGGTTAGAAGTGCGAGGAGAAGCTTTTTTACCCCTAGATGAATTTGAGCGCATTAATCAAGAGCGAACTCTAGCAGGAGAAGCGTTATTTGCTAATCCTAGAAATGCGGCGGCGGGAACGTTGAGACAATTAGATTCCAAAATAGTTCATGAGCGGCGTTTACAATTTTTTGCCTATACTTTGCATCTTCCCGAAACGTCTGAAGAAAGTAAAATTATCACGTCCCAATGGCAAGCTTTAGAGTATCTGAAAAAAATTGGGTTTCTGGTTAATCCTAATTGTCAAAAATGTCCGACCCTAGAGGAAGTGATTGAATATTTTGAAGATTGGGAAGGAGCGAGACAGCGTTTGCCCTATATGACCGATGGCGTAGTGGTTAAACTTAATGATTATTCCCTCCAAAAAAACCTCGGTTTTACTCAAAAATTTCCCCGTTGGGCGATTGCCTTAAAATATCCTGCCGAAGAAGCCCCGACCGTCGTCAAAGATATTTTAGTGAATGTGGGCAGAACAGGAGCCGTTACGCCCTTAGCCGTTATGGAACCCGTTCAATTAGCGGGAACCACTGTACAACGAGCAACCTTGCATAACCAAGACCGCATTCAAGAATTGGATATTCGCATTGGCGATACGGTCATTATTCGCAAAGCGGGTGAAATCATCCCCGAAGTGGTGCGCGTCCTCACGGAATTACGCCCCGACCAAAGTGTGCCTTTTCAAATGCCGACCCATTGTCCCGAATGCAATTCCCTTTTGGTTCGTCCTACGGGAGAAGCCGTGACTCGTTGTATTAATGCTTCCTGTCCTGCAATTTTGCGAGGCAGTTTAATCCATTGGGCGAGCAGAGATGCGCTAGATATTCGCGGCTTAGGGGAAAAAATCGTGATTTTATTGCTCAATAATAATTTGTTGCAATCCCTAGATGGACTCTATCTTTTGCAATGGGAGCAACTGGTGAATTTAGAAAAAATGGGTGAAAAATCTGCTCAAAAATTAGTGAATGCGATTCAAGAAAGTAAGCAACAACCCTGGTCAAGAGTCCTTTACGGTTTAGGGATTCGCTATGTGGGAGCAGTTAACGCTAAAATTCTAGCCAAAAGTTTTCCTAATGTTGATTTATTATCTCAAGCGACGATTCCTACATTGTCCGGAGTCTATGGCATTGGAGAAGAAATTGCTCAATCAGTTTTTGATTGGTTTAGAAATGAATCTAATCAAGTTTTGATCGAGCGGTTAAAAGCGGTAGGTTTACAATTAGCAACTTTGACCGCTAATGTTGAAAATACTTCAAATTCTTTGATATTAGCAAATAAAACGTTTGTCTTAACGGGAACTTTACCCACTTTAAGTCGCAACCAAGCTCAAGCATTAATTGAGGAAGCGGGCGGAAAAGTAACGGGTTCGGTGAGTGCGAAAACGGATTATGTTTTGGCGGGAGAAGCGGCAGGTTCTAAGTTAGAAAAGGCACAAAAGTTGAATATTGTGATTTTAAATGAAGAGGAGTTTTTAGCGATCTTAAATCAAGACAAATAATATTAATCCATAAGCGATAAATGCTTATTATAACGAAATCCTTATTGAGTGCCTAATTACCGC
>CAWEDJ010000082.1:0-15099 GCA_963807635.1 uncultured cyanobacterium
AAGAGTAGTCTTTCGCAATAGATACTAGGAAGTTGTCAAAATCACTATAAGAATCACCAAGAATAGTTCTCAAATCTGATAATTTTTCAATCTGATTTTTCGTCAAAAAACGACTTTCTAAGCTAAAAATTTTGTTTAATTCTTGATAACTCACAAAGTTAGGAGCCGATAAAAATTTTCTCCAAATAATTCTTTTATTGGTAAAAACTAAACCCTCTTTTGCATCATTCCACATACTCGTATCTATCAATCCTAAAATTTTTTCACTAGGGTTAACTGACACCCATGAAGATAGGGCTGTAGATAATCTATCTAAGGGAATAAGAGGCGCACTAAATCCTTCTTTGTCATCATATTGTGTATTTTGAGGAAGATGATCTGCAATAAAACGTGCAAGAGATTCTGATGATGGAACTTCCGTTAGAGTATAGCTTCGTGCTTCTAATTCTTTTAAAATATTGCCATCTCGTTTTTTATTATTTTTTAAAAATGACCAAATTAAAAATGTAGCACCAGAAGCAATAAAAGCTGCACCACCAGTTAAGACGCTTAAGCCTCCCAATGTCGCTATCATAGTTGAAACGGCCGCCGCTCCTGACAATGTTTCTGCGACACCTAAAGCACCAGCGATAGTCCATGCCGCAAATACTCCTGCCGCTCCCGTTAATGTTCCACCGCCTACAGCAATCCCTAAATTTTTTAAGTCTTCTGAATCCATTTTAGAAATAAAAATAATGGATAGTAATCCTGCGGCTCCAATTAAAGCAGATCCTCCTGTAATAACTGCCAATCCTCCTAACATTCCTAACCCACCTGATGCAACGGAACCACCACCTAAAAAAGCTAACATTGAATTAGTTGCAGCCCCTCCAGCTAAACTAGCAAAACTAACCCCTGTTGCTGTTTCAGTTCCAATTACTGTTAAAGTCGTATTTATAGCTGGGCCAAGTCCCTCTCCTGCTCCTTTTGCATCAAGTATCTTATCAAGAATTACGTTAGGATCTAAACCCTGTTGTTGTTGATTTGTACCACTTGCACTTTCATAAATAAATTTAACATTTTCGGCAAGATTGGAACTTTTTATTAGGAAGTTAAGAGAGTGAAAATCTCTTTGATCATCATCAGAAATTGTTTCTCCAGCCCGAATTTTTTTATAAATTGAGAGATATATTTCTTTTTGACTACTTGTTAAACGGGTATTATCAGATAAATAGCTAACAATTATTGCATCAACGGTCAAAGCCCTTGAAGTCGAACTAGCAACAAAATAATAATGTTTAATAGTTGTAGAAAGTGACGAGCCGCCAATTATAGCATCTAAGTCATATAAGTCTTGAAAATTTGGAATAATTTCCTGAGAACGAACATATTGAAATGTTGCTTTCAACTTTTTTTGTTGACCTTCAGAAAGCTGTGATTGTGAAAATGCTTCATCAATAGCTTGTTGAATTTCTAATAACCGAGAATTATTACTTGCTATTTCATAGCGTTGTTTAATAGAGCTATCAAGCTTAGACGAAAATACAATATAATCAAGCAATTCAAGCGTAGTTAAATCACTGACAGATTCAGCATTCTTGATTTGGCCTAAAATTTTCTTACATTGAAGCTGGCTAGACTCTTTTTTAATAAATTTTGTATGATGCTCAATCTCATCATCAATTTTATCGATTAAAGTGGTGTTTTCTGGATCAAATTGATCATGTAATGTATGTAAAATTAATATAATATCATTATTATTTTCTCCAACTTTTTTAAGTACTAATTCCTGATTTTCTTTAGCTTCTTTGGGGAAATTTACTGATATATCTTTTCCTGAACGTAAGGTTAGTATTTGTTGTCCACCAGTTGTTGCTATATTATAAGGTACGAAAATATGATATTTTTCAGTATAGCTTTTGTTAGTTTCAGCATTAGCATATCTCGGATGTAGATAATCCACCGCCATTAAGGCTAATCCGCCTAACAGAAAATTACTGCAAAAAGTCCGACGGCTTAAATGAGAATTAGTTAATGGAAACATTCATCGCTCGACTTATTTTTCTGACAAATTAATAGCAATTCAAAAAGTAAATTTTAATAAAATCCCTATGTGTTTTTACTAGGATTTGGTAAGAATCTCTGTTTGATAAACATAAATATACTGAGAACTAATTTTCCAATTAATTTTAAAAGAAACTGTACAGATTTTGCGGAATACAAGAAAATATTATCCCAAAACTTTCGTGACCATTCCACAATAGTTTGAAGTAATCCTGTCACAAGGAAAAGAGTCACTAACACAATAACCAGGGACAATATTGGCTGATTAATAACAAAAGCCGCAAGGTTTCCAATAAAATCAAATAATGGTTGCAGGCTCGCAATAGAATCAGTTAACGGTTGTAGTAGATTAAACGAAGACATGATTATTGAATTTTTCAAGAGCTTATAAATGATCGTCCAAAAGTTACTATAAAAAAAATATGAACTAAATTCAACTAGCCAAGACTAGGAATTATGTTAGAATCTCATTAAAAATCTGTACTAAATCAAGATTATGTCACTCAACACCGATCCTTTTTTTCAGGCTGTCAACCATTGGGACGTAGAAACCATCTATATTGATCTTGCCTCAGTCAAAGGAAAGCGATTGACTCCAATCGAAAAAAAGCATCTCAGAGGTTTACTTTGTGGTTATAGTCCTACTGAAATTGCTGAAAAACTCAATAAAAGTCCTAAAGGTGTTGGGGTAGATTTGTGTAATACCTTGTATCAATATGTCAAAGGTTTAGTGGGAAATAGCAACGGGAAAGTCGAAAATTGGCGAAATATCACAGAATGGTTAGAAGAAGCAGGTTACAAAAATGACGAACCTGTTGAATATGATATTAGTGATGGCGTATCTTTTGATATTGTTGTAAAAAGAGCTAATATTAAAATCGAAAAAAATCAATTAATGATTGATATTAATATTCGTTTAGCCACACCTATCCCATCAGAAATTAGCAATCTAGATAAGACTAACTTTCATGATTTTGATCAAAATAACTAGATCAATCATGATAAAAGTGATCGCCTTTACATAAACGCAATTCTAAAAAAAAACAGTTTTGGCTCTCAGAGTGAAGACGGTAATGTTTTTGTGTCCAGAATGCTGACGGTTATTACCAGTTTGCGCTCTCAGAATCGCAATGTCCTAGAATTTATGATTGACGCAGTTAGAGCTAATCGCAAAGGAACCACTCCTCCTTCTTTGTTACCTCAGTAGCTGTTACACTTTCTCTGAACGATTACGATTAATCTAAGTCTTATTCGAGTTTTCATCCTCAGTTCATCACTTCCTGTTTCCATTATGTCGATTCAATTAACTGTTTCTAGTATTGCCTGTGGTGGTTGTGCCGAAGCTGTCACCAATGCCATTAAAAATCAAATTCCTGATGCTCAGGTAACCGTAGATGTACCGACGAAGCTGGTCACCGTTGAGACGATCGCTTCCGAAGCCGAAATTAAAAACGCGATCGCCCAGGCGGGTCATGAGGTCGCTTAATTATTCGACATCTCCAAAAATTGAGTAAGGGCAATTCATGAATTGCCTCTACCAAAGGTTTCAATTTAAGAGGCTTTGGCTAATAGTTCAAAATTTTTCCAACAAAGTAAAAAAGCGCGGGGAACATGAAAACACCCCTTCCACTTTCCACCTTTTAAATTTAATAAAACCTCTCCCCGACGATTAAGATAACCGAACCATTCCCCATATTCAGGATCAGCAAACTTTGACCAACTGTAATCATGCAGACGTTGATACCATTCCCAACATTCGAGCCTTCCCGTTAAGCGATAACCCATCGCCAAAGCAACTAAGGATTCTAAATGTACCCACCAAAGCTTTTGATCCCATTCCAATTGTTGGGGGGGATGGCCCTCTGCATCCATGAAATAATAAAGTCCCCCATAGTCCTGATCCCAAGCAAAATTGAGAATATTTAAAACCACATCAACGGCTTGTTCAATGGTTTTTTGATCCTGACTACGGTTAGCAATATCCATAATGAACCACATTGCCTCAATGCCATGTCCAGGATTAATCAAACGCCCGTCAAAACAATCTAAATGGGAACCATCGGGTTCCACACTTTCAAACATTAATCCCCGTTTGGCATCCAAAAAATCTGTCATCACTTCTTTGACAGTTTGGGCTAGAACGGTTTCTAGGGTTTCGGGAGACAGTAGCCAATCCATTTCTAGGGTTAAATTCGCCAAAATCATGGGAACGGCGAGAGATTTAAGGGAACGAGTGCCTGGATAGGCTTTGCTGTATTGACCTTTGGGGTTATCTTTACGGCGTAAAACGTTGTTATAGGCTTGTAAGGCGATCGCCTTGGACTCGTCATGCCCCGAAGCAAGGGCATACTGACTAAAGGCCATGGCAGCAAAACAATCAGAAAAAATATTGTAGGGTTGGGTCAAAGGATTACCCGCGCGATCGAGAGAAAAATACCAATTTCCGTCAGCATCTCGGCCATGTTTTGCTAAAAAATCGGCTCCGTGTGTGGCGATGTCTAACCAGTTTTGACGTTTTTCTAATTGATTGTAAAGAGTCGAAAACAGCCAAACTTGACGATTTTGGAGCCAAATAAATTTATCCGTGTCGTAAACTTTCCCTTCTCGATCTAGACAGGTGAAATAGCCGCCCTGTTCTCGGTCGAGGGAATATTTTTCCCAAAAAGGGATTACATCTTGAAGAAGGGAATTTTGATAAAAATCTGCCAAAAATTGAAAGTCGTAGGTCATTCTCTTTTTTTCGGAGGATTAACAATAAAAAAGCGTTAAAAAAGCTGACTGCTTCCTTAGCATGGCACAAGGGCGGCTAAAAACACATCACGTAAGACCCACAAAATACCGCTAAGAAGAAGCCATCACCGATCGCGGTTTCGCAAAAATCATCCTTCCCGCCGAAGTTTGCAGAGCAGAAGTCACAATTACTCTCACCTCCGACCCCAGAAATTCTCGACCTTCTTCTACCACCACCATTGTTCCATCATCTAGATAGCCGATGCCCTGGGCGGGTTCCTTGCCTTGCTTGAGAATTTTCAGATCAAGGGGATCGCCTGGCAGATAAATGGGGCGTAACGCCTGGGCGAGATCATTGACATTAAGAATAATTACCTTTTGCAAATTCGCAACTTTGCTGAGATTGTAATCATTCGTCAGTAACATCCCATTAATCTCCTGGGAAAGATGAACCAATTTGGCATCTACTGTACTGATATCCTCATAATCCGCCGAATGAATAATGATACGTTCTGGGTAAAGCTCTTGCATTCGTCCTAAAATATCTAATCCCCGTCTTCCCCGTACTCGTTTTTGATCATTACTGGTATCGGCTAACTGCTGTAATTCCGCCAAAACAAATTGGGGAATCAAAATTTGTCCTTCGAGAAAACCCGTATCGAGTAATTGCTCAATGCGACCGTCGATTATGCAACTGGTATCGAGGATTTTCGGCGCGACGGGTCGGAGAGTTCCCTCGGCAACCAACATCGTTTCAATGCTATTGGGGTTAATTAATCTTAAAAAAGTCCGTCCGTGGGTATCTGCTAAACTAATTCCCAAAAAAGCAGAGGTAACACTGCCAGGATTTGCCATTGTCGGTTTGATAAAGGAAAATTCCCCAGAATCGGCAAGAGGAAAATCGGGGCCAACATCAAATTGGCAATTAACAATCCAATTACCAGCCCGACAGCGCGGGTCAGAATCGTTTCGATCGCCGTCTGACGAATTTGTGCTTCTAGGCGACGATAGGTAGTTTGAGCGACCAAACCCAAGGCCAAGCCGATGATAGAGGTAAATCCTGCTGCCAACCAGCGCAATGCCTCTAGATTAGAAACCTGCGCCCTAACTGTATCAGGAAGCAAGTCCACGCTATCAAAACCGATTCCCGCGATCGCAAGACAGAATAAAAGAATAATGATGGTATCTAGCATATTGTCTATCCTAATCAATAATCGGGAAAGTCTGGCTTAAATTTTTGTGATCCTGTCATCGGAAAAGATAAAGTCGGCGATGCGTGTCTTTGGCATTTGAAAGCATTAATCCAACCAATTATATCGGTTAGATAACGCCCATTGAATCCCTCTGGATTGAATGAAACTAACTTTCGGACTTGGGTGAACCTTTTTTGAGTTAGCGGATTCCTAAAAACTTATGACTTTGCAGGCTCATTCGCCATTGGGGATGACAGAGAATATAATCAAAAATCAGTTGTTGACTCTCAGGACGGTTCCATTCGGGTTGTAAGTATTTAGGGATATTCGGCGATATCTGCCTTGATTGTTCCTCAGCCCAATGAAAGTCTTTCTCTTCACCAATAATAACCTTTAATTCACTGGCTTTCTGGTAAATACTAGGGTGGGGTAACTTGTAGGACTTGGGAGAAAAGGTCACCCAGTCAAATTTCCCACTAAAAGGATGCGCTCCCGACGTTTCTTAAATGAACTTTAATGGCTTTCTGCCGTAATGCTTCCGTTAAGGGTAACAAATCATACAGTAACGGTTCACCCCCCGTAATAATCGCGATCGCGGATACACTTGCCTGGACTTGTTCTAATAAATATTCAATCGATCGCTGGGGATATCGTTTAGCGGTTCCAGGTTCCTTTTGATCACACCAAGGACAATAAACATCACAGCCACCCAGACGAATAAAAAAAGCATTTGTCCCCGCCCAAGCTCCTTCTCCTTGGATGGAATGAAAAGTTTCGACAATGGGATAGGTCAAGGTTTGTAGAGCAAGCATTGGAAAAAGCAAATATTTGGGAGTTTAGCTGAAGTCAGCGCGATATTTTCCATCGTAGAAGATGCGATCGCCAGATTGTAGTAACCCAGATTGTAGTAACATTTATCAGGATATTAGAAAAAAGAACTCAACTAGGATCTCAACTGATGATTAAGAATGATGTCTGGATTACCGCAATGGCAGAAAAAGGCATGATTACGCCTTTTAAATCCCAACTCATTCGTAAAGTTGAAAATCTCCCAGTAATTTCCTATGGATTAAGCAGTTTTGGCTATGATATTCGCTTATCACCCAATGATTTTCGCATTTTTAGACATATCCCAGGAACCGTCGTTGATCCTAAAAACTTTAATCCTCATAATTTAGAGTGTAGTCAAATTCATCAAGACCAAAATGGCAGTTTCTTTATTTTACCCGCCCATTCCTATGGTTTGGGTGTTGCCCTAGAAAAACTAGAAATTCCTGAAAATATTAGTGTACTTTGTATTGGAAAAAGCTCGTACGCCAGAATTGGATTAATTGCCGATCTAACGCCTGCGGAAGCGGGATGGCGGGGACATTTAACCCTCGAATTTTCTAATTCATCTAGTGCCGATTGTCGAATTTACGCCAATGAAGGAGTCGTTCAGTTGCTCTTTTTAGAGGGGGAACCCTGTTCAGTGAGCTATCATACCCGCCAAGGAAAATATCAAGATCAACCCGAAGAAGTTACTCTAGCAAGAGTTTAAGAAAAAGAGCCCTAACGAAATTTTCGACTGCTATAGCGGTTTCGCACGAGTGATATATGACTATAAGCTTATACAGTAAGGCTTTCAATATTTCTATTTTCCCTCATACGACTGAATGCCGCTATCTCAAACCCTATTTAATCCCTATTGTTCATGTGGTTAAATCTGGTCAGAAAGGCGATCGCGCCCGTCGAGCCAAGGATAGTCATGAGGTTCTGGTAGATTGATCACCGCAATATCTTCTATACAGACATTAATAAAACTTATAGCTAAAGCAAGAAAGACTGATTATTAACATACTTTACATTTTGTTACAAAGCCTCGATAATGTAGGGACATAATCACAATCAATCATAACAACGCAATCATAAACCCATGACAACTACCCTTCAGCAGCGCGAAAGCGCCTCTACTTGGGAGCAGTTCTGTCAGTGGATCACCAGCACCAACAACCGTATCTATGTCGGTTGGTTCGGTACTCTGATGATCCCTACCCTGTTAACTGCCACCACTTGCTTCATCATCGCCTTCATCGCCGCTCCTCCCGTTGACATCGACGGTATCCGTGAGCCTGTGGCAGGTTCCTTACTCTACGGAAACAACATCATCTCCGGTGCAGTTGTTCCTAGCTCCAACGCAATCGGTCTTCACTTCTACCCCATCTGGGAAGCAGCTTCCTTAGATGAGTGGCTCTACAACGGTGGTCCTTACCAATTGGTTGTTTTCCACTTCCTCATCGGCATCTTCTGCTACATGGGTCGTCAGTGGGAACTTTCCTACCGCTTAGGGATGCGTCCTTGGATCTGTGTTGCTTACTCGCACCTGTTGTCTGCCGCAACCGCAGTTTTCCTGATCTACCCCATCGGACAAGGTTCCTTCTCTGACGGGATGCCTTTGGGAATCTCTGGAACCTTCAACTTCATGATCGTGTTCCAAGCTGAGCACAACATCTTGATGCACCCCTTCCACATGTTGGGAGTAGCTGGTGTCTTCGGTGGTTCTTTGTTCTCCGCTATGCACGGTTCCTTAGTTACCTCCAGCTTGGTTCGTGAAACCACTGAAGTCGAATCTCAAAACTACGGTTACAAGTTCGGTCAAGAAGAAGAAACCTACAACATCGTTGCAGCTCACGGCTACTTCGGTCGCTTGATCTTCCAATACGCTTCTTTCAACAACAGCCGTTCCTTGCACTTCTTCTTAGGTGCATGGCCTGTCATCGGTATCTGGTTCACCGCAATGGGTGTAAGCACGATGGCATTCAACTTGAATGGATTCAACTTCAACCAATCCATTCTTGACTCCCAAGGTCGTGTAATCGGAACACTGGGCTGATGTGCTTGAACCGCGCTAACATCGGTTTTGAAGTGATGCACGAACGTAATGCTCACAACTTCCCCCTTGATTTGGCATGCTGGCGAACAAGCTCCTGTAGCTTTGACCGCTCCTGCAATTCACGGTTAATTTCAACAGCCGATTAATTGAATATTTCTTTGAAAGGGACTCTCTAAATTTAGGGAGTCTTTTTCGGTAAAGGCAGTTTTTTAGGCGATAGGGAATGAGTTAATCCACCTTGATCTTCGCTTTGTTGGAAGCGTTAGACCTTTTCTTATTTCTTTTGAAAAAAGTTCCAAAAAGTACGGCAGTAGAAGCTCCTAGAATCACTTTGGGTTCCGACACAGCTTCTCCTATTTGAGAGCCACCGAGGCTAGTGCCGTTTAGGTTGAGTGTGACGACGTATCCATCTCCTGGAGTTAGACCGTCAAGATCTAGTTCGGTCGTTAAATAGGCATTTACGATGTCTGAACGCTGAATCCCAAAGTCAAAGGGGATAAAGCTATTCGTTTCCGCAAAGCCACCTAGCCCAGCCAGAGTTAAACTGGCACCGTTAGGAGGACTGGAACCTGGAGGAGCGATAAAACTGGAGGACGATTCTGGCGATAATTTGCTGAAATATAACGGGATAAAAATATTGGTCAGGAGAGGGGTGACGATGTGATAGATAAATTTCACAACATGAATAGGCTTATCTCTACTGGGATCATGAATTCTGATTTTTAAGTTAAAAGAGTCAGTTTGATTGAAAGTATTTGGTAAAAAAGGTGCGAAGTCTGTTCTAAAAAGCTGAGTAGAGACTGCCATCGATCGCGTATTAAAACCACTAGCTAGGACTAAGCTAATCCCCAGACCCGCAGTGCAACTGATGAATTTTGTTATTTTCAAGGTTAATTCCCTGTATTTGACAAAAAATTGATGTGTCGGGAAATCATGGTATCATGAACTCTGATATTCAGCGTTTTTTGTATCTAAACTTAACAATTCATCATGCACGAGCCAAATTTTTACCTCAAAAGCCCGAAAAAGAGGTAAATCATCGTATTTTTGAACTTCAGATAAAATAAATCGATATTAAGGATTATTCGACTGTAAATCTGCTAAACCCAAGGATTGTAAGGTATTTTCCCAGTCAGTTTTTAGGGATTGATCATTGGGGTTGGCTTGTTTGGCTTGAACTAAGGATTCTAAAAAGTCGTACCAAATTCCTTGTTGTCCAAACCAGATCGCTTTTTTGATCGGATTTTCACGTTGATTAGGAATTGATACATTGATGCGCTCAATCCTCGCTTCAATGACGGGATCGTTGGGATGGGGATTTTTTCCGCAGACTAGGATGACTGCCCATGTGTAGGTTTTTCCCACTTCTAAAGAAGGGGCTTCATCGGGAAGTTTGAGGCTAATTAGACCTGGTTGGGGGGGGATGGGAAAGGAAGTTTGGGCATAATGTTTTATACCGCCGTTTGGCTGTTCTTCCATCACGCTCAGCATGATTTTACTGGCGGTTGTTTCAGGTAAATAAATCCAAAAGGTGGGATGGGCTGATGTGGTTGAGCCTTGTCCATTGAGAGGGACTAGGGGCGTTAACCCTGTTTGAGGCGCATTAGATTCAGGATCTTCCAGACATTTTTTGTCATTAGTCCGCCGTCCCCCCAGGGCTGTTTTGTGGGGTTTGGCATCATCTGCTGGTGGTTTAAAGGTTATCTGATGGTTGGTTATGTCGGCGATCGCGGCATTAGGAGTAACGAGTAAAAATGCTAGGGCGATAGAATTGAACCAGCTATTTTTTTTGAATATCATAATTAACGCTGAAAAAGGGCAAATAAGCTTTTTATATCCTATAGAACAACTCTTTTTGCCATTGATGATGACGAATTGGTTGCCATAGCTATCATTAGACTGAAAATTGATGATCTTGACAATAGGAAATAGTATGGAAATAGTCTGTTTTTTTTGATAAATTTTATAACAACCTGTGGAAAATCTGGTTTACTTATAATCAAGACTACCAAGACTCTAGGTCTGCTATCTTATTATAATCAAAATAATCACGGCTAAATTGACGACTTTTGGGTTTAGTCCAACCTAGTGGAGCTAAAACTAAGATTAGGGGCAGAAGTGAGCCAGGAAAACGAGTGTAGTATTTTAATTGTTGATGATTCGGAAAGCGATCGCGCAGTCTATGTTCGCTACCTTCAGGCTGAAAAAAATTTTAATTATCAAATTATAGAAACAGATACTTTAGAGGCCGCCTTAGAAAGTTGGGAAAGGAACCGTCCCGATTTAGTACTACTCGATATTAATTTGCCCGATGGGAATGGGCTGGAATTTTTGGAAGCGATCGCCCGAAATTGCTCCACGCCCAAGTTACCTGTCATTGTGATGACGAGCCAAACGGATACACGAATTTTACTCGATGCCATGAAAAAAGGAGCGAGTGACTATTTATTTAAAGAAGAGAGAAATTCTGATGTTTTTCGTCGTCGTGTTGCCCATCTATTCAATGAATTGGAACTGTCGCAGAGATTAGCACGATTAAAGCAACAGGAAATGCTTAGTGCAGAGATTGCTCTACGGATTCGGGCATTTTTAAATTTAGAAGATATTTATCAGGCGATTGTCACGGAAATTCGCGCTTTTCTCAACACCGATCGCGTTATTGTCTATCAGTTTAATCCCGACATGAGCGGTCAAATTGTCGCTGAATCTGTCATTCCTCCCTGGGAGCCGTCTCTCCATGCTCAGGTTATCGATAACTGTCTTCGGGATAACCAGGGCATTGCCTATCAACAGGGTAAAGTCTTTTCGGTCTCGGATATTTATGACGCGAATTTAACGGATTGCCATGTGGAATTACTGGCGGACTTTCAGGTGCGGGCAAATTTGGTTGTTCCGATTCTCTTACCCCATACGGTTGCGCCAAACCAATCCCCTTTGGGGGTTACTGATTGCCCATGAATGTTCTGGGCCACGCCGTTGGAAAACTGATGACATTGAATTCCTCCAGCGTTTATCGGTACAATTGGCGATCGCGCTCCAACAGTCCGTCGCCTATGAACAACTGCAAAACGAACTAGCCCAAAGAAAACGAGCTGAATCAACCCTACAAAAACTGATCGCAGGAACGTCCTCTGTGACGGGGAAAGCCTTTTTTCCTGCGTTTGCTCAGAATGTGGCTGAGGTTTTGGATGTTCGTTATGCCTTAATTACTGAAGTGGATGAGGATTACCTTCGGACTTTGGGATTTTGGGCAATGGAGCCTTGCAACCGTCTATTTCCTATCATGCTGTCCATACTCCCTGCGAATATTCCCTCAGAGACGGGGAATTTTACTGTGAACAACTGATTCAAAAACTTTTTCCTCAAGATTTAGATCTGGTGACGATGCAGGCAGAAAGCTATTTGGGAGTGGTCTTGAAGGATCATGAGGGGAATGCGATTGGTAATCTTTGCATTCTCGACACCAAACCTATTGCCAAACATAAACGGGTAGAGGCGATCGCGATTCTCAAAATTTTTGCCGCGAGAGCCAGCGCGGAATTACAACGAAAACAGGCTGATGAAAAACTTCAACAACTTAATCAATACCTAGAAGTTCAAGTTGAACAGCGTACTGCCGCCCTACAAGAGAGTGAAATCACCAATCGGACGATTTTACAAACCATTCCCGATTTATTATTGCGTCTTAGTCGGGATGGAACTTGTTTGGACTACATAGAACCCAGAATTGAGAAGGATAAATTTCTGCCCATTGTTCATCACATTTCCGAAGTTTTACCCCCAGAAATCGTCCAAAATACGTTACAGGTGATAGAGCGGGCGATTGCCACCAAGGAGTTGCAAATCCATGAACATCAAATAATCAAACAGGAGCGTCTGACCTATGAAGAAATTAGGGTACTGGCGATCAATGAGCAAGAAGTTTTAGTGATCGTGCGGGATATCAGCGATCGCAAACAAGTCGAAGAACAGTTGCAAAAAACAACTAATCGCCTTGCTATTGCCCTCAAATCTGGGTCTATCGGTTATTGGGAGTGGGATTTAGCTAATAATATCTGCCTTTGGGATGAACGAATGTATGAACTGTATGGCGTTGATAAAAAATCTAATTCTCTTGCGGAATGCGAAATTTTAGCAAACGCACTCCATCCCGATGACCGTAACTCCGTCGAAACACTACTCCAACAAGCCATCTTAGGAGAGGCAGAATACGATACAGAATTTCGGATCGTTCATTCCGATAGCAGTATCCATTTTATTAAAGGCCTATGGAGTAGTTTTAAGAGATACTCAGGGCAATCCTCAGAGTATTATTGGGGTTAATTTTGATATTAGCGATCGCAAGCGAGCAGAACAATCTCTAGAGGAATCGCGACAATTTTTGCAAACTGTCCTAGATACCTTTCCCCTTTCTGTTTTTTGGAAAGACCGTCAATCTGTCTATTTAGGGTGCAATCAAAATTTTTGCCCAGGGTGCGAACCTGACTTCTACTAATGAAATAGTAGGGAAAAATGACTACGATTTACCCTGGGGAGCCAAGGAAGCGGCTTTTTATCAAGCGGATGATCGACAAGTCATCAATCAGGTGTCCCTAAACTCGCGATTGAAGAAACCATTACCTTAGGGACAGGGGAAACTCGATGGATTGAAACCAATAAAATTCCCCTACGAGATTTAAACGGTAATGTGATCGGCGTAGTTGGGACTTTTCAGGATATCAGCGATCGCAAACAGGCTGAAGACAATCTCAAAAACGAAAGATTACGATTACAATTAGCCCTAGATGCGGCCAAATGGGAGCCTGGAGTCGTAGTTCTGAATCCCATCAACTGATTTGGTCTGATCGGGTTCAGGAAATTTTTGGGTTTGTGCCAGGGACTTTTTCGGGTGATCCAGAAACCTTTGTGGCGATGATCCATCCCAAAGACCGTGATCGCGTTATGGAAGCCCTCGCCCACACCTTTGCGACAGGAGAACCCTATCATCTCGACTATCGTATTTTCCGACTAGATGGTGAAATGCGTTGGATAAGCGTTTGGGCGATTCTCACTGAAAGGTTATCCACAGACGAACGACAACTGATCGGCGTGATTGCAGACATCAGCGATCGCAAACAAGCCAAAAAGCCCTACGAAAATCTCAGCAATTTATTCAAACCATCATTAACACCGTTCCCCTTCCCCTGTTTTGGAAAGATCGGCAATCTGTCTTTTTAGGATGCAATCAACAACTCGCCCAACTACTAGGTTTAAGCTCAACGACTGAAATTGAGGGGAAAACCGACTTTGATTTCTTCTAACCGAAGACCAAGCGATCGCCTATCAGGCAGGAGATCAACGGGTAATCACCTCAGGAGAAGCCGAACTCGGTAGAGAAGAAACTTATACATTAGAGAATGGAGAACTGAATTGGATTGAAACCCACAAAGCCCCCCTCAGAGATGAAGAGGATAATATTATTGGCGTGGTGGGAATGTTTCAGAATATCAACGAGCGAAAGCACTACGAACTGGCTTTATATCAAAAGAATACCGAACTCGAAAAATTACTCCAGTTACGGGAGGAAACCCTAGAATTGCGGGAAGATATGTCTAACATGATTGTCGATGATCTACGCACTCCCTTAACAACGATTACCCTTGCGGCAGGAATGATCAATAAATACGGCGATCGCGTAGGACAAAGAGCCTTGATCGTCCGCAAAGCAGGAGAGATCCCAGATTCTGCTAAACAACTGGAAAAAATGATCGACAGTTTGTTGTTTATGGCGAAACTAGAAGCAGGAAAAATATTATTCAACCTAATTCCAACGGATCTGAACCGTTTAGGGTCTGAGGTAATCGCTGATTTTGAATTGATCGCTCATGCCCGTGATATTGAGTTACACAGTGAATTACCTAATTTGGGTAAAACGATTCTCGTGGATGCAATGATTTTACGGCGTATCATTGACAATTTGGGAATTGAAATTTTCTCCTAGCGGTGGTCAATTCACGAAATGGAATATTTACCTGAAAACCGATTGAAAGTTAAAGTGGAGACACGGGAACGGGAATCAGTGAAGCGAAAAAAAAAGATTTTTCAAAAATTTGAGATCTTAAGCTTGAAGAGAAATGTTTCTCAGACGGGGTTAGGTCTGGCTGTTTGTTAAACTGCGTCGAAGCCCAGGGAAGGAACCTTAGCTATTCAGATAATCATCCCCAGGGTGTTATCTTTATCGTAGAAATCTAACCTAATTGCGTCAGACATAATTAAAAATGG
>CAWEDJ010000083.1:0-45050 GCA_963807635.1 uncultured cyanobacterium
AAATTTTTACCTTCCTATTCGCCAGATTTATCACCAATTGAGTTGTGTTGGTCTAAATTAAAAGAAATTATTCGCTCTGCTAAAGCTCGAACAATCGAGGCTCTTGACGAAGCTATTACTAATGCGATCAATACCATTACTGATGAAAATGCTCTTGATTGGTTCCAACATTGTGGTCTCTACTTTGAGCCTTTGAGATAGCTTTTTCGTGGTGCGTTTGATCGGAAATTGCTGTAAAAGAATGAATCATTGTTGGTTACAAATTACTTCAGGAAGAGGCCCTGATGAATGTGCCTATTTTGTTGGAAAACTCTTACCCATTATTCTTGATGAAGCCAAAAAAAACGATTTAGAATGCGAGGTTATTGAGACTATACTAGGTAATCAACCCAATAGTTATTTATCTATTATCGTCAGCTTAAAAGGTGAGACTTGCCTCGAATTTATCAACCAGTGGCAAGGGACAATCCAATGGATCGGGAAAAGCCCCTTTCGTCCCCATCATAAACGTAAAAATTGGTTTATTGGCGTATCTGCATTGACTGCCCCAGAGGAATCAGCAGCCTTATTTGAAAATGAGATGAAATTCCAAACCATGCGTTCTACTGGCCCTGGCGGACAAAACGTGAATAAGACTGAAACTGCTGTGAGAGTGACCCATCTTCCTACAGGTATCAGTGTAGTAGCCCAAGAAGAACGTTCTCAATATCTAAACAAAAAATTGGCGATCGCTAAATTATTATCATTACTTCAGTCCAATAACAGTGACTCCCTACACCAGGTAGAGTATGAACTTTGGAATAAGCACAACAACCTTGAGCGGGGTAATCCGATTCGCGTTTTTAGAGAAATTAAAAACAACTTATAGCCAATATTATTTGTTTTTCTACAAATTCTATGCTTCAATATCAACTTGGCTGTGAGCTAAACTACTATCTTAAGGAAAAAGCATCTCAAATTCCTTTATGTCAACTCTCGCAGAATTATAGCAATAACTTGAAAAAATTTCTCTGGATTGTCTTTCTTCTTTAATCATTACTAATAACGTTATTAGTAATTGCAATTTTGCAACTTTTCAGCCCCATCTAAAGTCTCATCAATTAAGCAAAATTCATTCTTGCCATCTCTCATGACCAAAATTATTGCCCTATTCAATCAAGCAGGCGGCGTAGGAAAAACGACAATCACTCACAATCTGGGTTATCATCTCAGTCAAAAAGGCCATCAGGTCTTATTGATTGATTTAGACCCTCAATCCTCCCTCACAACTTTTGTCGGAATTGATCCCGATAAATTAGAAAAGACCCCCTTCGATGCTCTAATTAATGAAGAACCATTATCCATTATTAAGACAAACCAAGGCTTCGATCTTGTCCCAACGAATATTACTCTCAGTGTGGCAGAGATCCAATTAGTGAATCTTGATTTTCGAGAGATCCGTCTTAAAGATGCTTTATCTTCTGTCCAATCTGATTATGACTTTATTCTTATTGACTGTCCGCCCAGTCTTGGATTACTGAGTTATACCAGTCTGGTAGCCGCAACTCACGTCCTAATTCCCATTGAAACCCACTTTAAAGCCTTCCAAGGAACTAATTTATTAATTCAAACTATTGCTAAAGTAAAAAAGCGAGGAAATCGCAGTCTCAAAATTGCAGGTTTTATTCCCAGCCGTTATGCGGCCAGGTAACTCCCAGGATAAACGCACTCTCATCGCCATTCAGGAACAGTTTGGTCGAATTGGACAAGTCTTTGATCCTATCCCACGATTAACTGCTTTTGTCGATGCCTCTGAAGAAAATCTTCCTTTAGCCCTTTACGATCCGAAAAATCAGGCGATCGCGGTTCTAGAAAAATTAACAACCCTTATTGAACAATTAGAATAAGCCAACAATGTCAAACTCTTCCTCCCGTAAACAAGATAAACCCTATAAAGTCCAAGCAAATTTAGATGATCTGTTAGGAGCAGAAACCATTTCTTCTTCTCAAAAACTACCATTAACAATGATCGTTCTACCAGAAAGTCAACCCAGACGATATTTTGATCCAGAAAAACTAGATCAACTGGCTGAATCAATCAAAACCTATGGCGTTTTAGAAAACTTATTAGTTCGCCCTTTAAGTGAGCAAGACGATAAATATGAATTAGTTGCTGGAGAAAGACGTTATCGTGCGGCTAAAGCGGCTGGTTTAACAGAAGTTCCTGTTAGCATTCGAGATTTAACTCATGAAGAAGCTCTTGAAATTTCCCTAATTGAAAACCTCCAACGAGAAGACCTTAATCCAATTGAAGAAACAGAAGGTATTCTTTCCCTCTTGTCAGTTCGTCTTCAGAAACCTGTCTCTCAGGTTATTCTTCTCCTCTACCAAATGCTAAATGCCCGAACTGGGAAAATTACTAATAACGTTATTAGTAATGAACAATCAACCTTAGTACAGGCAATATTTCAAGAAGTTGGGTGCATGAATTGGGAGTCTTTCGTTAGTAATCGTCTTCCCTTACTCAAGCTTCCTATCGAGATTCTTGAAGCCCTCCGTCAAGGAAAAATCGAATATACCAAGGCTACAGCGATCGCGAAGGTTAAGGATGAAACGAAACGAGCAGAACTATTGGAGGAATCCATTCAAAACAGCCTCTCTCTAACACAGATTAAAGAAAGAATCGCTACCCTAAAACCATCACCCGACTCGTTATCTCCCAAAAATCAGCTTCAGACCCTTACTCGTCGTCTCAATCAATTAAAACTCTGGGAAAAAGATAAAAAAACTTGGAAAAAAGTAGAGGGATTGCTAGGAAAAATAGAAATGATGCTAACAGACGTGGAAACTGAGGTTTAGAAAATATTGTGTTAAGAAAAAAAAAGACAGAGAGAATCGCTCTCCCTGTCTGTCAATCAATTTATGCCAACTGGCGAATCTTCTCGATAATGCCCGTCGCCTTGTCATTAACAGGAATAAAGACTCGCAGTTTCCAACGAATCATCTCCGTCATACAGCCCAGAGCTTTGAGGCACATCACTTCCGATTCCTGACGAATCCCCGTGACTTCTAGCCGTTGATTGCCCATCACTGTCGATGAGCGCAACTGCCAGCCTCGCACTAACGGAACGACTTCTTTTCGTTGAATAACCGCTTGAAAGACTTCATCTACTGTCAACAGAGGAGTCCCTTCAATCTGGAGATTGCGATAGACTGCCGCGATATTCTCAGCATGGACTAAGCGACCGAGTAATTTCTCCCCTTCATCGGTTTGCAGACGAAAGACTCGCAGACTTTCCCCATCCAAACGGTTCCAGATCGGTAACAACAAGCCTGTGATCAGATAGAAGGAATCGACTTCAAATTCAGGGGATTGATTCACTTCCTCCTGCCATAACGATTGGAAGGTGTCTTGACTGATGACTTTCCAAGTCGAGGACTGGAATTGTTCGACGCTCATCTTTTCGTTGGCAGTGGGGCGAATCAGATTCACTCGCCGTACAACTGCTCCGTCATCCGTCACGATGCTGTTGGTCGGAACACAGATGGCAACCCGACCCGATCGCTCATTCACGACCCCATGACCTTGATAGCGTTCTGTTACGTCTAAGGCTTCTGGGAGTCTGAGAATCTGGGCTTGACGTTTCTGCTCGATTTTGACGCAATGGGTCTGAGCCTGGGTTTCAGGATGGGTATAGATGACCTGACGTTCAATTACCTGAAAACCATCTGCTTTCAGGGTTTCTACCCCGACCTCGTAAGTCCCCGCCAAGATCGCTGCTTCAATCTTGCTCTCCAGCCTAATCTCAAACTCCTCAAACAAAGCGTTTTGGCGTTCAATCCGCAGGGCTAGGACACGATTGAGAAACTGAGCGATCGCTGGTAGCTCTTCCTTCAAGTGACCTTCTTTGTCCGTCAGGGAAAGTCCTGTTTGTTCTTCAAAGTCTGAGAGAGAGCAACAATCCAGGGTTCCTGCATAGAGGGCTTGATAGAGTTGGCGCAAGGCGGATTTTGCGTAGAGAGATTCCAAGTTGTCTTCTTCTCGGAAAAGTCCCTGTCCTCCCGTTTGTCGCTGTCCCCGTGTCAAGGCTCCCAAAGAATCTAAGCGTCGGGCAATGGTACTGAGAAACCGCTTTTCGCCCTTGACATTGGTGGTCACAGGTCGAAATAGAGGCGGTTGGGCTTGATTGGTGCGATTGCTCCGTCCTAAGCCTTGGATAGCGGAATCGGCTTTCCATCCTGCTTCTAAGAGGTAATGGACACGGAGCCGTTGATTGCGGGCATTCAAATCGGCATGATAACTCCGACCTGTTCCTCCTGCCTCGGAGAAAACCAGAATCGGTTTTAGATCATCCATGAAGGCTTGGGTTTCCCCCAGATTGGCTGAACCAGACCGTTTCTGGAGAGCCAGTCGTTCTCGTCCGCCCTTGGTTTCTCGCACAATGCGCTTTGACCGTCCTGTGACTTCTGCCACTTTTTCATAGCCAAAGTGTTGGATGAGTTGGTCGAGTGCGCCTGGGATAGGGGGGAGCAGTCCCAAGCGTTCGATTAGGCGTTCTCGTTGTTTCAGGGCTTCTTGGCAGAAGACAGGATTGCCGTTGCTATCTATCACTGGGCGGGAATGCTCGTTACCCTCTTCGTCGCTATAGACCTCATGTAACTGAACGGGGAAGGAATGACTCAAATAGTCCATGACGTATTCTCTCGGTGTGATATCAATCTGGAGGTCATGCCATTCGGAGGGGGGAATGTCTGCCAGTCGTCGGTTGAGCAGTGCTTCATCCGTTGAGGTAATCTGAATCACTACCGCGTGACCCTTAGCTAAGTCCTCGGCGATCGCTCTGAGCAAGGTGGGACACTTCATCGAGGTGATGAGGTGGTTGAAAAATCGTTGCTTATTGCTTTCAAAGGCTGACCGTGCTGCCGCTTTTGCGTTCCGATTTCTGACTTGACCGTTGGGACTGGTAATATTGGTCACTTTGAGGGCCGCGTCTAGATTTTGATGAATGATTTGAAAGGTATCGGCATAAGCGTTATAAATGGCGATTTGTTCCTCCGTTAATTCATGTTCGAGGATGTCGTATTCTACCCCTTGATAGGACAGCGATCTGGCAGTATAGAGACCGAGGACTTTGAGATCCCGTGACACCACCTCTAGGGCGGCGATGCCTCCTTTCTCCATTTGGGCTACGAAGTCGGCTTGGCTGGTAAAGGGAAATTCAGTTGCCATCCCCAGTCCCAGACGTTGGGCATAGGCGAGATTACTGATGGTCGTCGCGCCTGTGGCAGAAACGTAGAGAATACGGGCTTTTGGCAATCCATGTTGAAGTCTTAATCCCGCAATGCCCTGGAGGGACGCTTTCTGATTGCCCCGTTCTCCTTTGTCGGGAGAAGCATTGGCCATCGCGTGGGCTTCATCAAAGACGATGACCCCTTCAAAGTCCTGACCACACCAGTTGAGCAGTTGTTCGACACGAGACTTCTTGCCCTGTCTGGCTTCGGTGCGGAGGGTCGCATAGGTGACAAAAAGAATACCTTCTGTCAATCCGATGGATTCACCTTGTCGAAAACGACTCAGGGGAATAATTTGCTCAGGATTACCTCCCAAGGCTTTCCAGTCCCGTCGTGCATCTTCCAGTAGGGTCTCGGATTTGGAGATCCACAGGGCTTTCTTCCGTCCCCGCAAATAGTTATCCAGTAACACCGCACTTACTTGTCGTCCCTTACCGACTCCTGTGGAATCCCCAATGAAGTAGCCGCGACGGAATTGAACGGGCTTGGGATCATCTTCAGAGGCAACAGAAACGCGATCTAGGGTATCGTCCACTTGATAGTTGCCTTTCAGAAACTGACGGTGGGATTCTCCTGCATAGATCACGGATTCTAGTTGAACCGTAGAAAGGATATTTTCACGAATGAGCCGTTGGGGTAGTTGGGGTTGATAAGTGGGTTTTGGGGGCGCGACGCTGGCCATTGCCGCACTTTGAACGAGGGGTGAAGGGTGGTCACTTGCCTCAGTTATCAGGACAGACTGCGGTTCATAGGTTTCATAAAGACCATCAGAAATTTCCCGTTCACTGCCTGTCCAATCTTGAGTGGTGTAGGTCAGTTCTATTCCTTCGCCCAGGGTGACTGAGGCTGGGATGGCTGACTTCTTAGAGGGATTCAGTTGGGGTTTTGGCTTGGATTCCAACAATACGAGGGAGTTGTCAAAGGGGATCTCTCCTTGGAGGAACGATTGAGGCAAACCATTAGAAGGCAAGTCTGCTTTCGTTTGAGTTAACTTCATCGGGATTAAGGCTCGACGTTCTGGCACAAACTGGGTAATGGCATTGAGCAAATCCGACAGGGAAAGAGCTTTGTCGAAACAATTAGCGAACTCTGCGGGCTTATCCGCCGAAATTTTATCCATAACCGTCAACCGAGTCTCCATCGTCGTCCCCTGTTTGGCATAGGCTTGACCGACAATCGGACAGGAGAAGACAACGGTGGCTGATCGCTGAATCTCCATAAAGCTGTCTCGCCATTCAGGACTCAAGGGAGAGAACCAATTGGCTGTGATCGCCACTAAACGACCTCCTTCGGTCAGCCTTGCCAGTGCGGAACGGAGATGTTTGAGGGTGGCAAATTGGTTCCGTTTTGCCAGACGGGGAGAGGCGGAAAAGGGCGGATTCATCACTACAACGGTCGGATGCCATTTCAAATCGAGATAATCGTCAATCTGCTCGGCGTTGTAACCGAATAAGGGCGTTTTGGGAAAAACTTCGCTGAGAATATCCCGACGCTTAGGACAGATTTCGTTGAGGAGTAATTGCGCTCCACCAATTTGAGCAAAGGCCGCTAACAGTCCTGTCCCTGCCGAGGGTTCTAATACCAAGTCATCAGGGGTAATCTGCGCCGCTACTTGCACCAGGTAGGCAAGGGGTAGGGGCGTAGAAAACTGTTGTAACTGAATCGATGTCTCAGACCGTCTGGTTTGGGTCGGGCAAAGTCGATGAAGGCGTTCTATTTCGCCCAATACAACAGCAGAGTTCGCTTGATTCAGGAGTTCCTTACCTCGTTCTTGAATAAACCGAATTTGAGCGATTTCGAGGGCTTCGTAGGCATCTTTCCAAAGCCAATGACCCTCTGCATCCGATCCTCCCAAGGCTTCCGTCATCAAACGAGCAACCCCACTATTGGCGATCGCTTTTCCTTGTTTCAGCAGGGGAAGCAGTTGATCAGCGACCTCAATCAAGGGATGAGATGAGGTTTGGGGTTGATGGGACGGTATCGGTTGAGTTTCAACAACGGAGGATTGTTCTGACTGGAAAAGAGCTTCTAAGGCGGCTCGAATTTCTGGGGATGTCTGAGGAACCAACGCCGTTAAGGAATGAATCGTGTTCAGGGCAGAACTAGCTTGGTCAAATAAGTCGGTCAGTTGCTGATGTTTCGTTTTGAGTTGGTTGGTCATCTTCTCTAGCTGTTCAGCTTCTTTCTGGGTCTGAGGAAGAAACTGAACAAACAACGGATTAGGTTTGGTTTCGGTCAACTGCATGGTGTTTTATCTCCTAACAAAAAAAGCTGGCATAAACCAGCAGCTTGATGAGTTGAATTGAGAGGGAAATGGATTTTAACAGGATAAATTTCAACGATTAGAATTCATTTATCCTGCTAAAAATAAGCGTTAGCTGGCTATCTTTTCTTCTCTGAAAGAAATCTGATTTGTCGTAGAGATGAGGTCAGAGAATTTTTCTTGAATAACAGCCATGACTCGTTCGGGATCATCTTTAAAGAGGCTCCGAATTTCTGCCTTGATAAAGATGAGTGACTTTTCCACGTTGCCACATTTTTGTTGAATCCCTAGCGGTTTACAGAGTTGACGACTTTGCCGTTTATTCAGGTTTTTGATGATTGCCTCGGCTTCGGTGTAGAGGGGATTTTGTTGACCAGATGTTAGCGTTTTATTCTGCTTAACTTTAGTACAATCCTGCTCAACAAATGAATGGCTCTTTTCGGCAATGGGAGACACTTCCTCGGTAGATTCTCTCATTAAATTTTCGTCAAAAAGTGCTTCCTCTTCGTCGAAGATAACCTGAATATTAGGAAATATTGCGGATTTTTCTGCCGTTGCCTTGAATGGATTTTGTTGATGGTAAATCACAACGGAAACAGTACAGTAATAACAAACGAACAGTAAGATGGGGAAAAGAAATTCATTAATAGTAGTGACCATGATTTTTCTCCTGATTTTGATAAACGATGAGTGCTTTTTGTAGAGATTGCACTCGCTCCATTCAACAGGCGTTAGCCTACTCAAAATCAGGCTTAAAAAGTTTTCTAAATGTACGCCACGTTTCAACTCCAACTGGTAGCATTAAGGGGATTTATTTGACTAAACAGGTCATTTTAGTCCGTTTCAAGGCTTTCTTCAGCCTTTTTCTTGAGAATAATCGGCGGTTTTGGCTGACTAGAGGTTTCTACTTTCGAGGACTTTTGAAACTTTTTCGGTTTGATAGAGGGGGGAATCGTGGTGGTTGGTTCTTCTAACAGATTACTAACCGTAAATTCTTGAGTTTCGGGGGAAAATATTACCTTTACCTGACAAAAATAGCGTTTAGAATAGTCTTGCTTCTCTTTCAGGCTGGGATCATACTCAAAAGGTTCGACGGGGGCATCCTTCCACACCAAGGGGAAATGAAGAGCTTTGCAGTCATCATGCGCTCCTCGGCTTTGGTTCCGATAGACCGTTATCACAGGCTCGACTAAGAATGGCACTTTTTGCCAAATTCCCCGTACTTTGAAATGGTTGATTTGATAGTTTTTAGGACATTGGACTAAAACGGCTACCACTGTAAAACTAAGATTTCGCAGAACCATTTCTTTTTGGGTGGTCGCCTGCCAATTCGGATAAACCCTGAGATAGACTTCTTCTTCGCTCCCCACAAAGCTTTTTATGCGTCCTCTGGGGCCAAACAAAGGATAGGTCTTGTCTTCTATCTGAAGAACATAAGAAGACTCCTGTTCTAGAATTTTTCCCTTCAGAAAACCAAAGGCTTGGAAAATAGGGGATTTTGGTTCAGGTTCCACTTTATCCTGACTTTCTGGCGGATTTTCTGGAACAGGATTTTCTGGGGAGACTTTAGCTTTTTTGGTCTTTTGCTTCTTAGCCTGAGCGGGTTGGGGTTCTATGGCGGGAACGGCTTCAGGTATGATAGGCTCAGGTGAAATTTCCTGAATCGTTTCTATTTCTTCTACTTTTTCAGCAATAGGAAGCAATTCTACCGATTTTGTCTCTTTTTTCTTCGCCTGAGTTTTCTTGGTCTTTTTCTCTACATCCTTCACTTCAATGTCAGAGGGAATTTCCTGAGTGAGATTCACTTCTTCCTCAATCGGCTCGATTTCCTCAACCAAAGAAGAAATTTTTCCCAATTTTGTTTCTTTTTTCCTTGTCTGAGTTTTCGTTTTTTTCTTACCGACATCCTGAGTTTCAGATAGAATCTCTCGATTGAGACTCATTTCTTGCTGAATAGCGAGTATTTCTTCCTCAATGGGAGATAATTTTACTGATTTTGTCCCTTTTTTCCTGGATTGCGTTTTTGTCTTTTTCTGATCTTTATCTGAAGAAGATTCGGTAATGGTCACATCGGTAATACCTGAGTCTGTGGGGATTGACTCGGTAATCACGGATTCTTCCGAAATACTGTTTTTTTTAACTCTAACGATGTTAATGGGCATAAAGCATTTGTTGGGATCTTTCAACTATTTCTGGCACTACACACCGTATCAGAAAAATAGCACCTAAAGATTTAGAAAATTCACTGGACAAAAGTTTCCGTCGATTATAGCTTCTTTTTCATCCAATCTTGGAGTCTTTAGCCTGTCAGGGGTCTAGGACTAAGTTAAGTTTCCCCTTTCTATTGTTTAGCTTCTCTTTCCTTTGGAGGTTTTTCAAGCTACACTGAGAACTATTCTGGACTGTACCAAGTCCTATACCAAATATGCCAACCCCACAAACAACAGACAAAAAGAACCCTGAAACTAGAAAGCCGTCCCCTGCCAGCAAGCTTAAGGACGACTATCATTCAATTTCAAGATTCTTCTGTGCTTTTGGGACACTCGAATCAAAGGAGGATACGAAGTAGGGAGATAAAACTAACTTATAGAATTTTTTTTATTGGGGCTTGCATCTTGAATAATGGATGCCGCCGCAGGAATTTCTTCACCGCGATTAATCTTATCATAGATGATAATTGCGGCATAGGCAACTTTTTGCATTTTTTTTCTTCGGTATTCACCCCACAAAAAAACCGATAACTTAGTATTTTCTCGCTAAAATCTTTTCTTTTTAGTTTTAACCTCCATTCTTAACCCCTTACAGCAATCACAGGTTAGGGAATGGAGCGTTTGCTGATAACATTCACCGATTTCTGCTGAAAACAGCGAAATATTGTCCTTGATCACCTAATCAAGGGGCCGCTTTTAGTATGACTTGGGTTTGAGAGCAACACAGCGTAAAGAATGCTCTGCTTTGCCGCCAAGTCAGCACTATTCAATCTGTTTAAAGAGGAAATCGAATGGAGAACCTAACCAAGTTTTTCTGGGAATTACCTATAAAAGTGTTACTAAACCACTAAGGTCGGGAATCTGGAAACAACCAAACTCTTTTTCTATAGCTGAAAATCCCATACAGACAGTTTTGCCGACTGTCCTAACAAGTCAACGATTAACCAATCGAAGCAATAAATACTTATTTTCAGCTTAGATCAAAGTTCACGCTCTTAGTAACCCTTTCTAATAGGTAATTCCCCCACAGCTTTATTAGGTTCTCCTCTATTCACCCCAGGAGAACTCCAATGATACTCAAAAATGCTCAAAATATACCGTTTTCGACTGCTAACGCACAACAGCAATCCTCTAATAAGCTAAACTCCTCTTTATCTGACTGGGTTCGCTTTAAAGGGGGTGATTGTCCTGTCTGTCAGGGAGCCAAAAAAGATTGTCGCCAAAATCAAAAAACGACCCTCATTCACTGTCGAGACATTTCAGCTAATCCCCTAGATTATATTTTTCGGGGACAGGATGCCCTGGGCTTTGGGATGTGGGTTTATAAACCTGATGCTCAACAGTGGAACCAAGAGCGACGAGAACAGTGGCAAAAAGAAAAACTCGCTGACCAGAGCCGACGACTGGCCCATCATCGCTAAAACTGCTCTCTCTGTTGAGTCCATAGACCTTGCTATCCGTAAACTCGCTCGTTACTTGGGATTGACCAGTGAGCATCGGCAACAATTACGCGATCGCGGTTTAACCGACGAGCAAATAGAACAGGGATTATTTTTCTCGATCGCTGAAAATCAGGAAATTCCCCCAGGCATTCCCCCCAACTTTCCTGGGGTTGACTGGTCAGGACAGAAATTGTTTACTCCTAGCCCTGGGATCGCTTGTCCTGCTTTCAATTCACAAGGGAAGACAATTGGCTATCAAATCCGATTGACCCAAACGGAATCAGGGAAATATCGTTGGCCTAAGGGGCAAGTCTCTAGCCATCTCCAAAATGGCGAATTACCCCTCACGATTACAGGGGGTAATCTGACTAATGCGACCATTGTTTGGTTAACGGAAGGAATCCTGAAACCATATATAACTTCTCAGAAATGGGGAATCCCCTGTATCGGGGCGGCAGGGGGGAAATCATCAAGGCAGTCCTCAACAATTACTAACCGCAATTCAACAAATTCCTGAAAATTGTCTGATTGCGATCGCACCTGACGCGGGAGCTATCCTTAATAAAAATGTTCTCAAACAATACGAGAAAACCATCAAGCTCTTAACCGAATGGGGATATGGGGACAGAATTCAATTTGTCTGGTGGGGACAGGCTACCAAATCAGACAATGACTGTGATGAGATTACTCAAGATGAGTTTGACCAGATTCAATACCTTAATCCTGATGAATTTGATGCTTTATGTCCTGATAGTCTCGTTAATCGGGTTCAGAAGTGGTTCAATCAACAAGTCAAAAGATCGCAACCGAAAGGATTTGGGGTTCCTCAGATTGAAGGAAAGAATTTGAAGGAGATCGCGGTTTGGCTTGGCTTAAAGAAACGGGAAATGTTCTCGATGCCTCTTTTATGGGCGATGGCAAGTCCCATGCCGTTTGCAGTATCGCCAATCCCGTCGGCAAGGTTTGGTATGTCTATCATGACCACCGTAATCCGACGATTGCTCAAATTGCGACTGAATTTACCGATTTAATGCCCAGACTCCAATATGGATTAACTCGTAATGAGCAAGGAAAGTTAGTTAAGGCAACACAGGAGACACCCGAAGAAAATCTGGTAGTTAAGGCTAATTGCATTCGGGCAGAACTTTTTAATCAATTATCAGAAATGGGACACGATCCCAATGAGGGCGCAGGGAGTAATCCCATTTGTCAGTCCTGTCCAATGGCTCAAGTTTGCAAATTTAACGCTGGCTGGTTTCTCCATGACCGTAAACAAACTTTGTCGGCTCCTAAAATTCGCTGTCACATTGATTCCATGCCCAGAGATTACGATTACTCCAACGACATCATCATTTGGGATGAATCTTCTCAGAGCATTAAACCCACTAAGATTACGGAAAGCGATCGCCCAAAACTCCTCGATGAAATTGACCGAGCGAGAGATTTTCTGTCTTCTGAACAATATCAGGACGTTGACAAAATTTTCCAATCGATTAAGGGATTATTTGAGAGTCATCAGGTTTTTGGGGAAACCCATCAAACTATTTTGGCTCAGGTACAAGAGATTGACTTGAGTTTTCTGAATGATGTCATTGAGGCAATTTCAGTCCATTCCTTCAATTTATTTGATATTTTTCAAGTTGCCGATACCTTAGACCTCAGTAGTCACGATAAAAAGGAATTCAAAGGAGCCTATAAATCGGCGATCGCCCACCTCCGAGCCAAAGCCTACCAAGAAAGTGAGGAGAATCTTCAAAAACTTCCTCCTAATGCTCTCTTTTACCTACTCAAAGCGATTCGAGGCGACAAAGGCATTGCTCTCCGTATTGCCAAGGGAAAACTGACCATTACCCGCGATCGCCGTCAGGATTATGCCCACATCTTTAAGACTGCCAAGAAGAATATTTTTCTCGATGCAACGGCTAATACTAAGCGAATTCAGGAAATCACAGGGTTAGAGGAGAAAATGATTGCTATTCGTCGTAAACAGAATGCTCCCCTCCGTAACCTGATTATTCACCAAATTAACACTCAAGGTGTCGCCAGTCCCCGCCGAATGACGGATAAAGCGTTCAATCGAGTTAAATGCGTTTTAGAGGCGTTAAAACAACTCTACGGTAAGATTCCCCTGATTGCCCATAAATGTCAGGGAGATCACTTGGAGATAGAGGGTTACTGGTTTAACCACAATCGCGGTTCTAATGCCTTTGCAGGTAGTCCTAATTTTGCCACTCTCGGTTTGCCCTATGCCAACAAGGGAGCGATTGAGGATGAATATTTTGCTCTCAATGGAACCCTTGATGGTTTTGAGGAATATTATGAGTCTCGGAATAAGGAAGAAATTCTTCAGGGGGCGGGTCGTCAGCGAGTAAATCGCTACCCTGACCAGCAATTTCATTATTTTGCTTTGGTTCCGCATGGAACGGATTTATCTTGGCTGTCTCAATATGGGGCTAAGGTGATTGTCCAAGATGCCTTTGAGATTACCCCCGAAGCGGGGAGTGAAACCCAATATGCCCGTCATCAATTGCTTCAAGCTGCCCTTGATTGTATGGAAAAGGGAGTTAAGGTGACTCAAACTGCGATCGCCCAAGTTCTGAAGAAAAGCCAGCAGTCTATCTCGAAAGCCCTACGAAAAGCAGGGATTTCTCTTCGTGAACTTTCCAAAATGATTGAGGAAAAAATTACAACCACCCCCTATAAGGACTCTATAGGAACTGGTTGTATTTCTAATGAATTTCTCAAGGATTGGGCTTGGTTTTTTGATTTACCCCTAGACGCGATCGCTGAGGAGATTATTAGAGTCATTCAGGATGGGGGATTGGCAAAACTGAAGGAATATTTGGAAGATTATCCCAACTTCGCTCAGGCTAAGGTTTTAGGGCTTTTATGGGGACTGATGGACACCGAACACACTTTTATGTCTGAGCAGTTGAAAACGTGACTTAAAACAGATTTCGAGCAAACCCACCACAAGACTAAAGGAGCTAATTCTTTCTGGCACTGGTTTTGATGGTTTCCATATATGACATAGCTGATTCCAATTTGCTGTAAGCTTACTGGAAAGGATAAAAGAGATTTTTCTCTCGCTTTGCTTTTTTATTGTATCCTGCTACAACTTTTCCCCATTCCTCAATTTAGAATTGTTGGTGTCTAAATTTAAGGAGTAAAATTTTGTTTGAAGAATGATATTATATTTTTTGTGCATTATATTTTATAGGACTCAATTTGCTTTTCACAAAATATTTTTGTTCCATGAGATATGATCGAGTTTAGTTTTTATAAATTAAAGTTTTGAAACTTTTAAAAATAATTTGATAGGATGGTAAGTACTATTTTAGCCAAAAAGGAGTTAAAGCGATGTTAAAAGATTTAGATGAAACCTTAAAATTGCTATTAATTAATAATTTAAAAGATGATTTCGTTGATCAAAGTGGGTATAAAATTAGTTTTGAGCCACCCAGTCAGGAAATTGAAAATAAAAAAACTATTATCAACCTTTTTTTATATGATATACGAGAAAATATTGAACTGCGTAGTTCTGTCAGAAGTTGGGATAAACCTATAAAAAATGAAGGAGTATCAAAAAGGGTTTTTGCTTCAACTAGGGTTGATTGTTCTTATTTAATTACTGTTTGGACTAATAGACCCCAATCTAACGGTGACGATAGTAATCAAGTTCCTTTTCTCTATGAACATCAAATACTGGGAGAAATTATGAAAATTTTGCTGAAATACCGTTATATTCCATCTACTATTTTGCAGGGAACACTCAAACAACAAGATTTGCCCGTTCCTATTATCTCACTACGATCTGGACAAGTTCAAAATCTAGGTGAATTTTGGCAAGCAATGGGAGGCAAACCCAAGACTTCGATTCATTGTACAGTAACCATTCCTATACCCGTTGATGCTGAACAAAAAGAAGAGCCATCGGTAGAAACAAAAATGTTAGATTCGGCCTCAGGATGAACAGGAAGGCTGACGGAGTGACAAGACTATTTAAAAGGCTTATTCAGTAAGGATTATAAATCGGCATGATATAAAAAAATGTAATCTGAATTTGGCTCTTGTCTGAAAGTTCTTATTAATTAAGCTATTTTGAAAGTACGATTTTATCGTTAGTGATTCACTCGAACCCAGTTAATCTTTATCGTATAAGGATGGAAGATTTTTCTAAAACGCTTGCCCTATAAAGATTATGGGTATAGTTGTCACCTCGTCAGTTTAAAAACAGATCCTTTTTTAGATATGAATGATTACTCATACAAAATGGTATCGATATAATAAAATCTATGGATGGGACTGGGCTTGAATTAAGAAGATCTCAACAGAATTTTGGAGAGAAAATTAAAACTTAATGTTTTACAAGATGATAAACTTTGGGATACAATAGCTCATTATCTTAATTTCGGAATAACTGATAACTTAGGTGTTCTTGTGTCAGGAAATATTAACTTTATTGTTTTTCCAAAAAATATTCAATCTTTTCTTGGCTACTTAGGAGTTTAAACCATGCCGACCTATTTATCGGCCTGGTGTCTATATTGAAGAAGTGTCTTCTGGTTCTGCACCGATCGCGGGGACTACTGTTGCTGGCTTTATTGGTATTTTTACGCCCTCTCATCTTCTTTCCTCAGATTCTTTTAAATACCATATCAATAAAATTCAGGAAAGAGTAGCAGTTAAGGAAAAAGCTCAAAAAGAATTTGAGACTTCAAAGTTGCCCAGAAAACCCGAAAAAATCGAGTGTTAGTGTTACTTTTGTTCGTTTTGTTCAAACAAAGAAGTTTAGTCTAAAAAACAATAAACTTTCATTTAATGATAATGACTTTCTTCCCCTTAAAGACTACGAAATCAAAGTTGATTACTATGTAACTTTGAATTCAGGTAAAATCAGCAAACATCGTAGTGAAATAGTAAAAGTTGAACAAGATGGTCAAAAAGAATTTTATCTTCCAAGTTCCCCAGAAAACCTCGAAAAATCGAGTGTTACTTTTGTCCGCTCTGTTCCAACAGAGAAGTTTAATCTAGAAAACAATAAACTTTCATTTAAATTTAATAATGATAATGATAATGATAATGATAATGATAATGACTTTCTTCCACCTAAAGACTTACGAAATCATAATTGATTACTTTTTGAACACTTCGGTTTCATCAGGTGAAATCCAGTTGATCGCCAATTTCACTGAATTTAAACAATTTTTTGGAGATTTTGGAGATTTTACGGAAGATAATAAGGATTTTAAATATTTTGCCCATGCGGTTTATGATTTCTTTCGCAATGGCGGAACTAGGGCTTATGTGACCTGGTTGTCCGATGACAAGGATCTGAATGGGGTTTTGGAGAAGTTTAAAGCTATTGACATGATAACAAAAATTGTTTCTTGTAAATCAAGAAAACTCGGTATCTAATGTTACTTTTTACAAGATTTTCAATGGTGTAAGTCGGGGGGTGCTGAAATATTTTTTGACCTACAAATTTTTCAAATTGGCTCAAATAGCATAATTCACTGTTACATAAGTTTGTTATTCTGTCAATTCGTAACTCCTAGATGAAAGCAGCATTGTTGTCGTTCTTGGGTAAACCACTAAGCAAACTATATCGATAGAAAAAAGTCTATGGATAGGGCAGGGCTTGAATTAAAGAAGATCTCAACAGAATTTTGAAGAAAAATTAAGACTGTATGCTTTACAAGATGATAAACTCTAGAATACAATAAAACATTATCTTTATTTCAGAGCAATTAATTACTTAGGTGTTCTTGTGTCAGGAAACGTTAACTAACGTCATTGTTTTTCCAGAAAATATTTGATCTTTTCCTAACTACTCAGGAGTTTAAACCATGCCGACCTATTTATCGCCTGGTGTCTATGTTGAAGAAGTGTCTTCTGGTTCTGCACCGATCGCGGGACTGGGAACTAGTGTTGCTGGGTTTATTGGTATTTTTACGCCCTCTGACTCTGACTCTGACTCTGACTCTGACTCTGACTCTGACTCTGACTCTGACTCTGCATCTGATTCTGATTCTGATTCTGATTCTGATTCTGATTCTGCATCTGACCCCCAATATTATATCAATAAAATTAGTGACGAATTGAGTGATAAAGAACGCGAAAATGAAGATTCTCCGAGGTATAGGCTTAAAAATTACCCAGTCCAAACGAAAAAAACGAATGTTACTCTGAAATCCAATCCTTCTGAACTTTTATTTGGTTATTTTGAACTAAAAAATGATGATACTGCCCAAACGTCAACAATTGAATTTACATCAGCTCCGCCCCAAGGGTGTAAAATCACAGTTGATGGAGAAGAACTAAAAGAAGTTGGGGATGGCAAAATCAAGGAATTTAAGCTTAAAAATCACTCAGCAAAAACTAATACAACGACTGTTGATTTGACGTGGGCTATACCCGAAAGTGGCTTTGAACTACAAAAAGATAACACTGGCAAAATTTCCAAAATTACATTTACATCGGCTCCCCCTAAAAAGACAAAAATCAATATCAATTACTTTCTAAGTTCCGATCCAAATACTCCTATTAAAAAAATTAAAAAAGAAGACGAACAAACAGGGGATGGCGAAACCAAGGAATTTAATCTGTCAAAATACCCAGTTACCCTTAGTGTTTTTTTTAATGATGAAACTGAGCAACAAAAACATTTTGAACTAGAAGGGAAAAAAATTGTATTTAAGACAGCTCCCCCTTCAGGGACAAAAATCAAGATTAAGTACTCTTTATCTCATAATCCAGATACTCTTATTGAAGAAGACGAACAAACAGGGGATGACAAAATCACGAAATTTGATCTGTCAAAATACCCAGTTATTATCCCTAGTGTTGATTTGACTTTGACTTCGTCTGTACGAGCAATGAGCGACCCTACAGACTATTCCTTAGAAAATGATATTACTGGCAAAAAGTCAATAATTAAATTTATATCAACATCACCTCCCTCTAAAGGGGATAAAATCACAATTGATTACTTTTTGGGAACTTCTGCTTCATCAAGTGAAATTAAGTTGATCACTAATTTCACTGAATTTAAACAATATTTTGGAGATTTTACAAAGGATACAAATCAAAATATCCTTGTCCATGCGGTAAATGGTTTCTTTCGTAATGGCGGAACTAGGGCTTATGTGACCTGGTTGTCCGATGACAAGGATCTGAATGGGGTTTTGGAGAAGTTTGAAGCCATTGATGAAATCAGTATTGTTGCTGCTCCTGGACAAACCAATGATAATGTTTTAGGGCAAATTAAAGACCATGCCGCTAAAATGGGCGATCGTATTGCCATCCTTGATAGTCAGCGCGATAAGGATTTAGGTAGTGAAACCCCTCCATCGGTGCCTGGCTTTACTTCTAACTATGCAGCTTTCTATTTTCCTTGGATACAGGTTTATGACCCTGCTACAGAGAAGAATATTTTTGTTCCGCCCAGTGGCCATATTGCTGGGGTTTATGCCAAGGTTGATGGAGAAAGAGGTGTTCATAAAGCTCCTGCTAATGTTCCTCTTTTGGGTGCTTTGGATTTGAAATTTAACACCAGTAAAGCCAAGCAGGATGGGCTTAATCCCCAGGGCGTAAATGTTATCCGCAAACTCAATGGCAATATCCTCGTCTGGGGAGCGCGGACTCTCGGCGGTGATGCAAACGGAGAATTTAAATATGTTAATGTTCGTCGTCATTTTTGTTACCTAAAGGATTCCATTGATAAAGGGACACAGTGGGTTGTTTTTGAACCAAATACTCCTGAGCTTTGGGCGAAAATTCGTCGCAATATTTCTGCTTTCTTGACTTTAGAATGGCGTAAAGGAGCTTTATTTGGAACAACTCCCCAGGAAGCTTTTTATGTCAAATGCGATGCAGAGAATAATCCTCCTGCTCTACGGGATCTCGGTCAAGTGGTGATAGAAATTGGGGTTGCGGTGGTTAAACCTGCTGAATTTGTTATCTTTCGTTTGAATCAGTGGTCTGGCACTAAAGAATAAAATGCAGCAACTCCAATCTAAACTTCCTGGCGTTTATCTAACGAAAATTAGTCCTTCTCCTGTAACCGAATTGCTCACAGGGGTTCCCATTTTCTTCGGTCTTGCGGATGATAATCAGAAAGTCGATTATTGTCCCCGACGACTAACTCTGTTGGGTCAATTTGAACAATTTTTTAGTTCTAAGAAAGATAGTTATTTGGGGGATGCGGTTCGAGGCTTTTTTGAAAATGGCGGTCGTCTTTGCTATGTCATGCTCTTGCCCGATAATACCTTGGATTCTTGGAAAACTGGATTAGAAGCGAGTGAAACTGTCGAAAACATCGATTTAGTTTGCGCTCCCGATTTGATGCCAGCAAAGGATCAAGACATTTTGGTTATGCAACGGGAGATTTTATCCCATTGTGAAAAAATGGGCGATCGCTTTGCTATTCTAGATGCTGTTAATAGTGCTGATGTTCAAGCCATAAACAAGCAAAAACAAAGTCTTATTAGCAATTACGGGGCATTGTACGCGCCTTGGTTCAGGATTGAAAATCGAAAAAATCCCATTCCTCCCTGTGGCCATATTGCGGGAATTTATGCCCAATCTGACCGAGCGGGTGGAGTCCATGCAGCCCCAGCCAACCAAGTCATTGAAGGTATTCTCGATCTCCGTTTTCCCCTAACGCCAGAGCAGCAAATCCAACTTAATCAAGAAAAAGGAGCGGGAGTTAATGTCATTCGTAGTTTACGCGGACGGGGACTACGGGTTTGGGGGGTTCGTACCCTGAGCGATCTACCTGAATGGAAATATGTCAATGTTCGTCGTCTTTTTTTGACGTTTAAACGGTGGATTGACTTCAATTTAGCGGATACTGTTTTTGAACCCAATGATTTTTCTTTGTGGTTACGGATACGGCGAGAGTTGACTATTTACTGCGAATCTCTTTGGCAGCAAGGAGTTTTACAGGGAGAAACGGCTCAGGAAGCCTTTTATGTCAACTGTGATGCCATCACGAATCCTTCCGAAAGTCGGGAAATGGGAAAAGCGATCGCCGAAATTGGTTTAGCTCCCACGATTCCAGGAGAATTTATTCAACTTCTTTTGGTACAAACGGGAAATAGTATTGCCCTAGTTTAGGTTGCTAAATTAGCAAAATAATTTTGGATAAAATTATTAAAAAAAGATCCAAAATTTACCGAGTAAAATTTATTAAACAAACGGAGATTTAATCATGCCTAACGTTATTAATACTCATGACCCCTATAATGGCTATAATTTTTGGGTGGAATGGGATGGTATTGTCCATGCTGGTTTTCAGGAATGTAGTGGATTAACGGTTACCCGAAAGGCTGGAACTTATCGAGAAGGTACGGACAAAACGCTGACCCAACGTCAAATTCCGGGTCTCAATACTTACGGTAATATTTCTCTCAAACGAGGTATTACTGATAACCAAGAACTCTGGAAATGGCATAAAAGCTTACAAGACAGTAAGCCAGAGCGACGCAATGTCTCTATCATTTTGGCTGATGATAAAGGGACAGAAAAAATCCGTTGGAATCTAGACCAGTGTTGGCCAACCACCTGGAACGCTCCCAATTTTAATGCCACTTCTGATGAAATTGCGATCGAAACCTTGGAATTGGTTCACGAAGGCATTACTGTCGGTTAATCAGCCTTTAATTGATAATCATCTATGCTACAAACCGAATTTTCCTTTATTCTTCCCCAGGGTTATCTGGATGCTAATGGCGATCTTCACCGTGAGGGAACCATGCGCCTCTCCACTGCCCAGGATGAAATTGCTCCTCTACGGGATCCCAGGGTGCAAAAAAATCCAGGCTATTTGATCATTATTCTCTTGGCGCGGGTCATCACTAAACTGGGGGCATTAGATCAAATTAATACTAAGGTGATCGAAGAATTATTTTCGGGAGATTTGATTTATTTGCAAGATTTTTATCAACGCATTAATCAAAATGGTCATAGTCGTTTATTAGTTGCCTGTCCCCATTGTCAAGGGGAATTTGAAGTGGAGACCGTTCCCCTGGGGGAGTAAGTCGCTACCCCCCAGAGCGTTTACTGGAGGAGGTAGCCTATCTTGCTTACTATTTTCATTGGCCCCATGACCAAGTAATGAGGATGGAACACCGCGATCGCCAACAATGGGTTGCTCAGGTCGCACGAATAAACGAACAACTCAACAATTCTTAAACTCAAGGAGCGTGCAGTGAATCCCCTATTTACAAAACTTAATGATGCTTTAAAGAAAGGATCGAATCTTTCTTTAAAAGAACACGATCCTTATCAAAGTTACAACTTTAAAGTGGAAATCGGAGGAGTGATCGAGGGTGGATTTACTGAGATAACAGGCTTAAGCAGTGAAATAAAGCTTGAATCCTATGAGGAAGGAGGAGTGAATAGTTTTGTTCATCAATTTCCTAAAAATACAACCTATCCCAATCTCGTTTTTACACGAGGATTAGTCAGTAATGATCTATTTTTTACGTGGTATAAAGCGACCAGTGAAGGCATTATTGAGCAAAAAAATGGCACGATTCTTTTATTAAATAGTGAACGGATTCCCGTTTTGTGGTGGACTTTTAAAAATGCCTATCCCGTTAAATGGGAAGGGCCAACGTTCAATGCGAGTAGTGACGAAATTGCGATCGAACGGATCGAACTCGTTCATCAAGGGATTACTAAGGAAAGATAGGTATTTTTATGGAAAATTCTTCATTAAACTGGCAAGAATTCATTAAATCCTCAGTTGTTGCAGCGGTTAGTTCTTTTAGGTCAGCAACCTGGCATTATTAAGCAGGATATTGGCCAAAAAATCATTGATCGTTGCGATCGCTTTTTGAATCGTTTACCGCTATTGAGTCAATACCTACAGCGTTGGCAAGGGATTAATGAAATGTCTGTAGATTCTGTACCTATTGTCTATGCTTTATCTGCTTTGAGAGAGTCAGGAAATAATGAAAGTTTTACAGTAAATCAGGTTAATCATTTAGCATCAAATACTGAGAAAACGATAGAGACGAAGATAGAATCTTCTCTATCGCCATTAGTAACTATTAATGATGCTCAAGAAAAGAGAGAGTCTGTTATCGAAAATCCTATAGTAGTCCAGCCATCAACGGTGAATGAAATTTCTCCATCGATAGAAATGCCTCTACCCTTTAATTATACATCTGTAACGCCTTGTCAAGAGTCAGGAAATAATGAAAGTTTTATAATAAATCAGGTTAATAATTTAGAATCAAATACTGAGAAAACAATACAAACAAAAACAGAATCTTCTCAAACACCATTAGCACAAAGTAATTATTTTATAGAAAAGAGACAACCTAATATTGTCAATTCTATAAATTCTATAATAGTTCAACCATCAACAGCGAATGAAATTTCTCCAGCGATAGAAATGCCTCTGTCAATTAATTCTACCCCTGTACCATCTTTGCAAGAGTCAGAAAAAAATGAAAGTTTTACGGTAGGTCAAGTTAATGATTTAGAATCAAATACCGAGAGAACAATACAGACAAAGATAGAACCTTCTCAACTACCACCAGTACCAATTAATTATTCTCTAGACAAAAGAGAGGCTACTATCGACAATCCTATGGTAGTTCAGCCATTAATGATGAATGAAATTGTTCCAGTAATAGAAATGCCTCTAATCATGGATTCAGACTCTTTAGAGGTGATCGCAACTTCATCTACTATGATTCCTTCAAAATCTAGATCAGAAAATTCAGATTCTATGGGTAATAACAAAAAAAACAATATTTCTTTAACGCAATATAAAACTGTTCATCCATTATCGATTATAGATGATCTTTTATTGTCCAATCAGACATATTCATTGATTAATAATGTTTTAAAAAAGGAAGATCCATTACCTATTACCAAAATTATTGATAGAAATTCTAATTTTTCAAATAGAAAATATCTAATTGTTAATCCTTTATTACAAGAAAAATCTTCTAAGTTATTATCTCAAAATAAGCCTATCCAAGAACGCCCTTTAAGTCTGCCTATATCATCAACCAATTCATCATTAGTCAATTATTCTGAGAATACACAACAAATGTTTAATTGCTCTTTAGAAGAACCTATAACCGAGAATTTTTTAGTAGAGTCGATGTTCTTAGAACAGGGAAAAGTTAAGTTGCCTGTCATTAAAGTTTCTAATCAATCCCTTTCAGAAAATATAGAAAATGAACTCCGAATGCCACCATCAAGTCCCTCAAAAATGCCCAGAATTAACGCAAAAACTACTGGTGATAGGTCTGCGATCGCGACTCCCTTACCCCTAGCTTTCAGAAGTTCATCATTGCCCAGTTCTTCTAGCTTTGATGTTCCAAGGCGATCGCCACAGCAGAGTCCAGAAATGCCTAAAGTTTTTGCCGCCCCATTTCCTCCCACAGAGACCAGAATTTCCCCCATGCAAACATCTTCACCAAAAGTTGACCTAGAGGCGATCGCTCACCAAGTTGAACGAAAAATTATGCGACGTTTAGTGATCGAAAGTGAACGTAGAGGACAAAAATGATGAGTTTAGAAAAATTAAAAATTTATGCCGAGAAAAGCACAGGACAAAAACCTGATACATTTCCTTTACTCATTAAAGTTCCCTTTAATCCGAATCAAATTACTGTTACTAAATCAGGAAGCGGAGTTGAATTTGATCAACTGACAACAACCTATAATTTTCTCGAAGATCCTGCAACTTTAAGTATTAATTTATTTTTTGATACCACCCTCGAAAAAAATCCCCCCGAAAATGTTCAGAATTACACAAGACTCATTTATAATTTGACACAAATTGATATGAACTTGAAACGTCCTCCCCGATGTCGGTTAGTATGGGGGACAATATCGGGAAAGGATAGTGTTTTATTGCCCGATGGTTTTTTAATGAGTGTGACTAAAACCCTAACCTACTTTCTTGAAGATGGAACGCCTGTTCGTGCTACGTTGGATTGCAAGTTTAAAGAATGGCAAGAGCCAGGAACAAAAGCTAAAATTGGCAATCCGATTGATGATCCCGTAAGGATTGTAAAACGCGGAGAAAGCCTAAGTAGTATTGCCACAGAAGAATATGGTGATCCCTTACTCTGGCGAGTTATTGCCGCCGAAAATCGCTTGATTAATCCTCGAATTTTACATCCAGGAACAGTGCTAACAATTCCTCCTTTGAGGGTCAATAAAACTAATTAAACAAGGTAATCATTATGAAATAAATAAAGTGAATTAACATCTTAATTTTGTTCATCAAGAATTAATAATTACAATTTATTATGCCACGTAGCTATTTAGTTCCTAATTGTAACATTTTAATTAATGAAAAATCTCTCTCTATTGAAGCAAGTACTGATTTAGTATCAATTTTGATTTCTCAAGATCTGGAAGTACCGAGTATGTTTGAATTTAAAGTCATTACTTGGGATTTAGTTAAACAAGAAGTAACTTGGGCAGATAATAAGTTATTTGAAATTGGGAATGCGGTAGAAATTCAAATGGGATATGAAGATGACATTAAAACAATCATTACAGGAGAAATTACTGCTTTAGAGCCTGAATTTAGCCAAGAATCTGTCCCCTTATTAGGAGTGAGAGGTCATGATTTACGTCATCGATTATTGCGTGGTAGTCAGACAAAATCTTTTCTCAATGTAAAAGACAGTGAAATTGCTAGTCAGATTGCTAGGGCCAGAGGATTGAATGCCAAGGTTACTGACAGTAAAGTAAAGCTAGAATATGTCCTACAACATAATCAAACTGACTGGGATTTTTTAAAAACTCGCGCCCAACGCATTGGCTATGAAGTTGTTGTTGATAAAAAAGATTTATATTTTTGTCCTCATAAAAATGATGCTAATAAGGTTTTAACGCTTACTTACAATGAGGATTTATTTGAATTTTTTCCTCGCTTAAGTAGTCTAACTCAAGTTTCTGAAGTAGAAGTCAGAAGTTGGAATTCTCAAACCAAAGAAGTTGTGGTGAGTAAAGCGGCGGCGGGTAAAGAAAAAAGTAAAATGGGAGGAGATACAACAGGATCTCAAATTATCCGAACTTTTGGAAAATCTGGTAACAGAATTGTCGATCAGCCGATGTCAACCAAGGCAGAAGCAGATGAAATGGCATTAGGACAATTTCGAGATATTTCGATGAACTATATTGTAGCGGAGGGGAATAGTCGGGGAAATCCTGATTTAAGAATCGGCACAGTGATTGAAGTTAAAGGTATTGGTAAGCGTTTCAGTGGTCTTTACTACGTCACCACTGCCGAACACAAATTTTCACCCGATCAAGGGTATCAAACCCTATTTACCGTTAGGAGGACTGCGACATGATGGGAATGGATTTATTAATGCCAAAGGAACAAAATAATAAATTTTATGGTGTAACGATCGCGATCGTGACTAATAATCAAGATCCCAAAAAAATGGGTCGAATTAAGGTTAAGTTCCCTTGGTTATCAGAAAATGATGAAAGTGATTGGTCTAGGGTTGTTAGTCCGATGGCAGGAAAAGATCGTGGTTTATTTTTGTTGCCTGAAGTTGATGACGAAGTTTTAGTGGCTTTTGAGCATGGTGATATGAATTTTCCCTATATTCTTGGTTCATTATGGAATGGAAAAGATGTTCCCCCCGACGTGAATGAAGATGGAAAAAACAATAAAAGAATGATTAAGTCGCGGAGTGGTCATACTATTACTTTAGATGACACTGAAGGCGAAGAGAAAATTATTATTGAAGATAAAACAGGAAAGAATCAAATTATTATTGACTCAAAAGAAAATACGATGAATATTAAAGTAGAAAAGGACTTAACCATTGAAACAGGGGGGAAAATTTTCTTAAAAAGTAGTGATGATGATGTTTCGATAGAATGTAAAAATTTATCTATTAAAACCCAGGAAAACTATCAATTAGAAACAGGGAAAAATTGTACCGTTAAAGCTAAAGCTAAATATAAACTAGAAGCTTCATCGGGCTTAGATATTAAATGTTCAGCAGGTGTAAAAGTTAATAATTCGCTGGAGGTAGTATAATGGATATTGATTTTTTAGGAGTGGGTTGGACAAGCCCCGTAAAGATTGATGAAAAAGGCCAAATCAAAACCCAAAAATATGAAGATTCAGTTCGTCAATCTATTATCATGATTCTGTGTACAGCCAAAGGAGAACGGGTAATGCGTCCTAATTTTGGTTGTGGCATCTATGAAAGGGTATTTTCCCCTAATAATCTGGGAACCATTGGTCAAATTGTTAGTGATGTGAGAGAGGCTTTAATTGAGTGGGAACCTCGTGTTGATGTTTTAGATGTTGATACCATTTCCGATGCGAGTCAACCTAATGTTATTTTTATTCAAATAAACTATCAAGTCCGCACTACTAATAATATTTTTAATTTAGTTTATCCATTTTATTTAAATCAATAACAACTATTTCTCTATTTCAAACCTACTATTGATGATTAAATATGACTTCTTTACCGCCTAAAATTGACCAACGCACTTATGAAGAAATTGTTCAACAAACAGAAGCCTTTGTTGAAGATTATACCAATGAGTTAGAAAGAGGATGGAAATCCTCTAGAATCGATGGAAGTTGAGCCAAAGTCTGAATTACTAACTGGTCTGATTTTAAATCAAAAAATTCCTATTATAGTTGAGGCAAAAGTTGATAATTTAAAAGGTCGTATTCTGAATCAGGATGTTGATTTAGGTGATAATTTGATTATCAAAAAAGGTACGCAAATTAATGATAACCTATCTCAGCGTATTGTTCAAATTAAGGAAAACCAATTAGTAGAAGTATTATTAGCGACGAGAAATACTCTCATAGATGCAACCTTAGCTCAACAGATTAGTCAAATTAATGGATTGGAGCAAGTAAAAGTTAAAGTACAGCCGCGTAGTGTAATTCAAGTTGAGCGAAAATACTGGATTGATCAAATTTTAGCTGAAGATATAGGCAGTGAGCTTAAATCAGGTACGGTAATAACTGAAGCTATAGCTAAAAAAATTGAAGAGCAGGGAAGAAGCAAGATCAAGATCAAGATAGAAACCGATGCGGGTCAAGCTTTAATTCGCATTTTTGGCCGTATGGTCACTAAAGTTAGCGATCGCCTCAATCAAGTCCCTGAGAAAAATTTTCTTGCTTTTCTCGATTTAATTGGAGGACAATTACAGCCGCCCCAACCCGCAAAAGTTCCCTTAACTTTTTATTTAGCCGAAGCGAGTCCAGTGGGGTCATTGGTTCCAGCTTATACCCAAATTTCTGCTCCTCCCTTGGAAGGAAATGATGAGGAAATTATTTTTGAAACTGAGCAGGAACTGATGGTTACCACCGCTCAATTAAAAGCCGTATTTGTACGGGAACCCAGTCAAGATAAATATGGCGACTATACCTTATCTGCTACGGGAAAAGAAGATCAATCTTTTTTAGTTTTTTCAGGTAATCGTCCGATTGAACATTATCTTTATATTACTTGTCCTGAAATATTTAATTTACCTGAATTATCCAATTTAACCTTAACTATTGAGGCCGAATAATCTTCAAAATATGGCTGATTTATTTAAAGATAAATCTTTAGTCTGGTCTTACTGGAATGGTCAAGGGTGGTCTAGTCTTAGCCCGACGATTGAAGGGAATAAGTTTATTTTTAATAAAATTACAGTTCCTACTGGCTCTGAAATTAATGGGAAATCAGGAAAATGGCTACAAGCTAAATTAAATATTTTATTTAATAATCCTCCTATTATTAATGATACGAGAATCAATGAAATTATCATTAATGAAATTAAAGGTAGCACAAATATCAATCAATCAAAGCTAATCCCTGAAGTTTGTTTATATAATGATACCCCCTTAGATCAGAGTAAGGATTTCTATCCTTTTGGAGAAGAACCTCAATTATATGATACTTTTTATATTGCCTTACATGATGCCTTTGTTAAACCTAGCGCAAGTATCAAGCTGACTTTTGAATTAAGTCATACTCCCAATTTAAATTTAAAACCTTCTGAAATAATAATTACTTGGGAAATGGAAGAACAGGGAGAATGGAAAAAAATTGCAACGGAAGAAAGTGAAAATCAACTATGGATGAATTCAGCCCCTCAGTTGATTAAAAATAGTCCAATGACTACGACATTAAAGTTTCCCCAACAAGTTCCTTCACCCAGTACGGTTAATGGAGAAACTCGTTACTGGATTCGCGCCAGAATTACCCAGGGACTTTACGGCCAAGCTCCTATTATCAGAAAATATGCTATCTATAATGAGGTCGCGATCGTTGATAGTGTCACTAGTGATAAAACCATTTCTATCGTAGGTACAGCATCAGATTTTTTTAAAGCGGGTGATATTATCCGATTAGTCTGGTTAGAAAATAATAATGAAAAAAGAGAAGAATATAAAATTCAAAGTCTTACTAATAACCAATTAACCTTAGAAACATTAATTACTAATTCCCAAGCCAAAGCAAAAGGAACAAAAATTTTATTAAGATACGTCACGTCTGAAACCATTCCACCGAATTATGATCCGCCGATCATTAAATCTCTTAAATTAACCTATAAATTTGATTTTAATGAAGAGTCAATTTATTTTGCCTACAATGATTTTCATTATTCTCAGCCAACAAAATCAGAGATAAAATTAACGGATAAAGTTCATCAAGGGAGTCCAATCTTAAGCCTTAATTCGATTGAAAGTTTGGCCGTTGGAGAATTTTTAACGTTTCCCTCAGAGACTAATCCAGAAGTTCACCAAATTGAGTATATCAATCCTCAAACTTGTCAACTTATCCTAGCAGAAAGCCTCAGTCAAGCCTACTCAAAGGATACTCCAATTGATTGTCATTTTCGACCATTTATTCCTACTCTTGATAAAAAGCCTAGTTTATATCTTGGATTTGATAAACCCTTTGGGAATCAGACCGTTACTCTCTATGCCCAAGTAAATCCCCCTTCCCCTAAAGAATTATCTACCTCAGAAACCGTTCTTAAAGAAGCTGCCAACATCGAAGACAAAAGCATTAAGTTTGATGCTATTACAGGTTGGCAAAAAGAGGGAAATATAGAAATTGAAAACCCTAATAATAGCAAACAATATGATAAATATAAGTATATAATTAGAAATAAAGAAGAACAAACAAATAATGATCAACAGGAAAATCAAATTACTGTTGATCCACCTCTGTTAAGAAACTATAGTCAAGGAACCAGAGTTATTTACCCTATAAAACCAGAATTAGTCTGTATAAAACCAGAATTAGTCTGGGAATATTTTAGCCCCCTGGGTTGGCAAACTTTAGGAGTGAATGACGAAACAAAAGCATTTTCCCATCGAGGTTTAATTCAATTCATTGCTCCTAGCGATTTCACAAAATCAATTATATTTAATCAAGACTTATACTGGTTAAGAGTTCGTTGGCAAGGGGGAAATTTTTCGATTCAGCCTCCTTTAAATCGAATTTTGACCAATACAACCTGGGCAGTTCAGGCAACTACGATCCAAGAAGAAATATTAGGTTCAAGTAATTACGAAGCTCACCAAACTTTTACTGCCCGTTATTCACCGATTTTAATAGGAGAAAAATTAGAAATTCGAGAAAATAAAATTCCTGAACAGTTAGATTCAGATAAATTGACAGTGATTCGAGATGATTTAGGAGAGATTGAAGAAATTTGGGTAACTTGGCAAGAGGTTTCTGATTTTTATAGTTCAACAGAGGGCGATCGCCATTATTTATTGGATCGTCAGACGGGAAAAATTCGCTTTGGTAATGGCCAGGCGGGGATGATTCCACCGAGGGGTCGTAATAATATTCGTCTCTCTTTTTATCGGGTTGGCGGCGGTGAACAGGGCAATCTCGTTTCCCAATCGGTCAATCAACTTAAGACCACTGTTCCCTATATTGATCGAGTCGTTAATTTAGAAGCGGCGGCTGGGGGTGCAGATCAAGAAAAGCTCGAACGCCTCAAAGAACGAGTCCCGAAAAAATTACGCCACCGAAATCGGGCAGTAACGCTTCAAGATATAGAAGATTTAGCCTATGAAGCTTCTACCGATGTTGCTAGGGTTAAATTGATTACACCAGACTTGATGATTCAGCAATTTAGTGCATTAAATGGAGGTTTCTGGTTGGAGCCAACTAAGCCAGATATAAAACTTGATGATTATCTCAAAAGCCAAATTACCAAATCTGATGAATTTGAAAAGATGATACAAGACATTAATGATAATTCAGGAAACGTTAAATTAATAGTCTTGCCTAATAGTAAAGAACGTCAGCCCAATCCTAGTTTAGCTTTATTAGAAAAAGTTCAAAGCTATATTCGATCGCGTTGTGAGGCGATGTTAGATTTAACTGTCATTGCTCCCCAATGGCAAGAAATTATTGTAACTGCCACTATCATCCCCACCAGTTATCAAGGATTAGACCGCCTCAGAGAGACAATTAATCAGCGTTTAGAGTCCTTTTTACATCCCCTCACTGGAGGAAGTGGAGACGGTTGGCGATTTGGACGCTATCCCCAAATGTCTGATTTTTACTCACTCATTCAGTCCATTTCTGGGGTTGATCATGTGGATTCATTAGAGATTAATCCTAATCCCATAATTTCTAGGGTTGATCATGTGGATTCATTAAAGATTAATCCTAATCTCAAATCACACGAACTACCGCGCGAATTAGCTGCCAACTTATTAATTTTTTCGGGTCATCATATTATTAGTTTGAAATCTTCTGGAGGAAATTAGATAATGAATTTACCGTTACCTAATTTAGATGATCATAGTTATGCTGATTTGGTGCAAGAGGCGATCGCGCTTATTCCCCTCGAATATCCTGAATGGACTGATCATAATCCAACGGATACGGGAATTATTCTGATCGAATTATTTGCTTGGTTAACAGAAATGATGCTTTATCAAGTTAATCAAATTCCTGATCAAAATTATGCTAGTTTTGTTAGTTTATTAAAGGGAGAAAAATGGAATTTACCGAAAGAATCTGCTGAAGAAAAACAGAAACAACTCCAACTTGAAATCAGAAACACCTTATTAGAATTAAGAAAAACCTATCGGGCTGTCACGATAGAAGATTACGAAAAACTGATTCTTGAAAACTGGAAAGAGGAGATAAAAAATAAGAGACAACAGTCAAAAGATTTTGCCAGAGGAGAATCTATTGTTAGGGTTAATTGTTTGCCTCTAAGAAAACCAGTGAGAAAATCAGATGAAACTAACGTAAAAAAAGATGATATTACTCTAGTTGATGCGAAAGGTCATATTACTCTAGTTGTTGTTAAAGATAAAGATGATGATATCGCCACTAAAGAAAATAATAATATAATCAGCAAAGAAACTGATCCCTATCCAAATCTCTTAGAATTTCTAGATCAGCGAAGATTACTAACCACTCGTATTCATCTAGTCGATCCTAAATATGTATCAGTTAATCTCGAAACAATATTAGTGATTGAAGATGGCATCAAGCCAGAAAATGTTAAAGAAAATGCTCAGGAAGCGTTAAAATATTATTTTCATCCTCGGCAATCAGGACAATATTGGCAAGGCAAGGGCTATCCCTTTGGTCGCAATGTTTATCTATCGGAATTGTATCAACTGTTGGATAATTTATCTGGGGTAGATTATGTAAAAGAATTAATTATTAATCCAGAAGAGAGTCCTAAAACAGTAGTCACTCAAATTAGGTCAGATGCTCAAATTAGGTCAGATGATAGCACATTGATTGGAATTAGGTTAGATGATGACCAGTTGATCGAGTTTCAAACTGCAAAAATTACAATTGAGGTGAAGGTGGGCAATGAATTTAAACCAGTCTGAGTCAGTTAGTAGAGATCAGGAGCTAGTTAGTAGCTATCTGCAATATTTACCTGCTATTATGCAGGAAGATCCCTTTATAAGTAGGTTTTTATTAGCCTTTGAAAAGATTCTTTCGGGGGTAAAAGATTTACCCAGTGATGAAAAAATTATTCAAGGAAATAGCAATAATGTTCCTGGATTAGAAGAGGTTATTAGTCGGGTTGAGACTTATTTTGATCCTCAAGAAACGCCAGAACAATTTTTGCCTTGGTTGGCGGGTTGGGTTGCTTTAAGTTTACGGGATGATTGGGAACTTAAGGCTAAACGAGCATTTATCCAGCAAATTGTCAAACTATATCGACAAAGAGGGACAAAAGATGGCTTAACCGAAGTTTTAAAGCTCTATCTAATCAATTCGGGTTTTGGCGATAAGGTTCAAATTGTTGACCAATTTGATAATTTCCCGAATTATTTTCAGGTTCAATTAACGTTAAATGACCGCGATCCTGAAAAGTATTGGCGACAGTCTAGGATTGCTAAAGCTATTATTGATCAAGAAAAGCCCGCCCATACCTGGTATTCGTTGAAAATTCTTGTGCCAACGATGCAATTGACCAAACCATCTAAGGAGATTAACTGTCCTTTTAAGTTATTTGCATCAACTCAAAATCAAACCTTTACCATAGAAGTTAAAATTACGCCAGATCAAAATAGCACTAGTGAAATAAATCGATTAGCAAAACAGTTAATAATTCAATTACAAGGTAACTCAACACCAATCATTATTGATTCACCTCCACCCAGCATAGATAATAATAATCAATTTTTTACGATTAAGTATTCATTAAACTATCAACAGTTTCAAGATAACTTGGATGGTTTTTATATTAAACTGTCTAATCGCACAGACAAAGATTTCAATGGGAACTTAGCGGTTAAACTTTATTTTTATATTAATGAGATAGAACATAGCGAAACTATACTAGAACAACTGCTTAATTTATCACCTGTATTAAAAATCTGTCGTCAAAATCAAGATTTAGAAATTATTGAAGGAAATACTATTTTTAAACAAGAAAATCAACCGCAAACAGTAGCGATGAGAATTACAGAATATGAGTGGACTCAACCCTACAAATTTAAAACATTTACATCTCCTAAAATCCAAAAATTACAGCCAAAAATTACAGCAATCATTGAAAAAATCGACATAAAAGCCATCGTCGAAATAACTAAACCGAATTCAGTTACTACAGATTTACTCAATAAAATTACACTTCGACTGCAAGATCACGTTTCAGATTCGCATTTATTAACGCCAGATACACGCATTGAGAATAATAAAATTATTATTAAGCGTCGCCTCTATTATCCTGATTTTATGGTAAAAATAGATAGGCTGTCAGTCATTATCAAAAATCTGAATGAAGTTGATATTGCTGGTAAACTAATTGTACAAGTCTCTTTAGATATTAATCAGGGTTTATCTACTCATAATTTACTCACCAATTTTTTTACTATCAATAAACCCGATAATATCTTACAGATATGCCGTCAGGCAGAGGGCGATGGAAAAATTGATGCAGGTAAAATTCCCACAATTTTAGGAACAACCACACTTAATTTATTAAATTAACAGGAGAAAATCATGACCGAAACGAATAAATTTAATGACTTTGCTACTGAGCGTCCTAATTATTTTCCTGGTCAATTTTTGCTGGAAGATGATTTTGAGTTACAACATAAGTATTTAGCAGATCGCCTTCGTTATCAAAATCGAAGTCTTCATGTTTCAGGCATTATTGATGGATTGGAAGTAGAGTTTATCGAGAATAAAAAAAAATTCCAAATAAAATCTGGATCTGCCATTAATAGCAATGGAGATTTAATTGTCCTTAAAGAAAATACTTTTTTTCCTAAGTCTGATCTTAACTCTGATCCATTTCTGGCTGGAGAATTTTATATATATATTAGTTATGGGCAACAAAAAAAAGAGGAAAAGCAACAGGAAAATATTGAGGAAAGTTTTACTCGCTGGCAGGAAGACCCAACCATTGGTTTTGCAGACAAAACTCCCAATGATGGTGTTAGTGTTATATTAGCTAAAATTGTTATTAGTAGTAATAATGTTCCTGATTTAGATTCAAATGTTCGTAGTTATTCAGGAATCTTTTTGCCTAATGCGACTGGCAATGATTTAACTCTGCGATTGGGGGGGATGATAAACCAAATTTAGCAGTTTTATCAGGTAGCTTTGAAATTGGTGGAAATTTAACAGTTTCAGGTAGCTTTGAAACTAGTGGAAATTTAACAGTTTTAGGTAGCTTTGAAACTGATGAAAATTTAACAGTTAGCGGAGAAATTAAAATAAAAAAAGGTGATAAATCATTACAACTATTTAATGCTTATCAATCTTCCCAATCTTACTGGCGTGTTGGAGTTAATGCCTTGAACTCATTTTCTTTTAATCTAATGGAAAATATTGGAACACAAGAAGAAAACATATCGGAGTTATTGACTATAGGCAAAGACGAAGTAACAGGAGCTGGGGAATTAAAATTTGGGGAATCAGAATTCTATGCAACTAGAGGCGAAAAAAGTTTAAAAATAATTCAAGGAAGAGTTAACCAAGAGGGAATTACTCAAAGCGGAGAAGGATTTAGTTCTAGCAAATTTTATGATAAACAAAAACAACAGATTAAAGGAATTTATGAGATTACTTTTGATGCTAAATTTGATAAACCCCCTAGCGTTATTGTAACTCAGATTTGCAGCATCAACACTGAAGGCGATAGTACAAAATACAATGATTATAAGACAACAGATAATGCAGTTGTTGTTTTGATAACGACTGAGAAATGTCGTATCAAGTGTGGAAATAGTGATGGTAACGGTGATCAAAGACATTTTTCTTTCTTATGTATCGGTACTTAGTACAGGATGTTGCTGGATTTTGAATATGAATCTTGCTTTATAGCGTGTTTAAAATTCAGACTCAAATTAACTTTCATACATTTGCAAATTAGTATTCATCTCTATATGAAGACTAAGTAACGCCTAGCCCAAATTTGTTAAACTTAACAGTTTATTAAATGATGACTGACTTTATTCTCATTACTGGCGACAAGGCCATGTTTAATCCCAACTTTGGACAGGCAATTGTTGCAATTCGCCCAGGGAACTTAATTGGCACAGGGAAAGCAAAAATTAACGGTAAACCGATTTGTATTGATGGGGACGAAAAAAAAGTAATTGTGCCTGGTTGTTCCTATATGACCCCCCAATATAGTATTCCTGGTGTGGGAATTCTTTCTATTCAGTCTCTTGCAGGCAACCAAAAAGCAAAGAAAACTAAATCAAAGGGAAAACCAGTTTTACTCAAAGGGGCAAGCTTCACAGCTAAATTCCAGGTTACTGTTCCCGCTCAACAACCCTCTGCCCCAGCTCCCATTCCCGATGCTACCCCCCAATATTCGGGTACGGGTACATTTATTACGACAAATCTTAAAGTAAAAGGAACCTAACCCCATGAAAGAACAACTCGAAAAACGCCTAGCCGAACTCAAAAATGAATTTGAAGCGGGTCAAAAAATGATGACAGAATTAGAAAAAAAACAGTCGAGTTTACGGGATACATTACTGCGAATTAGCGGAGCCATTCAAATCCTAGAAGAAGAAATTAACAGAGTGAATGAAACCTTAGAACCTGTTCAAGAAACTCCCGTCGAAATTGTCAACTAAAATTGTTGCTTTTTTCGACAAAAATAGAGCGGTTTGTGGCTAAATTTCTTACAAAAAAAGAACATACAGCAGTTTGTCGTTAAATCCCGTAGAAAGTAAGGACATAATAGTATTATGTCCCTACAAAAATTTGTCCGTGATCACAACGCAATTTGCTCTAGTATATTATGTCCCTACAAAGATTTGTCTAGGCATAGTCACCTAAATCCGCCGTCATTAAAATTTTATTTTGCTTCTGATACTCCAGACAGATCGCCTTAATAATATGCTTCATGGCGATCTCCTTATTTTCCTCATCCCCCGCCGCTAAAAAAGCCGCCCGCAGTGCAATATTACGAATATCTGCCCCCGTTAACTCAAAGCGATCGGCCAAAAAATCTAAATCCAACGCCTCACAGATAGCCATATTCATCGGCAAAATATGCTCCCACATCCGACGACGTTCCTCCTTCGTTGGTAAGGAAAATTCGATAATAAACCGTAATCTCCGCGTAAAAGCTTCATCTAAATTATGGCGAAAATTCGTTGTTAAAATCGCAATTCCTTCGTATTCTTCCATTTTTTGTAACAAATAACTCGTCTCCATATTGGCATAGCGATCGCGGGCATCCTTCACCTCAGAGCGTTTCCCAAACAGAGCATCAGCTTCATCAAACAACAAAATAGCATTGGAATTCGTCGCCGCATCAAATACCTGACTAAGATTTTTTTCCGTATCGCCAATATATTTACTAACAATTTGGGACAGATCAATTTTATACAGATCTAACTGTAAATCCTGGGCAATGACTTCCGCCGCCATCGTTTTTCCTGTCCCTGGTGCACCTGAAAATAAGGCATTTAACCCTTTACCGAGGGATAATCTCTCGCCAAACTGCCAGTTTTCCATCACAAAATGATGTTGTTTGGCCTGATTACAAAGTTCTCGGAGTTGATGGGCGGGATTAGACTGAAGAATAATATCCTCCCAGCCATACTTTGGCTCAATTTTACGGGCTAGGGTCATGAGAGCATACCCAGATTCCGCACGCGCCGCCGCAAAAAGATAACTCGATTTAGGCTTCTCTTGGGATTCCTGGTTTTGATAATCTTCCCAGAGAATCTGTTGACTAGCCATTGCCACCGCATTCCTGATCTGGTGGGAATAGAGACGAAAGCGATCGCTGAGGGCATCCAGTTCGGTCGGGTTTAACATTATGTTTAGGGACGTTAAATGGGATAACCAACAGTCCCGCCGTTGTTCAAAATCAGGCAAAGTAAAGGGAATCGTTAATAAACCGAGGGGATAGGGACTACTGGGAAAAGGTATTTCTCCCGACAAAATCACAAAGCTGGGATAATCCCCTAGAGCTTTACAAAAACTTTGAAAGGCGATATTTTCAGTATGTTGAAAAAGTGGATCGATATTCGCTAAATAAAGCCAGGTTTGTTGCAGTCTAGCCTGTCGCAATAGTAGAAAAAAAGCCGTTGGTTGATCAACTTTTGCCGCGATCATTTTGGGTAAATCAATGATCAGTAGGGAAGCTTTTATCTGATTGGCTAGGGATTTAACTAGAGTTTGTTTTTCTAGGGAATCTCCACCCTGAAAATAGAGTTTTAGCGGTTTGGTTACTTGCCAATGGTCTTGGATGAGTTTGAGTAAACCTGGGGGACTTTTTAGGGCAACTGATTCGGCTTGAGGTTCAATAATATGGGCGTAATCTTTAAATCGAGCATCTAGTCCAGAAATTTTTAATAAATATTGGGTAATTTGCGGGTCTAGATGTAATTCCTGGGCGAGTAGGGAACTATGGTCAACGGGGGAAACGAGTTGCAAAAGGCGATCGCGGGTCAGGGTAGAGTCGGGCTGAAAATAGCGGCGATGGGTAAGTTTTTCGGAAATATTCGCACAAATTAAATTAAGAGCCAGATCAACCGTTGGTCTTTTGGCTCGCACATCGTCCTGGAGGTAGGCATAGAGTTTTTCATAATTGCGATCAAGTTCAACCGCCAAAGCGATCGCGATAATTTTAATTTCAATATCATCCAATTCATAGGTTTTTTGTAGCCAATGCAAAGGAGTGTCAGCAATAACGGCGATCGCTAAATTCGGGCTATCCTCTGTTACGAAAGGGGGTTGATCGAGGGTTTTCTCTAATATTTTTTCGGCGGTTTCTGGGGTGATTTGTAAATAGGGGTTAACGGTTTTTTCTGCGTCATCCAGATTGGCGATCGCGGTTTCAAGTTTTTGGTCTAACCATCGCAGGAGGGGGATAAGATGGGGAAGCATTAATTTGGGTTAAGATGTTGGGATTTTAACTGCTGTTGAGTAGTTTAATGCTAATATGAGGGACATTATTGAGCTTTTATCAATTTTTTGAGATAACGGGAGAAATGGGTCATGGTGCAAACAAGACTTCACAAGCATTCTCTATCAAAAAAGGAGCAAGCCGTTTCGAGTGTGGCTTCTCGTGCTTCTGTCCGCGATCCGATAGATGAGTTTCAGGATGTCTATGGCAGTCGGGCGGCGAGTGCGGCTTTTCGGCAACAAATCGGGTCGGATTTTTCGCGATCGCCTCAATTTCAGCCACCGATTCAAGCGAAACCGAGTTTTCGGGGTTTATCCCAGGAGTTAGCGGCAGAGTCTCAGCCTGTCCAGTTACGGGAGGAAGAAAATAAAACGGGTTTACCTGATGACCTGAAAGCGGGAGTGGAGGCTTTATCGGGTTTTTCGATGGATGATGTGAGGGTTCATTATAATTCGTCTAAACCTGCTCAGTTACAGGCATTAGCTTATACTCAGGGGACGGAGATTCATGTGGGGCCAGGGCAGGAGAAGCATTTGGCGCATGAAGCCTGGCACGTTGTTCAGCAGATGCAGGGAAGAGTGAGGCCAAACGCGATCGCAAATAATAGAGAAGCAATCAACACAGAAGAAAATCTAGAACGAGAAGCTAGTCTAAATGGGGAAAAAGCCCACACCGTCTTCCCTTTCCAAGAGCCGGCAGATATACAAAGCCGATCTTTGAGTGACACCCACAACCCCACATCCCCAGAGTACAAGGTACCGACCTCCTCTATAGCTCCGAATGAAGAAATGCTAAAGCTCAATCCGACAGCGAGAAGTGAATGTGCAGACCAAAAGAAGGGGAAAAGGGTAGAAACCGCGAAATTATCTAGCGTGCTGGTCTACCAATTAACTAAAACAGATCAATGGCGTCCAACACTAGATTCCATTGATGAGGCATCGGAATACCATGAGCAGGATCCATATCTCGTTGTGAACATTTCCGCCCATCATATAGTTCCAAAGAATGAGTTAGACAAAATCTACAACAGAGCGGAGAACGCATATGACGCTGAGAGGGAGAGACGTAAGAATGATAATATTCTTTTAGGGGATAAGATAGTGTGTGGAATCCCTGAGAAACCTCCAAAAAAAGAAGCAATAATGGCAGGAGGAAATTTATGGCATGGACCCGATCCCAAAGAGCGGGGAGATGATCCCAAGGGACAAACCGAAACTAAAATGCTGAAGGCACTTGAGCGAAAGAAAAACGAGCCCAACATTAGAAGAATTCAACTTATACGTGAGTTTGCAGAGTTAGCGTCATACAGTAAGGGAAGTACCGAGGGAGTAAATACTATCGAATGGTTTATAGAATTAATGTCCTACCATCCCATCAGGTATGATCGACGTGATTGGAGCTACAAAGTGCAAGAACGTAAGTTCTATCTAAACGAGGTATAGTGCGATCGCCGATCTTGTAGTGCGATCGCCGATCTTGTAGGGTGCGTTAATGAAATGTAACGCACCAAATTAATGATTATTCATCATCATTGTCTGATGTTTGGAATGGCTATTAATGCGATCGCCGATGCTCTGTTGATCATAAGCGATCACAATTTAAGGAATTTAAGTTTTGTGAAAGATAGATCCGCTAAAATAATAAAATACACAACGGTTTAACTTAAGCGACTTAACATCATAAAAATGAGGAGAAAACAGTGAACTCCATCTCGATTAATCAATTTACCAATAACATCCAAGACTTTGTTAAATATGTCATTAATCAACATATTCCTCTAAAAATAACCGATCAAAATGGAGAAGATTTTGTGATTATTAGTGCAGAAGATTGGGAACAACAACAAGAAACTTTATTTGTCCTGCAAAATAGCCAATTAATGCAACAGATTAATGATTCTCTATCTACTCATACCCAAAATAAAGGTTACTCTCCCAATCAGGAAGAACTCGATGAGATCCTTAATATTTGAAGGTAAAACTTGGGAAATTTACGAAGAACTACGACAAAAAGACAAAAATTTGCATAACAATCTTTGTAAACTCCTTAAAGAAATATTGAGAGATGATCCCACGAAAGGAACAGGAAAGCCTGAACCATTAAAACATAATTTATCAGGATTATGGTCAAGAAGAATTTCTCAAAAAGATCGCCTACAGCAATTTCCGATCAAACGCACCACGAAAAAGCTATCTCAAAGGCTCAAAGTAGAGACCACAATGTTGGAACCAATCAAGAGCATTTTCATCAGTAATGGTATTGATCGCATTAGTAATAGCTTCGTCAAGAGCCTCGATTGTTCGAGCTTTAGCAGAGCGAATAATTTCTTTTAATTTAGACCAACACAACTCAATTGGTGATAAATCTGGCGAATAGGAAGGTAAAAATTTAACCTTGGCTCCAACAGATTCAATCAGATTTGTAGTGACGGTAGCGTAATGTACAGACAAATTATCCATCACGACAATTGCCCCTGCCCATAACTGAGGTAATAATACTTGCTCAATAAAGACTAAAAAACTATCGGTATTTAGACTGCCAGGAAAGGTCATTGAGGCAATCAAACCTTCATCACTCATCGCCCCAATTAAAGTGATGTTTTGTCCTTTATTTCCTGGACGCTCATCATAAACCCTTTCTCCTCCCAGACAACGCGCATAGAGTCTTACCATCGCTAGATTAAGACCCGTCTCATCAATGAATATCAGGTTTCTTATATCTATCGTCTCTAGCCAACGTCTAAATTCATAACGCGATTCTTTAACCTTTTCTGTGCCTTGCTCACTTGCTACTAATGTTTTTTTTTTACGCCCTAATTCTAAACGTGTAAGAGTTCGACTTACCCCCGATATACTTAGGGCTTGCTGAAAAAGTCAAAAAACAGGAAGAGGGGATTAATTTATGAATTTAAGGCGAGTAAAACATAAGGGTTAAATGAATTGTCAACACAAAGCATAAGCTGGGCTAATAAGAGGGCAGAAAAATAAGCTCTTCTTCCGAAAAAGACAAAAAAAACGTAAAACCTGCCGAAGCAGGGCAAAAAGATTGATGACTAAAAAGGTGATAGCAATAGCGGTTTCAGAGGTATCAGGAAGTTTTGTCATAACTCGATTGAGGCTAAATCGTCTCTTTGCTTGACCAAATTTGCCTTCAATAGCATTACGGTCTCTTTCATCTTGAAGAGCTTCTTTCTTTTTTTCTGGACTAATATTTGTGGGTCGTCTTCCCAAGGGTGGGCCACTCAATCGAATTCCCTTCTCCTTACAAAAAGCGCGATTTTCCCTTGTGCGATAGATTGCATCAGCATGAACAGACTGGGGATAGTAGCCTGTCTCACGTTTAAACTCTTCTATTTGTCCTTTGAAGTCGCCTGATTCATTATAATTATCCCAACTTAATCGGTATAAATAAAGATATCCATTCACATAACTTGCTGATAGTTTTGCACCAAACTCTACTGGCGTTCCCGCTTTTCCTCTAACAATGGGACGAACATGAGGTTGAGTCAAACTCACAATTCTATTTTCTACCTTATTTTCTTTATTTTCATACATTCCTACTTGTTGCTCATAGGCTTTTTGTATTATCGACAGTATCTTTTCGTCTTTTTTACTTAATTTTGCGACCTCTTTATCTTCTCTTAATTTTTCTATATGGGAAAGGTTTCTTTTGATATATTGGATTTGTTTTTTTATGCCCTTTCTCCTTTCTTTTCTCGACGGACGGCGTTTTTTTGACAATTTTAAGTAATCTTTTCTGGCTCTTATTCTATAGGTTCTTGGTTTTTTTCCTTTTTTTTTAGTTTTTTTATACAAGTTGTCTATTATTTTTTCGGTTTTTTCTCTTGCCTCATTCAAGATTCCTATATCTGTTGGATATTTGATGTCTGCTGGTGCACAGGTTGCATCTATTAATAGCTTTCCTCTATTCTGATTTTCCCCTTCACTTTTTTCTTTTACTTCTGATAATATTTCTTCTTCTTTTTTTACCATTGCTTTATTTATTTGATTCACCAAGTCCATTCCTATTCTTTGACGGAAATGTACTAACAGTGACGCATCAAATGCCTCCTCATTTTCATATACTTCTAGTCCTATAAAATATTGTAAGTAAGGGTTTTCTTTTATTTGTTCTACTGTTTCTCGGTCACTTATTCTCAATATTTCTTTTATTATTAATGACCCTAATGCCATCCTAAATGGTTTGGCTGTCGCTCCTTTATTTTCTGAAAATTGTTTTGCATATTCTTCTTCAAATTCCTCCCACGGAATTATTTTTGACATGATTACCCAACGATTTTCTTCTTTTGGCTTCCACTCACTTGGTATTTTGAAGTTTTCAACAGTCGATTTTTCGGATTCTTTTTTGGGGTACATCGTTCAATGCTCTGGAAGGGGAGGGGTGCAAGCCTTTTCACTCATTTTAGACCTTTTTTTTGCACTTTTTTTGCTCTCTAAATCCCCTCATCTCTTTTCTTATAAGGCTTTCAGCTTTTTTCAGCAAGCTCTACTTACTTCTATTCCTTTCTCTTGTTGCAATTTTTCTTGGATTTCTCGTAAATATATATCATTTTGTTCTGCAACTATTTTTTTTAATAATTCTTCGTCTTCACCCTTTATCTTTGAACGGCGATCTCCCCCTTGGGGTTTGGGTGCTATTTCATTTGTTTGTCGATACCGACGTAAAAAATCGCGAACGAAAGATAAGCTAACCTTAAATCGTTTTGCTAAACCTCTTTGAGTATTTTCTTGGTTTTGCCATGCCGTTAGTATTCTTTGGCGTAAATCTAGCGAATATGCTGCCATATCTCATTAATTTTTTTAAGTTTTTTTCATGTTACCATACTTGTAGCGGGTTTGAACGAAATTTGCTGTAATTTACAAATTTGATGATAAATATATTTATATTTTTGCCATCGGATCTCATTATGATCAATTTAATTAGTGCGATCTTGTAGGGTGCGTTAATGAAATGTAAAGCACCGATTTAACCCTTATTGTTCCTAACCGATTTAACCTTTATTGCTCCTAATTTTTTGTGCGTTACGCTTCGCTAACACACCCTACGTTTTTGTGGTTAGTCATCCCAACAGCCTGAAGGTTTTTCCTTTCTTTCTCCTTTCCCCCAATCGGCAGGATAAATTCCCTGAGCAATAAAACGGTGAATACTAGAATACGGCCAATCCTGGGGATTTTGGCATAAACCATGTCGAACAGGATTATCATGAATATAATCACAATGTAGCGCAAAATCTCGCTCATTTCGGATTAAATGCTCCCAAAAACGACGTTGCCAAAGATTACTTTCCCCGCGCTTTTGCCGTGATTGAGAAATATCTCGATTAATCCCTAAAGCTTGCCCATAATGTTTGGTAACATAGGTTTTAATCAATCGCAATCGTACCGATAAATCCGAATCATCAGCAGGTAACGTCCATAAACAATGAAAATGATCGGGCAATAAAACAAAAGCCTCAATCGAAAAAGGATATTTCTGTCTTACCTTTTCTATTGCTTCCCTCAATCCCTTTCTTCCAATATCGCTACAAAGCCACTTATCCCTCTGATAAGTCACTTGGGTAATAAAATATGTCCCCTCAGAAACATGAGGTCTTCTATAATTGGACATATAAACCTGATAAAAGCGAAAATTAAACGATTTATCTCGATTTTATAAATTGGTAGGTAATGCTACGTTAAACTTAATCAAGAACAGCCTTAATTTTTGCTAAAACCTCCTGAACAATGGCTAAAGGAACCTGTTCAACAAAGCGATATTGACGAGCGTGAAAATCCAACGTTTTAAGCTGATCCGTCCGAATTGCTCCCGTTGTTTGAGTGCCACATCCATCAAGCGAAACCTCAAAAGCCCATCCTCTTTGAGTATTCGTAATCGGACAAGCCCAAAGCGTTTTCGTTTTAGCATTAAAAGCTAATGGACTAACAACAAAAGCAGGCCTGCTTCCCGCTTGTTCATGTCCTTTCGTTGGGTTAAAACTAATAAAAATAATATCTCCTCTGTTAGGAATTTTTACCACAGTTCCCTTCCCACAGGCGACGCTTCTAACCACTCTCGATCTTCTGAACTTTGAGTCAAATCATCAGGCATTCCTGCCAACAACTCATCAAGACTGTAATGGGGCGCGGACTTAGCGATCGTAATCTGATTTCCTTCGATATTAATACTGATTGAAGAACCAATCGGTAATTGTATCTGCTCTAACAAATCGGCTGGTATCGCAATGTGAGGAGAACCGTTAATATCTTTCACTGTGGTGATTACCATAAGAATTAATTACCGTATGGGGGCTGTATGCTTCAATTGTAAAGGGATAACATAGCGATCGCTACTTTTCACCTGACAGATCGGCTAAAGTTATAAGGCGATCGCCGAAAAATAATTTGTAAATTAACTATCAGTAAATCATAAATTTACAATGCAATCTCCTTCTCGTACAAACACCTTAGACAACCTAGAAACCTTTCTCCAACAACCCAACATTGAAAACTCACCCGCATGGGAGTTTATTCAAGGGAAAGCCCAACAGAAACCGATGCCCACCCTTTTTCATTCCCGTCTTCAACGTAACCTAGTTAACCAAATTAACAACCGAACCCAATCCTACGAAGCCATTCAAGAACTCCGTTGCATTGTTCCGCCCCTTTCTCCTGTTCCTGATATTGCCATCATTCAACGCGATCGACTTTCCGATGAAGATGGCCCCTTTCAAGGTTCACCCGACTGGCTAATCGAAATTCGCTCTCCCAATCAAAGCATGTTAGATTTACAAAGTAAAATTTTGCATTGCCTAAGCAACGGAACTCAACTCGCCTGGTTAATTGACATTCAACGCCGACAAATTTGGGTCTGGGAAAAACAGGAATTACCCCTAATTTATGCAGGAAATGATCAACTTCCTACTTTAGATAACATTTCTGATTTTACAGTAGAGACAATCATTGCCCTAACTCAACAACAAGCTTAGAAATCTGGATTAAATAGAAT
>CAWEDJ010000084.1:0-12285 GCA_963807635.1 uncultured cyanobacterium
TAAACAAAAACACTAACCAAAATCTTGTAATAAGATTATTATTGCTTTTGTTGCTTTGTCATCGTTTTCGGTGTCGTAGTTGTGGTAAGAGTCACATCGTTTTTTTACCGTTCTATCTTTTTTTAGAATAACTGTTATTTGACTACTTCCAGACGAATCGCTTTGCCTTGGGAGTCGGTGCGATAAATCCAGGTTTTTTCATTATGACCAAGGATAATTTGCCAGCCCTGAACCAACATTTGAGTACAGAATTCATCCGTTTTCGCTAATCCTAAACAGCCATAGGCAAGGTCCTGGGTTTCGCTATTTTTACGACTATTTCCTGAAAAGGAATTTTAGTTCTTTTGACCAGATCTTTGCGGACTAATTGAATAAGATTGGGCGGTGCAGAAATTTGATTGGCTAGGAGTTCTGCCTTTGTTGAGTTTGACTCTATGGGAAGAGAAAACAAGGCTAAGGTATTTTGGAGAGTCAGAGTCCAAATGATCAAAGTACCTAGCAAGATTTTAGTGGCAGATGATCCTAGAGAATAAATCTTTTGAATCCCAAAAAATGGTTGTTGTTGTTTCATTATCCGTAATTTTTTCTAAGTCGGTGAAAGCCTATCGTATTTGATTCTGATTAATGGGACTACGGGGGACTACGCCAATAAGGGAGTAATTTTAATTGCTTTTAGTCCGCAAAACGATTTTTTTCTAGTTTAGCGAAGAAATTAGAGTAGTATTCTGAGAAATTGAGCATAAAAACAAATAGGATTTATGATCTAAATACTTTGATTGTTTTAAACTATGTCTTTCTATTCTCGCCTTAAAACAACCCTTGTTGGTCATTCCCTACCGACGAGTGCCCATGCAGAGGAACGCCTCAGCAATGCGGAAGGATTGGCCGTATTGTCCTCCGATGCGTTATCTTCGGTTGCCTATGCGACGGAAGAAACCCTATTGGTTCTTATGGGATCGGGTAGTATCGCCTTTTGGTATTCCCTGCCGATCGCGATCGCCATTGTGGTTTTACTAATTATCGTCATGCTCTCCTATCGACAAACCATTAAAGCCTATCCCAAGGGCGAGGGTCTTACATCGTCGCGAGGGAAAACTTGGGTCTCTATCCTGGATTAATCGCGGCGGGATCACTCATGATTGACTATATTTTAACGGTGACAGTGAGCGTTTCGGCGGGTACGGCGGCTCTGACCGCAGCGATCCCCGCGCTCCAGCACTATACCGTTGATTTATGCCTAATTTTTATTCTTTTATTAACTATTACTAATTTGCGGGGGGTCAAGGAATCGGGACGAATTTTTATGATTCCGACCTATGCTTTTATTGGCAGTATTTTTATCCTCATTGCCGTCGGCATCTATCGTTTAATGACAGGTTTTTCGCCGCCCGCCTATCCCGATTTACCGATACAGCATCCCTTGAGCTTATTTTTAGTCCTCAAGGCTTTTTCCGCAGGATGTTCGGCCATGACGGGGGTAGAAGCCATTTCCGACGGAGTTCTCGCTTTTAAATCCCCTGAATGGAAAAATGCTCGTCTGACCCTGCTGTGGATGGGAATTATTTTAAGCTTGATGTTTTTAGGCATTACGTCCTTAGCCCACGCCTATCATATTGTTCCCCTTGAAGGAAAAACGGTTTTATCCCAGTTAGGCAATCTTGTGTTTGGGGAAAGTTATTTTTATTATTTTCTTCAGATTTCGACCCTGTTAATCCTCCTATTAGCCGCTAATACCAGTTTTGCCGACTTTCCTCGCCTCTGTTATTTTTTGGGACGGGATGGCTTTTTACCCCGTCAGTTAGCCCATTTAGGCGATCGCCTAGTTTACTCGAATGGAATTATCTTTTTAAGTTTATTTGCGGCTTTTCTGGTGATCATTTTTCAAGGCAATGTTAACGCGGTCATTCCCCTCTACGCTGTGGGCGTTTTTACCTCATTTACTCTCTCTCAAGCGGGCATGGTACGCCATTGGTTCAGAAATCCTGTCCCAGGTTGGCAGGCCAGTGCCTTGATGAACGGTATCGGAGCCTTGGCTACCCTAATCGTTTTAGCGGTTGTTATTGCCACTAAATTTTTACTGGGGGCTTGGCTGGTTGTGTTCTCTATTCCGTTACTGGTCTCTCTCTTTATTGCGATTCATCGGCATTATCGTTATGTGGCGCAACGTTTAAGTCTGGATGGCGTTGCTCCTCGGAGTTATCTTCCCCGTCCCAGGTGGAAACCATTACCCACCCCGCGATCGTGATCGTAGGACAATTGAATAAAGGAACTCTCGAAGCCCTGGACTATGCTCGCAGTATTGCTGACCATATTGTGGGAGTTCATGTTGATATCGGCTCAACGGATCGAGAAAAGTTACAAAGACGCTGGCAGGAATTGGAAAATGATATTGACTTAGTGATTTTGGACTCTCCTTATCGTTCGGTTGTTGGCCCCATTGTGGATTATATTAATGAGTTTGAAGCCCAGTATCCCGATATTCTTTCAACCATTATTATTCCTACTTTTGTGACCCGTAAGTGGTGGGAAAATATTCTCCATAATCAAACAACATTATTTCTGAAAGCTAGTTTGAGAGCTAGTAAAAAAAGGGTTGTGACCAGTGTGAGGTATTATCTTTAAAAATTCTGATTTGACGGATTTTAATTATTTTTTTAGCAGAACTAGAGAGTGGAGAAAAATTTTTTGGATTCCCAAATATATAGATCATCGGGTCGATCCACATCGGTTAAAACGGGTAAATCATAAACCCTCAGTTTTTCTTGCTCAATAATTCTTTTCGTTTGAGCTAAAACGTGATCGCTTCCCCAGTCAATATGATTAAAAAGTATCGGAAAAAACTGACTCAAACCGATTAAATAATAACCGCCATCACTTGCAGGGCCGAGAACCACATCATGGCAATTTAAAGCTAAAAAAGCCTCTTCAATCAGATGTGGATTCAAATCAGGACAATCAGTGCCAATAATGATTATTTTTTCTCTTTGATTTTTAAATCCATCTTCAAACGCTCCTTGCATTCGTTTTCCTAAATCTTTCCCAAACTGGGGGTAATAGGAAAGAAAATTGATGCTTAAATGGGGATTATTGGCTAAAAAAGAGGACATTATAGGATTTAACCAAGTTTCCATTAGCAAGCGATCGCCGCCACTATAATAAATTCCTATTTCTAACGATTGATCTAAACCTAAAGTCAACAAATTAAGCAAAGTATATTCCGCCATACGGGAGTGCAGATCCGCCGCCCCTTGTTCTCCTAAGGCGGGAATCATGCGAGTTTTGGTTTTGCCTGGGACAGGATAGCGCGTAAAAATAATTAACCGTTTTTTGATCATGAAAAATTGCTTACCGCGATCGCTGAAAAATACTCAACATCACAGGCCCTAATAAATAATAATGACCACAACAAATTAGTCCAACATTAGTCGCAAACCCTTCTCGTTGTTGGGAGCTATAAAAACGTAAACCCCCTGGAGTGATAGATAAATTTTGCTGTTTTGTTGTCCCGACATAATCCGCGAGATAAAAATAACCTTCAGGCATCAGGACACGACTAATTTCAGCAAAAACCTTTTGGGGATTGGGATAGTGCAAAAAACTAATTGTATTAAAAACTGCATCAAATTGATTGGGAACAAAGAGTAAGGATTCGGCATTTCCTTCACAAAAAATTAAACGGGGATGAGATTGATTTTCTGCCCGCGCTTGACGCAACATTTCAGGAGATAAATCGACTCCCGTTCCTTGTATTTCAGGAAATTTCTCACACAATCGGTTTAATAATTTTCCTGTGCCACAACCTAAGTCTAATACTTTAGCTTGAACGGGTAATTGAACATAACTTAATAAGCTTTGATGAATGGCTTGATAAAAAATAGTTGTTAATAAGCAATCGTAGGTAGTAGCCCAATGGTCAAAAAATTGAGTTTTTTGCTTGAAGAAAGCATTCGTTTTTTCCATAAAAAACTTAGATTAAAAAAGGTTACTTTTGATGGTTGTTTTTTAAAAATTTATTAGAGCCAATCTTCATCGTCTTCTTCCACATTATTAGATTCTATCGGACGCAAAGGAGGATTAATCACTCGGTAATTGGCATCATAAACCTGATTAGAATTTGAGGGTTTAGAAGAAAATTTTTCAGTCGTGCGGTCAGGAGGGATTTCGGCGGCAGTACGGGGTTCCCGATAGGTCTGGGAATAAATAGTCCCTTCCTGGGAAGTAGTTTTCGGTTCCTGAGCTACTTCAAAACGTTTTAGGTCTTCATCCCGTAGGCGGGGTTGCGATTCACTCGGCTTAACAGCATCCCTGGAAGAGGATTCACCGTATAGTTTTCAGGGGGAGCTTGGGAGGAAAGGTCAATAGTCACTCGTCTCGGTATGTCCACAGGTTCGGGACGGCGAGGAATGTCCACAGGTTGCTCAACGGGTTCAGGCGATCGCCTTTCAACGGGTTGCGGCTCATCGTCTTCCCAATCATCTACTTCAGGGATCGGATTTTCCCATTCCCACTGGGGATTGGTTGGGGTCTGAATACGAGTTTTTGTTTCAGGGGTTGGGGGACGGGGAGGTTCAGGCGATCGCGGTGGAGGGGTTGGGCGAGAACGGGGACGAGAAGGCGCAGGGGGAAAAATGGGTCGGGCGATCGCGTTGAAAGATTGGAGAATCAGAGCAGTGATAATGCCTGCAACGATAAAAAGAATCACCCACAATCCCAACGGAAAAGTGAAGGTCAACAGCGCGACCTTGGCATTATTCCCCAAAAAAAAGAGGGTAATGGGTTGTTTATTTTGCAGAAAAAAGACAAATCCCGAACCGAAAAGCAATAAAAGGACAAGCCATCGCATAACCTAAATTCCGTTTTTAACGCCTCCATTCACCTCTCTAGCCACTCTAACACGCTTTCTACAAGGGATTGGACTGAATGATTTAAAAACGAGGCATCCATTCTAAATATAATCCCACTCGATTGTCTTTTTGAGCGCGAGAATTTTGTTGCTGTAAATCCGTCGAAATCCGTAAATTTTTAGTTAGAGCATAACCCACAGAAAGGGTCGAAATCCCCACTTCATTATCACTTCCTGGAGAAATAAAACTCTGAGAAAAAGCCAGATTTGCCGCCCCCGATCGCGACAAAGATAACATTATTTTTCCACCAATGTTAATTCCCTGGGTATTATAATTATTTGTTTGAATATAACGATAACCAAGCACAGGCGCAATATTGATATAACTCCCTAAAGGCAAGAGATAATAATTTGCATTAACTCCCCCTGATTGACGATTACTAAATGACGTTTCGTAATCCCCACTAAGGGTTAAACTAGATTTTCCGATAAATAAATCCTCTATGCCAATTCCCAGACCACTGCTATTATTAGAACTGGGAAATTGATTGTAACCGAGTCGAATTCGAGTCCGAAAACTCGGATCATTTTTGATCTCTTCTAGCAGATCGGGAACTTGTTTGTGCCAACGCTGTAAAACAGGACTAGTTTCCATGATTTCTGGACTGAGATCGAGGGAATCCTCTGGTAGTTTCACTGCGCTTGGGGTTGATACTGGCTCACTTTTGACGCTCAGAGGACAAATTCCATTACCCATACTCCAAAGTATCAGGGTTAGGGACAGGGCATGATAACGAGAGAGGAGTTTGCTGGTCATAGAAACCGAGAAATAGGGTATGATAACGGGAGTTCTGTTCTAAGTCATGGTTTAAATTATCAGATTAAACAGATAATATCAATTATTAAATTAATTTTTGTATGATTTTTAAAAATTATAAGCAGCGAATGACAATTACTTTTTATGAAGCCTATTTTTAAAAATTCTACCGATTGGGAACAAGCAGAATACTTAATGCAACCGTCTTTGATTCGGGTGATTGATAATTTGCGTAAGCAATTAGAGGAATCGGTATGGAAAGGCACTTATACAGAAATTGAGCAACCTTATCCTGGTCATCAATTACATCTAACTTATCAAGATTATCATTACGCGATCGCCTTGTGGGATATTTGTTTTCAGGTATGCTTCTTAGATTATCAGGTTTTTCTATCAACTGATAGTACAGATTTAGGCGAACAGGAAGTTAGTATTGATACTAGCCTTTTTCGGGAAACGGGAGAAATTGATTGGCAAAAATTAGAAGCCAAAACCCAACAAATTATTGATAAACTTTTTGCAAATTTACCGACAATTTAATTTTATTGACAGAGGAATAACACCATGATCTCAACAATTCCAGAAAATGATCTAGATATTCTAGCCAAATTGCCAGAACAACTTGCTTTTTATTCTCCTTTAAATAGTGGTCTATTACAACTAAAAGGAGAAGATAGAATTCGCTTTTTGCATAATCAAACTACGAATAATATTCAATTTTTAAAATCGGGACAAAACTGTGATACGGTCTTTGTGAATTCGACGGGGAGAACTCTCGATTTAGCAACGGCTTATATTTTAGAAGACGCTATTTGGATAAAAGTTAGTGCTAATCGTAGGCAGTTTTTATTTAACTGGATGGATCGCTTTCTATTTCCAATGGATAAAGTTGAGTTAACAGATATTTCTGAGCAGTACATTCTGGTAAATTTACTGGGAAAAGAAAGTGATGATTTTTTACAAACATTAGGTTTTACTCTACCCGAAGCGAATCATCAAAATTTAGTTACATTTAAAGATTCTTCTTTTTATATTGCTCATGGAAATGATTTGGGGTTGCCTGGTTATACCCTCATACTGACCGTTGATCAGTTAACAACATTTCAAGATTTATTACAGGGACAAGGGGGAATTAAAATTAGCGATCGCGTTTGGGAACATCTTCGCATTACCCAAGGCCGACCTGCTCCTGAACAAGAGTTGACTGAAGACTATAATCCATTAGAAGCGGGACTCTGGAAGGCGATTTCCTTTGAAAAAGGTTGTTACATTGGGCAAGAAACGATCGCCAGACTCAATACCTATAAAGGTGTTAAACAAAGACTCTGGGGTATTAAATTAAGTGAATCTGTGGAAGTAGGAACTTTGATAACCCTAGAAGGTGAAAAGGTGGGAATTTTAACCAGCTTTACTGATTTAGAGTCTCCCTTTGGTCTGGGATATGTGCGGACAAAAGCAGGAGGAGAGGGTCTAAAAGTTCAAGTTGGCACGGCTTCTGGGGAACTGGTGGCGGTTCCATTTCTCAGTCATGAATATTATCAACCCACGAAAGAATAAAATATAACGATGTTTAATAAAGTCTTTTATTAACATTAACAAGGGGCTTAAGCCCTTTGCCTGTATTTAGTGATCAAAACTCAATAAATTAAGATTGATAATATGTCTAAATTGTTTACTAATCTAACAATAAGTAGTTTTTTAGTAATAGGAAATACAAACGTTTTGTTAGCTCAAACCGAAAAATCTCTATTTTTAGCCTATCCCCCAAATAATCATCAAACAAGTTCCCGTAAAATTTTCTTGATTGGAAATGCGCCCGAAGATGCTCAAGTTTTGATTAATAACTATCCTGTCGAACGTAGCAAAACGGGTAATTTTGCCCCCACTTTTCCCTTGAACTTAGGGACAAATCAATTTACTATCCGTTATAAAGATCAGGAAATTCAACGCACTATTGTCCGCACCAGTTCCCAACCTGTTTTTCCTACGGGTTTGGGTTTTGCGACTAATTCCCTTTCCCCTAATCAAGACATCGCCCGTTTACCAGGAGAATCGATTTGTTTTTCGGCGATCGCGCCCAGTAATTCTCAGGTTTCCGTTCAACTCGGTAATCAAACTCTTCCCCTACTTCCCCAAGGAAAAAATGTTGAATTACCCCCCAATTCTGCCGTTTTAAATAATGCCAATCAACCGATCGCGGAATCGACGGGAGAGTTCAAAGGATGTGTCAGTTTTGGGCAAGCGGGCAATGTGGGAGTCCCCATTTTTCAACTGCAAAAAAATAATCAAACAATCACAGAATCGGGTAAAGGAAATATTACAATTCTCTCGCCGAACGTCCTAGATGTGGTGGAAGTGACTGCCGAAGCAGGAGTTGCGAGAACAGGCCCCACGACCGACCATTCTCGATTAACACCCCTACCCAAGGGAACTCAAGCAAGTGTAACGGGCAGAGAAGGTAATTGGCTCAGGCTAGATTATGGGGCTTGGATTTTAGCATCAGAAACCCGTCTTTTGGACACCCAAGTTGCACCGCGATCGCTGATTCGGAGTGTCACTTCTCGACAGACAGAAAACGCGACGGAAATTATTTTTCCCCTGCAAGTTCCTGTTCCCGTCACTATTAAGCAAGAAGACAATAAATTTTCCCTCACGCTCCATAACACTACGGCCCAGACCGATACAATTCGTTTAGATAATGATCCTGTTATTCAGCGTCTCGATTGGCAACCCATTCAGCCGAATCAAATTAAATATACTTTTTTACTTAAATCTAAACAGCAATGGGGTTATGACCTCCGCTATGAAGGAACCAGTTTAATTCTTTCTCTGCGCCATCCTCCCCAGTTAACCCAAGATTTTCCTTCTCTCAAAGGTGCGACGATTTTGTTAGATGCAGGTCATGGGGGCAAAGAATCGGGGGCGATCGGGCCGACAGGTTATCCCGAAAAACAGATTAATTTACTGATCACCGAAAAACTGGCTCCTATTCTCAGACAACGGGGCGCGATTGTCCATTTAACTAGAGAAACCGATGTGGATGTTTCCCTCGGCGATCGCGTTAATTTGATTAATCAACTCAAACCAACGGTGGCGATTTCTATTCATTATAATTCCCTGCCCGATGGTGGAGATGCGATCAAAACCAAAGGATTAAGCACTTTTTGGTACAATCCCCAGTCCCAGGATCTGGCCATGTTTTTACAAACCTCTCTGGTCAAAAAACTCAATCGACCGTCCTACGGCGTGTATTGGAATAATCTCGCGCTAACTCGTCCCCACACCACCCCTGCCGTTCTGTTGGAATTGGGTTTTATGATCAATCCCCAGGAATTTGAATGGATCACCAGTCCCTCCGACCAAGAAAAATTAGTTAACGCGATCGCTGATGGAATTACAGAATGGCTCCATAAATCCAAATAGTGCTTCATTTTCCTAAATATTATGGATTATTAACCGATTCAGACCCCCAAAAAACGTTGCAATCTCTCCAAACAATCGTTAGACTACTTCAAAATATCCCCACTTTCAAGGGATAATAATGAGAACTTAACTTTCGACTCCTAGCTTGTCTTAAAATTTTAAGCAACAAGGTTAGGAGTTTTGTCCATAACCGAAATACTCAATTTTAATAAAGTGTCTCTAAAGACCTTAATTGTCAGTTAAATAGAAGGAGCGTCAATGGGACTACCTTGGTATCGAGTTCATACAGTCGTCCTAAATGATCCAGGTCGGCTAATTTCCGTTCACCTCATGCACACCGCTCTTGTAGCAGGTTGGGCAGGTTCGATGGCTCTTTATGAGCTTGCTATTTTTGATCCTAGTGATGCCGTTTTAAATCCCATGTGGCGGCAAGGGATGTTCGTACTGCCCTTTATGGCCCGCTTAGGCGTGACTTCTTCCTGGGGCGGCTGGAGCGTGACAGGAGAAACAGGTCTTGATCCTGGCTTCTGGTCATTTGAAGGTGTAGCTGCGGCTCACATCGTTTTATCTGGTTTATTGTTCCTTGCGGCGGTTTGGCATTGGGTTTACTGGGATTTAGAATTATTCGTTGATCCCCGTACCGGTGAAGCCGCTCTAGATTTACCGAAAATGTTCGGTATCCACCTATTTCTTTCTGGACTTCTTTGCTTCGGTTTCGGAGCATTCCATCTCACGGGGGTTTGGGGACCAGGAATGTGGGTATCCGATCCCTACGGACTCACGGGCCATGTTCAACCCGTTGCACCCGAATGGGGGCCATCAGGCTTTAATCCCTTTAACCCAGGCGGCGTTGTGGCTCACCACATTGCGGCAGGGGTCGTGGGCATTATCGCTGGACTATTTCCATCTCACCGTCCGTCCGCCCGAACGTCTCTATAAAGCCCTGAGAATGGGAAATATTGAGACCGTTCTTTCCAGTAGTATTGCCGCCGTGTTCTTTGCCGCTTTCATCGTGGCAGGAACCATGTGGTATGGCAATGCCACCACTCCCATCGAATTATTTGGCCCCACCCGTTACCAATGGGATAAGGGTTATTTCCAAGAAGAAATCCAACGTCGTGTGGATACCGAAGTTGCTGACGGGGCTTCCCTCACCGAAGCTTGGAATAGCATTCCCGAAAAACTTGCTTTCTATGACTATGTGGGTAATAGCCCTGCTAAAGGCGGCTTATTCCGTACTGGTGCAATGGATAGCGGTGATGGAATTGCTCAAACCTGGATCGGACATCCTGTGTTTACGGACAAAGATGGTCGGGAATTAACCGTTCGTCGGATGCCCAACTTCTTTGAAACCTTCCCCATTATCATGACCGACAAGGATGGCGTGGTTCGTGCTGATATTCCTTTCCGTCGTTCTGAATCCAAGTTCAGTGTGGAACAAACGGGCGTTACGGTTAGTTTCTACGGTGGGGAATTAGACGGTCAAACGTTCTCCGATGGCCCTTCTGTGAAGAAATTTGCTCGTAAGGCTCAGTTGGGTGAAGGCTTTGACTTTGATACTGCAACCCTCAATTCTGATGGGGTATTCCGTACCAGTCCTCGTGGTTGGTTCACCTTTGGCCACGCTGTTTTTGCTCTGTTATTCTTCTTTGGTCATATTTGGCACGGCTCCCGCACACTTTTCCGAGATGTGTTTGCTGGGGTTGAGGCTGACATGGAAGAACAAGTCGAGTGGGGCTTGTTCCAAAAGTTGGGCGACAAGACAACCAGAAAAGAGGCTTAAGTTGTTTAATCCCCCCTTTGAGAGCGTATTTGTACACACATCTACTTGCCTCCCTAGAACTTTGATCCCCCTGCCTACGGCATCCCTCTTAAAAAGGGGGACTGGCTTATTGATAAGAATCTAGCCCCCTTATCAAGGGGGGTTGGGGGGATCAAAAGCCTAAATGTCTAGAGATTAAAACTTGTGTGTACAGGGTAGCTTTTAAAAGGGAAATAAAGCTCAAATATTCTTAAAAAGAGGATTGAGGTCTGAAAATTGACTTCTCTCCTCTTTTTTTGAAATTAACTACGAAAACGAAAAAACTGGGAATCCTAATTTAGAAAACCCAGTTATTTTTTGAGATTGACAAAGCTCTGATAAAAATAGTTTAGAGAACACCAAAGAAGTGGAGTACGCCTTGACCAGTGGTTAATTCAAGGATTAAAGCTGCGGAAAAACCGATCATAGCCAAGCGGCCATTCCAGTTTTCTGCGAAGGTGGTAAAGCCAAATTTGCCGTTAGATTCGTTGTTCATAGTAGTTCCGAGAATTTTTGCTAAGGTCTGTAACGAGTTATGTAAACAAATGTAACAAACTCTTGTAAAAAAAGCAAGTCTAAGAAGTAATTTTTTTTTGAGCGCGATCGCATTCTCCATTTCTCAAGACCCACAAACTTTCTCTAGAACGGCTTTGTGGTCTAGGGTTTGGTCAATAATGGCTTGGCGTTGGGAATCGCCCAAAGGGACTTTTTCGGAATAAATCTTTTTCCAGGTTCGGTTGATTAAAAGGGGATCATTGGGTAACTCCGTTAACTCCCAGCCCGACATATTAGCCTCTGCCATTAAACGACTAACCTTGGGGTCATAGCTCAAGGCAGAACAACGAGAGCCTTCCTGAAGTGGCCATAATCAAGCTATGGAGACGCATTCCAATGGTCAAAGCAACGCCTTGAAAGAGTCCTTTCAGTTTTCTGGGGTCGGATTCCTGCACAATTTGATAGTTTCCCGTTAACCGAGCCGCTATTGCCTGAGCAAGTTCTAAATCCTGAGACATTTGGAAGGGAATTAAGAGGAAAGAACTTTCGGTCGCTTGCTGGAACTGGACTAGAGCGGTAATCAGGGTTTCTAGGTGATCGGGAGTCAGGGAAGAATGGCGACGTAGATTGACTGCCACAAGGGGAGGAACTAAATTTTCTTGCAAATCAGATTTTTGGCCCGTTAACACCCACACAGGATCGGGAGCGAGTACATAGGGGATTTTCCATTGGTCTAGCAGTCGAGCAGAAGCCTGGTCTCTCACACTCACCGCCGTACAGCGTTTTAAAGTTTGTTGAGTGAGCCAACGGGTTAAAGGTCGTTTAATGGGGCCATTCCTCTCACCCTGATGCAATGGTTTTTAAACCCAGTAATTGGGTCAAGATTATCAATCCGCCATAATAAAT
>CAWEDJ010000085.1:0-22335 GCA_963807635.1 uncultured cyanobacterium
GAGCTTGCTGAAAAAAGCTGAAAGCCTTATAAGAAAAGAGATGAGGGGATTTAGAGAGCAAAAAAAGTGCAAAAAAAAGGTCTAAAATGAGTGAAAAGGCTTGCACCCCTCCCCTTCCAGAGCATTGAACGATGTACCCCAAAAAAGAATCCGAAAAATCGACTGTTGAAAACTTCAAAATACCAAGTGAGTGGAAGCCAAAAGAAGAAAATCGTTGGGTAATCATGTCAAAAATCATTCCGTGGGAGGAATTTGAAGAAGAATATGCAAAACAATTTTCAGAAAATAAAGGAGCGACAGCCAAACCATTTAGGATGGCATTAGGGTCATTAATAATAAAAGAAATATTGAGAATAAGTGACCGAGAAACAGTAGAACAAATAAAAGAAAACCCTTACTTACAATATTTTATAGGACTAGAAGTATATGAAAATGAGGAGGCATTTGATGCGTCACTGTTAGTACATTTCCGTCAAAGAATAGGAATGGACTTGGTGAATCAAATAAATAAAGCAATGGTAAAAAAAGAAGAAGAAATATTATCAGAAGTAAAAGAAAAAAGTGAAGGGGAAAATCAGAATAGAGGAAAGCTATTAATAGATGCAACCTGTGCACCAGCAGACATCAAATATCCAACAGATTATAGGAATCTTGAATGAGGCAAGAGAAAAAACCGAAAAAATAATAGACAACTTGTATAAAAAAACTAAAAAAAAAGGAAAAAAACCAAGAACCTATAGAATAAGAGCCAGAAAAGATTACTTAAAATTGTCAAAAAAACGCCGTCCGTCGAGAAAAGAAAGGAGAAAGGGCATAAAAAAACAAATCCAATATATCAAAAGAAACCTTTCCCATATAGAAAAATTAAGAGAAGATAAAGAGGTCGCAAAATTAAGTAAAAAAGACGAAAAGATACTGTCGATAATACAAAAAGCCTATGAGCAACAAGTAGGAATGTATGAAAATAAAGAAAATAAGGTAGAAAATAGAATTGTGAGTTTGACTCAACCTCATGTTCGTCCCATTGTTAGAGGAAAAGCGGGAACGCCAGTAGAGTTTGGTGCAAAACTATCAGCAAGTTATGTGAATGGATATCTTTATTTATACCGATTAAGTTGGGATAATTATAATGAATCAGGCGACTTCAAAGGACAAATAGAAGAGTTTAAACGTGAGACAGGCTACTATCCCCAGTCTGTTCATGCTGATGCAATCTATCGCACAAGGGAAAATCGCGCTTTTTGTAAGGAGAAGGGAATTCGATTGAATTGGCCCACCCTTGGGAAGACGACCCACAAATATTAGTCCAGAAAAAAAGAAAGAAGCTCTTCAAGATGAAAGAGACCGTAATGCTATTGAAGGCAAATTTGGTCAAGCAAAGAGACGATTTAGCCTCAATCGAGTTATGACAAAACTTCCTGATACCTCTGAAACCGCTATTGCTATCACCTTTTTAGTCATCAATCTTTTTGCCCTGCTTCGGCAGGTTTTACGTTTTTTTTGTCTTTTTCGGAAGAAGAGCTTATTTTTCTGCCCTCTTATTAGCCCAGCTTATGCTTTGTGTTGACAATTCATTTAACCCTTATGTTTTACTCGCCTTAAATTCATAAATTAATCCCCTCTTCCTGTTTTTTGACTTTTTCAGCAAGCCCTAAATAATCCTGAATTTGCTTCTGACTATCTTCAAGATGCTTTAGAAGAAGGGGGAATCCCACTTTTCCTAATTGCTCTCAGACAGATTGTACAACACCAAAAAGGGTTAACAAAAGTTGCCGAAGAAACTGGGTTAGGAAGAGAAAGTCTCTATAAAACGCTTTCTGAACAAGGTAATCCCCATTTATCAACGGTTGATAAAATTCTCAAATCTGTTGGAATGAAGATTACAGTGATTCCTGATCAAGTTTCTCTCTAAAAACTTTCGACTTTTTATGAAATTTATGGCGATCGCGTTTTATTTTTTTCTTTTATCCACACAATTATTCAGTTGGTCAAAGTTGGGCTGTAATCGGTGTTCTGTTGAGATTAATATTTTCTTGAATTAACGCGGTTATTGTTCATTAATAGGATTCACTGAGGGGGATTAATTTATTGTTGAAGGCAGAATGGTAGTCTCTAACCAGTATTGACAAAAAACAGCGATCACTTTTTTTAGTTGTTTTAATCCCATTGGTTTCATCAGATAGCTATTAGCCCCAAATTCGTAGCAGGATTTAATATCTTTCGGACTAGAAGAAGTCGTTAATACCACAATGGGAATGGTTTTCAGGGATTTATTCTCTTTAACTTCCCGAATAACATCTCTTCCATCCGTGCCTGGCAAATTTAAATCTAACAAAATAATGGACGGACGAGGAAAAAGTTGGGGATCTTGATAGGAACCTTGTTGATAAAGATAATCTAGGGCATCTTCCCCATCACAGACACGAAAGAAGGAGAAATCAGAAGATAATTCCAGCATGATTCGGCAAAATACCTCAAAATCCTCATCGCTATCCTCTACTACTAAAATCAGATTTTTCATGAATAAAGAACAAATTAAATAGCTTTCTATTGTGAATAAATGTTGTCTTTTTAGACGATTTCCGTTGGCAGCGTGAAATAAAAAGTACTACCTTTGCCATAGGAAGATTCAATCCATATTGTCCCATGATGAAGTTCGATAATTTTTTTGACAATGGTTAATCCTACGCCTGTGCCTCCTCCGTATTTATTGAGACTGTGTAGCCGTTTAAAAATCCGAAAAATCGTATCTAAGTGTTTTTCCTGAATTCCAATACCATTATCTCGGACATAAAAGGTCAATAATTGGGGCTGGGAGGGTTCTAGAGAATTGGATAGGGTTGGATCTAAAAAGCCAATTTCTACCCATTTTTCGGATTGATTATTATATTTAAAGGCATTACTGATCAGATTAGTAAAAACTTCTTCTAATAAAACACGATCGCCAACAATTTTGGGTAGGGGTCGGGGAATACGAATTTCAATGTTTTCTCCTCCTTTACTGACGGTAAATAATTCAGAAATAGATTCAAGAGATTGATTCAAATTAAAAGATTGAAACGTTAATTCCTGACGACCTAAACGAGAAAAATGTAATAGGGCATTAATCAAGTCCTCCATGCGTTTGGTCAACTTGATCAGAGTATGTAACTTATCAACTCCTTCTGCGTCCAACAGTTCTGCATAATCTTCTAACAAAAAATTGGAATAATTATGAATACTGCGCAGAGGTTCTTTAAGATCATGGGACGCAATATAGGCAAAGGCATCAAGTTCGGTATTACTGCGTTCTAATTCCAGATTGATTTCCGCTAATTCATTGATCTTGCGTAACAGAATTCCAACGATCGCACTCCGAAGTTCAATGGCTCCTTCAATTTCCCAGGGTTTCCAGGGTTGGGATTGTTGCTGAACCATTTCTTGCCATAGCTTAAAGGATTTGCGGGGCGAAAGAGTTTCTGTGCCGTCTTCTTCTAGGTTTTTCAGTTTTTCAGGTTTGCCTGCCCACTTGACCTCTTGTAGGACTTCGGGACGGAACCAAAGAACATAATTTTTCTGAACTTTGGTAATAGAAAGGGCTAATAATCCACACGCCACTTCCTTAAAGGCGATCGCGTCGGGATAAATTTTGGGCAATGAATGGGTAACAAATAAATCTTGTTCAAACCGATTTTCTAACCAGGCAATCAGGTCGGGTAAAACCTCTTCAGGAGGAGTCTGGCCAATCCGAAGCAAATTCTCTTCTGTATAGATAACAACGCCTGTGGCATTCACTAATTTTAAGAGTTTTTCTCGATCTCGGAGCAAAGCATCTCTAATATTTTCTGCTTTGCCCAGGGCATTAACTAATTGAGATTGAACAGACTTTAAAAATATTTTATAATCTAGATCTTCATTGGCTTCCTTAGAGGCTAATTCTAAAGACATCACCTGTCCTAAAAATTCACAAATATTCCGCGTTTCGTAAGGAACAAAATAGGGAGACCGATGATGACACGCAATTAATCCCCAGAGCTTTCCTTGTTTCATTAAAGAAATTGTTAGAGTCGCACAAACTCCCATATTTTGTAAATATTCAATATGAAGAGGAGAAACGCTCCGCAGAATACTTAAACTCAAATCAAGCGGTTTTTGTTGTTTATTATCTAAGGTTAAAATCGCTATAGGTTGATAGTTTACTTGGGGAATTGAACGTATAAAATTGAGTGTATAAAGGTATTTTGCCTGACGAGGAATATCGGAATCAGGATAATGCAATCCTAAATAGGACTCTAATTCTTCTAACTTATCCTCAGCTATAATATCTCCTGCGCCCGTTTGATCAAATTGATAGATCATTACACGCTCAAAACCCGTTAATTTTCTAATTTGCTGTACTATTGTCTGACATAATTCATTGAGGTTTGAGGCTCGTTGAATCTGTAATAAAATACGTTTGGAAATTTGAGAAAATTGGATAAAATCCAGATCATTTTCACTTTTATTGATTTCTAGTTCGAGAATAATATTATTTTCATCTAAGGAATGCACGATACCATTAAATTTTTTTGTGCCATTCTGAGTTTCAATGGATAGTTTCAAAGGATTAATTTGTTCAAAATCTCCCTCTAAGCAAGCGGCGATCGCTTCAATCTTATCGGTTGGCAATAGACGATCTAAGGATTGGCCCAACAGTTGCTCAGGTTCAATTCCCAAAAATTCTTGGGTATTACGGCTAATCTGGGTAATTTGCCACTCAAGGGGAGAAATGACCAATAGTAAACCATGCGGTTGAATTGCCCCTGGAATATGGATCGGTTCGCGATCGCAGTTGGTTAAATTAAACGTTTCTGTCCTTACCGATTCATTAATCATCACTATAAAATACCTTTGAATAGTCTATTCTCTATTATTATTTTAATACTGATAAAATCCTAAATTTCTATCATAAAAATTGAACCCTGGGGATCATTGTCCGCGATCGCTAAAGTTCCTCCCTGAGACTCGATCGCAATTTTACAAAAAGCCAATCCTAGCCCTATCTGAGACGTATTGTTCCTTAAACTTCCGATTTCAAATTTCTCAAAAATCTTTGCTTTGTCTGTTTGATTAATCCCTTGCCCCGTATCGGCAACCTGAACTCTAAAATGATTTTCAGCTAAATATTCCAGACTGAGGGTGACTTGACTACCTTGGGGAGAAAATTTCAGTGCGTTAGATAACAAATTGTCAATAACCCGTCGCAAAATTGTTGCATCGGTCAAAACGGTCTTATGGGGTTCAGGTAGCTGGCTGATGAGCGTTATGTGCCGAGAATTCGCGACTAACTCAAAATCCTTGAGAACCCCGACCCCTAGCTCGTATAAATCTGTTGGGGTAGCATTAAACAAAATTTTGCCTGATTCCAGTTTTGCCATCAACAATAAACCATCAATCATTTCTTCGAGTTTATGCCCCGACTCAAGAATTTGAGCGATTTTTTGCAGAATCAAGGGTCTTTGGTCAAGTCGGTCTATATATCGCTGGACAATTCCTGCCGCCAAGATAATCGTTGCGAGGGGATTGCGGAGGTCATGGACAATCATATTAGACAGATCCTCCCGCAGGGTGAGGGCTTCTTCTCTCAATTTGAGGAGTTTTTTGAGTTTATCGTGTTCTGATTTGGTGCGGAGATGGGCGCGGACTCTGGAACGTAATTCGAGGGAATTGATCGGTTTAGTCACAAAATCGCTGGCTCCCTGGTCTAGGGCATAGGCGAGGTCTTCCTTAGTATCCAGGGCAGTCACCATGATGATGGGAATACTTTTATAGAGATCGTTACTTTTGAGGTGTTGACAAACTTGTGTTCCGTCCATTTCTGGCATCATAATATCGAGCAAAATAACATCAGGCTCTACTGTTTCTAAAAGGGAAAAGGCCTTCATTCCACTAGAGGAGTAATACAATTGATATTCTTCATTGCTGAGAAAGGCTTCCATGATCTCAAAATTATCGACTTGATCATCAATAATCAGAATTTTTTGGGTTTCGGTTATCATTCTTTAATTCCTCATGCTGTTAACAAAATTTTTGGATAGTTTCCATTAATACCTTAAAGCGCAGAGGTTTTACTAAATATTCGTCGATCCCGACAGCAAGACACTGTTCTACTTGTTCGGGCAACGCAAGGGCGGTTAGGGCAATGATGGGAATATGGGCGATCGCAGGGTCAGAGCGGATTAGAGTCGTTGCTTCTCAGTCCATTCATTTCTGGCATTTGAATATCCATTAAAATCAGGTCTGGTCGATGAGTTTTCACCATTTCCAGAGCTTCTTTGCCATTATAGGCTAATAGCATCCGATAACCTTTATTGCTGAGATAATCATCCAGAGTTTTTCTATTCCCCTCATTGTCGTCGGCGAGAAGAATCAAGGGAGAAACGGATAAGAGAGGGTTTTTCTGCTGGGTCGGCAGGGGCGTGGTTTTCACGTTTTGGGGCATGATTTTTCTGGACGATGGTACATAGGGAAGACGAAGGGTAAAACAGCTACCTTCTCCCACCCGACTGGTTACTGAAACCCTACCGCCATGTTTCGTGATAATCCGATCGACGAGGACTAAGCCCAAACCCGTGCCAGCATATTGACGATTGAGACTGCTATCAATTTGGACAAAGCGTTGAAAAAGCTTATCGAGATCGGTGGGGCTAATGCCAATACCCGTATCTGTCACTGAAAATAAAATCTCTTGCTCCTCTAATTCAACGGACAAAATGACGTTTCCTCCAGAGGGAGTAAATTTAATGGCATTACTTAATAGATTGATCAGAGATTGACGGATACGAAATTCATCAACCCAAATTTGCTCAATATTTTGGGCGATGCGGGTTTCGAGTGCAATTTTTTGGGTTAAGGCCATTTGTCTGACAAACATGGTGCTATTTTCACAAAGCGTCTGAACCGAGGTTGATGCTAATTTGAGTTCTAATTTTCCTGCTTCAATTTTCGATAAATCTAGGATATCGGTGATCAGGGAGAGTAAATGATCACCGCTTTTTTCGATTAATTTAATGGCTTGTTCCTGACCAGGGTTGAGTTCGCCAAAGGTGTTTGTTTGCAGAGATTCGGCCATTCCTAAGATCGCGGTGAGGGGTGTCCGCAGTTCGTGACTCATGTTGGCCAAAAATTCATCTTTGAGGCGAGTGGCACGGGCGAGATCTTCATTGGAACGGATTAGGGCTTGATTGGTCTGGGTCAATTTTTCTTGCTCTTGTTGCAATTGCTCAAATAAATGCGCCTGTTGGATGGCGATCGCGAGTTGGCCTGCAATTTGTTGAATCAAATCAATTTCATCAGGTTGCCAAATACGGGGAGCCGCACACGCATGGATGCAGAGTAAGCCCCATAATTTTTCCCCAAGTAGTAGGGGCATGATTAAATTAGCACGAATTTCAAACCGAGTCAGAATCGCTTTATGACAATCTTGTAAATCACTCTGGAGAACATCATTAACGGCTTGGCAATACCCCTCAGCATAGCGTTGGGCATAATCTCCTCCGAAACAGTGATCATGAACAGGAATGCTTAGAACCGAAGAAAAACCCTCTTGCACCGACTCAGCAACAAATTCTCCATCATCATAACCAGAGTCAGGATAAAACCGAAAAATGCCGACGCGATCGCTGTGGATAAATTGCCGAATTTCCTGGCAAGCCGTCTCAAAAATTGTTCGGAGGTCGAGGGTTTTCCTAATGTGTTGGGTAATGTGTCGTAGGAGGGTTTCTTTCTCGATTTGTTGATGGATAATTTGTTCCGCTTGTTTTTGCTCCGTAATATCAAAATTAACGCCAATTATGGCGAGGGGATTACCAAGATCATCTCGCACCACCAGACCATAACTTTTTAGAAAATGAATACTGCCATCGGGATGAATGACTCGAAATTCAGCATTATATTCAGCTTCTCCTGCCAATACTTGCTGGGTTAAGCTTATGTTTGCTTCTCGGTCGTCGGGATGGAGGCTATTGATCCAGGTTTCAAACTGCACGGTCGTTCCCTTGGGAAGATCATACAGTTCATACATCCGTTCATCCCAGGTCAAAGTTTTGTGAGTGATATCCCATTCCCAACAACCGATCGCTCCAGAATTGAGGGCGATTTTCAGGCGATCGGTGAGTTCTACGAGTTTTTGTCTGTTTTCTACCCGCTCTGTAATATCTTGAAAAGTTCCTAATATCCCAATGACATTCCCCTCCAAATCTCGCAGGGGAATCTTATTGGTCTCAGTCCATCGTGTTTCTCCTGTGGGTAGGGTGATGGTTTCCTCAATGCCCACTAGGGAAATCCCCGATGTCATTACCTGTTGATCATCTAATAAGTAGCCCTGGGCTTCGGCTTCGGTGTAGGAAAAATCAAAATTCGTTTTACCAATGGCTTCCTGTGGCGAGTCTAACTCGGAGATTTTGGCAAAGAATTGATTACAACCCATCATGACGGATTCACGATTTTTCCAAAATACGGCTAGGGGGAAACAGTCCAGGACAGTTTGCAGAAATTGCTGAGATTCTAAAAGGGCCTTTTCTGATTGTTTGCGATCGCTAATATCTTTAGCAGTACCGCACATCCGCGTCATCTCGCCTGATTCTGTTTTAACTAAAAAAGTACGGTCTAAAATCCAACGCAGAGAGCCATCGCGCAGTACAATGCGATATTCCACTTGCGTATTCTTTTTTAGGTGTATCTGTTCATGGGCTTGCATCACCTTGAGTCGATCTTCTTCATAGACATTTGCCATATAGGATTGGGGGTCATCGTATAGACTCTGGCAGGAACGTTGCCAGATGGTTTCATAACTAGGACTGATATAAAGTATTTTTTTTGCTTCAATATCAATCAGATAAAAAACTTCACCAATATTCTCAGCTAATTGTCGAAAACGGCTTTCACTTTCGCGCAGTTCTTTTTCTTGATGTTTACGATCGCTGATATCCCGTATAATCATCAACACTTCTTGATCATTAATGGCTAATATTCTGACTTCCTCATAGGCCATTCTGTCCTGTTTCTTCAGTTCATGTTCATAAATTTGTAATTCTCCTGTGGCGATCGCCTGCTCAATAGCTTGCAACTGGGTTTGTAATAAATCGGGGGGAAGCACTTCGGCAAGATGATGCTCTATTGGCACAAAAAGATCTTTATTAATCTTAGATTCAAAAGAATCTAGACAAGTCCCATCCTGATTAACCCGTAATAATAGATCGGGTATCGTATTGAGAATGGTTCTATTAATTTCTTCACTGGCTCTCAAGGCAGCAGTTCTTTCTTCTACTTTGTGTTCTAGTTCTTGATTGAGGAGTTGAATTTTCTGTTCAGCCCGTTTGCGATCAGTAATATCCGTAATGGTGCCAATGTAACCAGTAATTTCTCCTTGATCATTTCGTTCGGCGGACGATTCCCCATGAACCCAAGTAATCACACCCTCTGGGCTGAGAAAACGGTAATCCATGATAAAAGGACGATTTTCCTGGGTGGATTGGTACCATTCCGTTGAAATGCTCTCACGGTCATCGGGATGTAATCCTTGCGACCAACCTTCACCCAATGCCTCCTCGAAAGTTAAACCGGTAATTTCACACCAGCGTTTATTGACGTATAGACAATTTCCCGAAGCATCTGTCCGAAAAATCCCCACAGGAGCCGCTCCTGCTAGAAATTCAAACCTTTTTTCGACCGTCTGTAGATTTTCAATGGTGTATTGGGGGTCTGCTTCACGGAGTTTGACTTCTGCACTGTCGCTCTCTGATGCCTGGGGAAATTCTGTTAATTTTCTAGAAGTTGTCCATTCATTGAGGGACTTTTTAACACAGTTGCCAAGAATGGTAGCGGTAATATCATCCTTGACTAAATAATCCCTGGCTCCTAGTTTCATCGCCTGGACTGCGACTTGTTCATTTCCCTGACCTGTGATCACAATAACGGGACATTTTTGCCTTATATCTTTTGCTTGGATCGCGGTCAATAGTTCCAAACCGTTACCATCGGGCAAATGCAGATCGGCTAAGACCATATCGGGAAACTGCGATCGCCATAGTTCTAAAGATTCTTCCAGGGTTTCTGCTTGTAGGATCTGATAGTCAACATCTTGATCGGTCAGCAGATAACGACAATAAATGGCGCGATCGCTCTCGGAATCATCCACCAACAAAATTTTATAGAGTCTTTCGGTATTCATACTCATGTTGAGGTGATTTACGGCTAAAGTCCAGATATTTTGTCTATCTTACCCACTTTTTTAAACAAAAGTATTAACCTTGAAAAATCTTTAGAAAACATTAAACTGAAAGCTGATCCTCCAGCCTAGATTTCTACCATAAAAATTGCCCCCTGGGGATAATTATCCGCGATCGCTAAAGTTCCCCCTTGAGCCTCGATCGCAATTTTACAAAAAGCCAACCCTAACCCTGTCTGAGACGTATTTTTCTTTAAACTTCCAATTTCAAATTTCTCAAAAATCTTGTCTTTTTCAGCTTGACGGATACCTTTCCCCGTATCAGCAACCTGAAATCTAAAATGATTTTCCGATAAATATTGCAGACTGAGAGTGACTTGACTGCCTTGGGGAGAAAATTTCAGTGCGTTAGATAACAAATTGTCAATCACTCGTCGCAAAATCGTTGCATCAGTCAAAACAGTCCTATTGGGTTCAGGTAACTCAGTAATTAATTGTATTTGACGAGAATTCGCGACTAGCTCAAAATCTTTGATCACCCCAACCCCTAGCTCGTATAAATCCGTTGGGGTAGCATTAAACAAAATTTTGCCTGATTCCAGTTTTGCCATCAACAACAAACCATCAATCATTTCTTCGAGTTTATGACCTGACTCAAGAATTTGAGCGATTTTTTGCAGAATCAAGGGTTTTTGATCAAGCCGATCCATATATCGTTGGACAATTCCTGCGGCCAAGATAATCGTCGCGAGGGGATTGCGGAGGTCATGGACAATCATATTAGACAGATCCTCCCGCAACGCTAGGGCTTCTTCCCGCAATTTGAGTAATTTTTTGAGTTCATCGTGTTCTGATTTGGTGCGGAGATGGGCGCGGACTCTGGAACGTAATTCGAGGGAATTGATCGGTTTAGTCACAAAATCGCTGGCTCCCTGGTCTAGGGCATAGGCGAGGTCTTCCTTGGTATCCAGGGCGGTTACCATGATGACGGGAATACTTTTATAGAGATCGTGACTTTTGAGGCGTTGACAAACTTGGGTTCCGTCCATTTCTGGCATCATAATATCGAGCAAAATAACATCAGGCTCGACGGTTTCTAAAAGGGAGAACGCTTTCATGCCACTAGAAGCATAATACAGTTGATAATCTTCATTGCTGAGAAAGGCTTCTATGATCTCAAAATTATCGACTTGATCATCAATGACCAGGATTTGTTTTTGCTCACCTATCATCCTTTAATCCTCATGTCTTTGACAAAATTTTTGAATAGTGTCCATTAATATTTTGAAGCGGACGGGCTTTGCTAAATAGTCATTAAATCCTGCGTCAAAACACTGATCTGCTTGTTCGGGAAAAGCAAGGGCAGTTAGGGCAATAATGGGAGTATCGGCGATCGCTGGGTCAGAGCGAATTAGGGTCGTTGCTTCTAGTCCATCCATTTCGGGCATTTGAATATCCATTAAAACTAAGTCTGGCCGATGGGTCTTCACTATTTCAAGTGCCTCTCTTCCATTATAGGCTAATAACATCCGATAACCTTTATTACTCAAATAATCATCCAGGGTTTGTCTATTGGCTTCATTATCGTCGGCCAGAAGAATCAAGGGAGAAACTAATAACGGAGCATTTGTTTGATTCACTGAAACAGCAGTCGTTTCCACCTTTGCGGGAATAATTTTTCTGGGCGATGGCACATAGGGAAGATGAACGGTAAAACAGCTACCTTCTCCCACCCGACTGGTCACTGAAACCCTACCGCCATGTTTGGTGATAATGCGCTCTACGAGGACTAGACCCAAGCCCGTGCCAGCATATTGGCGATTGAAACTGCTATCAATTTGAATAAAGGGTTGAAAAAGCTTATCGAGATCGGTTGGACTAATGCCAATGCCCGTATCTGTCACTGAAAATAAAATCTCTTGCTCCTCTAATACAACGGACAAAATGACGTTTCCTCCAGCAGGAGTAAATTTAATGGCATTGCTTAATAGATTGATCAGAGATCGACGGATGCGAAATTCATCAACCTGAATTTGCTCAATATTTTTGGCGATCTGGGTTTGGAGATTAATATTTTTGTTGAAGGCCATTTGTTTGACAAACATCGTGCTATTTTCGCACAGTGTTTGAACCGAAATTGAGCTTAATTCGAGTTCTAATTTTCCTGCTTCAATTTTCGATAAATCGAGAATATCGTTGATGAGGGAGAGTAAATGATCACCACTTTTTTCGATTAGCTGAATGGCTTTTTCCTGGCTGGGGTTAATATCGCCAAAGATGTTTTCTTGGAGTGCTTCGGACATTCCTAAGATGGCGGTGAGGGGTGTCCGCAGTTCGTGGCTCATGTTGGCCAAAAATTCATCTTTGAGGCGGGTGGCACGGGCCAGATCTGTATTGCTCTGAATTAATTTCTGTTTCTCTTTTTGCAATTGCTCAAATAAATCCGCCTGTTGAATGGCGATCGCCAGTTGACCCGCAATTTGTTGGATCAAATCAATTTCATCAGGTTGCCAAATTCGGGGAGCCGCACAGGTATGGATACAGAGTAAACCCCATAAATTTGCCCCAAGCAGTAGGGGAATGACTAAATTTGCACGAATTTCAAACTGACTCAGAATCGCTTTATGACAATCTTGTAAATCACTCTGGAGAACATCATTAACCGATTGAAAATGCCCCTTGGTGTAGCGTTCGGAATAGTTTTCTCCAAAGCAGTGGTCATGAATCTGAATGGCTAACACCGAAGACAAACCCTCTTTCACGGACTCGGCAACAAATTCTCCATCATCAAAGCCAGAGTCGGCATAAAACTTAAAGATACCAACGCGATCGCTGTGGATAAATTGACGGATTTCCTGGCAAGCTGTGTCAAAAATGGTCTGAAGATCGAGGGTTTCCCTCATGTGTTGGGTGATTTGCCGTAGGAGGGTTTCTTTCTGGATTTGCTGACGGATAGTTTGTTCCGCTTGTTTTTGTTCCGTAATATCAAAATTAACGCCGATTATGCGCTGGGGAATCCCCTGGGAATCTCGCACCAGCACCCCATAGCCCTTTAAAAAATGGATGCTACTGTCGGGGTGAATCACTCGGTATTCCGTATCATATTCGGTTTTTCCTGCTATGGTTTCCTGAAGTAAGGTTAGGGTCGCTGGTCGGTCATCGGGATGGAGACTATTAGCCCAGGTGTCAAACAGCACCGTCGTTCCCAGGGGGATGCCATACAATTCATACATCCGCTCATCCCAAGTAGCGGCTTCGTTCACTATCTCCCATTCCCAACAGCCGATCGCTCCTGAATTGAGTGCGATTTTCAGGCGATCGGTGAGATGGAGTAATTGTTGTTCAGCTTGTTTGCGAATGGTAATATCTTCAATAATTCCTTCAATCGCCAAAAATTCCCCTGCCTCATTTCTAACAGGATGTTCGGAAACTTGAAGGGTGCGAATACTTCGATCAGGATGAATAAAACGCATCTCACTTTGACAAAAATCCTGCTCACCTTGGAACATAGACATCAACCTTATTTCCGCCTTTGAAAGTTCTTCGGGTAGCCAATTGACGACATCAGCCCAGTGTTTACCTAAGACATCTTCTTTGAAAAATCCAAAAATCGGATAAATTCCATCGCTGACATAATTGACAATCCCATCCAGGCCGCCATGACTAAAGACAACAAATTTTTCGCCCATCTCATCTACTAATCGTTGAAATTTATCCCGACTTTCTTCTAGACTTTTCTCCATTTCCTTGCGATCGCTAATATCTTGCACACTAGACCAAATGAGACTTTCTCCCTTTTGTTCAATCAGTAATCCTGATAACGAAACTGCTACGAGATGACCATCTTTGTGGATGTATTCCTTTTCGTAGGGGCCATAACTGCCTGTTTCCTGTAGCTGTCGGAGTTGTTCCCTTTCCTGCTCTTGATATTTAAGGGGTGTAATATCCCAATAGGTTAAATTGAGAGTTTCTTCAACCGTTCGTCCTAAGATTTGGGCAAAATGGGGATTGATATAGACTAATTGTCCGTCCAGGCGGCAACTGGCGAGGCCGATGGGAAATTCTGTAATTAACTGACGATTAAATTCCTCACTTTCTCTTAACGCGATTTCAACTTGTTTGCGATCGGTAATATCTCGAATAATCACCAATACTTCTTGATCATTAAGGGGGGCAATGCGAACCTCTTCAAAGCGTCGCTCGTCTGGAAAATCAAGGATTTGTTCAAAAATTTGTAATGTGCCAGTTTGCAGGGCAAGATTAGCGAAATAAAGCTGTTGTTGAGCTAAATGACGGGGTAAAATATTTTCTACTTTTAGCTTAAGAGAAAAGTCGTCGAAACCGATCACTCGCACATTCTGCCCTGGGATTTACGAATATAATTCCCTTCAGCATCCATGTGAATAATGAGATCGGGCATGGTTTCCAGGATAGTACGGTTAATTTTTTCGCTCTGCTGGAGATTTAATTCCATTTGTTTGCGATCGCTGATATCCCGAATAATCATCAATACTTCTTGATCATTAATGGCTAAAATCCGAACTTCTTCATAGGTTATCTGATTATTTTTGAGGACTTGATGTTCATAAACCTGCAATTCCCCTGTAATGAGTGCTTGTTCAATCGCTTGCAATTGCTTTTCTAACAAATCGGGTGGTAGAAATTCCGAAAGATGGAATGCAATCAGATGAAAATTATCTTGCTGAAACTTGGGGGAGATATATCTCAAACAAGTTCCATCTCGATACAGGTGCAATAATAAATCAGGAATTGTCTCTAGAATAGTGCGATTAAAAGCTTCACTGACTTGGAGAGCGTAGGTACGTTCTTCAACCCTGGTTTCTAGTTCTTGGTTGAGTTGCTGAAGTTCTTCATTACTTTGCCGCAATTGTTCTTTTGTTTTTTTAAGTTTGGTAATATCATGATTGAGGCCAATGACAGCGATATTGTTTTTTTGGGCATCTTGTAACAAAACCGTTGATGTGGTGGTAATTTTTTCGGTTCCATCTTTACAGGCAACAATAATTTCCCCTGACCAAAAACCCTTTTGCAAGGTCGTTTGAATAATTTCAGTTTGTAACCATTGGGAATCTTTGAGGAGATGAAGCAGACTAGGACTTTTGCCTAACATTTCAGCCTTAGTGTAACCATATAAACTTTCCGCTCCTCGATTCCAATCAATAATGTTTCCTTCTGTGTCGGTGATAATTACGCCGTCGGTAATATTTTCAAAAACCAGAGCTTGTTTGCGTAGGAGCAGTTCTGCATTTTTTTTGTCGCTAATATCTGCGATCATGCCGATAACTCCAATTCCTTCCCCTTGCTCATTCAAAAGCCATCGATTACAGTCCTCTAGCCAAATATAATGACCCGCTTGATGGAGAAAACGATATTGACAAAAGAAGGGGGTTTTGTTCGTAGTTGCCGTTTCTAATGCTTGTTGAAAAATGCTTAAATCTTCGGGATGAATTAAGGGAAACCACTCAGACAAATGACCAGGTAAATCAGGTTCGGTATAGCCCAAAATCAAGATTGCATTCGCTCCCCAAATCACCGAATTCGTGAGAAAATTATGCTCATAAATCATTTGTCCACTGGCTTGTTCTGCTAATTCATAGCGTTTACGCCATTTTTCTAATTCAATTTCATTCTGCTTACGAATATTTTCGGCTGTAATTCGTGCCTGGGTATTCGCGATCGTTTGACTGAGAATGGTTAAAACCCGAATGATCTCTTCGTCCCAGGCGATCGCCTGACTAAAGGAGCCGAAACCAAGAATACCAATTGTCGTGCCGTTGCGGGTGAGGGGAATGAATAACAAAGATTTGAGATTAAATTGTTGCCAACTGACCACATCCACCGCCGCTTCTGGGGGGAAATTGGCCGTGTCGTTGATACAACAGCATTGTTGCTGAAGCATTAAAGCGATGGAATAGGGACAAGCCGCAAACGGCATATTTTGGGCGATCGCTATCTGACGAAGACTTCCTGGCTGGCTCCATTCATGACTCATGCTCAGGGTTTGGCGATCGGGATCAAGGGTAAAAAGATAGCCTGTATCTACCCTGGATCATTTCTGCGATCAATTGCAGACTGCGATCAATCTCAACATCCAACGTTTCATCATTCACTTCCACAAAACGACTGCTAATTTCGGCAATCAATTGATTCAAATCTTTTTGTTCCTTGAGGGCCGCTAACGCCTGTTCTTTTTCGATGATTAAACGTTTGGCTTCTGTAATATCCCGTCCTTCGGGAATCAGAGCAATGATTTGATTCGACTCATTGAATATCGGACGTAAAGAAAAATCAATAGAAATAACCCTTTGATTCGCATCCCAAATATCCATTTCATAGCGAATAAATTCTCCTTGGGCCGCACGAAGGACGGATTGCTTCAATTTTTCCTGGGTTTGACGAGAAATCTTAAACCAATCGGTTTCCCACATCAGACAACCCACGACATCTTGCTTTTGGAGTCCTATGACCGTGAGGGCGGTTTGGTTCGCCTCCAAGACGATGCCATCGGGAGAAATTAAGCCGATAAACTGGAAGGTATTATCGAAAATTGCTTGGAAGAGATCATCCTTAAATTTCAAAACCGAGTCTTTGATTTCTAGTTCTTGCCGCAATTGTGTTAATTTTTCTGAAAATTTCCACTGCTGGAGTGCCGTTTTAACATAATGGCAAAGGGTAGAAGCAGTAATATCGTCCTTGACCAAATAGTCACTGGCTCCTTGTTTGATCGATTTCACTGCGAGCCGTTCATCCCCCTGGCCAGTCATCAGGAGAAGGGGAATTTTTTTCGTCGAGGTCGTTTTTTGGATCGCTTGCAATATTTCCAAACCATTCCCATCGGGCAGATCAAAATCGGTTAATACCAAATCAGCAGACTGCGATCTCCATAGTTCCAATGCTTCTTCCAGGTTTTCTGCTTCTAGGATCTGATAGTCAAAATCCTGATCGCGCAAGAGATACCGACGGTAAGTTCCGCGATCGCTCTCCGAATCATCCACTAACAGAATTTTATAAATGTCCTTCATATCCCCATTTTCCCAGAGCAGTATCCCTATCCTAATATCAAACTAACGAAAAAAGGTTGGCTGTCGTTAATCTTTAAGCAATTTTTTCACAACTCCCGATAGTCGCGACAGTTGCGATCGCAGAAGTAGATCTGAAATGAATTCAGCGAAGTAGATCTGGAATGAATTCAGCGATCGGGTTATTTTAAGATGAATTGAGAATGAATCCCGCGCGATCACCTGATTGTTCTTCTCATTTCGAGATACACTAAAAATTGCTTCTATTTGTCTTTTTATGTTCATTCCCAATGCGGATAATGCAATTATTGATCTTGGTAAACTACGAGACTACTGCCTGAATCCAGAACACGATAAAGGTAAACACAAAGCTAAGCTTTTTTCTTCCATTCTTGGGATGAAATCTGAAAATGCCGAAGAATTACGTCAAATTCTGTTTGAAATTATCAAGACTCATGAGGCTCAGTTAGGCAAGCGGGATGATTACGGACAACGCTATACCCTAGATTTCACTATTGAGTGGCAAAATAGAAAAGCAACTCTTCGGAGTGGCTGGATTATTGAACATAATATCGGAGTACCGAGATTAACAAGCTGTTATCCTTTAAAACTCTAGAGGTCATAAAAATGATAAATAATACAACCAAATTACTCGATATTGTTGCTTTAATTGTTGACCTTCCTGAACATAACTTGCGACGTGGAGAAATTGGAACAGTAGTTGAACTATTAGCGAATGGTGCTGCCTTTGAAGTTGAATTTAGTGATGATGATGGACAAACCTATGAATCTATCGGATTGCGTCCAGAACAATTCATTGTCTTAAAAGAATTTAAAAAAAGAGGTAATGTTGCCCAACACTCTCCTAGAAAAGCTCAAAATATAGCCCATGTAACCAAAAACTAAGCGATAGACAAGATTTAAGGTAAATATTATCTATAAATCTAATTCGGTAGATCTGGAATTCTATCTTGATAAGCAGAATCGCGTTTCAGACAAAATCTCTCAGTGGAACCCTTTGAGTTTAAAAACGGTCAGCCATTGTTAGACTAGGGAAATATTTCATCTTTTTTGGCGGTGCATGGTTCATATCAAACGCATCGAACTGACCAACTTTAAATCCTTTGGTGGCACAACAGCCATTCCTCTTTTGCCTGGCTTTACCGTCGTTTCTGGCCCAATGGGTCGGGAAAATCCAATATTCTAGACGCACTCCTCTTTTGCTTGGGATTGGCAAGCTCCAAGGGAATGCGGGCCGAACGTTTACCCGATTTGGTCAACCATACCCACACCAGCAATCGCCACAGCACCGAAGCGAATGTTTCCGTCACCTTTGATGTGTCAGATTTGGGGGACGTTACCCAGATCATCGATGGGAATGAACAACCCAAGGAAACAGAAGCCGTCAAAATCAGCGAAGGAAAACCGATCAATATTAGTCGGGAATGGACAGTAGCGAGACGATTAAAAGTGACCAAAAGCGGAAGTTATTCTTCCACCTATTCCATCAATGGAGAAACGGTTACAGCGACGGAATTGCAGGTCGAATTAAACCAATTGCGTATCTATCCCGAAGGTTATAACGTAGTATTGCAGGGGGATGTGACGCGCATTATTACGATGAATGCCAAGGAAAGGCGAGAGATTATTGATGAATTGGCGGGAGTGGCGGAATTTGATCGTAAAATCGAGAAAACCAAGGAAACCCTCGAAGAAGTTCGGGACAGAGAAGATCGTTGTCGGATTATTGAAACGGAACTCGCGCGATCGCTGGAAAAGATTAGCGGCCGATCGCATTCAGGCTGAGAAATACCAAAAATTAAGGGCGCAAGTCCAGGAAAAACAACAATGGGAAATTGTTTTAAATTGGCAGTCCGTTCAACAGCAATTTGCCCGTGTCACCACTCAATTTCAGCAGGCAGAACAGGAAAATAATCGCTTGACGGAAAAATTAGGTCAACTCGCGATTCAGATTGAAAAAACTCGCCAGGAATTTGAACAATTAAACGCTCAAGTTAAGGCATTAGGAGAAGAAGAACAATTATCTGTTGCTTCCCAATTAGCCACTCAAAAAGCTAAACGTCAACAGTTAGAACAACGCTATCAAGAATTAGCTAATTCTGCCCAACAACATCAAGGAAGTTTAGCGCAAACTCGTCAAGAATTAGACCACTATCAACAGGATTTTTTACGATTAACCCAGGAAAAATCCCATTTTGAAAGCAATCTTTTACCCCAATTACAACGCGATCGAGATCAGCTTAGAGCTAAGATTGAAGCGTTACGGGAACAGTCCAACGCGATCGCCTCTGCGTCCGAAACCTGGGTGCAAGAACAAACGGCCCTCAGTCGTAAAATTACTAATTTACAAGAAACCCTAACGCCCCAACGCACGGAACAAGCTCAACTACGGGAACGGGAAGAACAATTAGCAAAAATTATTAGTGAAACAACTCAACGATTAACCCCAACAGAGCAGGAATTAAGCCAAAAAGAAACCGAGGCCGCCCGTTTATCGGGTCAAATGGGGGGCATTACACAACACATTCAAACCCTAGCCCAACAACTCAGTGATAGCGAAACCGATCGCAGTTTATTGCAAGAAACCCAGAACCGTTTATTAACAGAACAACGGGAAAAACAACGTCAATTAGATAAATTAGAAGCCACAAAACAGGCTCAGAGCGAAATCCAAGGAACCTATGCAACCCAAATGATTTTACAGTCTGATTTACCAGGGATTTGTGGACTCGTTGCCCAATTGGGACAGGTAGATCCGCGTTACCAACTCGCTTTAGAAATTGCGGCGGGAGCAAGATTAGGTTACGTGGTAGTAGAGGATGATGGTATTGCGGCAGCAGGAATTGAATTATTAAAACACGCCAAAGCAGGCCGTGCTACGTTTTTACCCCTCACTAAAATTCGTCCCCCCCGTCACGGAAGCGTTAATTTAAACTATGCCAAGGGTTATATTGATTTGGCAGTTAATTTGATTGATTGTGAACCCAAATATCAGGATATTTTTCTGTTTATTTACGGTAATACCCTCATTTTTGAAAGTATTGAAACCGCCCGTCCCCATTTAGGAAAACAGCGTTTAGTGACCCTAGATGGCGATATTTTAGAAAGTAGTGGAGCCTTGACAGGAGGCAGTAAACCTTCGCGGCCTTCCATTCGCTTTGGAGTGACTAAGTTAGAAGAATCGGCAGAACTGCGATCGCTGAAACAACGATTAAGTGATATTGAACGGGTGCAAGGACGGAACGATGAAGGGCTGGTCATGAAAGCGGCTCGGATTAAAACGTTGTCTCAAGAATTAACCGAAGTTCGTCAAAGAGCAAGGGAAGATCAATTAGAGTTACAACAACTCGAAAAAGACATTCAACGTCTCTCTAAACAAAAAAATGAATTGACTCAGCAACTCAATCAAAGTCGTCAAGATTTAGGGACGGTTCAACAACGATTAGCCATTTTAACGGCTCAAATTCCCCAATTAGAAACCGAGTTACAACAGGAACAACAAAAATTAACGGATTTAGAAAGCTCCCAAACCCATCGAGAATGGCAAGAAATTCAGGCAGTGATTAAAACCCAAGAAGTTCAATTACAAACAAAAGAACAGTCCTTGCGAGAGGGAGAAATTCGCTTAACGGAGTTGCAAAATCAGACCCATCGCTTTGAGGAAAAAATTGCCGAATCCCAAAAACGCATTGAACTGAATCAAACCCAAACGGCTGAAGTTACAACTCAACAGCAAACCTTAACGAGTGAATTAAATGCTATTAATGCAAAAATTAGCGAAACTGAAACTCTGTTAGCTCAACTCTCTAATCGCTTAGGAGAAACCAAAAAAAACACGATCGCTTAGAACAATTATTGCAATCTCAACAACATCAACACCAACAAATTATTTGGCAATTAGAAAAAATTGCGACTAGTCAAACGGAGCGTCAAGTAAGTTTGCAGGCTTTACAGGAAAAAATGACGGCTCAACAATCTGAGTTACCGAATCCGTTACCGACCATTCCCTTATTAGAAAATTTTGATCTCGAAACAGGAGATTATTCAGTTTTATTAGAAAATTTACAAAAGGAAATTCGTAATGGACAAAAGCGTTTAGAGGCAATGGAACCTGTCAATATGTTGGCCCTCGAAGAACATGAAAAAACTCAAGCCAGATTATTAGAATTGTCGGAAAAATTAGCAACCATTGAAGCCGAAAGAACCGAATTATTATTACGGGTAGAAAATTTCACCACCCTCAGACAGCGTTCCTTCAAAGATGCTTTTGATGCGGTGAATACGAATTTCCAAGCTATTTTTGCTGAACTTTCCGAGGGGGATGGTTATTTGCAATTAGATAATGAGGAAGATCCTTTCAGTGGCGGATTAAACCTCATCGCCCATCCCAAAGGGAAACCTGTGCAACGCTTAAGCTCTATGTCAGGAGGAGAAAAATCGTTAACAGCCTTGAGCTTTATTTTCGCCCTGCAACGGTATCGTCCTTCCCCTTTCTATGGCTTTGATGAGGTGGATATGTTTCTAGATGGGGCTAATGTGGAAAAATTATCGCGAATGGTTCAAAAACAAGCAAAACTAGCCCAATTTATTGTCGTTAGTCTGCGTCGCCCTATGATTGAAGCGTCTGAGCGGACAATTGGGGTCACTCAAGCTAGGGGAGCGCATACCCAGGTTTTGGGGATTAAATTGTAGGGAGGGGGATTATTGAATAACCTGAAAAATCTTGATGGGACTTAAGCTAACTCCCCTTCAAGATCGAATACTGAATTTGTTTAAGCCTTAACTATCAGACTTTGTACGGAGAGGGAGGGATTCGAACCCTCGTTAAAGTTACCCCTAAACAGCATTTCCAGTGCTGCGCCTTCAACCACTCGGCCACCTCTCCTGGTGGGTCACAGCTTTACATCATACAATAGATAATGGCCGATCACTCAATTTAATTCAAATAATTCAAAAAACTATGACTCGCTCCTATCAAATTCGGATTCATCACCGCCAAACCGAAGAATCCTACACCCTATCTGTGCCTGAAGATCGCTATATTCTTCACAGTGTAGAAGCCCAGGGCTATAAATTACCGTTTTCCTG
>CAWEDJ010000086.1:0-64171 GCA_963807635.1 uncultured cyanobacterium
GGAATTGTTTCAAGTCGGGTCATTGTCATCGCAATTTTTCACAGTCGCCGCAATCCTAAATCTTGGCAGATGCGTAACTAATTGCTGAAAATCTTGCAAGATTAATTTTGCAAATAACCTTTAACTAAAATATCCGACTCAATCGACTTAATCGTAATATCAGCTAACATCAAAGCCTCAGTCATTCGCTCCAAACCCAAATCCCCCACAGGCGAAAAACCCTGCCCTCCCCCAATAATCTTAGGCGCGATAAAAGCCATCACCTTTTGCACACACTTATCCTGAATCGCCCTAGCGGATAAAACCCCGCCACATTCCCAAAGAACCGTTGATAAACCCCTTTCATAGAGGTTTTGCATCACTAAATCGGGTGTTAAATCCTCTAACTCAATCATTTCTACCCCCTGATCCCGTAACCTTTCTTGTATGACCTTATTACTATCAAACTGAGTAAAAACCACCGTCGGCGCGATCGCGGTTTGCCAGAGATTAGCTGTTATCGGTAAATCCAAAGAACGACTCATCACCACCCGAAGAGGATTGCGATCGCCTACTCCATGACTTGTGAGATTCGGATTATCCAACCTGACCGTATTGCCCCCCACAATCACCGCATCACAAATCGCACGGGTTTCATGCACCAGATGACGAGACGCAGGGCCAGTCACCCAAGCACTATGACCCGTCTGCGTGGCAATCTTACCGTCCAGGGTCATCGCATATTTCAAAATTCCAAAAGGACGCTGATGGAGAATGCGATGAATAAACGCCTCGTTCAGTTGCCGACAATCCTCCTCTTCCACGCCGACAATCACCTCAATTCCCGCTTGCCGTAGCCGTTCAATCCCCTTACCCGCCACCAACGGATTCGGATCAACCATTCCCACCACCACCTTACTCACCCCCGCTTCAATCAACGCTTCCGTACAGGGAGGAGTCCGCCCATAATGATTACAGGGTTCGAGACTCACATAGGCGATCGCGTTTTTAGCATTTTCTCCCGCCTCTCTCAGCGCAAAAACTTCTGCATGGGATTGGCCTGCTTGGGGATGGTAGCCTTCTCCAATGATCTGACCATTTTTAACAATCACAGAACCGACTAGGGGATTAGGAGCCGTTTTCCCCAAAGCTTGACGAGCTAACTGTAAACAGCGTTGCATCATTTCACGGTCAAAGGTCGTTATGTTCATCATTTTGAGATTTAATAATTAGGATTTAGTATAAAATTCAAAAGTCTTCTTTTTTCTCGGTAATGTCCAAGCCCACTGCCCCTGTTTTTCCATTTTTCCCTAAGCCGTTCCAAGATTTTGTTTCTCGGATTTCTAAAATGCCTTTTCAAAGACGATTTACTCAAGCAATATTTAAGAAAAATGCCCTGGGATGGTGGTTTTGTATCCCTCTCACGGCGATCCTCGTTTTGATCAGTCATGGGGTAGTGCCTGCTGAGGTTGCCAACAGGGTAGGCGAAACGGTTCCTGTCACAATGAGCAAGTTACAGGGTTCAATTAATACCCTCTGGATGATCCTCGCCACGCTGTTGGTTGCGATCGCCTATGGGGGTTTTGCCTTTTTGAATGCAGGTTTTAGCCGTTACAAAAATGTCGTCAATGCCTTAGCGATTAATTTATTGACCTTTATCATTACCACCTTCGTTTTTTGGAGTTTTGGTTTTGCCCTCTTATTTGGAACCCAGGGAAATGATATTGTCGGCTCAGGAGCTTGGTTTCTCGGTGCTAAAACGCCAGAAATCTATGGCTTAAAACCCTTTCCCGATGGTTTACCCCTCTCGATTTTCTTTCTGTTTGAAACGGCCTTAGCGGGAATCACCGCCATGATCGTGGCAGGCGCGATCGCGGAACGGGTTAAATTTCGAGACTTTTTTATTTTTACAGTTTTTCTGATTGGAATTGCCTATTCCCTAGTCGGACATTGGGTTTGGGGCGGCGGTTGGCTGAGTAAAATGGGTTTTCACGATTTTGCAGGATCAACGGTGATTCATTCCGTCGGAGGCTGGGCCGCCTTTTCAGGATTGGCAATTCTAGGGCCGCGCATGGGCAAATACGAAACAAAAAAGACCAATAAATTACCCTGGCCACAGTATGAGTTGGGCGTTCCTGGGTTGCCTAATGATTTGGTTAGGTTGGTTCGGCGTGACGGGGGGTTCGGTTTTCGCGCTCAATTCAGAAGTTCCCTCCATTCTCCTGGTTGTCAATTTAGCGGCAATTGCGGGGGGATTCGTTGCCATGCTCACAAGCTGGTTACAAACTAAAAAATCTGATTTATCTCTCATTATCCGAGGAGTGTTAGCCGCTTTAGTTGCGATTTCTGGCTGTTGTAACGCAGTTTCTACTGTTTCGGCTCTTTGGATCGGTGTGATCGCGGGATTTTTAGCAGTCATGTTTATTGGCTGGTTTGATCGAGTGCGGCTGGATGATCCTGTGGGAGTTCTGTCGGTTCACTTAATCGGCGGTTTGTGGGGAACGATCGCGACGGGAATTTTTGATAATAAATCGGGACTCATTACAGGAGAATTTTTATTACTACTTAATCAATTAATTGGCATAGCAGCCGTCGGCGTTTTTATGATTATTTTTAGTTTTGTCATTTGGACGCTGATCAAAGGAATTTTTGGTTTACGAGTGGGACTTGAAGGCGAACTTCATGGTTTAGATATCAGCGAACACGGAATAGCGGCTTATAACGGTTTTGTGATGGAATCCGCAGGAGGATTAACCCATATCTACGCCGATGATTCAGAGATCTTCCCGTTTCTTCAGAACCCCAATTATCTGAGAAAAAATCAAAATCTGCTAATGAGATTCAAGAAACTGATTTTACCGAAGGGGAAACCATCAAGGCAACCTTAGAAAATCAAAATGAAGAAATTAGTTAGCCTAAAACGCTTTTTAAACGGAATGCGATCATCTTCACTGTCTTAACGGTTAAGCTATCACGAATTTAGATTGCATAATGATTTTGCTAAAAGCTTTTTAACAAGGGGCTTAAGCCCCTTGCCTGTATGCGTTTTAGATGATTGACAACTTAGGTCTATTTTCCGATACAAAAACGACTAAAAATCCGTTCTAAAACCGACTCAGTAACGTCCTCTCCTGTAATTTCTCCCAAGGATTGAATGGCAATGCGTAGATCAATTGTCCAAAAATCTAGGGGTAATTGATTTTTAATGGTTTGCTGAACTTGCTCTAGGGATAATTTTGCCTGGGTCAGTACTGCCGCTTGACGTTGATTAATGGCAAAATCTAAATTGGCCGCCGTTAAATTTTTAACATTAATCGTCTCTAAAATAACTTTTTCTAAATCATCAATTCCTTCATTTTGTGCTGCGATTGTTTGAACAACATGCTGAATTTCTGAGGGATAATTAACCTTGTCAGGGGTTGCCAGATCGGTTTTATTAATAATTAAAATTAAGGGACGATGTTTAACCTGCTGATAAATTTCATTGTCTTCCGTTGTCCAGCCACTCAAGGCATCAATGGTGAGCAAAATTAGATCCGCTTGTTGGGCGGCTTGACGCGATCGCTGAACACCTATTTTTTCCACCGTATCAAGGGTTTCTCGAATGCCTGCGGTATCTAGGACTTGGACGGGAATTCCACCGACGATTAATTGGGATTCGACCACATCACGGGTGGTTCCAGGTAAATCGGTGACAATGGCGCGATCGCAACGACTCCAGGCATTGAGCAAACTGGATTTCCCCACATTAGGACGACCAACAATCGCCACTTTGAGGCCCGTTCTGAGGAGTTCCCCTCGGTCTGCGGTGGCAAGAATTTGAGTCACTTGTTGTAATATGCTTTCTAATTGAGTTTTAATTAGATTTTGGTCTAGGGGGGGTAAATCATCCTCAAAATCAATTCTGGCTTCTACTTCTGCCAAAATATCTAAACAAGTCGATCGCAACTGTCGAATGGGTTCCGCAAGCTTTCCCTGCAATCCCGCTAGGGCAATTTGGGACGCTTGGGGAGATTGCGCCCCGACGAGTTCACTAATACTTTCTGCCTGGGTGAGATCCAAACGACCATTGAGAAAGGCCCGTAGGGTAAATTCACCTGGTTGGGTGAGCCTGGCTCCCTGTTCTAGGCATAATTGCAAAACCTGTTGGACGGGAATAATGCCGCCATGACAATGAAATTCCACCACGTCTTCTTTGGTGTAGGAACGGGGCGATCGCATGGGCAACAATAGGGCTTCGTCAATAATGGCGTGGGTTTGGGGATGGTGAATATAGCCGTAGAGAATGCGATGACTTTCCCATTGCTGTTTCCCAGAAGCTTTAAAAAGTGTTTGGGCAATAGCGATCGCCTGATTTCCCGATAAGCGCACGATGCCGATACTGCCCTGTTGGGGAACAATGGCCGTTGCGATCGCTGCGATCGTCTCTCCTTGGAGCATTTTGATAATGGATAAAATAGGTTTAGCGCAGAGATTTTACTATTTTAGCCTGAATCATTCAAAACCAACCCGTTGCCACATCAGGGTAACTCGTCAATAGTTTTGATAGAATGAGGGCAACATTGTAAGTTTTTAAATAGTTGCAATGAAACAACAAAGGACTGCATCCGTTATAGTATTTAAGTCACTTCCTGCTAGGAAGAAGATTTACATTTTCTTTTCAGATTAAAAGCTTGCTATTTTTGAGGAATTCTTTGAGATTTTCCTTCATAATAAATAGTTAGACCGCGATTGAGGTATATAGGACAAATGACTAATCCCGTTAATGATTCCTCTGTTTCTGGAGTCAACTCTCCCGCCAAAACGATCCCTTGGTGGAATCGTCCTGTCACTGGAGACGGCGGACTATTAGGAGAGTTGTTAACCAAAATAGAAAAAGAAGACGTTCCTGAAGCCACCCTTGCTCTTCGTAACCTGCAATTGATGGATATTCGCGTTTTTGCTAAAACCGCAGAGGCGATCGACAGTCCCAAATTTATGGATGAGGATTTTTTGACCTTTGCTAAGATCAAATATATGCTCAGTAAGGGGATTGGAGATTATGCAGAGTTAGATGAGAGTGTCCGCCTATTGCAACTTGCCATTCAAGCCAAGGATTCTTTTATTGCGATTTCAACCAAACTGAACTCCGCTATCGGGGCTATAAGCAGCAGGAATTCTATAGTTTTGTCGATAACTTATTAAAAAACCAGGAAAATACCGAGAGTTTTCGAGAAAAAGTTAATGCTAAGGCAAAAGAAATACTCATTCAAGTTAAAACGGAAGAAGGACAAAATGCCATTAAAGCCTATGCTAGACACATGGAAAAAATCTCAAAACACGTCTTGGGGTTAAAGCTTTTATTACTATTCAAAACATCTAATTTATCGGATTACTCAATTTTACGAGCGGTGGCAGACGTAATTCTTGGGATCGAGATGAAGCACATTTACGACATTAAAAAATTAGTGGAGGTAGTTAATGATAATCATGATGCCTTTGAACAATTGACGCATATTATCCAATTGCCTGACAATCGCAAAGATGTTGAAGTTTACGCCCTCATGATTCAAGTTATTTCTCTCTCCCATCAGTATGAAACAGTCTATGTCAAGTTTGAACAGTTAATGAAAGTTCTTCAGAAATGGTATCGAAATTATCAAGTCATTCTCCAGATTTATCAAGAGTATCCTGCTAACCAGTACAAGCTTCCTCAAGAATTTAACGAATCCATACCAGGCGAAGCATTGTATCTTAAATATTGTAAATGTTTGACTGACAAAAAAACAGGTATGGTTTACATGGATTTATCCTGAGACCATCATTAGTAACAATAGTAATCATTGACAAAAAGCGATGGAATGATCCATGGATGTGATGAGGTTGTGAATTTCCGTAAATTCTAGGTAGCCTTTTTTGACTGATAAGTAGGATAATCCTAATTGATAGGAACGTTATTCTCAGGTAATCAGTTTATTTAATTAGGTTAGGCTTTATCATGACAAAAATACTGGGACATAATTTGTGGGTTTCTGCCACTTTTGCGATCGCGGGAACATTGGTTCTGGGAGTTAATAAATCCGAGGCTGTTACCTTCAACTTTAACCCACAAGTAGGAACCTCCCAGGCGGCGATCAATGGTTTTACTCAGGCAGGAAATTTATGGTCAAATATACTGACGGATAACGCAATCATTAATATTAATATTGGGTTTAACTCTCTCGGTGGAAATGCGATCGCCAATATTCAGTATACAAAAGAGACAATTTCTTATACTGACTTTAGTAATGCCCTGACTGCCGATGCAACGTCCAGCGATGATGCTACGGCAATTGCGAATCTTCCTACGGGTTCATCCTTTGCTCTATGGATTAACCTTACGGGGGATAATCCCAATGGGGCGGCTAGCCTTACGCCCTATCTAGATAATGATGGTAGTGAAAATAACAACACTATCCGACTCACCACAGCCAATATTAAAGCTCTAGGACTTTCGACCAGCCAAACCTCCGATGCTTCAATTTCTTTTAATAGTAATGTTTCCTTTGACTTTGATCGAAGCGATGGCATTAGTGCAGGTTCCTATGATTTTGTCGGCATGGCCGCCCATGAAATTGGTCATGCTTTAGGTTTTATCAGTGGTGTTAATATTCTTGACTATAACCCTAACCATTCAAGCAATACTTTAACCTACGTTAACTCTTTAGATCTCTTTCGTTTTTCTGCCGAAAGTTATAACCAAGGAAAAAATACGCTCGATTGGACTGCCGACACACGAGACAAATATTTTTCTCTAGATGGAGGCACAACGGTCATTATCGCAGATGCTTTTTCTACAGGAGCCAACTATGGAGATGGTTATGACCCCGGTCACTGGAAAAATAATTCTGGCTTTGGACTAATGAATCCTACCGCAGGAACGGGCGAACTCCTGAGTATTTCAAGTCTGGATATTCAGGCAATTGATGTGATTGGGTGGAATGTTGGTGTTGCGGTTCCCGAACCGTTGACCATACTGGGCGCGATGACTGCCTTCGGTTTTGGGGCGGCATTTAAACGCAGATTAGCCAAGGTTCAGACTTCTGAGGAAGAGACTAATTCGTGATTGGTTCAGAAATTCTTAATTGCCCTGCGATCGCCCTCAGTATTTCTCAGTATTCGCATTTGAATTGAGTTCCGCTCCAGCATAGTTACCAATCACTCGCAGAAGATCAATCAAAGGTTTACAGTAATAAAGAACCAAAAGAGTTCCCATTAAATCAAATATTTTATGACCGAGTTTGATCTCGCAATGTCTCTATCCCAATCTCCTGAATTTCGTCAAAAATTTCCTGGTGTCAATAACAAAGTTTATTTCAACTATGGAGGACAAGGAATTCTCCCCCGTTCATCTTTGGACGCAATTTTAAGTACCTATCAATTTTTAGAAGAGCATGGCCCTTTTTCTATCCAAGCAAATGCCTGGATTCAGGAAAAAACTGCCTTATTGCGTCAGGATTTAGCAAAGGAATTGGGAACAATAACCGAAACCTTAACCATTACGGATAATGTTACGGCGGGTTGCAATATCGTCCTCTGGGGATTGGATTGGCAAACGGGAGATCACCTATTGATAACGGATTGTGAACATCCAGGCGTGATTGCAATCATCGAAGCCTTGGTCGATCGCTTTGGCATCACCTATTCCACCTGTCCCATCGCCGCAACCTTAAACGAGAGCGATCCGACCCAGGTTATCAGGGAGCATTTAACCCCAAAAACCCGTTTAGTGTTGGTCAGTCATCTGCTTTGGAATACGGGTCAGGTGTTGCCCTTAAAGGAAATAATAGAAGTTTGTCGCAAATATTCAGGGGAATATCCTATTCAAGTGTTGGTTGATGCGGCCCAATCTGCGGGGTCTTTGGCTCTAAATTTAAGCGAATTAGACGTAGATTACTACGCTTTTACGGGGCATAAATGGTTTTGTGGGCCATCGGGAGTCGGGGGTTTATACGTGAATCCCTTGCGATCGCCAGAGTTGCGACCGACCTATGTGGGATGGCGGGGCATTACCTACGGTAAACAGGGAGAAATGACGGGTTGGAAAACCGATGGTAGTCGTTTTGAAATTGCCACTTCAGCCTATCCCCAGTTTGAGGGACTACGAGCCGCGATCGCGGTTCACCAATCGGTAGGAAACGCCCAGGAGCGTTACCAAAAAATCCGCCAAAATAGCGTCCATCTATGGGAAGGTTTAAATCAAATCCCCCAAATCAATTGTTTGAAAAAGACTCCCCCAGAAGCGGGGTTAGTTTCCTTTGAGATAAAGAGCGACTTTTCCCATAATATTTGGGTTCAAAGTTTAGAAAATGAAGGTTTTTTCCTACGAACCATTGCCTCACCGAATTGCATTCGAGCTTGCTGTCATTATTTCACCTCGCCAAAAGAAATTGAGGGGCTACTCAAAAAAATAGTAGAAAAATTAAAAAAAGGTACTATACACTAGTGGAATAGAAAACACAATTTAAAAAGAAATCAGTTTATGAAATGGTATTTATCAGCATTTATCAGTAGTACCGTCAGCGCAATCGCCTTTGGGGTCGGATATCTGGGAATATCGCCCTCGGTTTCGGCCCAGACGATAATGGTAGCCCAACAGGCTGCTCCCAAAACGGCTGTCCAGTGGTACAACCAGGGTGTAGATCAATTGGCGGAGGCAGATTACAACGGAGCGATTAAAAGTTTCTCCGAATCCATTCAGTTAAATCCCCAAGATCCTGATACCTACTACAATCGGGGTTACGCTGAACATATTTTGGGAAATTATGATGCAGCCATTGAGGACTACAATCAGGCTATTGCTCTAAAACCCAAATTTGCCTACGCTTTCGGGAATCGTTGTTATGCGTTTTATATTCTCAAGGATTACCAAAAAGCGATCGCCGATTGTTCAACGGCAATTAAACTAGATCAAAACTACGCCGATTTTTATATTTATCGTGGTAATGCCCAGGATGATTTAGGGAATTCCAAAACCGCGATCGCTGACTATAATAATGCGATTCGTCTCAGTCCTAAAAACGCTAATGCCTATTACAATAGGGGATTGACCTACAATCGTTTAAACGAACTCAACAAAGCCCTGGCGGATTATTCCAAAAGTATCGAATTTGATTCTAAGATGGCCGACGCATTTTTTAATCGGGGTTTAACCTATTACAAATTAAACAATACAACGAAGGCGATCGCCGATCTCCAGATTGCCGCCCAACTCTTTAAAACCCAAGAGAAACTCCAATATTCTCAAAAAGCTCTCAATTTGATCAAAGAAATCAAAACCGCCCAAAAAAGTTTGCCAAATAAATAAAACTCGAATTAAGGTTTATTTGATAGGGGTTTAGTTTCCAAATTCATAAAGTATAGAATTTAGAAATTATCCCCTATATTCAATCAGAATAATGATGAGCATCATTAAAAAAATTTAGAAACATCGCAGTCACTAAAATTGTAAATAATGCATTAATTCAGCAGTGATTTCATTTCCTAGATTAAGGCGACGTTTAAAATCGACTAAGTTTTGAAAGTTGCCTTTTTCTTGGCGATCGCCTAAAATTTTTTCTGCTAGGGAAATATCAAGCATAGGAATATTTCGTAATTCCTCTAATTGGGCCGTATTAATATTAAAACGTTGGGGCGTTAATAAACTTTCGGGATCATAATAGGCAAACGATAAAATTTTTTCTAGGGGTTTAAGACGTTGAATCGGAACACCGAGAGCCGCCGCTAAATCTTGAACCGATAAAAACTGTATTCCCATTCCCATTAATTCCACTAAATTACGGGCTTGATGAATAGAAATTCCTGGTAACCGTAGCCATTCATCCACCGTTGCCTGATTCACTTCGATTTTAATGCCTAACTCAGACGCGATCGCAACTTCTTCGAGGGATTGAAAACGGTAGAAGGGATCATTAGCAATCTTGCGTTTAAGGGATTGTCTCTTAAAATTAAGCATTAATTTCGTCTCCCTTGGTTTCACCTTTAGATACAAAATCTACTAGTTTTAGCCAATCAATTTGATTATCTTTCATAAACTTTTCCATAAAATCTTGAGTCATTTCATTAATTTTGCCAGCATAAGCTTTTTTGAAAATTTCATCTTTCTGACGACCTTTTTGGGAAATAGGAATAATAATCTTGCGATAGAGTTCTTTATCCTGAGAAATGAAATACCAAAAGGCTTGACCTGCATATTTATAGTAATCTTTATCAGAATCGGGGTTACCCGTTTTTTTATCTGTATATTTTTTTAAAGGAGAGCGATCTTTGCAATAAATACAACCATTGACCGCTATAATTTCTTCTGTTATACCCTCTTCCTTTAAAGATTTTTTAGCTATTTTGAAGTTATTACACATTTGTGCAGTTTGATCACTATTTCCCCAATTTATGCCTGATTTTATACCAACCAGATAATAAATATTATTTCGCCTAAATTCTAAATCGACACTTTTCAAACGTGATTTAAAGCCTCCATCAATCTCACTGGAAGCATAAATGGCAAAGCTTTCTAGAAAATTACCAAATAGAGTTTCTTCCTGAGAGGAAAGAAAAGCATCAACAATACTTTTGACTAAATCTCCTGCTACTTCAATATTTTTTGCACGAAACAGATAGGGATTTTTGCGTTTTAAAATATCGGTTAACTTAAGAGACTGTAACTTGTCTAGACGAATTTTGTAAAAGGGTTCGATAACTTGATCAGAAAGAAATTGGTAATACTTAGGATGAAGTTCAGTCATAATAAGCTAGTTTGAATAGGCATTGTTTTAAGTTCATTTAAGTTAGCCAAAGCAATTTGATAATACTCTTCCTTTAGCTCAATACCCAGATAATTTCTTTGTAGTTCATAGGCTACAATACAAGTAGTTCCTGAACCAACAAAAGGATCTAAAACTAAATCTCCTGGCTCGGAAAAAAGTTTAATAAACCAAGCAGGTAAGGATTTGGGGAAAGCCGCACTATGATTTTTATTACCACACTCCGTCGCTAAATGTAACACATTACTGGGATAAGCCAGATCCCGTCCTACCCAATTAGCAATATTTTTACCAAATCCACTTCCTACTTGAGAATTAAAACGAATTTTATCATTTTCTCCTAACTTATTTAAGCGCGTTTTTGCCCATTCTCCTGTAGGAACCATCACAGCTTCCTGATTCATTTTAAATTTTTTCTGTTTATTAAATTGCAAACAGCGTTCCCAGGCATCTCGAAAGCGATTGGGCCATTTCCCTGGGCTACAATTTTTTTTGTGCCAAATATATTCCTCTGTCCAGAACCAACCTTGTTTTTTTAGAGCTAGGATTAATTCTAAAACGTAGGTATGGCGTTCCCCATTTAGAGCTTTTTCTTTAATGTTTAAAATAAAACTACCATCATTTTTTAATACTCTAAATAGTTGTTCTGAAATAGGTAAAAACCATTCAACATAATGATCGGGATGAATGCCACCATAGGTGCTTTTACGACTATCAGCATAGGGAGGAGATGTCACAATTAAGTTTACAGATTGTTCAGCATAGGAGGATAATATCTCTAAGCAATTTCCTAAAACAATTTGATTAATATTGCTATCTAAATTAGACGAGAGAGAACTGAGTTCATGCGGATTTTGTACAATTGTCATTATTAAGCTGTTAGTATTTAAACTAACTTGCGAATTGCTTTCTGTTGTGGACAAGATTAAAATTTATTAGATCATACGATCAATTAGTTGGCGACGTTTTTGCTCAAATTCATACTCCGAAACCAGACCTTCTGCTCGCAATTGATCCAATTCTCGGAGGGCTTCGGCGACGGCACGTACTTGGGGTGGTTGAAAGGGATTTGTAAAACGACGATTCGTTGGGGACAAATTATTCAAATTAAATTGCTGTTGAAATTCTTCTTCCCCCTGCACCAAATACCAAACCGCATCGATCGCGCTCGCAATACGGGGAATCGGTGTATTCCAGAGCAACAGATAAATCACTCCCCAGAGAGGTTGTCCTAGATAGAATTTTTGTAGTCCCGCAATGGGCAGGGGAGAACTGTGGCTAAAAGAGCTAATATGATCGCCGTGCGCCGACTTTTAGGCAAATTTAATAACTTTTCTAGGGCTAACATATTTTTTTTTAATAATAATCCAAGCAGTAGACGCGATCGCCTGATCCTTCATGACCGCTTTTAACCTCTGAGGTTCCAAGGGGTTAACTGCGATCGCCCGATGGGATACGGAAAACCGTATTGTGTCCGAGGTTCTACTATTTTAGAATACAAATGAACAAACCCTAAATTAAAATATTATTAACTAAAGTCTCCAAAAGAGAGAGAGAAGCCACTATGAGTTTTTTCGATTCAGAAGTCGTCCAACAAGAAGCCAAACAACTCTTTGAAGATTATCAATCCCTAACTCAGCTTGGGAGTGGGTATGGTAAATTTGATCGAGAAGGAAAAATCATGTTCATCGATAAAATGGAAGAACTAATGGAACGCTACAAAATTTTTATGAAGCGTTTTGAATTGTCTGAAGATTTTATGGCAAAAATGACTGTTGAACAGCTCAAAACCCAACTAGGTCAATTTGGGATAACTCCCCAACAAATGTTTGACCAAATGCACACAACCCTAGAAAGAATGAAGTCAGAAATTAGTTATTAAACGAAGTCTTAAAGAAATTAGTAATGATTAAAACCTTAAAAAATAAAAATTAGTAACTAAATGATATATGATTTTGCTATTGTTGGTGGGGGAATCGTTGGCCTAGCAACGGGGTTATTTGTCGGCAAAAGATTTCCGTCAGCCCACATAATTATTCTAGAAAAAGAAAATCAACTAGCCTTTCATCAAACGGGTCATAATAGTGGGGTAATCCATTCTGGCGTTTACTATAAACCTGGCAGTTTCAAAGCCAAGTTTACCAGGGCAGGTAATCAATCAATGGTTGAATTTTGTCAGACCCATAATCTCCCCTATGATGTTTGTGGCAAAGTCATTGTTGCAACCCAAGAAAAAGAGTTACCTCGTCTAGAAAATCTTTTTAAACGAGGGCTTGAAAATAATTTATCTGTTACCAAGCTCAGTCCTGAAGAAGTTAGGGAAATTGAACCTTACGTCAATTGTTTAGGGGGAATTAAAGTTCCAACGGCGGGAATTGTTAATTATAAAAAAGTCTGTCAAAAATATGGTGAATTGATCCAATTACAAGGAGGAGAAATTCGCTTAAATACTCAAGTTACCGATATTATTAAAACCAATCAGGGCTATACTCTAGAAACGAATCAAGCCCCAGTAAACGCTAAGTTTATGATTAATTGCGCGGGTTTACAAAGCGATCGCGTTGCGCAATTAGGAAGAGTCAATCCTGAAGCTAAAATTGTCCCTTTTCGCGGCGAATATTACGAATTAAAACCAGAGAAAAGGTATTTAGTTAAAAATCTAATTTATCCTGTTCCTAACCCTGATTTTCCCTTTTTGGGGGTTCATTTTACCCGCATGATTGATGGTAGTATCCACGCTGGCCCCAATGCGGTTTTGAGTCTTAAACGAGAAGGTTACGGAAAAACGGATTTTGATTTCAAAGATTTTACTGATGTCATTACCTATCCAGGTTTTTGGAAATTAGCGGCCAAGCACGCCGATGAAGGAATTCAGGAAATTATTCGCTCCTTTAGTAAAGCCGCTTTTGTTCGCAGTTTACAACAGTTAATTCCTGATGTAACCGGCGATGATATTATCCCTAACCCCGCAGGAATTCGCGCCCAAGCGTTAAAAAATAACGGTCAATTAGTGGAAGATTTCCTGATTATTGAAGATGATCAAGCGATGCACGTTTGTAATGCTCCTTCCCCTGCGGCCACCGCTTCTTTGGAAATTGGTCAGGCGATCACATCAAAAATACCTGATTCTGTCATTTGATAATTTAGATGAAAATTCTATTTATTCACCAAAATTTTCCTGGTCAATTTAAACATTTGGCTCCTGCTTTAGCTGACCAAGGCCATGAAGTTTTGCGCCCTTACCACTAGGCAAGAATCTCCAAGTAAGTGGCAGGGAGTTAAATTAATCCCCTACCGTCCTAATCGCAGTAGTACACCGAATATTCATCCTTGGCTGATTGATTTTGAAACTAAAACGATTCGCGCTGAAGCCGTTTTTTATCGAGCAAAACAACTCAAAGCACAAGGATTAAATCCCGATCTCATTATTTCTAATCCAGGCTGGGGAGAAAGTTTATTTATTAAAGAAGTGTGGCCCCAGGCAAAACTCGCGATTTATTGTGAATTCTTTTATCAAGTAGAAGGCGGTGATGTAGGTTTTGATCCCGAATTTCCCCAAGAAGAAGATACCATTGCTTGTCGGTTACGGTTAAAAAATCTCAACAATCTTTTGCATTTTGAAGTGGCTGATGCGGGTCTTTCTCCAACCCAATGGCAGGCGAATTCTTTTCCTTCTGTTTTTCGTCAACGCATTACGGTGATCCATGATGGGATTGATACTCAGATACTTTCTCCTAATCCGAATGTTAGTCTCACTCTCAATCGTCAACTGACCCTAACTCGTGCTGATGAAATTATTACCTTTGTTAATCGCAATCTAGAACCCTATCGTGGCTACCATAGTTTTATGCGGGCATTGCCAGAGATTTTGGCACGACGACCTCAAGCCAAGGTTCTCATTGTTGGAGGTAATGAGGTGAGTTATGGTTCGCCGCCTGGGGGTAATTTATCTTGGCGTGATATTTTTTTGAATGAAGCAAAGAGTAAAATGCCTCCCGAAGACTTAGCTCGGATTTATTTTTTAGGTCGCATTCCCTACAATTATTTTGTTTCTCTGTTGCAACTTTCAACGGTTCATGTGTATCTAACTTATCCCTTTGTTTTGTCTTGGAGTTTACTAGAAGCGATGAGTTGTGGTTGCGCGATCGCGGCGAGTGATACGGCTCCTGTGCGCGAAGTTATTCATGATAAAAAGACGGGAAGGCTCGTTGATTTTTTTGATTATCAGGATATTGCTGAACAGGTTTGTCATTTGTTAGCTCACCCAGAAGAACGACAATTTCTAGGCAAGGCCGCGCGTCAAATGGCTTTAGAAAGATATGATTTGAAAACGATTTGTTTGCCGCAACAATTACAATGGTTAGCAGATTTGGGGATTGTCTAGTTTGTAAAAAGGCGATCGCGTTTTAATGCGTTAGATTTGTGAGATTCTTCTCTAAATTTGGAGTAGGCACTATCATCCGTAATGACAATGAGAAAAAGCGATCGGACTACAATACGAGTGATTTAACTGGAAAAAATTGATTATGACGACAACAAGTAACGGGGAAGGATACCAAGAAGGGGAAGGCTATTTGCCAGGGAAAAAGACATTCTCGATCAGTCAAAACCTGCAAAAAATAGACAAATGGAAATCATTAACAAGCAGTTAGCCAAATTCAGCGACCCGCTTGGTGATTTTATCGCGTGGCAAGTCTATCCCTCTGTGTTTGAGCTTTTTCAGGAGTGGGGCTTTGATTTTTGTTACATCTCTTCAGGAGTATCAGTCCATAGAGAAGGGGCGTTTTTAGATATTGATGTTTTTGCCGCTAGTGATTCAGAGGCTATCTTAATTGCGGTAAAAACCAAGTTAAGTCAAGGGGATGTGGATGAGCATTTACATCGTTTGGCTCGGTTTAAGCGATTAATGCCTCGTTTTAAGGATGTTAAGGGGTTTGGTGCTGTAGCGGCGATGGTGGTTCCCGATGAGGTAGCGAGTTATGCTTATCGTCAGGGGTTGTTTGTGTTGGTGCAATCGGGAGAAAATGTGGTGATTTTGAATGATGCTGAGTTTATACCCCAAGTTTGGTAAGTTTGACTTTTTTTGAAATCTTACTTAAAGGGCGATCGCGTTTCAATGCGTTAATGTTGTTATCATTACCCAAGTTCTAATCTATTAATCTAAAATGAAAGAGACGTGACGAGGAGAAAGCGATGCCGATGATGATTGAATCTGATTTAAAGGATGTTCTCAATAAGCTAGACCAACGTTTTGACCGTCTGGATCAGAAGTTAGATAAAATCGAGAGCGATCTGACGGATCTGAAGGTTGATATGGCAACGGTTAAGGCTGATTTGACGACGGTAAAAGAAGAGGTTAAAGATCTTAGAGGTAGCCAACGCGCTCAGATATGGGCATTAATTGGGATTATTTTTACGGCGGTGGTCAGTGCAGTTATTAAGTTTGGCTTTTTTCCTGATGTTTAACGGGGAATGATAATTAACATCTATTTTTAATAACTACTCTTGGCTGTTCTGTTATATGATTGTGAGTGTACTTTGGAATAACTTATCGAAAAAATCCTAATTTTATGGCTAAAATAATATCCATTTTTAACAATAAAGGTGGCGTAGGCAAATCCACAATTTGCTGGAATATTGCCGATGCCCTTGGCAGATTAGGAAAGAAAGTTTTACTTATTGATTTTGATCCACAATGTAACTTATCTATTGCTATTTTAGGAGAACAAACATTTGTTCAGACGCTTCCAGAGGTTAACGCTCCCTACGGTACGACTATAAGGGCTTTTCTCCAGCGTTTTCTTCAAAATACAGGCGGAGAAGAAGTGTTTCTGCATCATGGCCCACACACGCATAAGAATGTTAGTTTAGTGGCAGGCGATTTCTGGCTTAATGTTTATGCAGACTCTTTGAATGTAGGTGCAGACTTACTTACTGGAACTGGTCTTACTCGCTATGTTGCATTGCAGCGAATTGTTCAACAGGCGGAACGCGAAGCTCAAAATCCTTTTGATTTTGTTTTAGTCGACCTACCCCCTTCTTTTGGAGCGTTGGTTCGTGCAGCTTTTTATTCTTCTGATTACTATGTTGTACCCTGCACATCTGATAATTTTAGTGTCTACTGTGTAGGACTTATAGGGCAAATGGTTCCATCCTTTATCAAAGATTGGCAGATTGGATTGGATCGATTTAAGGGGAGTAATCCTCATTTTACTGACTTCGATAATCTTGGACAACCAGTTTTTGCAGGATGGCTTTTTAATGCTTTTGACACGGCCCGCCAACGTAGAACTCCTTCTCAGATTGCTGCCAATGCACCAATGGGAGAACGTAAAATGAATCAGGCTGATCGTACAATGCACGACCGTGTAGCCAAAGCGATACAAGACGATCTTGTTAAGCCTTTACGTGACAATATCAATGGATACAAAGCCGTTGCAGAAGTTCCAGTCCCAGATTTCCGTATTGGAGACATTGAAGATGCCAATACACTTATTCAAAATAGTCTTTGGTTAAATGTTCCGATGGGACAATTGCATAATCATAAGCAAGTTGTAAACCTCCAAGATCGCAGCCAATGGGCATCTAACCAAATAGAACAAATTGAATTAATTCGCACTAAGTTTTCTGATACAGCGAAACAAATCGTTCAGATATGTGTGTAAATTAATGAGTCAAAGCATGGCGTTGCTGAAGCAAAGTATGAATGCAAACTTTGCACATATCCATAAGTTAGTTTGAGTTTAGGTTTTAAAAATCTCACAAAAGAAGATTCATATCTCAACTCAGCAATGCCCAAAGAATTATTAAATTTGAATAAAGCCTGATTATATAAAGATCGATCATTGTTTTTGGTGATTGGGCTACTGAAAACAGACAAGAGTTAATCCTAACTTTTAAACAAAGAGGATAAAAATTGTGAACTCTATCACCATAAATCAATTTACCAATAACCTGCAAAACCTAATTAAACAAGTCATTAATCAACATAGTCCCCTCAAAATAACCAATCAAGACGGAGCCGATTTTGTCGTGATCAGTGCCAAAGATGAAGCTCAAATGGCATTAGAAGAAAAATTCAATCAACTCTGCGAAGACACTCAAAAGCTATTTATTGATAATCCAATTACAGAAGAAGAAATTCAAGCCGAAATTGATGCTTATCGGAGAGGTGAATAAAAATCATCATTTAAGATTTAACAGAAGTTATGCGATCGCCCTTCTTTTGGGTTTATCAATCGCATCAAAAATCCCTAAATAATTAACCTATTAATAACTTTTAAAAATGACTCTAATTACCAATCCTCCGCCAACTGTTGATTATGCCCCATCGGAACTACAAGGCGATTTAGTCGCGATGCAAAATTTAGAAGTAGGGCAACTTTTAGCTATTACAGAAATACAAATTTCTCCTTCTCAACAAGAACTTCATTTACAATTACTAGAAAAAAATCAAAATGACCAATTAACCGATTCAGAGCAACAATTACTTAAATCATTGAGAATTAATGCTGATTATCTGATGCTCAAAAAAGCTTATGCTTGGTCAGTATTGAAATGGAAAGGCTATCCTATTCCAGAATTGAATCAATTACCAAAAGAATAATTGTGCCATCTATTTCTAAATCCATTCGAGAACAAATTATTAATCAAGCAGATAATCGCTGCGAATATTGTCGATCTTCTAGCCGTTTAACAGGAATCCCTTTGGTAATTGATCATATTGTGCCAACTTCTTTGATGGGAAGTAATGAGAACGATAATTTATGTGCAGCTTGCTATCGTTGTAATGAGTTTAAGGGTGCGAAAATTACCAGTAATGATCCTGTCACGAATGAATTTATTTTGTTATTTAATCCCAGAAAAGAAAAATGGTCAGATCACTTTAGCTGGGCCAATGGCGGTACACATATTATTGGAATAACCGCAACAGGAAGAGCCACTGTTTTATCGCTACGTTTAAACAATGAAAATATTGTCCAAGCAAGGGCAATTTGGATAGGTTTAAACTGGCATCCTCCAGAAAATTAACTGAAAATATTGTTGATATAAAAATGGCTCAAATTTATTGCTAAATAACCCATGAAGAGTCTATATCCATGCCCAAAAGATGTTAAACTGCTATTAATCTTGTGCCCGATTTTACCAAGGGTTCAAGAAAAGCTTACTTTTTCGTTTTCTGAAGACCTGAGATTACAATTTTTATTTAGTTTGGAGCCTTTCCATGACCTCTTCCCTTGAACGGATTATTCCCACCGACCTGAGAAACGAAATGTCGCGTTCTTACCTAGAATACGCCATGAGCGTCATTGTCGGACGGGCATTGCCTGATGCGAGGGATGGCTTAAAACCCGTTCACCGTCGCATTCTCTTCGCCATGCACGAGTTGGGATTAACGCCAGAGCGACCTTTTCGGAAATGTGCGCGGGTTGTGGGGGAAGTGTTGGGGAAATATCATCCGCATGGAGATACGGCGGTTTATGATGCTCTGGTGCGGATGGCTCAGGATTTCTCGATGCGCGATCGCCTGATTGATGGGCATGGGAACTTTGGTTCGGTGGATAATGATCCGCCTGCCGCCATGCGTTATACGGAATGTCGCCTCAGACCCCTTTCAAGTTATGCCGTATTACGGGATATTGAATCAGATACTGTTGATTTTATTGATAACTTCGATGGATCGCAGCAGGAACCCGTTGTTTTGCCTGCTCGCATTCCCCAACTACTGTTAAATGGTTCATCGGGAATTGCGGTCGGTATGGCGACTAATATTCCGCCCCATAATTTGGGTGAATTAATTGAAGGCACGATCGCGCTGATTCATAATCCCGAATTAACGGATTTGGAATTGATGCAATATATTCCTGGCCCGATTTCCCCACAGGAGCGCAGATTTTAGGGCGATCGGGCATTAAAGATGCTTATACAACAGGACGCGGTTCCATTACCATGCGCGGTGTGGCAGAAATTGAGATTCTAGAGCAACGGGGACGACAAGACCGAGAAGCCATCATTATTACCCAGTTGCCCTATCAAACCAATAAAGCGGCCCTGATTGAGCGCATTGCTGACCTCGTTAACGATAAGAAATTAGAAGGGATTTCGGATATTCGGGATGAAAGCGATCGCGACGGGATGCGGATCGTGATTGAACTCAAACGCGATGCCTATGCCCGTGTTGTCCTGAATAATCTTTATAAACAAACCCCTGTCCAGTCGAATTTTGGGGCAAATATGCTGGCCCTGGTCGGTGGGGAACCCCAACTGCTGACCATTAAGGAATTTCTCCGTGTCTTCCTAGAATTTCGCGTTGTAACGATTACCCGACGCACCCAACTATGAATTGCGGAAAGCCCAGGATCGGGATCATTTATTACAGGGTTTACTGATCGCCCTGGGAAATTTGGATGCGGTGATTCGCCTAATTCGGGCGGCGGCAGATACAGCCACAGCTAAGGCGGAATTGGTGGAAGGATTTGGACTGTCGGAAGTGCAGGCTGATGCGATTTTACAAATGCAACTGCGACGATTAACGGCCCTAGAAGCCGATAAAATCAATGCCGAACATGATGAATTACAGCTAACGATCGCCGATTTGCAAGATATTCTGGCTCGCAAAGAACGCATTGATGCGATTATCGAAGAAGAATTGGACCAAATTAAAACTCTTTATGCCACACCCCGCCGCACGGAAATTGTGCTGGATGATGGCGAGATTTATGACCGAGATTTAATTGCCAATGAACAGGCAGTGATTCTAGTCACGGAACAGGGTTACATCAAACGGATGCCCGCTAATACCTTTGGGACTCAGAGCCGAGCTACCAGGGGGAAAGCCGCCGCCAAAATTAAAGAGGATGACGGGGTTGAGCATTTCCTGAGCTGTTGCGACCATGACCAAATTCTCTTTTTCAGCGATCGCGGAGTGGTTTATGGAATCAATGCCTATCAAATTCCTGTCGTCTCACGGACAGCGCGGGGGGTTCCCATTATCCAAATGTTGCCCATTCCCAAGGATGAAAAAATCACGTCTATCCTCCCTGTTTCAGAATTTACCGATGACACCTATTTGATCATGTTGACCAAGGGGGGATCGATCAAAAAAACCGCCCTTTCTGCCTTTAGTCATATTCGTTCCAATGGTTTGATTGCCATTTCCCTTGCCGATGGAGATCAACTGCGTTGGGTACGGTTAGCTAAAGTCGAAGACAGTATTATTATCGGGTCTCGTAAAGGGATGACTATTCATTTCCGTGCCGACAGTGAACAGTTACGACCGCTAGGACGAGCGACCAAGGGTGTTAAGGCGATGAAAATGCGATCGGGCGATGAACTGATTAGCATGGATATTTTACCGAGTCAGGTGGTGGCTAATATTGCCAGTGCGGAAGACGAACCTGAAGAGGAAACTAGCGATCTGTTGGAAACGGAAGAAATTGTTGAAGAAACCACCCCAGGCCCCTGGGTTTTGGCGATCACAACGGGCGGTTTTGGGAAACGGGTTCCTGTGACTCAGTTCCGTCTGCAACGTCGCGCAGGGATGGGCGTGAAGGCCATTCGCTTTAAGTCTCCCAGTGATCAATTAGCTGCCATTCATGTGGTCAATGCTGAAGATGAATTAATGCTCGTCACCAATCGGGGAATTATTATTCGTCAAGCGGTTGATGCCATTTCTACCCAATCTCGGACTGCGACGGGAGTTCGGGTTCAACGTCTGGATGCTGATGATGCGATCGCGGCGGTTGCCTTAGTGCCTCCTTTAGCGGAAGGAGAAGAGGAAGGAGAAGCCGAATAAAGTAGTTCCAAAGCGATCATCGTTTTTCTCAAAGTCGGTAATTAGGGAAGTTTATTATCCCCATAAAAAGACTTCTAAAAATTCGGCGATCGCCTGATTAGTCATTCGATTTGAGTTTTTTTGACCTTGGTAAAAGGTTAACCTGAAAGACCTGGGCAAAGCTTCTTACAATATCATCCTGCACCTGTTTGATGGTAATTGTGGGTAAAAATTGGGCCAAACTACCGACGGGTTTATCAGCAATACCACAGGGAACAATGCGAGTAAATCCTGTTAAATCAGGACAAACATTAATCGCAAAACCGTGCATCGTAATCCAACGACTCACCTTAATCCCGATCGCCGCAATTTTATGACCTTCTACCCAAACCCCCGTTAGTCCCGATAACCGTTCTGCCGGTAAACTGTAACTCTGCAAAACCTGTAAAATAACCTCTTCTAATTGACGGAGATACCAATGTAAATCCTGTTGGTAGTAACGTAAATTAAGGATCGGATAACCCACGAGTTGACCTGGGCAATGGTAAGTCACTTCACCGCCCCGTTCAATGCGATGAATTTCACAGGATGTATCTTGGGGATCAAATCTTAAAAAATCCTGACTAGATCCCGTTCCCAAAGTATAGACGGCGGGATGTTCCAATAACAACAAAACATCTTCCAACATCGGATCAGCCAATCGGGCAGCCACCAGCGATCGCTGATAATCCCAAGCGGTCTGATAGGCCACCAAACCTAATGTCTCCCATCGACAAATTCTCGGAGTTGGCTCGGAAGCAGGGTTAAAAATCATATAATTCTCCTGATTTTCACTGAGGAAATGTAAAGAGATGCAAAGGAAAATAAGAATGATGACAAAGACTATGTTTTAAGCAATACAAGGTGCTAATCTAAAAATAGAAAGTAAATTAGAGAAGGAGAAAGCCACCTTGAGGCGAACCTCAAAATCACACCAGTTCCTCTCAAGTCTAAAGGGTTCAAGAAAAAGATGAAAATCTTTTTTGCGACTATGACAATATCAGGTGTGTGACTATTTTGTACTTAGGTCATTAATGAGTATGAATCCACCCAAATATGGAATATTTCGTTAATAGATTGTTTCTTTAAATAGCAATCTTTATTGACTCGATCCTGTTTGAACTTAGTCCAAATTTTTCAATTAACACAGCATTTACTATTAAATTGAGTAGGGAGAATTCAGTATGAAGCTGTTAATTCAAGGCAATAATATTACCGTTACCGATGCGATTCATTCCTATGTGGAAGAAAAACTTGACAAGGCCGTTAAACATTTTCAAGGAATCACCACCAAGGTCGATGTGCATCTATCCGTTGCTCGCAATGCACGTATTGCCAACAAGCATAAAGCGGAGGTTACGGTGTATGCCAATGGTACAGTGATTCGAGCCCAGGAAGGTAGCGAAAATCTCTATGCCAGTATTGACCTCGTTGCTGATAAAATTGCCCGTCAACTCCGCAAGTATAAAGAGCGTTTAGTCGATCAAAGCCAAAATCACGTCAAAACCAGCGCGATCGTCGAAGAAAAACCCGTCGAAAAGGATCTCATCGGCGATCGCACGGCAGAACTTCCCTCGGAAAGTGTGCGAATGAAATATTTTGCCATTCCGTCCATCTCCATTGAAGAAGCCTGGGAACAACTGCAACTGGTCGATCACGATTTCTATATGTTCCGCAACAAAGACACCGATGAAATCAATGTGATCTACATCCGTAATCATGGGGGTTATGGTGTAATTCAGCCCCGCAAAAATGGCGATGAATAGACCCTAACCGATTGTTTAAGTTTGATCATGATAGATAGCTTTACCCAGGTCATTTTGGTTTTAATAACCTCTGGTCTGGGTAATTTTTGATTCGAGACTGGGATCTCGCACTAAAATAAAATCATCAACCAATCTTGGAATTATTTCATCTGGGTTAATTAAGTGACAGGGTTTATTATTCTTCTCCTTGCAGCATTACTCCCCGCTTTGCTTTCTTTTATTGTCGTTCGTAGGGCAAAGCGACAATTCAGTGAACGAATGAGACGTATTCGAGCCTTAAATAACTATCGACGACGTTTAGACCGAGAGTTTTTTCCTGTACCTTTTGATACCCTAGAACGTTATGGCGATTATATCGGCGATATTAGTTGTCGCAATAATGCCAAGTCTCCCTATTTGCGTTGTGCCATTAATCCCAGTGGCCCCTGTGAAGATTGTTCTAACTATGAAAAAAGACACTAAAATTGGTCAGATTAGGCTATTTAGGCATTATACAGAGGTTGGAATTAAATCTAGTAAACGAAAATGTGCAATTTTAGCGATTTCTATTAAAGCCTGTTTTCTTTCTGTTTCTAGGGAATTTTCTAAACGTTGTTTAAAAGCTTCTAAAATGCTCTCTTTGGTATGATTTTTGACGGCAACAATAAAGGGAAAAGCAAATTTCTCCTTATAGGCTTGGTTTAATTGCTGAAAACGGTGATATTCCTCGGCACTTAATCGATCTAAACCGACTCCTGCTTGCTCTTTCACTGAAGCTTCGGCCATTTTGGTTTTAGTGGCTAGGTCAGGATGGGAACAAATTAAGTTCAGTTTTTCAGATAAAGAACTTTCATCAACTGTTTCAACCATTGCTTGATGGAGAGCATCAACATCTTTAAAGGGTCTTTTTACCCAGGTTTTTTCAGCAACCCAGGGGGAATCTTCAAAAATTTTTGCCAACGATTCGGTAAATTCCCCTTGAGACATTTGATTTAATTGGGCGATCGCGTAAACCATTTTGACGTAAAGTTTTATATTGAATTTTAGATTTAACTTACTTATTTTTAAATAAAGGTTAAACAAAGGGTACAAGCCTTGCACCCCTACCAATGCTTAAAATTAACTGCCTCGATAGGTACTATAAGACCAGGGAGAAACCAACAGAGGCACGTGGTAATGACTATCAGAATCAGCGATCGCAAACTGGATGGGAATGCGGTTTAAAAATAAAGGTTGGGGCAAATTTTCGCCGTAGGTCGCAAAATAATCTCCTACGGTAAAAACCAATTCGTAGAGACCAATTTTAAAATTTTCATTGATCAGCAATGGTTCGTCAGTACGACCATCTTGATTGGTTATTAAACTTTTCATCAAAACGCGATCGCCACTAACAGCATCAATTGACCACAATTCAATGGCTAAATTCGCGGCAGGGCAACCATGAGCCGTATCCAAAACGTGAGTCGTTAATTTTCCTGCCATAGCTATTGATAAGGATGATTTTTAATCCAATGGTTAGCAATATCCAGACGACGACAAATCCAAACATCTTCATGGGACTGGACGTAATCTAAAAAGCGGGTGAGGGCGCCAATTCGTCCAGGTCTTCCCACTAAACGGGCATGGAGTCCGACAGACATCATTTTAGGAGCTGTTTCGCCTTCTTGATAAAGGACATCAAAGGCATCCTTGAGATAGGTAAAAAAGTCATCTCCACTATTAAAGCCTGGCGCAACGCAAAATTTCATGTCGTTATTATCCAGGGTATAGGGAATCACTAAATGGGGTTTGCCTTCCACCACATCCCAATAGGGCAAATCATCGTTATAACCATCGGAATCATACAAAAATCCGCCTTCTTCCACGACTAAACGACGAGTATTGACGCTAGGCGCGTAACGACAATACCATCCCAAGGGGCGATCGCCTGTGAGTTTTTTGAGAGACTCGATCGCTAACTGCATTTGGTGACGTTCTTCAACTTCACTCATATCCTGGAAACCAATCCAACGCCAACCATGACAACAAATATCGTAACCCGCTTCTACAATGGCACGGGCCGCATCGGGGTTGCGTTCTAGGGCTAAAGCTGCCCCAAAAATGGTGATGGGAATATTACGGGACTTAAAAAGCCGCATTAATCGCCAAAACCCCGCGCGGGAACCATATTCATAGATAGATTCCACAATTAAATCCCGTTTGCCGTCTCCCATTGAAGCCCCTGGTACTTCCCAGAGATAGGTTTCTGAGCGATTATCGCCATCAGGGATGGAATATTCTGAACCTTCCTCGTAATTGAGGACAATCTGTAACGCTAAACGAGCATTATTGGGCCATTTAGGGTCGGGGGGATTGGCACCGTAGCCAATTAAATCGCGGGGATAGGTCATGGTTGGGTTTTAATAATCCTTATAGTTCAAAAAGTTTTAGAAAAGCTAGGTAAATTAGACGGTGACGGGTGTTGTTGCTAATTTATAGGCCGCCCAACCGCCATGATGGGAAATATCGGGATCGCCTTGTTTTTCAATTAATTCACGGGGATAGAGCATGGCCAACAAGACTTCACCATCGCTAAGAACGACTTGCTCTGGATACATATTGGGGGGTTCGGTGGCTAAAAGATGTTCGTACTGCGATCGCGTCATTTCGTAAACTTCACCAGGAATAGAGATTCCATTTTCGGTAACAGCATAAATGCCAGGATGCCAACCATTGCCAACGGAATGCAAACGATAGTTGGGTTGGGTTTGGGCGGTTTTAATAAATTGGGCGGATTGCAAATTTTGATGATCGGGCTGGCCTCGTAGCGCAGAGCCACAAATGAAGAAGCGAATGGTTTCGGGATTATTACTCATATTCTTTAGTCGTCCAACACTCTAGGATAAATCAAAAAAATTGTATACCGTATACATTGATTTAGCAAGCAATTCAAAAATGAGATCTTGAAATTTTCCTATCGCGTTTTCTCAAAAAGCACTCAAAAAGCAATTTTCCCAAAAGTCTTGCGGTGAATTTGGGCTTGGCTAAATTTTTTCAAACACATTTTTAAAAATCAAAAATCAAGGCTGAGGAGAAGGAACCATGACGGGGCTACCGTTGGGAATATCCATTTCAATGGCGGGGCCTCGGTCAAGAACTTCAATATCCCACTGACCCCGACGCGAGGTTTCAAAGACAACATAGCGGCCATCGGGACTAATTTGAGGATTTCTGACCCAACCTCGATAGTTAAGGGTCAAAATTTCTGTGCGTTTAGTGGCTCGGTCATACAATGCGACATCGGGCCTTCCTTGTAAACTGGATAAATAGACGACATAACGACCTGTCCGACTAAGGCTAGGACTTTCGGCGATCGCGTTACCTTGATTCAGACCAGGGTAATTGACCAAGCGTTGTTCTCGTAAATCATAGACCAGAATTTCCCGACTGCCGTTGCGATTAGACACAAACGCTAACCAACGACCATTACCGCTCAGACTGGGTTGTTCATCGTTATAACGACTATTGAGACGGGGAGAAACGGGAGCCTGGGAAACGAAGCTACAGGAAGCCAGCAGGCTAATAAATCCCCAAGGAATTGCCCGATAAAGTATTGCTCGCCACCAGTGATTTTGTCTCACCCTGATCCAACTTAATAATCAAAACGGGAGGTCGCTTCCGCATCGGGGCGATCGCGTCTGGGAGGTTCGTTATCAGAAGAGGGTTTTTCCCAGGTATCTGGATCGGAGTCAGACTCATCAATCGGCTGATAATCTACATAGGGCGCAGGGGCTTCATCCTCATATTGTCTGGGGGAAGGATTTTCTTCGGGACGGGGGCGACGTTGTCGGGGAGGACGAGAGGCATTTTCTGTGGAAGCATCATCAGGACGAGGACGGCGGGGACGACGAGGGGCAGGTTTTTCTTCCCACACATCCGAAGAATCCTCCCAATTATTGTAATTATCGGGTTCAGGTCGTCGAGAAGGACGACTACGCGGGCTGTTTTTTGGCTCTACTGGGGGGGGCGCGGGGCGACGATTTCGGCTAGAACGGGGAGGCTCGTTTTCAGTCCTCGTGGTGCGACTAGGACGCGGCTCGGTATATCCTCGTAAACGCCTGTTATTGCTATACTCTTCTTCTTCCTCGTAGGGTTCAATCTGGTCTAACTCAGCTTCGGTATAAACCCTGGTTTTACTAACGCGGCGATCATCGGCGATCGGGCTATTACGTCGGGCTTGTTCGGTGGTAATTCCCCGTAGGCGAATGGTTTCCACCGCAAAAAAGATGGTTGATCCCGTGAGCAAGAGTTGACCAAATTGCAAAATCGGGTCGAGTCGCCATCCCTGAAACAGGAGGATTAAACCACAGAGCAGACCGACTGCCGAAAAGAAAATATCATAATCCCTAGAAACTTCAGGGCGAATAGTACGCAAGAAATACAATCCTGCTCCAGCGACTGCCAAGAAAATCCCTAAAATACTTGCTGAGTTTAGCCCAAAATTTACCATTGATGTGATCGCCTTTCATTCTTGCTTCTATGGTAGCGAGTTTTGACTCACTTGTTTGCTTTAGTCACCCCACCCTTGAGTAAATTAAGAGTGGGGAATAACACGACTTAGAAATTGCGTTTGATTTTATCTTTCTGGCTGATGAAGATCAGGGCGGCGGTAAAGGGGATTACCACAATGACCGCACCCAAAACTAGGCTCCAGAGGAAATTCGCTAAAGTAGGAGTCATAAAAATTGAACCTTTTGCTTTTGATAGGCGTTTGTTAACTATTTTATAGGCTTTGTTTACTTTTTTATAAATTTGATAGTAATTCAACGATCGCGTTTTATCTGTGTTTTCTTGCTTTGATTAGGCGATCGCGGTTTCTCCTCCCATTGAACGAAAGACGAACAGACAATCATCAACTTGATGGACAAGGATTGCTAAGATTCAGTCTCTAATCTCGGAATTAGGGATATTTTGAGGCATTATGGTGATCTAGTAATTTCGTGATTGATGGTCTGGATTTTGCCCTATCATTGTGCAACGGTTACCAATGGGATCTGCTAAATACCGTTTTGAGGAGATTATTTTAAGAGAATAGAAGAACTCGTTTCATTGATAGAATGTCACCCACCAAGAGAAAATAAATTGTCACTTCTTGTCTGCTCATATTGCTCTTTATCTTAACCACAGTTTACAATCACAGATAGAAACGTTACTTTACATTGACAAAAAATATGGCAGCCAAAGTTGAAATTTATACCTGGAGTTCCTGTCCTTTTTGCATTCGGGCCAAGGCTTTATTAAATAGAAAAAATGTGGAATTTACGGAATATTGCATTGACGGAGATAATGAAGCCAGAAACTCGATGGCAGATCGGGCAAACGGAAGCAGAAGTCTTCCCCAGATTTTTATTGATGATCAGCATATCGGTGGCTGTGACGATCTCCATGCTCTAGAAAGACAAAAAAAACTAGATCCCTTATTGGCTGTTTAATTTCAATACAATTCTGGGATATGCCTTAAAAATCCAAAACTGATAGAAATACAACACAATCGTAGGGACAAAATATCTTGTGTCCTTAAATTTATCTTCCAAAAAGTATTTGATAAATTTGTAAATTACTTCAGTTTTGGGAAAAAAATTTAGCATTACAAAAAAACGCATGGACAAAGATTTATTAAAGTCAATGCTCGAACAAAAATTGGTATTGGTGCAAAAACATCCTGATACTGATCTGTTTATTTATAACTATTCTCCCTTGGTTCAATATCAAAAACTTTGGAATGAGATCACCCTCATGACGCGAGGATTAATTCTCGACAAGGAAATGAATATTGTCGCCAGACCCTTTAAAAAATTCTTCAATTTAGAGGAACATTCTCCTGAAGAAATTCCCCAGGAAGCCTTTGATGTTTTTAATAAAGAAGATGGTTCTCTAGGAATTCTTTATTGGATTAATGATAAGCCCGCGATCGCCACTAGGGGAAGTTTTAGCAGTGATCAAGCCCTGCACGCCACTCAATTATTACGCGATCGTTATGGACATACCTTTGATTCTCTTAAACGGGATAATACCTATTTGTTTGAAATTATCTATCCCGAAAACAGAATTGTCGTTAATTATGGCGACCTAGATGACCTCATTTTATTAGCAGTTATCGATTCTAAAACAGGTCAAGATTTATTAATTCCTGATATTGGTTTTCCCATCGTTAAAAAATTTAATGGCATTAATGATTTAAGTCAATTACGAGAAATTCAAAGAGAAAATCAGGAAGGTTTTGTTATTCGTTTTAAAAATGGATTTCGGGTCAAAGTCAAATTCTCAGAATACGTCAGGCTCCATCGTATTATCACCCAAACTTCTAGTACCGTTGTCTGGGAAAATCTCGCCACAGGTAAATCCTTTGAAGAACTATTAGAAAAAGTTCCCGATGAATTCTATGAATGGGTTAAACAAACCAAAACGGAACTCACTCAGCAATTTGACGCAATTTTATTAGAAGCAAAATCTGCCTTTAAAACCTTTGAGACTCGCAAGGAAACAGCCGCCTATTTCTTAACTCAAAAATATCCCCACGTCATGTTTCGCCTATTAGATAAAAAAGATCCTTCTGAGCTAATTTGGAAAATGATTAAACCTGAGCATAGTAAACCCTTTAAACTAGAAATATGAAAAAAGTGATTATGACCAAGGGATTACCAGGAAGCGGAAAATCTACCTGGGCAAAAAAACTGATTGAAAAAAACCCTAATCAATATAAACGTATCAATAAAGATGATTTGAGAGCAATGCTAGACAATTCCAATCATTCTAAAGATGCAGAAAAATTTGTTCTAAAAATTCGGAATCAAATCATGTTAATGGCTCTCGAAGAAGGAAAGCACGTTATTATTGATGATACTAATTTGCATCCCAAACACGAAAGAACGATTCGAGAATTAACTAAGGATATCGCAGAAGTGGTTATTCAAGATTTTACCGATATTGAACTTGAAGTTTGCATTAAAAGAGATCTTAATCGCCTAAATTCCGTTGGGGAAAAAGTTATTCGACAAATGTATAACGATTTTTTGGCTCCCAAGCCACAGGAAATTATTATTGATCCCAATTTACCCCACGCAATTATTTGTGATCTTGATGGAACCTTAGCTCTTTTAAATGGTAGAAGTCCCTACGATGCTTCAAGGTGTGAAAATGACATCTTAAATCCTGTTGTAGCTTCCTTAATTAAAGATAAATTAGTGCTATTAGTATCAGGGAGAGAAGATAAATATCGGGAACAAACGATTAATTTTTTAGATAAACATCAAATTAATTATGAAAAATTAATCATGAGAGAGACAGGAGACTTTCGCAAAGATGCTATTATCAAGAAAGAAATATTCAACACTCAAATTCGAGGTTTTTATAATATTGATTTTGTCTTAGATGATAGAAACCAAGTCGTGGAAATGTGGCGACAATTAGGATTAACTTGCTTACAGGTTGCTGAAGGTGATTTCTGATAATCCATAAAAATAAATAAGTTTTACCAGATGAGTTTACAATCTTAAGGAGGTCAAAAAATCAGAAATGCTGGCATTATGCACATAACACAACAGCAAGAACAGTTTAGTAATGCTTATTTAAGAATGGTCGCAACCGTAGCAGAATGTACTTTGTCAAAACCCGACGTGGATGATGATAGTATAGATTTTACTATTTATGCCAAAGGTTATAGTGGGCTATATGGATATCCTAGACTGGAGGTACAATTAAAATGTTATCAAAATTTTCCTATAGAATCACAAGGTTTTAGTTATCCTCTTAAAATCAAAAATTATAATGATCTTAGAGTTACTAATGTTTTAGTTCCACGTATTTTAATTATTCTGGTTGTTCCCAATGAAATAGAATATTGGCTGGATCAGTCAGACCAACAAACAATCGTTAAACATTGTGCTTATTGGGTTTCCATTCGGGACAAACCTCCCACGCAAAACACAAGCACTGTTACAATATCCATACCTCAAGTAAATCGTTTAACACCCAATGAACTCAGACGTTTAATGCAAATTGTGGCATCTGGAGGTGCTCCATGACTAACCCTATCCGTGATATAGAGACCTTGAAATCTATCGAACCAAAACAAATAATTGCTTATTTAAAACGAACTGGTTGGCAGAAAGAAACCTCCATTCCAGATAAGGCTGAAATATGGGTTTTAAAAAAGGAAGATTCCGATCAAGACTGTGTAGATATTTTATTGCCTCTCAATACTTCTTTTCAGGATTACCCTCTTCGGATGAGTGAAATTTTGATGACACTAGAAGAAATAGAAGATCGCTCCCAGAAGGAAATTTTTAAAAGTCTTACTCATAAACCTGTTACAGGGATTGCCCGACCCAAAAGGGAAAAAAGTAAGAAGAAAAAAAGTAAGAATCCTGTGAAGATTGTATCAATTAAAGGAAATTTAGGTTTTTATGCCAAAAATATTGATTAGTAAACTTTCTGAATTTATGTATATAAAACTTAAAATCAGGAACAATAAAATATTGTAGAGTCAATTTTGAAAACCTGATTTCTAAAATTTAAACCTAACAAATCCATGAAACTTGCTTTTATTATCGATCGCCTTTCCCTGCTCGATCCCACCCATGATACCAGTGTCGCCATCATGGAAGCCGCCCAATTACTGGGTCATGAAGTTTGGGTGACGGAAATTCATCAATTGAGTGTGATTAATGGGAAAGCCTGCGCGTCATTACAACAATTAACCTTGACCCCCGTTGAATTGGTAGAAGGGCGTTGGGTCGCGACTCCCAATTGGTATCAGGTTTCTGAAAAAATAGTCCGCAATTTGGAAGAAATGGATGCGGTCTTGATGCGAAAAGATCCGCCTGTTAATGTGCGTTATCTCTATGTCACCTATCTTTTGGATTTAATTGATCCCGCCAAAACCTTAGTGATTAATTCTCCCCATGGATTACGCAATGCCAATGAAAAAATGTATACTTTTCAATTTCTGTCGGTTATGCCCGAAACAATGGTGAGTCAGGATAAAGCTTTGATTCGGCAATTTGTGGAAAAACATCAGCAAGCCGTTCTTAAACCCTTGGGAGGAAAGGCAGGAGAAGGTATTCTTTTCCTTGAACCAGGCGATCGCAATTTCAACTCCATGATCGAGGTCAGCACCCAACAGGGCCAAGAGCCAGTGATGGTTCAACGATTTTTACCCGAAGCCAAGGACGGTGATAAACGCATTATTTTATTGAATGGTGAACCCATCGGCGCGGTGAATCGCATTCCCACAGGGCAAGAATTTCGCGGCAATATGGCCGTGGGTGGAAGGGTCGCAAAAACGGAAATTACTGACCGAGAGCGGGAAATTTGTGTGATCGCTGGCCCGAAATTAGTCCAAGACGGTTTATATTTTGTCGGCATTGATGTCATTGGAGGCTACTTAACCGAAGTCAATGTCACCAGCCCAACGGGAATTCGAGAAATCGATCGCCTAGAAGGAGTCACCTTGGGAAAAACCGTCATTCAGTGGATAGAAACTGTCAAAAAATAATTGCCTTTTATACATCTCAAAAAAAGCAAGAATTTTGATTTCACTTCGCCTATCTATTACCAATCAATCAAAATACTCAACGCTCTTAGATCCCCAATTAATGAGTGATTTTCAATGAAATAGAAATCCACAAAAATCTATTTTAAAAACAATTGCGAGGATTTTTAAAACCCTTCATAAAAGCACTCATTCGTTGCTTCGGAGTTCCGTGATGTTGAACATCGTGATAATCATAATCCCCCATCATTTTGGCGGTAACCATTCCTTCTTCGAGATCTCCTGGCTCTAATACCCCCACCCGATCCGTCGCCGCAAAGAAAACTCCCGCCAAACAATCTGCCTGAAGTTCCAATCGGACGAGAGGAATATTTTGATTGAATAATCCCAACTGGTTTTGAACTGAATGGCCATATTCATGGGCTAATCCATAATAAGCCGCCGCATCTCCTTGACTATTGGCTAAACGGGTCATTCTAGGAATGTTGAGATGAATTGTGTTGTCTTGGGCGCAATAATGGGCTAGTTCAGCAGGGCCGCAGGGAGTCCGAACCACTCGCTGATGGGGATAAACAACGGGATAGCGGTATCGAATTTTCATCGTTCTAAAAAAAGATCCCCAAAAGGTATCCAGGGCATTGCTCACGACTTCTAGGGTGGCGTAATCCCATTCAGCCGAGGCGGGTTTAACAAATATGGAGAGAAATACTAGAGCAATTAATCCACTCACCAAAGATTTTTTCATACTACCTTTGTGTAACTTTTGCAATGTTGAACTGGGAATTATTAAGACATTAAAAGAATTATTGATTCTTAAAGATTAGAATATTATCCTAACAGATTCAATTCTGACTTTGCTAAGACTTGCTAAGATACGGAAGTTGTCATTCCCTTAACCGATGTTTTTCCAGAAAATTTTTGTCTCCGCAGCATTTTAGTTTTTTTGATGGCTTATAATCAGCTAGGCTGCGGTATAGACGGTGAGTCCTAATTTGCTGATAAACTATACATCAGAATGACTGAAATCCTGACCATCGAACGTTAGAGTTTCATTAATGCACAAAATAAAAAATTTATAGGTGATATTTAAAAAATGACTGATACAATTCAGGTGAAAAATATTCGTTGCTATGGTTATACGGGATTTTTGGAAGAAGAGCAGATTTTGGGACAGTGGTTTGACGTTACCTTGACGATTTGGGTTGATCTGTTGCCACCAGGGAAAACTGACCAGCTTTCCGATACTGTTGATTATCGTCAGGCGATCGCCCTGGTTAAACAATTAGTCTCCCAAAAAAAGTTTGCCCTCGTAGAACGACTCACCCAAGCGATCGCCGATGCCGTTTTAACCCTCCCCCTAGTGCAGAAAGTCCGAGTCCAACTCACCAAGGTTGCGCCCCCCATTCCCGACTTTGGGGGACAGATCGTGATTGATATCACCCGCGATCGTTCAGAAGGACAGCCCGACTAATCTTTAATTATTACAAGCTGTAAAGAGGGTGTTATAAATCTTGGAGCAAGTGGGAAAATTTAAAGTAGGGATTAAGCTTGTTAATCCTAAAAAATTACGGTGTGAGACTACTCATTGATCGGTTACAAGCAATAGTCAAAGCGTGAAGTGAGTTTACTGAGAAAAGGATAAAACTATCCACTTTTCAGAGGTTTTAAAATTCCTTTCCTGATGATCACTAAGAGTCTAATTTAAATAATTTATACTCTAAGACTTAAGGATCATTTCTCAGTACGGAATGGGCGATTTTCCCAAAAAATATTTACTATTACCTTCATTTATTTTAACTAACTTTTTGTTTAGGAGAGGATGCAATTATGTTTGGGAAAACAAGACAAATAGGAAGAGTTGTCTGGCAATATTTGAATCAACCCATTTTTGCTACAAAACAACAGGCAATTTGGAACCCAAATCATTTTTGGTATCTTTATCAAATTCAACTCCTAGAACACTGTTGGCAGATTAGTGGTTCAGAAAGCCATTCTAATTCCTGATGATAAAAACTTAAGCAGATAAAACGAAAACGCCTCACTCGCGATTCAATGGACTCAAAGCGATCGCCCTTAGTTTTTCTTTATAGCGGACTACGGCGACGAGTTGCTGTATCTTGGACTGAGCAAAAAATCTTAAAATCGCGTCCTTCCAGGCTTGAGTTTGTTGAATAAATCAACCCATCCGCCTGTTTTCAGACAACCATTGATTTGATTGATGCCAATTTAAGTTAAAATAAGCCAGATACTGGAGAGGTGGCAGAGCGGTTGAATGCGGCAGACTCGAAATCTGTTTTAGGGAAACCTAACGGGGGTTCGAATCCCCCCCTCTCCGTTCATATTTTAGATTAATGTTTTGTGAGATAGACGAGATAGACAAACGTTAGTAAGGTCAATTTAAACGCGATCGCGAAAAATTTAATTTAATCAAAATTTATGAGCGCGGAAATTATTTGTGTCGGGACAGAACTTTTGCTAGGCGAAATCTTGAACAGTAACGCTCAATTTTTAGCGGAAGAACTCGCTCAATTAGGCATTCCCCATTATTATCAAACCACCGTCGGCGACAATCCCCAACGCATCCATCAGGTGATTGCTACTGCGATTCAACGCTCTTCTATCCTCATTTTTACTGGTGGCCTCGGCCCGACCCCTGATGATTTGACGACTGAGGCGATCGCAGATTTTTTTGAAACGCCCTTAATTGAGCGTCCCGAAATTATCGCTGATATTACCGAGAAATTTACCCGTATTAACCGCCCTATCGCTGAAAATAACTATAAACAGGCCCTCTTGCCCCAAGGCGCAGATATTTTAGCGAATCCCACAGGAACAGCCCCAGGACTAATCTGGCAACCCCGACCTGGGATTACCCTTTTGACTTTTCCAGGGGTTCCCTCAGAAATGAAACGGATGTGGAAAGATATCGCCGTTCCCTACCTCAAGAGCCAGGGTTGGGGAAAGGAACGCATCTATAGTCAGGTTTTGCGGTTTCGAGGAATTGGGGAATCATCCCTCGCTGAAAAAGTTGCGCCCCTATTTGAACTCAAAAATCCCACCGTCGCGCCCTATGCCGCCCTGGGGGAAGTCCGTCTGAGAGTGTCTAGTAAAGCAACCTCGGAAGCCGAAGCCCTAGCAGCAATTGACCCCGTAGCGACTCAAATTCGAGAGATTGCAGGATTAGATTACTTTGGACAAGACGAAGAAACGATCGCCGCTGTGGTGGGTAAATTATTACTCGAAAAAGGACAAACCGTGAGTGTGGCAGAATCCTGTACGGGAGGCGGTTTGGGGGCAATGTTTACCGAAATCCCAGGCAGTTCTTGCTATTTTTACGGTGGAATTATTGCCTACGACAATCAGGTAAAAATCAAACTTTTGGGCGTAAATCCTGATGATCTAGAAACTTTTGGGGCAGTTAGTCCTGAAGTTGCTGAACAAATGGCCCTGGGTGTTAAAAAGTCTCTCCAAACGGATTGGGGACTGAGTATCACAGGCATTGCTGGGCCAGAGGGCGGAACGGAGAGTAAACCAGTGGGACTCGTTTATCTTGGCATTGCTGATCCCCAGGAAAACGTCGCAAGTCTCAAGTTTCAATTTGGAGACACCAGGGGACGGTCAGGAATACGCTACCTCAGTGCTTCAAATGCCCTCGATCAACTGCGACGGAGACTTTTAAACTACCTCTAAACCTGTAGTTGTGAAGATCGCCCCCTAAATCCCCCAATTCTGGGGGACTTTAAAACCCATAAATACAAAACGGTTTCCCCCAAAGTTGGGGGGCTAGGGGGGCTGAACTAAATTTGTAACCATTTAGCTAATACCTCTGGCAAAGGCAATAGGATCATCACTAAAATTGCCATTGAAAATACCCCCAGAAAGTCTCGCCGATTATCTAATTCCGTTACATCATTGAGAGCAGGTTGATCACTGACGGGCATTAATAACAAAAGGATCGCCCAAAGAAAATAATCCCGTTCCACAAAGGCCAAGATGATCATGCCAATTCGTGCAATTTGACCGATCGCGATCGCGGAACGTTGACCCAACATGGCATGGATAATGTGTCCCCCATCGAGTTGACCAACGGGCATTAGGTTAAGAGCCGTCACAATCAGACCGATATAACCCGCGATCGCCAAGGGATGGAGATCAATGGCAGTTCCCTTGATAAAGGTTGCGCCCATTGCTAATTTGCTAATCAGGGCAAACAACAAAGAAAAACGGGGATCAAGGGCATTAAATTGAAGCATGGTACTTTTTTCTGCTAGGGGAACCACTTCAGAGAGGGATAAACCCCAAAAAAGTAGGGGCAAGGCAATCACTAATCCCCCCAATGGCCCCGCGATCGCCACATCAAAGAGGGCTTTACGGTGGGGAATCGGCGATCGCATTTGGATAAATGCACCAAACGTTCCGAGAAAGAAGGGAATCGGGATGAAATAGGGTAAGGTCGTGCGGACACGATAATGAACGGCGGTAAAATAATGGCTTAGTTCATGGACTCCTAAAATCGCAATCACCCCGAAACTATAGGGTAAGCCTTGAAATAAAACCATCCAATTATCCTGGAGTTGTTCTGGTGTCACGCCACTCATTTCCGCGCCCACAATGGTCGTGGTGAGAATGGTGACGATTAATAAAAAGGCGGCTAACCAGGGTCGAGTTAGAACTTCTGGAGTTTTTTCTTCCGCAACTTCTGTATTGGGATTGGGAATCAGGGCGAAAAAGGGTTGCCCCTGTAAACTTTCTTGGAATAAGACTAAAAAGCGATCGCCAAAAACGCCTTCTACATTCTTTTTGATGCGATCATAGGCCGTTTCTGGAGCCGTTTGTAATTTACCCCGACAGAGAATTGCCTGGGGACGATAATCTAATTGCTGGAGATAATAAACACCAAAGGGAAAACAATCTCGTAGGGATTTTTCTTCAGTCGCATTGATAGGCCGAACTTTGGCGGCATCGCTTGAATTTGTCCCAGATCCGTTGGTATTTTCTCCTAAAATCGAGCTATTTTCTTCGGTTGTGGGAACAATTCGTCCTTTTTGAACTAACCACCAATACAACCAAGGACAAAGCAGAAAGGGGCCGAAAATCAGCAATATGGGTAGGGGTTTATTTTCGCCATAGATTAAAAACCAACTCATCCAAACAAAGGATGGAGTCATTAGCACGAGCCACAATAACCAAATCGGCGTTTTAGTGATATGGGAGACGTTTTTTTGAATAATAAAGTAGGTAATTAGCCCTAACGACACAAACAAAGATAAAAGTAACCACATTTTTAGTTTCAACAGTAAGTTTTTAATGGTTTTTAATATAAAGAGTCTTTCTCGTCCATTCCCCTGTCACTCTATGATTATCGGGAGTGGAAAAAGATTATTTCGTTACTTGCACTGAATTTATGTCATCCCTTAGTCCCGAACCTCCTGTTAATAACCCTACTATTCCTTTGGTAGAAACGCGATCGCCGAAAGTTCCCCGATTAATCTTAGAAGATGTTTATGCTTTTCCCCCTAATCGAGAAATTTTAGGAGGAACTGCTTATCTCATTGTAAATAAATCGGGCAATATATTGGTGGATTGTCCTGCTTGGGACGCTGAAAATCAAGGTTTTTTAACACAACAAGGCGGTGTGCGTTGGTTATTTCTCACGCACCGAGGGGGAATCAGTCCCGCTATTTCGGGCATTCAACGGGATCTGGGTTGTGAAATCATCATTCAAGAACAAGAGGCCTATCTTTTGCCTAATTTGACGATCGCGTCTTTTTCTCAGGAATTAGAGATTATTAGTGGGATCAATTTAATTTGGACTCCTGGCCATACGCCTGGTTCAGCTTGTCTTTATTTTGATTCCCAAGGCGGCATTTTGTTCACGGGTCGTCATCTTTTACCGAATCAACAGGGAAAGCCAACTCCTTTAAGACTTTCTAAAACGTTTCATTGGTGGCGACAGTTAGCGAGTGTGGCCAAATTACGCGATCGCTTTAGTGATGAAACCTTGACTTATATTTGTCCTGGTGCAAATACGGGTTTTCTGCGGGGGAAAAGGGTGATTAGTAATGCCTATGAACATTTGATGGATCTAGATTTAGACGAGTTAAAAAACGCGCCTAGTTTGTAGGTTTTTATTGGGTTAATTTTCTGGGTTACCTTGGATAAAGGCGATCGCGTTTTTTGTTGGGTATCTAAATTGGGATTACGCCAGGATTGAGCCAGTGTAAAATCTCCTGTTTTAATTGCAATAAATCCTTAGAAAAAGATTCTTTCACCCACTGACCCACCGCATCTAGGGGCGTAAAAATTTCACCTGTTTTCCAATTAATTTCTTGTCCCAACGGTGTTAAATGATTGCCAGGTAATTGACAGAATGCCGTCATATTATTAAAGCGATCGCGGAGGAGAGGATTGAGGGTAAGAGTTTGATCAATTTCATCGTTTCTAAACTTAATCAAAAGATTCCGACGCACTTCATAGTGTTCTGTAATTAAATCCAGTGTTTCCGCAGGAGAAGGACTAAATTCTAAATTAAGATCTAAGTTTAAATTCGTTTTAATATCAAATTGTTGCTTGACCGAATTAAACAGTTTATTCAAGTTCGTCAAATCGAGTTGGGCAAATTGTTCTGCTCCAGGAATCGCCTGACGCACGGGATAGTTATTAAAAGACATTAAAATATTGCCTGCCCGCTCCACATCATGGAGACTGCCGATCAACAAGTGCAGTTTACAGCCCATACTATGGCCCATCCCATAGATCGGCAAATATCCCCTAGATAAAGCATTTCTCGTTTGCAGACGTTCTAGGATATTTTCAAAACGGTTCAAAACACTACGGGCGATCGCGGCATGGTCGAGGGTATTCACAAAAGGAGTCGTAATAATCCCATAACCCTGCTTACCCAGTTCGGCCAATAACCAGCGATAGGTCACACTAGGAGCCGTTCCCACGAAGGCACCACCCAAAAAATGAATAATTGCGATGGGTTGTCGTGGAATTAAGACCCAACTGCCAGAAATTTCTTGCCATTCCATGATGATTGAGGGATTTTCTGAGATTAATTCAATAGCCTCTATCCTAAACGAAAATACTTCAGAAGACCGCCCTTGCCCGCATCGATTTTGTCAATCTTGTTACCGCTAATCCTATGTTGGTTTAAACTGAAGACGACTTGCTTTTTACGCCGAATCCCCATTCTCTATGCCCATTAGTCCTTTCAAATCTGCTGTACGGAAGCTTAACGCTGAAAAGCGAAAATGGGGGCTTGCCATGAGTCAGCACACTCCCAGACGGGTGAATCGTTGGTTTAAATGGTTAGCTCCAGGGCTATTTGTAAAACGTTGGTTATTGATTAGTTCGGTAGGCATTAGTTTATTGATTTTGGGGTTAGCGATTTGGGTAAAATTGACCCCTATTTATCGGATCGGAGGATTTGTTTCCCAAACTATCGAAAAGCTTTCTCAATTTTTTCCCAGTTATATTTCTGCCCCGTTCTATTTTTTGGGGGCTTATTTTTTGTCCTTTGGGGTCAAAGTCGCACGATGAATGCGATCACGGAAGTCTTGCAACCCGAAAGCAATGAAGAATTGGTGGATGTTTTATTAGCCCATCGTCGTCTCAATCGAGGGCCAAAGATTGTGGTCATTGGCGGCGGAACGGGGCTTTCAACCTTGCTCAGGGGATTAAAACTCTATAGTGCCAATATTACGGCGATCGTTACTGTCGCCGATGATGGCGGATCTTCAGGACGGTTGCGACGAGAAATTGGCGTTTTACCGCCAGGGGATATTCGGAATTGCATTGCGTCTTTGGCCGATGAAGAAAAATTATTAACCGAATTATTTCAATACCGATTTGAAGCAGGAGATGGATTAGTCGGCCACAGTTTTGGTAATTTGTTTTTGACGGCGATGACAGCGATTACAGGGGATCTAGAGCAGGCGATCGCGGCTAGTTCTAAGGTGTTAGCGGTGCGAGGAAAAGTGTTGCCTTCAACCCTGACCGATGTGAGTCTCTGGGCAAGATTGAGTGATGGTCGTTTAATCGAGGGAGAATCGAATATCACAGGCGCAGGAGGAAAAATTGAGGAGATTGGTTGCCGTCCCGAAAATCCCATTGCCTTACCCGCCGCACTTCGGGCGATCGAGGAAGCTGAGTACATCATTATCGGGCCAGGCAGTCTTTACACCAGTGTGATTCCCAATTTACTGGTTCCCGATATTCGAGCCGCGATCGCAGGGGCCGATGTACCTCGAATCTATGTTTGCAATATCATGACCCAACCAGGAGAAACCGATGGTTATACGGTCTCGGAACATTTGAGCGCGATCGATGCCATTTCTGAATATCGACTCTTTGACGCGGTTCTAGTCCAACGAACTCCTCCGTCTCCCGAATCCCTGAAACACTACGCCCAAGAAAATTGTCATCCCGTCTTTTTAGACCGTGAAACAGTAGGGGAAATGGGCTGTCGCATTGTAATCGCTAATGTTATGAGTGAAAATGAAGAAACGGGCAGGGTGCGTCATGATCCCCATCGATTAGCGCGGGTTTTATTACGGTGGTATGGCGGCCAGTAGATTTTGAGATTTTTTGAACTTCAGCGTTTGCCTCTAGGCAATTCATCATAAAAATTCTTGGAACTTTTGGGATACAATTTTAATAAGATTATTTTAAAATCGGGTTTGAGTAAGATTTATGCGACTTATATCAGCTAAAATCAAAAATTTTAAAAGTTTAGAAGATGTTGAGTTAGATTTTCGAGATTTAACAATTATTGTCGGGGCTAATGCGACGGGAAAATCTAATTGTCTTAAAGCCCTTGAATTTTTAAATGAAATAGTAAAAGATGGATCACCTCCAAACGCAATAAAAATCCAAGAAAATTACTTGAGAACAGACATTGACAATAATAATTTAACTTTAGAAATTAATTTAGAAGAAGATAAAATTCCTATAAACTATGAACTTACTCTTGCTGTCAAAGGCAACGTTTGCTCTTTCGCGCAAGAAAATCTCAAGATTGATAAGATAAAAGTTATAAATATCACTGATAATCAGGGAAAAGTTTGGGATGAAGATGGTCAAAACGAGCAGCTTTATAAATCTAAGGTCGGTAATTTAGCTTTAAAGGCAGCTAGAGATTTTGGAAACAAACCCATAACATCTGAATTATATGATTCTCTCTGGGAGTGGAAATTTTATAATTTTGACCCAGATGTAATAAGAAAAACAAATAGAAAGGATCTCGCTTTGTTAGTCTCTAAGCTTGAAGAAACGCAAAATTCTCGATTTGAATTAGACTCTTATGGTTCAAACATTTCAATAATTTTACTCACTCTGTTATTTTTACAAAAAAATGAATTAGATGAGGTAAATAATATATTAGATGAAATCAATCAGGATTTAACTGATTGTCTTGGTATTTCTTTAAAACAAGCAGAAAAAAATAAGCCATTCATTAAAGTACAAGAAATAGATGGGAAAGAGATTGACTTATCCAATTTATCTGATGGTACATTAAGAATAATCGCTTACTATATTCTTTTGCACCAAATTTATTTACCTCCATTAATAGGAATTGAAGAACCTGAGAGAAATTTACATCCAGCAATGTTAACAACTGTTGCATCTATTTTAAAAAGGCTTTCCCAAAGAACACAAGTTATTATCACAACCCATAGTTCACAACTACTAGATTGTTTTAGTTCTGATGAAATTAATTCTGATATTTCTGTTCTTTTATTAAGTAAAAAAGATTCCTCTGGAACTCAAGTTTCTAGACTAGATCAATTGAGCAAAGAAAGAGAAGATCTAGCAGAATGGATGCGGGATTTTGGCGTTGGGAGTGCCGTCTATCACAGTAACTTATTACAGGAGTTATTAGAACCTCAATATGCGTAGTATTCGTATTTGGACTCCTGAATCAGATTTTGATAGTAAAGCTGTTCGATGTATCGCCGAAAAAATCATTTCATTTTATGGCAGTGATATTAAAATTTTAGAAGCCTCGAAAATGGCTTACAATCAGGCATTCCAGAAAAATCAAAAAGATGGATTACAAAAGCAGGTAAATATTTATCTCAAAACCAGTGATCTGGTTATCTTCTTGATTGATTATGATGGCATTCAATCCTATACTCAACGGAGCAAAGAACCTAACTCTTTAGTTAATAGAATTACAGAAGTTGTTAATTCTATTGATAAAGCTATTTTGGTTTATATCAAACAAGAGCTTGAATCTTGGTTATTAGTAGATTGTTTGGGAATTTGTTGTTACTTTACTAACAATGAGAATATTAGAACTAAACAAGACTGGATAGATTTTTCCAAAAGAAATCAGTGTGGAAATACAGAATTAATTGTTGAATCTGTTCCAGGCGGAAAAGGAGCTAAAGAATATTTAGTAGATTTTTCTGATAGCATAAATCTTAAAATTAATCCTAATCTGGCAAAGAAATTAGATAACTTGAAGCAAAAACGATATTCTGAAAGTGATTCTCCCCAAGTTGCTAAGTATATGGAAATTAATCAGAAAACTCTTGCAAGAAATGAATCTCTTAGAGAATTTGCAAAATATTTACAAGGCAATTAATTGAACTCTTAAAAGTATTATATTCATGATTTATAGACCTTTTTCTCGTTTTACCGCTTTATTAATTTTTATTGCATCTTTCCTCATTTCTTCCCAATCCCAGGCACAAAATCCCTTATATAATCCCATCCCTTTAAGTCTTAATACAGAGATTAGCGATCGCCTAACGGATCGGGATATTCCAACGGGGGAAGGAGGATTTGCGCGAGATTATGTAGTGGAATTAAAAAAAGGCGATCAGGTTGCCATTGATCTAAACTCTAATGAATTTGATACGGTGATTGTATTAATTAGTTCCGATGGTTCAACGGTCGGATCGAATGATGATGGCCCTGATGGGGGAACCAATTCCCTATTATTTGCTCGCATTGCGGAAACGGACAAATATATTGTGCGAGTCAGAACCTTTGGTGTCGCGGGGGGCGGAAAATTCGCGCTCAAAGTCAGTCGGTTGCGTCCTGCTAATTAAACCAGACGGTTAATCCACATAAAATTAAGGCTTCTGTCCATTCAACGATCGCACCATAACTATCTCCTGTATGACCGCCGAGACGTTTTGCGAACCACCATCCCGTCAAAAGGGCGATCACACACCCCAAAATAGTGGACTGGAGAGTTAATAACCAAAATTGGGGTTGCCAGAAGTTAACAGCTAAACTAAATAAAATCAAAACAAATAAGCCGAAAAGCAAATCCTGAGGAAATTTAAAAGTTTCAGTATGAAATGCTCCTTTTCCCTCCGCTCGTAAATAGGGATAAAACGCGATCGCCGCGACCTGTCCCCAACGTCCCCGACCCATCGCCACCATCAAACAAAACCAACGCTCCGATCCCAATTCACTCAAAGCCGCAAATTTAAGCAACAACACCAACGCGATCGCCATCACCCCAAACGCCCCTGTCAGACTATCCTTCATCACCACCAAACGACGTTCGGGATCGGTTACAGCTAAACCATCCGCCGTATCACTGACTCCATCTAAATGTAATCCCCCCGTCAATCCCACCGCGATCGCCACGATGAAAATTGACCGCACCAAATTCGGAAAACCCAACCAGCCTAAAGCTCCATCCAGCAAACCCAGACTTGCCCCCAGAATCAAGCCAATCAACGGACACCAACGAGCAATACGGTCAAACTGAATCGGCCAAGCAGTAGGCAACGGCATACAAGTATAGAAAATCATTGCCCCGCCCACAGACCCAACAAATCCCCGCCATTTGGCCGTCCAATCTGGAGAAATTGCTTCGGATAAGTCTTTATTATTTTTGTTACCTTTCGATAAATTATTGTTCACAAAAAATTCACAGTCGTTAGGACTTATTGAGCTAAGATTAAATGGTATGCCAATCTATCGTATTTCAGCATAACGTTAAGGTTCGTGGTACTTTTTCAGAACACGACCTCATCTTTAATCCAAGGCATTTTTTTTATGAATAAATCCCAGTCTCGCCAGCCGTTGCCTGCTCCTTGCATCATTGATTCGGGTATTATCGTCAATAAGGAAGATATGCGTCGTTTGCTTAATGATATTGGCAGAGTTCATTATTTGCATACCTTAGACGGATTTATACAGAGCGAAGGGGAGGGCTGGATCATGGAAATTTTTGCTGATGCAACCCAAGCCACCCTCGTCGCCAATCACTCCCTCTATCTGAATCTCCAAAGCTTTGATTATCTGATACTTGATAGTGACGACCAAGCGCAAACTTGTTTTGAACTCGTTCAAGAAAATCGTCATTTACGGTTAACGCCCCTATCTAGCCCACTACAAGAAGATGGCCGAATAGTTACCTGGATGTTGAAGCCCTGGAAGCGATGGTTACCCAAGTTCTTTCTGCTCAATGGGATGTGCAATTGGATGATGATTGTGCTTTCTGATTTTTTGCCATAGCATCCTAGATAATAAGCATAACCTTTAAAAATTGAAAAATAAGAGGTTTTTATCTCGTTATTTATCCCAGAATACGTCCAGAAGAGACACACCTTGATTGTGTTAAAATCTTTTCAATAATATTTCTTGGCGTATCGTTAATGAAGCTAACCCAAAAAGACGATAAAATTCCTTTCATTCAATTAATAGGCAAGGTTCGATTAGTCATTTGTCTGATTATTATTGTTGCGATCGCGATTATTGGCCCGCAGTTAAAAGGAACGAGAGAAGTTCCTTGGGATATTCAATTTTTAAATTGGTTACATACCGTTATTCCGCCTAGTATGGGTGAAGTTTTAAAAGTAATTTATATCATGACAGGAGCGAATGTTACAGCTTTTGTTGTCTTAGGAACTTTAGGTTATCTCTTTTGGAAACGTTATTGGGAAGAAGCTAAATATTTAGCCTTTGCGTCTTTGGGAATTTTATTATTAATTGATCAGATCCTAAAACCCATCTTTGGTCGTATTCGTCCAGGATCTTTTTCCGAATCTCTTGCCAGTTTAGTTAATGTGGATGGTAAAAGTTTTCCGAGTGGCCATTCGGCGGGGAGTGTGGTTTTCTATTTCTATATGGCTTTTCTATTGTCAACTCATTTTCCCCATCTTAAAAAATATATTTATCTAGGAGCAATGGTTTGGGTAGGATTAATTGGGCTAAGTAGTACCTATTGTCGAGTTCACTGGGGAACCGATATTATCGCGGGTTACAGTGTGGGTTTTGTTTGGTTAACGCTAGCGATCGCCTTATTACAACGAGCGGCTCCTGAGACCTATTATTTTCCAAAAAATCAACTTAAAATATGACCGATTATTTTTTTCAATTCGAGCAAGATTTTGTAGAATCTCTGCGCTGTATTCCCATGTTAGTCAGGTTAAATTTAGATACCTGCGGTGTCAAACTAAAGTTAGTCCATTGGAATCAATTCAATTCAGAGGAACGTCAATCTTTACTTCAACTTCCCTGTTCAACATCTGATGAAATCGAGAGTTATCGGCAGTTTCTACAGAATTTAATTACTCAAAAAACAGGTGAACCCGCAACGGAAATTGCGATCGCCTCTAATCCTCCTGGTTAGATCCAGACATCATTCCTGATAGTGTTCAATCCAAGGCGATCAAAACAGGATTAACTTTAACTCAATCTCAATGGCGATCGCTGACCCCCATTCAACGCTTTGCCCTGATCAAACTCAGTCGAGCTAGTCACGAAAACCATAATTTTGCCCCTGCTTTACAAGAATTTGGATTATGCTGAACACCACTTTTAGTTAATTTCAATTCCCCCAAAGTTGGGGGCTAGGGGGCTTTATTCCCCCAAAATTCGGGGTTAAGGGGCAAACCCAAAAATGAAGGAAAGCCACTGATCCACAGGATAATCAAATCAAAAAGACCTAATCATCTTGCCAATCAATAACTTTCCTTAAAAAAGTCTGGTTAAAACCAAATTAACGCCGACGGGGTACGGACGCTTCAATATTAATATTGAGAGCCGAAATTTTAGGCGTAGGACTGACAGTCGGATTGATGCTCCGAACCATTCCTAAGAAAAGACTGGGATCGCCTGCTTTTGCTTTTTTGTCCTGGGGAACGAAACGACGAATTTCGTTTTGCCAAACAATTTGGGGGAAGCCCAACTGACGACGGTGGTAAGCATCATAACGGGGAGAGGTGATGTTAAAGGGACGCTCACCTAATTCTCTTCCAGGTAGATTGCGACGACGTTGGTAGGGAACGGTATCATAACCGAAACTATTTAGGTATTCATCGCTATTGAGCAGGGTATCAACAAAGCCCTGAATGCCTTTAGTCGCCACAACAATTGACCAAGCAATTTTTTCCCGTTCGTTATAAACCTCGCGGCCTAAGACTTTTTGAACGGTGTGTTCGACAAAGCGGTAGTTACTGTTTTTATCATAGAAACTCGTGCGGTAGGTATTCGAGAGCAATAGTCCCCAAATGAAATCTCTTACGGTCAATTGTCCATTGCGGAAGTTGGGATTCCAGAATTTTTTCTCTGTCCCACTTGAAGGCATGGAAGAAAATTTGACGATAGGCGGCTTCGATCAAGTTGCCCATTTCGGAAGGAGAGAGTAGGTTTTCAGTCGTAAACACTGGGGGTGTTTCGTCATTACCGACTTCAAACCCTTCAACGCGCACGTTCTGACTTTTTGCCCGTACTCTAGAAGCGGAATAGCCAAGTTAAAACCTCCGTAATATTAGAAAAGCTTAAATTGAATTAACCTAAATGATAAGGGAGTCGGGGCCTACCCATTGCCAAATATTACAATTTATTACAAACATTAATGTTTTCTGCTCAAAGTTGATGCCTGAGTTTCGAGATCAACGTTAAAAAAGCTCTATTTCTTCCAAAATTACGGTTTAAATCAGCAATAGGTAATTCCCTTTTACCAACCACTGATAGCATCAAAGGCGATCGCATCAGACGTTACAGCAGAAACACTGTCTAACTCGGACTCCGATTCTTCTACCGTCCGCATTTCTGTACAAAATTGGCCGTATTGAATCCTCCAAAACGTTGCACCGTACTCGTTCTCAGGCGTAAATTAGGATTCGCAAACCAGAATCGCTCAATGGTTGTCATGGTTTCATAGTCTGTCACCAGAACTAAAGCTTCTTCCTCGTCAATGTGATATCTTCCCGCGATCGGGACAATTTCGGCGTAACCCCGTTCTCGCAGAAGCGTTCCCGACTGGGGATTGTCTGCATCGGGGATCAGGGCAAACACCGTTGTTCCCTCATGATTTTCCCCTTCTTGATCCCAGGACATCGCGCTTTCCCAACTGACAAAGGCTCCACCGACAGCCAAAGCTGCATCAAATTCATGGAGTTCACAAATTTCAATCACCTTGGGATTAGCCGCGTCCAAAGCTTCGACATAAATTTCTGATGTTCCAATTTCGGCCCGTCGAAACGCTGATGGTGGGTAGTCCGCTCGATCGCCATTTCCCCGAACTTTTCTGAAAAAACTCCATTGCATCCACAGATTTAGCCTCTATAAATTAAAAATCAATAATTAGTATTATTAGGGAATGTCATAAACCTGACTGCTCTCTTATCCATTGTAAAGACTGGAGTGACTGAAGATTAATTTAGACCTGTTTTTCTTGAATGATGCGATAACAATCAGCAACAGGCAATCTTTCGGTCATGGCTTGAACCAATGCGTCATATTCAGCACGATGACCTTCCAAGAGATTTTTTGCCTGCACCAAGGCCCAACGCTCCTTTTGTGGATAAATAGCTTGGGGTAATTGAGACAAATTGAGGGAGATCAATAATTTTTGACGATCATCATTTCCTCCCTCTGCTTGACCATAAATTAATTGCTCTGCCGCGATCCCCGCCATCCAAACCGTTGCAAATCGTTCTAGGATCAGGGGAAATTTTTGCCAATCTTGGGACTGACTTTCGAGCGGTTCTGTATCAAATTCTACTCCCCCGAAACCTGGTTTTCCTTGCTTAAAGGTTTCCCAAGCAGAAAGAGTGTAGGTTTTGATAGGAATTCCCAGGTAATAGGCCGCCAAAAAATGACCTGCTTCGTGGTGCAAAATTCTTTCTCGTTGCTTTTTGGAAGCCAGGCTATCGAGGAATAAATTGCTCCCCTGACCTTGCCAAACAAATTGATCGGCGGTGATCAGTCCCAACAAAGAAATGGTCGTTAGGGCAGTCACAAAGGGAGACAGATGGATCAATGGCCCGATTAAAACAGAGAGCATCATCACAAAAACAGCGATCGCGGTTAAATTTAAAGGCAAATCTGACATCAAGAATCCCCTCAGTATTTTTCAGGATAAAATATATTTGTTGATTTTAAAAAATCATTAGAAATAATGAGAATTTAATCAAAGTCGTTAAACTCATTCGGCAGGATCGGCATTTGTCTGTTACAATATTTTACAATACAGGGGAAAACCAAATCCTAACTAACAATCGTCCGACTCGGCTGAACGTTAAAGCATTCTTGGTTTACAACCCCAAAGTCGTGATAACAGGGTGATACCAAGAAACGCATGGGCAACAAGCCAACGATCGCCATCTCCCATCTGGGATGCGAAAAGAACCGTATCGATTCAGAACATATGCTAGGCTTGCTAGTACAAGCAGGTTACTCAGTTGATGCCAACGAAGAACTAGCAGATTACGTCATTGTTAACACTTGCAGCTTTATTGGGGATGCCCGAAAGGAATCGGTGCGTACCCTCGTTGAATTAGCAGAAGCCGATAAGAAAATTATTATCTCTGGTTGTTTAGCGCAACACTTTCAAGAACAGCTTTTAGAAGAAATTCCCGAAGCAGTTGCGGTCGTCGGTACGGGCGATTATCAAAAAATTGTTGAAATCGTTGAAAAAGTAGAGCAAGGTGAGCGAGTCAAGGCGATTTCTGCCGAGCCGACCTATATTGCCGATGAACATACCCCCCGTTATCGCACAACGACCGAAGGCGTGGCCTATCTGCGGGTGGCTGAAGGTTGCGACTATCGATGTGCTTTTTGCATTATTCCCCATCTACGGGGTAATCAGCGATCGCGGCCATTGAATCGATTGTGGCAGAAGCACGGCAATTGGCCGCCCAAGGAGTCAAGGAAATCATTCTTATTTCCCAAATCACCACTAACTATGGTTTAGATTTGTACGGCGAACCTAAATTGGATGAATTGCTACGGGCTCTTGGTCAAGTTGATGTTCCCTGGATACGCATCCATTATGCCTATCCCACTGGACTCACCCCCAAGGTAATCAAAGCCATTCAGGAAACCCCCAACGTCCTGCCCTACCTAGATTTACCCCTCCAACACTCCCACTCGGAGATCCTCAAAGCCATGAATCGACCCTGGCAAGGTCAAGTCAATGATGTTATCATTGAAAAGATTCAAAACGCAATTCCCAACGCCATCCTGCGTACTACTTTTATTGTCGGTTTTCCAGGCGAAAGGCCAGAACATTTTGATCATTTACTTAGCTTTGTTCAACGCCATGAGTTCGACCATGTAGGAGTCTTTACCTTCTCACCCGAAGAAGAAACCCCTGCTTACAAAATGCCCCATCAAGTCCCAGCAAAGGTGATGGACGAGCGGCGTAATCTTTTAATGCAGACTCAGCAACCGATTTCTGCTAAAAAAAATCAAGCCTCTATTGGAAAGACGGTTGAGGTTCTGATTGAACAAGAAAATCCTGAAACAGGGGAATTGATCGGGCGTTCAGCCCGCTTTGCCCCAGAAGTCGATGGATTGGTCTATGTCAAAGGAGAGGCTCGCCTGGGAGTCATTGTTCCCGTCACCATTACCGCAGCAGATGTTTACGATCTCTATGGAGAAGTGGTGTAAGCGGAGTTGTGAAAACTCGACCAGCGTTATCCATAGGGATGTATGAAAAATATATTTCTTCCGATAACTCAAATTTTATTAACCCTTGTCAACTTATATTCTGAAAAATACAACGTTCCCTATGACTATTTCTTTTCAAAGCTTAGGATTATCCGATGAACATACCCAACACCTAGAATCACTAGGGTTTACGGAGCCTACGGAAATTCAAACCCAAGCGATTCCCCTGATGTTAGGGGGCAAAGATCTGGTAGCCGAATCCCAAACAGGGACTGGAAAAACCGCCGCCTATTCCTTACCGATCCTAGAGCAAATTGACCGTCGCCCTGGTATCCAAGCCATTATTTTAACCCCCACACGGGAATTGGCTCAACAAGTCGCTGAAGCGATGAAGGACTTCACTAATCAACGTCGTTTGTTTGTGTTGACGGTCTATGGGGGTCAATCCATCGAACGCCAAATCCGTAGTTTAGAACGCGGTGTGCAAATTGTTGTTGGGACTCCTGGCCGCGTGATTGATTTAATTGACCGCAAAAAATTAAATTTGGAAGAAGTCCGTTGGGTGGTATTGGACGAAGCCGATGAAATGCTCAGTATGGGTTTCATCGATGATGTAAAAACCATTTTGAAAAAGACCCCTGCTACCCGTCAGACGGCTTGTTTCTCGGCAACCATGCCCCGTGAAATTCGCGAATTGGTTAATCAGTTCTTGAAAGATCCCGTAACGGTTTCGGTGAAACAATTAGAAGTCGCTCCGACAAAAATTGAGCAACAACTTTATTTTGTTCCTCGCGGTTGGTCGAAGTTAAAAGCTCTGCAACCGATTCTAGAAATTGAAAGTCCTGAATCAGCGATTATTTTCGTCCGAACCAAGCAAACGGCGGCGGAACTGACCAGCAAACTTCAGGAATCGGGTCAAAGTGTGGATGAATATCACGGTAATTTGAGCCAATCCCAACGGGAGCGTCTAGTACAACGTTTTCGGGATAATAAGGTTAAATTAGTTGTGGCGACGGATATTGCCGCACGGGGTTTAGATGTCGACGAATTTGAGCCATGTAATTAACTTTGATTTACCTGATAATGCGGAAACCTATATTCACCGTATTGGACGGACGGGACGGGCAGGAAAAACAGGAACCGCGATTGCCTTGGTAGAACCCATTGATCGTCGTTTACTGCGTCAAATTGAACAACGTCTCAAACAACGGATTGAAATTCATGAAATTCCGACTCGTTCAGTTGTTGAAGCCAAACGCTTAGAAAAATTACAAAATCAAATCCAAGAAACCTTAATGGGTGAACGGATGGCCTCTTTCTTACCCCTGGTGCGTGACCTGAGTGCAGACTATGATCCCCAGGCGATTGCGGCGGCGGCGTTACAAATGATCTATGACCAAAATTGTCCTAACTGGATGAAAACCGAATGGGAAGTTCCTGAAAGCGGCATGAACAAGCCAGCTATCAAGCGCAAACCCAACAAAATTAACAACAATAACAACAATAATCATCGTCACTCCTCCAACAGAAAGCCTGTTTTCAGTGATCAATAAGGATTAATAACTATTGTGTCTCGTTTTAGCTCGCTTCGGCGGGCTTTTTTTATTGGCAATTAGGGCTTTTTGTTGCAAATAGCCATCACTAAAGACTATGATGAGGAATCTACCTAGTGTTGCGAGCAAGTCGCGGATCATGACTTATACCGCTAATTCCCTCAAATCAGAATTAAATTCCAGAGGCTGGCGATTAACTCCCCAACGAGAAAAAATTCTTCACGTCTTTCAAAATTTACCTAAGGGTAATCATCTCAGTGCGGAAGAACTTTACGAATTGTTAGAAAAGCGCAAGGAAGGCATTAGTTTGTCCACGATCTACCGTAGTGTCAAATTAATGTCCCGTATGGGCATTTTACGGGAGTTAGAACTGGCAGAAGGTCATAAACATTACGAACTCCATCAGGCCCATCACCATCACCATCATATTGTTTGCGTGCAGTGCAACCGAACCATTGAATTTAATAATGATTCGATTTTAAAACACAGTTTAAAGCAGTGCGATAAAGAAGGCTTTCAACTGATTGATTGTCAATTAACGGTGACAACCATCTGTCCTGAAGCAATTCGCATGGGATGGCCATTCGGCTTGCCCAGTAATTGGTGCTGTACTCGAACTATTTCTAAAAGTCATCCCGAATCCGATGTTGTCAATCCTTCGTCCCTAGAATAAAATAAAAGCTTTAATTCCTGATTATTTAAGAATCAATTAACCCATGAATCCCCAAGTTTGCTTAAGTTTTGTGACTTTTCCTCTGCTGGTAGGATTAAGTCTTTCCCGTCCCTTAACTGAGGGAATTATAGAATTAGGAAAATTGAGTGAAGAAGTTTTTCGGGGCGATCGCCTACCGATTTTACCGTTTCCAGAGGTGACTCTTCCTGGGAAAGATTAGCCCAAGGGATGTTTTCTGGTTTATTGATAAGTTTTTTCTCTCAGTTTCATCAGTAAATATTAAGTAAATATACCGATATTCTTTTCTATTTTTCCAGATTTTAATGGATTTTACGCTATCATTAGAGAGCTTATTCGGTAAAAATAATAGAGCTTTCATCAAAAATTTTCACAAAATTTTAATCATATCTACTAGTCTATTTCGTTTAAATTAGAACAATATAAAAATAATAATTAGGCTGGATACTTGAAATTATTCCGTTATCAATAACGGTTTCGGTTTGCGTGTATTCTATTTTTGACAATATGACCCCCTTTAAAAACGCTGATATCAAAAGATTTTCTCTTACAACTCCCCTGTATTACGTTAATGATGTTCCCCACCTGGGGAGTGCCTACACCACAATGGTGGCCGATGCGATCGCCCGTTTTAAGCGACTTCAGGGTTATTCCGTTTTGCTGATTACAGGAACTGACGAACATGGGCAAAAAATTCAACGGACAGCCGAAGCAAAGGGATTATCGCCCCAGGTACATTGCGATCGCATCGTCACGAGTTTTGAATCCCTCTGGCAAAAATTAGATATTCAATACGACCGTTTCAGTCGCACGACTGCTCTCCGCCATGCCGCAATTGTTAAGGAATTTTTTGAACGAGTTGCAGGGGCAGGAGATATTTACCTCGCCCAACAACAGGGATGGTATTGCGTTGCCTGTGAAGAATTTAAGGAAAAGCGAGATCTATTAGAAAATGGCTGTTGTCCTACCCATACTAATTTGACCGCCGAGTGGCGAGATGAGGAAAATTACTTCTTTCGCTTGTCTCGCTATCAGGAAGCACTGGAAAAACTCTACGAGGAAAACCCTGATTTTATTCAACCCGAAAGTCGTCGTAATGAAGTCCTAAACTTTGTTAAACAAGGATTACAGGATTTTTCTATCTCTCGGATTAATCTGGACTGGGGGTTTCCAATTCCGACTGATCCGAAACACACCATCTATGTTTGGTTTGACGCACTGTTGGGGTATGTTACGGCCCATTAGATCCAGATCAGGAACCCACCTTAACTAATGCCCTGGCTAACTGGTGGCCGATTAATTTGCATTTGATCGGTAAAGACATTCTCCGATTTCATGCCGTGTATTGGCCTGCAACGTTGATGGCGGCCCAACTTTCCCTTCCTGAAAAAGTGTTTGGTCATGGATTTCTGACCAAAGATAACCAAAAAATGGGCAAAAGTCTGGGTAATACCTTAGATCCTGTAGATTTAGTGGAACGCTATGGGGCCGATGCGGTACGCTATTATTTCCTGACCCAAATTGAACTTGGCAAGGATGGAGATTTTAACGAAACCCGTTTTATTAATGTCCTCAATGCTGATCTGGCGAACGATTTGGGGAATTTACTGAATCGAACCTTGGGGATGGTAAAAAAATATTGTCAAGGTCAAGGCCCTCAATTGACGGCGGCGGATTTATCACCCGATGATGCGCTGTTATTGTTGGGTCGAGATCTTGGCGATCGCGTTACGGAATCCTACGATAAATTGGCCTTGAGTGAAGCGGGGAAGAAATTTTCATCCTGATTCGCGCCTGTAATAAATACATTGATGAAAATGCCCCTTGGAGTTTGTACAAACAGCAACAACACCAAGAGGTTGAAAAAATTTTATATAGTGTTCTAGAATCTATTCGTCTAGCGGCCTATCTCCTCTCTCCCATTATTCCCAATTTAAGTACGGATATTTATCACCAGTTAGGTTTTACGATTCATTTTAACGATTGGGAAAAATTGAAGGAAACAGTTACCTTTGAAGAACATGGGCAATGGGGGTCTTTTCCTGCAAATATCCAGTTAAATGTGGCTAAACCCATTTTTAATCGTCTGGAACTCCCTGTTAGTGACGGCTCACCTTGATCTTTTATTAGGTCATCTCTTACTTTTGAGTTATTATCGGGCTAATACGCTATCTGTTTTAATTTTTTCCAATTTTTAAAGAAATCCTTTTTTTAAACGTATAACAAACGAGGTATAACAAAAATGTTTGAAGAATTTGAGAATGATCCCCTTTTACCCACGATCAGCTTTTGGAAAATCGAGGTCGGGTTGCTATTTTTATTGATGGTTCCAATTTGTTTTATGCCGCTCTTCAGTTGGGCATTGAAATTGATTACACCAAGTTACTCCTCCGTTTAACAGGGGCTGCTTGACTCAGAGCTTTCTTTTCATAGGGAGCTCGATTTCCGCACCGACCAGAAACAACAGGGCTTTTTACTCTGGATGCGGCGCAATGGTTATCGAGTGATTGCCAAAGATCTTGTTCAATTACCCGATGGCTCAAAAAAGCTAATTTAGATGTGGAAATTGCGGTCGATTTAATGGCTCTCGTGGGTTTCTTTGATACGGCAGTCATTGTCAGTGGCGATGGCGATTTGGCCCATGCGGCTGACGCGGTGAGTTATCGGGGCGCGCGAATTGAAGTGGTAAGCTTGCGATCGATGACCAGTGATAGTTTAATTAACGTGTCGGATCGCTATGTGGATCTGGATCAAATTAAGGAAGAAATTCAAAAAGTCTCGAAAACTAGCCTAAACTACGGCGGTTTTCCCACGATTGGATTACTCGACTACGATAAAACCCGTTAATTAAATTTGTTTTGCAGCATGGTGGCTGGCTTTTGATTTGGTAAAAATTTTACCCCGCTCTATTGATATTGGGAGACTACTGCTGAGTGGTGTCCTTGTTTTCGCTGTCACGGGATGTCAAGCCTCTAAACCGATCGCAAAACCGAGTCCCGTTCCCAGTGGCAAGTTAGAAAGCTATCTGAAGTTAAAACAAGGCGACCCTCGAACAAACCGATGCCAAGGGTCAAAGTCTGTGGAAAATTCAGGTAGAAGACGCGATTTATACCCCCGATTTCGAAGAACGCGGACTTGACTGGCATCAAGGGAGATTTATTCACCGATGGAAAAATTGTCTTACAAGTCAGTGCGGATAAGGGAGAAATTCAAAAAGACGGAGAAATCGTGATTTTAAGGCAAAATATTATTGCCGTTGATCCCCGTAATAAGGCGGTGATTCGCAGTAATGAGGCAGAATGGCGACCCAAGGAGTCCTTATTAGTATTCGTAAAGACTTTAAGGGCAGTCATCCCCACACGAAGCGACAGCCAAGGAAGGGCGGTATGAAACTCGTCGCCAGCGTGTGGATCTGTCGGGAAATATTGTCCGGGCATCTTGCCAAAAGAGATTGCAGCTCAAGACAGAACATTTATTTTGGCTGATTGCCGAAAACAAGATCCTGAGTGACCAGTTAATGACGGTGTCTCGCTTTCAGGATAAACAGATCACCGATCAGGTCGTGACCAAACAAGCAGAATTGCAATTGAAGACCAAACTATTGCAAATTCGAGAAAGTGTAGATTTTAAATCTCTGAAGCCGCCCCTACAAATTGCAGGAACTTTGATCAATTGGTACTACGAAAAACGGTTAGTGGATTCATCCCAGCCCCTTAAAATAGTCGATTACGAAAAACAAATTACGATTACGGGCAATCAAGGCAAAGTTGATCTCAATCAAAATATGGGCCTGGATGACGGGGGGGGCGTAGGGCATTAGCAAACAAAATCAAGCCAAACTTTTTGCTAATAACCTGACTTGGAACATGGCGAACCAGACCCTAGAAGCCTTGGGCAATGTGATTTATGAACAAAGCAAATCCCCTAAATTCAATCTCACAGGGGAAAGGGCGATTGGCATTCTGCAAAATAATAGTGTCATTGTCACCAGTGATAAACAAGATAGAGTGGTGACTGAAATCTATCCCGAACCAAAGCAATCGAAAAATCCCGAATATGGTCTCTCCCTCAACACCGAATCCCTATGTATTGTTGGTTAAAACCAATGATGCCTTAAATCAAAAAGCCAACTTGATCTCCAGGAAGCAGGCTATATTCCCCGAATTGCCCTCGATATTGACCAGGTCTTGGGTACAGATTCAGCAACAACATCCGCCCTGATTGTGTTAGACCGCGATCGCGCTGGGGAAAAAGGTTTGCAATTTTGTCAGGAATTACGGCAGGCATCCTTATCCCGTCGTTATTCTGATGTTGATTGAAAATGAAGCTATTGAAGAGAGAGTTATTTGCTTAGAAGCAGAGCCGATGATTATTTACTCAAACCCTATCGCTCCATCTTTTTTACATCGAGTCCGATTTTATCTCCAACCCTCGGAAAATCCCCCCGAACAACTCGCCTTTGGTCATCTTGTCCTAGATTTAAGCAATCGGCATCTGATTTTAACGGGAAAAAAAATTGATTTAACGATGAAGGAATTTGAATTATTAAAATATCTCATGGCCCATCCCAGGGAAGTGGTGACGAGGGAACAAATTTTAGAACACGTCTGGGGTTACGACTTTCACGGAGAATCGAATATTATTGAAGTTTATATCCGTTATCTGCGACTCAAAATTGAAGTGGGTGGTCAAAAACGATTGATTCATACCGTTCGGGGCGTGGGTTATGTCCTCAAAGAATCCTGAGACGCAAAAAAGAGGCGATGGGCGATCGCGGCAAACCGTCCTTCTGGGTTTACGAATTCCCAACTCAAAAAAGATCCAAAGCTTGGTATATTAGAAATTCTCAATTTTCTCAACCTCAAAATTCCTAACACTGCAACCAACATGAAAGGACGGTGAACCTGTTGCAAAAATTAATCTCTGGATTACTCCTAACCTTTTTACTGGCTGGATGCGTAACGACCGCTCCCGTATCCTCCCAGCCCCAGGCTGCTGCAAATCAGGGACAAAAATTACCCATCACAGCAACCGCTAAAATGGGTCAAGAAGTAATTGAATTAGAAGTCGCGAAAACCCCAGAACAGCAAGAAATCGGATTAATGTTTAGAACCGATTTAGCAAAAAATCGAGGAATGAATCTTTCTCTTTTCTCCGCCCCGTGTGACTCGCTTTTGGATGAAAAATACCTTGATCCCGCTAGATATGGTTTTTTTGCGTGGAGGCGTGATCCAATCAATTTCAGCCTCGGTTCCTCCTTGTAAGCGTGATCCCTGTCCTTCCTATGGCCCTTTTGTGGAAATTGATCAGGTGGTAGAACTCGCTTCTGGACGTGCAAAAGAATTGGGACTTCAAAAAGGAGATCTACTTAAGGTCGAATTCACGAAAACTCCGTAATTTTAGCTAGAAATCCCCTGTATCAATTTACAAAATTTAAGGTTTTCTTTGGTATTTAATCGACAAAAATTACGTATAGTATTAGTCAAGGGCAAATCTTTAATGCCAAAAGATTCAGATAGGCTACCTCAACAGTTGAATTAACTGAGATTCGGTTCTACCTTTTAATCGAGCAGTCCAGATACCATTTCCCCCAACCCACTCTGATGTTTTAACGAGATCAGAGCGTTGCGGTAGACTCCCAACAAAGATTCTCAAAATTGTATCTAAGTGGCTACTCACCGCAAAATAAAACTCTAAGATGTGGCTTTTGGATCTTTTTAGAGTTAGTAGTGTTTTTAAGAAATTTCAGAGTTTCCCTAAATCAACAGTTTAGGGGACAGTTTTATCAAATTTACATTAAGATTCTTGTAGGGAGATTCTCTTGTTCTTTAGCGAAGCAATATTTTGAATTTGCATTTTGAATTCACAAATTCTTCATAAGAATTAGCTATCTTACAAAGATTCTATGATTTGGGGTTCGATTATTTTTTCCGAAACCCGTCGTTTAGGTGAACGAAATACTTGTTGTAGAGACGAGCAAAATTAAATCCAAATTTTTTGGACTTTTGTAAAATCACCTTAATTAATCAATAGACTATTTTAAAACTGGCCTTTGTTCCCTTTATTAATCAAACCTTTATTTCAAAATGAACATAACAAAACAGGATGGACAAATAACGATGCAAAGCACGAAATATCATGGACTTTCTAATTTTTTGCAGGAAGAATTGGCTCTTTCTCAGGATTCTGTGGCGATCGCCGAACGCTCAGTCAAACAAAATCATGGCTCCTTACCCATTGTGCTGTGGCAGTACGGTTTAATTAATTTGGATGAACTAGACCGCATTTACGACTGGTTAGATAAGGGTTAAATGCTCCATTGCCTGTTTTTGAAAATTTTTTAGTATTCTTCATTTAATTTATGATCCGCTTCCCTTCAGGTAGTGGATTTTTTTGTTTGCCCCATAGAATCCGAAAAAGAAAAGATCGATAGAGTGAATCAAAAAGCGTTAAACTTGTCCTTTAAGTGAAAATTCTTAAACGTCTGTTCTTGTAAAATTCAATTATCTGCTCTATGTCTGATCAATTTTTTGAGAAACCCATCTTAAATTCTCCCTATCATCGCCCAACCAAGCATTGGGAACTGGACAAGAATGGTTTGCCAACTCAGAAAATTATTGCTCAACGGCGACCTGCCAGTTTTATTACGCCGATTCCCAGACCTCGTAAGCAAAAGGCAATTCAACAAACCTTGGATGTATTTGATACCCATTCTAAAAATGGTGAACTATCGTTATTTATTAATAGTATTCGAGACAAAGTAGATCAATGGCGTAATTTACCTGATAATAATGATTGGAAAGTTACTCCGACTACGAGAGAGTTATTAACCTATTGGCGACACCATAAATTTGAGAATCTTCGTCCTTTCTTCTGTCAAGTTGAAGCAGTAGAAACGGCAATTTGGTTGGCGGAAGTTGCCCCAAAAGGCGATAAGAAGGATAAAGGTTTTTTGGAGACTCTTAAGCAATTAAATCTGGAGGCTAATCCTGAGATTTTTCGGATTGCGTTGAAATTAGCAACAGGCGCAGGAAAAACAACGGTGATGGCGATGCTAATTGCTTGGCAGACGCTTAATGCAATTCGTTCTCCTAAAAGTAACCCATTTACAACGGGATTTCTAATCATTACGCCTGGGATTACTATCCGCGATCGCCTACGAGTTTTACAGCCCAATGACCCTGAGAGTTATTATAAATACCGCGAATTAGTTCCGAGTAATCTGTTAGAAAATATGGGTAGGGCTAAGATTGTTATTACTAATTATCATGCCTTTAAATTGCGAGAAAAAGTAGATATTGCAAAAGGAACTCGCGCTTTGATTAAGGGGAAAACAGGAAAAGAGTTAAAGACGTTGGAAACAGAAGCCGATATGATTGATCGGGTTATGTCGCCCTTAAAGGGGATTAAAAACGTGTTAGTGATTAATGATGAAGCTCACCATTGTTATCGAGAAAGACCAGAAAGTAATGATATTGAAAATTTGAAAGGGGAGGAAAAAGAAGAGGCTAAAGAAAATAATGAGGCGGCTCGTCTTTGGATTTCGGGCATTGAATCTGTCAAGCGTCAGCTAGGTATTAAGACGGTTTATGATCTTTCTGCGACACCTTTTTTCTTGAGAGGTTCAGGTTATGAAGAGGGAACTTTATTTCCCTGGACGGTGAGCGATTTTTCCTTAATGGATGCGATTGAATGTGGCATTGTTAAACTTCCCCGTGTACCCGTGGCCGATAATTTACCTGGGGGCGAAATGCCTAAATTTCGGAAATTATGGGAAACTATTCGCTCGAAAATGCCCAAGAAAGGACGGGGAAAAGCAGGGGAATTAGACCCGTTAAGTTTACCCACCGAATTACAAACCGCCCTTGATGCCCTCTATGGTCATTATGAGAAAACCTATCAACAATGGGAAGAGGCGGGAATTGATGTTCCTCCTGTTTTTATTGTGGTTTGTAATAATACTTCGACTTCCAATTTAGTTTATAAGTTCATTTCAGGTTTTCATCGAGAAACAGAGAAAGGAAAAACAGGAGAAAAAGCGACTTTTCATCAAGGTCGTCTAAACTTATTCCGTAATTATGATGATTTGGGCGATCGCCTATCCCGTCCGAGAACTCTATTGATTGATAGTAAACAGCTAGAGTCAGGAGATGCGTTAGAAAGTAATTTTCGGGCGATTGCGGCTGAAGAAATTAAAGCGTTTAAACGAGACATGAGACAAAGAACAAGTAAAGATCACAATGAGATTGATAAAATCACCGATCAAGACTTGCTTAGGGAAGTCATGAATACAGTCGGAAAGAAAGGTAAATTAGGTGAGTCTGTTCGTTGTGTGGTTTCGGTTTCCATGCTTACCGAAGGATGGGATACGAATACTTGTACTCATGTTTTAGGTGTTCGGGCTTTTGGCACTCAATTACTCTGTGAACAAGTGATGGGTCGGGCCTTACGCCGTCTCAATTATGAACTCAATGATGAGGGCTTATTTGATGTGGAATATGCTGATATTTTGGGTATTCCCTTTGATTTTACAGCCCAAGAAATTCGTGACGCTACACCAAAGAAGCCGAAGAAAACTCAACAAATCAAAGCCCTTAGTCCAGAGCGTGATACAGTAGGCATTCAGTTTCCGCGTATTGAAGGTTATCGAATTGAGTTACCCAGTGAAGAATTAACGGCTCATTTTACGCCTGATTCGGTATTAGAATTAAATCCTTATTTAGTGGGGCCTTGTGTTGTCTTGGTGCAGGGAATTATTGGGGAAGAAGTAGAGCTAAATGTCAAACATTTAGAGGGAATGCGTCAATCTACTATTCTTTATCACCTCACTAAACACCTTTTATACACGAAATATCGAGACCCAGGAGAAGACCCAAAACTTTATCTCTTTGGACAGCTTAAACGCATTGCGCGTCAATGGTTAGAAGGGGGATATTTACGCTGTACGGGACAAACCTATCCCGCTCAAGTGCTTTATCAAGAAATTGCGGATATGGCCTGTGAACGCATTCGTTCGGCCATTACGGAAGCCTACGGGGGTGAAGACCGTCCGATTAAAGCGATTCCAGATGCCTATAATCCCATTGGTTCAACGGCTCATGTTAATTTTAACACTTCTAAAACGAATTTATGGCGGACTGATCCTCGTCGTTGCCATGTGAATTATGTCGCCTGTGATAGTGATTGGGAGGCTGAATTTTGTCGTGTCGCTGAATCCCATCCTAACGTTAAGTCCTATATTAAAAATCAGGGTTTAGGGTTAGAAGTTCCCTATCTCTATGGTTCCATTCAACGCAAATATATTCCCGATTTTATTGTGCAAATTGATGATGGGCATTCTGACCTTTTAAATTTAGTTGTGGAGATTAAAGGCTATCGGGGGGAAGATGCTAAAGACAAGGCGAATACCATGCGAAATTATTGGATTCCAGGAGTAAATAATTTAGGTTTCTATGGTCGTTGGGCATTTGCTGAATTTACCGTTGCTTTTGAAATTCAATCGGATTTTGATCAGTTACTTTCTCAATTTATATCAACAAAAGTTTAGTATAATTAGGGCTTGCTGAAAAAGTCAAAAAACAGGAAGAGGGGATTAATTTATGAATTTAAGGCGAGTAAAACATAAGGGTTAAATGAATTGTCAACACAAAGCATAAGCTGGGCTAATAAGAGGGCAGAAAAATAAGCTCTTCTTCCGAAAAAGACAAAAAAAACGTAAAACCTGCCGAAGCAGGGCAAAAAGATTGATGACTAAAAAGGTGATAGCAATAGCGGTTTCAGAGGTATCAGGAAGTTTTGTCATAACTCGATTGAGGCTAAATCGTCTCTTTGCTTGACCAAATTTGCCTTCAATAGCATTACGGTCTCTTTCATCTTGAAGAGCTTCTTTCTTTTTTTCTGGACTAATATTTGTGGGTCGTCTTCCCAAGGGTGGCCACTCAATCGAATTCCCTTCTCCTTACAAAAAGCGCGATTTTCCCTTGTGCGATAGATTGCATCAGCATGAACAGACTGGGGATAGTAGCCTGTCTCACGTTTAAACTCTTCTATTTGTCCTTTGAAGTCGCCTGATTCATTATAATTATCCCAACTTAATCGGTATAAATAAAGATATCCATTCACATAACTTGCTGATAGTTTTGCACCAAACTCTACTGGCGTTCCCGCTTTTCCTCTAACAATGGGACGAACATGAGGTTGAGTCAAACTCACAATTCTATTTTCTACCTTATTTTCTTTATTTTCATACATTCCTACTTGTTGCTCATAGGCTTTTTGTATTATCGACAGTATCTTTTCGTCTTTTTTACTTAATTTTGCGACCTCTTTATCTTCTCTTAATTTTTCTATATGGGAAAGGTTTCTTTTGATATATTGGATTTGTTTTTTTATGCCCTTTCTCCTTTCTTTTCTCGACGGACGGCGTTTTTTTGACAATTTTAAGTAATCTTTTCTGGCTCTTATTCTATAGGTTCTTGGTTTTTTTCCTTTTTTTTTAGTTTTTTTATACAAGTTGTCTATTATTTTTTCGGTTTTTTCTCTTGCCTCATTCAAGATTCCTATATCTGTTGGATATTTGATGCCTGCTGGTGCACAGGTTGCATCTATTAATAGCTTTCCTCTATTCTGATTTTCCCCTTCACTTTTTTCTTTTACTTCTGATAATATTTCTTCTTCTTTTTTTACCATTGCTTTATTTATTTGATTCACCAAGTCCATTCCTATTCTTTGACGGAAATGTACTAACAGTGACGCATCAAATGCCTCCTCATTTTCATATACTTCTAGTCCTATAAAATATTGTAAGTAAGGGTTTTCTTTTATTTGTTCTACTGTTTCTCGGTCACTTATTCTCAATATTTCTTTTATTATTAATGACCCTAATGCCATCCTAAATGGTTTGGCTGTCGCTCCTTTATTTTCTGAAAATTGTTTTGCATATTCTTCTTCAAATTCCTCCCACGGAATTATTTTTGACATGATTACCCAACGATTTTCTTCTTTTGGCTTCCACTCACTTGGTATTTTGAAGTTTTCAACAGTCGATTTTTCGGATTCTTTTTTGGGGTACATCGTTCAATGCTCTGGAAGGGGAGGGGTGCAAGCCTTTTCACTCATTTTAGACCTTTTTTTTGCACTTTTTTTGCTCTCTAAATCCCCTCATCTCTTTTCTTATAAGGCTTTCAGCTTTTTTCAGCAAGCTCTA
>CAWEDJ010000087.1:0-6168 GCA_963807635.1 uncultured cyanobacterium
GGAATAAAATTGAGGATTCATGTCTCCCAAACCCAAGGTTCCTCCTCCCCCGGTCGGTGGTTCAGGTTGGTAAATGACAGGGACAATGGTACGGGTAATCAGTAGTAAATCATCGCTGAGAGAAACAGGAATAACGGGTTGGATATTTAAGACATTCTGGGTTCGGTCTAGGGAACCTACGCCAAAATTCGTGTTGTTTTGAAAGGGTAGGCTAATTAGATTTGCGATCGGGTTTTGCGCCTTTTTAGCCAGTTCTGTTACCGATGCAGCCTCAGTAGAGTCTTCCTTGGGTGTATTGTCTGCGGATTCTGTTGGTTCAGCCAGATTGCTTGGGTCAGAAGTTGTTGAGTCTTCTGAGGGCAGAGAGTCTGTCTGAGCAGTCATAAATCCGCTTGCTTTGACTTCATCGGGCAATAGGTCACGGGCAGAACGACTAATCTGGGCGTTGAAACTTGAACTTTCAACAGGAGTGAGTCGCGAAGCAGATCCTTGTGGGAGTGCGGGTTCGGTTTCTACCCATGAGTTAGAGTCAGCCACTTGGGATGGCAAAATTTCGCTACTTTTCGCGGCAACAGTCGAGTCACGGAGTAAGATCGTTGTTGGCGTGGGGTTGGCGATCGCCTTTGGGGTCAGAAAACAAGCTAAGCCGAAAACGAAGATCTTCAGGAAATTAATAGGCGTACGATGCAAAGCAAACTCCTAAATGAAAGAAAAGGTACTGGTTTTGTCACTGCTTTGTGAAGTGATTATTTACTGGAGTTTTAAAGAAAAAGGGATTTATTCAAGACAATAGATCCCTTTTCTCTAGTTAATACAAGAAATTAGCAACAATTAGTGACTGGTAATACCATCCATAATTTTTTCCATCACCTGATCAACCGTAAAGCTGGCCGCTTTTTGACGCGGAGGAAACTCTACAAAAGTTGAAATAAACTGAGCAACGACAGGTTGGGCGGCTAATACTAAAGGAATATGATCAAACATCCAATCCCAATAGGTATTTGAGGTAATATCGGCACGTTCATAGGGATCGGTGCGGAGATTAAACAGTTTTGGAACTCGCAACACGACAAAAGGTTCAGCCCAGATTTGGCAAGTACCCGTTACTCGTTGTTCCATGAAAACGATCTTCCAATGGTCATAACGCAGAGCCATTAAATCACCATCATCACTGAAGTAGAAAAATTCGAGGCGTGGGCTTTTTTCCACCTCTCCTTTCAGGTAAGGCACGAGATTATAACCATCAAGATGCACCTTAAAAGTTTTATTCCCTGCCTGATGACCCTTGAGCAGTTTTTCCTTAATATCGGGATCACCCGCGATCGCCACTAAAGTCGGCAACCAATCCAGATGACTGACAATTTCATTGGAGATCGTACCAGGTTCAATCACACCAGGCCAGCGAATCAATTTAGGAACCCGAAACGCTCCTTCCCAGTTAGTATTTTTTTCACTCCGAAAAGGAGTCATCCCTGCATCGGGCAGGAATTCATGTGAGGGCCATTGTCCGTGCTATACATGACAAATGTATTATCCGTAATACCGAGAGCATCCAGATAATCGAGTAATTCACCCACACATTTATCATGATCAATCATCACATCATGGTATTCCGATTGCCAACGTCCCGACTGCCCTAAACTCTCAGGTTTTGCATGGGTGCGGAAGTGCATATGGGTTGTATTAAACCATACAAAGAAGGGAATATCGGCCTTGACTTGGCGATCGATAAAATCCTTAGCTTTCGCGAGAACTTCATCATCAATCGTTTGCATCCGCTTTTTGGTCAACGCGCCCGTATCGACAATGGTTTGGGTTCCATCGGCATTTGCTTTACAGTGCAGTACACCGCGTGGGCCAAAATTTTTCCTGTAATTAGGAAAGTCGGCGGCAGGAGGATAATCGCGGAGTTCGGGTTCTTCTTCGGCATTGAGGTGATAGAGATTACCGAAAAATTCGTCAAAACCGTGATTGGTGGGCAACATTTCATCTTTATCGCCCAAATGATTTTTGCCAAATTGACCTGTGGCGTAACCCATCGGTTTTAATAATTCGGCGATCGTGGGGTCTTCAGCACGCATTCCCAAATCGGCTCCAGGCATTCCGACTTTACTTAAACCTGTGCGAAAAACACATTGACCTGTAATAAAAGCTGATCGCCCTGCGGTACAACTTTGTTCGGCGTAGGAATCGGTAAATAACATTCCTTCTTTGGCAATGCGATCAATATTTGGGGTTTTATAACCCATCAAGCCATGAGAGTAACAACTGAGGTTAGATTGACCGATATCATCGCCCCAAATAATCAGAATGTTTGGTTGTTTAGTCGCCATTTTTGAGTTTTCCTTAAAGTTTATAGAAATGGAAGAAAGCGCGATCGCTTTTTATTTATTTACGTTTAAGATGGTGAACACTCCCGTGAACTTCATCCGTTAGTGATTTAAGACGTGAGTTCTGGTAAAAATGCCTTGGGTTGGTAGGGTTTGTCTTTCGTGATTAATATGACGTTTTACATACAATTTAATTTTATCGGTAAAACTTGAATATCCTTTATACGAAATTTGCAACTTTAGTGGATTGACAAGCGTGACAAGGTTGGGCAGTAAGATTTAATCGGTACAAATAGTGCAATTATCCAGGCAGTGACGATGAAAGAAATAGTAAATCCCTTTTATGCGAGTCGCTTATTTGAAGATTTTGACCAGTGGACAGAAGCTTGTAATAATTGGAACTTAACCGCAACTCAACTGAGCTATGGAAGATTTCAGGGAGAACTGGCGATCGCTCAGTATAGTGGGCTGCAATTTATTTATGCTAGTACGAATCAAGCCATGCAAATTGTGGGGGAAAAACCGAAAAATACTTTTGTTTTCGCCACACCACTAAAGTCTCAACAGGGAGACATCATAGCCCACAATCAGCGTTTAAAACAAAATGTTTTATTTGGATTAAATCCAACTGTTGAAAACCAAGTTACGATGCCAAATGACTGCAAAATCGGAATCATTTCAGTTAACAAAAATTTGTTTTATCAATATACTAAAAAAATTAATGGTCAGTCTTTTAAAGAGAGTTTCTTTCAAAAAAATATTGTTATGATTGATCCGATTGAGCTAGATAAACTTAAAGCCTATTTACGACAGCTTTTACATTTATTACAAACAAATTCCAGTTGGCTAAAAAATACTCAATCCCCCAAATTAATTATGGAAGATTGTTTACCATTGTTGATTAACGCCTTGCAATTTAATAGTGAATTTTCTGGCGATCGCCTTCCCAACCTGAGACGTTATAACATGATCAAAGCTTTGGAGGAATTTATCACAGAAAATATTGATCGTCCCCTCACTTTAAAAGACCTCTGCACTGCCGCTAAAACCAACCTACGAAGTCTGGCCTACGGCGTTCAGGATTTCTATGGTATCAGTCCGATGGAATATCTAAAAATTAAGCGATTAAATGGAGTACGGCGTAATCTTAAAATGAGTGATCCTAGCCAAGTTACTGTTGCCCAGATTGCAGAAAATTGGGGATTTTGGAGTATGGGACATTTTTCCAGAGATTACAAGCGAATATTTGGGGAATTGCCGTCAGAGACATTAAAAAAATCGAATTAAAAATGGAAAGTGGCGGCGATGAACGGGCCATTGAAATTTTCTTCAAAACCAAAGGCATTGTTTCCAGTTCCATTTTTGGGCGTAGTTCAAACTTAGGTAACACTTTTGGGAAGACACTGAACTTAAAACTCCCTTCATATAGGCTTTTGAGAGATTTATTCAGTTCAAAAGTGTTACCCTCCTCTCCCAAGTTTTTGAACCACGCCAAATTAAACATAACAAAACTAGGGATAAGTCCCTTCTTATCCCTTTCAGTCAGTTTTATTCACGTTTTCAATCGGTCAGACATAAAACCAAGTTCCGTGTCAATGAGTCCCCATAGAAGCCCTAAAAGCTTAGCCTGAGCGAAGTTTGGGTAATCTTCTAAATATTCCTTCAGTTTTATCAATCCCCCATCCTGAATAACTCCAATAATCTCCTCAGCGATCGCGTCTAGGGGCAAATCAAAAAACCAAGCCAAATCTGAATAGAGCCAATCATTTATACAACTAGACCTTAAAGAGTCCTCATAACCCGCATTCCGCAGGTTGACTCAAGGGACGGGATAATACATTTGTACTATATGAACTAGAGAAACAGAAAAAGGTAAAATAGTGATTTGGAAAAAACAATGGATAAACTAAAAATCAGAAATATAGACCATTTAGGAATAATAGCGGGAATAGTCGACCAAATGGGGTTGGTAGAAATAATTAATCAAGAAATTGGAGAAAACTCCCAAGATTGGAGAAAACTCCCAAGAGAAGATTAGTGCAGGAATAGTAGTAAAAGCGATGATTCTAAATGGATTAGGGTTTGTGAATGCGCCCTTATATTTATTTAGTAAATTCTTTGAAGGAAAAGCCCTAGAACATTTATTGGGGGAAGGAATTAGAGCAAAAGACCTAAATGACGATAAATTAGGAAAGATACTAGATATAGCGGAATTCACTTGAATGAGGTATAAATATAAAAAAGAGTTTAGTAAAGTATTAATTAAAAATAATGAAAGCTTATTCTGTAGAATTTCGCCAAAAAATAATTCAAGTATATCAAGAAGAAAAAATATCTCAAGCGAAGTTAGCAATGCGATTTAGAGTTGCATTGAGCTTTGTGGAGAAAATTATTAAGCAATGGCGTGAGACAGGAGATGTAAGCCCGAAACCGCATGGTGGAGGTCAGAAATTAAAAATGTCTGGCGAGCAGATTATTCTAGTAGGAGAGTGGGTAAAAGAAAAAAATGATGCAACCTTGGATGAATTAAGACAAAAATTAGAAAAAGAAGGCAATGTAGTGGTAAGTAACTCAACGATTAGTCGGATCTTAAAAAGACTAAATTTAACGCGTAAAAAAAAAACGATACACGCGAGTGAGCGATATACAGAAAGAGTACAGCAAGAGAGGGTAGAGTATTGGGAAAGAATTCAAGATGTAAAGTCTGAAGACATGGTATTTATTGATGAAGCAGCCTCAAACCGAGGAATGACAAGGCTTCAGGGCAGGGCAGAGAAAGGAAAGAGAGCCTACGGTATAGCTCCAAAAAGTCGAGGAAAAAGCGTGACAATGATAGGAGCAATAGCCCTGAAGGGGATAATAGCATTTGTCAATATATGGGGAGCATCAGATAGTCTCACCTTCGAGGCATTTATTGCTCAATTACTAGTTCCTAATTTATGGGAGGGAGCCTGCGTAATACTAGACAATTCCTCTATCCACAAAGAGAAAGATATTAGACCCATAATAGAAGGGGTAGGAGCTAGACTAGAATTTCTCCCTCCCTATTCTCCTGACTTTTCCCCGATTGAAAATTGTTGGTCAAAAGTAAAAGAAATCATCCGTTCTAGAGAACCTCGTACTTACGCTGATTTAGAGAAAGTCATTGTGGAGGCATTTAATCAAATTTCGTTGAGGGATATTCATAATTGGTTTACTCATTGTTGCTACTGTAACTCACCTTTTCATGAAGATGGATAATGATTCGACTACCCCTCACTCATGTGAATACCGCTATAATCTGTCGCAAATTTTAGTCGAATGAGTTATTACCTATGATCGTCCTTTTTTTCCTGGCGATCGCACTGAATTTTTAAAGTCATGGCTTAATCAGCGAGAAAGTATAGCTTTGGGAATTATTGAAGAGAATAAATTATTAGGATATAGTGTTATTCGTCCCTGTCGTTCAGGCTATAAAATTGGCCCCTTATTTGCCGATAATCCAACTTTGGCAGAATCCCTTTTTCTGTCCTTAAAATCTCAAGTTGAGCCTCAACAACCACTCTATCTTGATACACCAGAAGTTAATCAAGAGGCTATTGCTTTAGCAGAAAAACAGGGCATGAAAGTAGTCTTTGAAACGGCAAGGATGTACACAGGCGAGTTTCCTAATTTACCTTTTGATAAGCTTTTTGGTGTAACAAGCTTTGAACTTGGTTAAGCCGTTTGGAGGGGGGCGATTGGAAAAGTGCCAGCAATGGTAACTCGTTGGTCGCCAACCCTACTTCATGTACGGATCTAAATGAGAGGGGCTTGGAGCAATATTTAACCTCGACTCAACCCATATTCTGGATTTAAT
>CAWEDJ010000088.1:0-10273 GCA_963807635.1 uncultured cyanobacterium
AATAAGGGAATAACAATTGTTTGTTTTTCTACCGTATCTTTGAGAATTTGTTTAACGGTGATCTTGTGATAGCCAATATTACTATAGTCAGAATTTAACAATTCTTTCAAAGGAAGTTCCTGGGGATTATTGGGAAAATGTAACATCACACCCGAATCACTAAGGTCATAAATTAATTTTTGCCATTTATTAAAATTCACATTATCTAGACTGTAATTGAGATCGCAATAATTCACAATTTCTTTTAAAGCTTCTTCAAATTGGGGAGGAAGCATAACATCATCATATTGATAGAGATCATCTGGAATGGGAGGACGAAAATGACGGACTAAAAGTAGCCGATGAACTGTCGGATTGAAAAATTCGATGAGCTTGTTTATATCGCGATCGCGATTTCTGAAGGAGGTGATAGATTGGTTATAACGGTCTTTAACGACCATTAAAAGATACTGGTTGCAGATTAAAAGATTGCTTATAAATTTTGCCTCTTAAGTTTTCTTTATGGTTTTCAAGGCTTTCTTTAATGGCATTCTCTATGCTGATTTTTAGGGGACTACCTTTGGGAAAATCAACTTCTATAAAATCGATAATATGTAAGGGTGTCCAAATGTCATCGTAAAGAAAATTTATAACAGATTTACCAAATTCATCAATGATTAATCGTTTACGTTGTTTTTGCCGTTCTTTTTGTTCTTCTATCGATAATTTTGCTTTCGGCTGAATGGTTTCTTCAGCGACAATTGGAGATTTAGATGGAATCGGTTCGGTCGTGGTTTCCAGTCGTTTTTTAAAAAATTTGTTAAGCATTATAAAAAATTGAATTAATAAATTGAGATTGGTAAAATTTTAGGACTAACCCTGTAAACGATGCTCAGGATGCGGCGATCGCGACTTAAGCTGAAATATTCATACTAGGGGTCTAGACTTTTGTTTCGACTGCTTATCATGATTATTTTTCCAGCATAAATGATCTTTCTAGAAATGAGAGTCGGAAAAAGTCAGTTTTTGTCTGTTGTTTTGAGTGATGACATAACTGAGCAAAATCTCTCAGGATTGACTACCCTAGAAAAAGAAACCGCGCCCCGTTAGTTTTCCTAACTGATAACGCCATGATAGAGGAACAAAATGCCGAGAATGTGAATTTAACTGTGGAAACGGTGGAACCCGTAACCGATGAGACATCTTTGGTAGACAACGCGGTGACTGTCGCTCCGTCCTGGGTCGATCATCTCGCCAGGCTCTGGAACACGACCACGACCAACCTCAACAAGCTACTTCCTGTAGAACAACTAACCCAGGGCATTGTCAAAGGATTTACGGTCAATGAAGAGCAAATGGCCGAAATTTTAGAAACAATTCGAGCTGAGTTGCCCACCACCGAAGCCCTGCTAATCGGCAAACCCCAGGCGGGGAAAAGCTCTATTATTCGGGGTTTAACGGGCGTTTCTGAAGCGATTGTTGGTCAGGGCTTTCGACCTCACACCCAACATACCCAGCGTTATGCCTATCCCTCGGCGGAAGTTCCCCTGCTCATTTTTACGGATACCGTTGGTTTAGGGGATATTAATCAAAATATTGATGTAATTATCGAAGAATTGGTCAACGATCTCAAGGAATCTACCCATCGCGGGCGGGTCTTTATCCTGACGGTCAAGATTAATGATTTTGCCACGGATACTCTGCGACAAGTGATTCAAAAATTACGTCAGGAATATCCTCAAATTCCCTGTTTATTAGTTGTTACCTGTCTCCACGAAGTTTATCCTACTGAAATGACCGATCATCCCGTGTATCCTCCCGATTTCCCTGAAATAAGCAGGGCTTTTACAGAAATCAAGGAAAATTTTGGGGATTTCTCCAACTGTCAGATATTAATCGATTTTACCTTGGAGAGCGATGGTTATACGCCGATTTTCTATGGATTAGAGTCTCTACGGGATACTTTAGCGGAGTTATTGCCTGAAGCCGAGGCGCGATCGATCCATCAATTATTAGATGGCGCAACGATGAAACAAATCGGGAATCTTTATCGAGATGTGGGGCGACGATATAGCCTAGCTTTTTCGATCATTGCGGCAACCTTGGCGGCGGTTCCCCTTCCCTTTGCGACGATGCCTGTTTTAACGGCTTTACAGGTTTCTTTGGTGGGTTTACTCGGTAAATTGTATGGACAAATTTTAACCCCTTCCCAAGCAGGTGGAGTTGTCAGTGCGATCGCGGGGGGATTTTTGGCTCAAGCAGTGGGGCGGGAATTAATCAAATTTGTACCTGGTTTCGGCAGTGTGATTGCGGCTTCTTGGGCGGCGGCCTATACCTGGGCATTAGGGGAAGGAGCTTGTGTCTATTTTGGAGATTTGATGGGAGGCAAGAAACCCGATCCGAAACAGATTCAATTGGTGATGAAAGAAGCGTTTAAATCAGCCCAAGAACGGTTTACCTCTAAAACTTAAGTCTATCTAAATTAATCGTAGTTTTTAGCAGTTGGCTATCGGCGATCGCTTTCGGTTAGGTTAATGGCAAATCGGAGTCGATGATTGTGACTTCTTCATAATTAGTTCGTAAGGTTTATAAATAAAATTACCTATTTCTTAAAACGCTTCTAATGGTAATGTATCAACCTTCGTCATCCATCTAGTCGGAATAAAACGAAACGTATTATTTCCCGTCATGAGATTAAAATTTTGTTCAATAATATTTTCTGTAATTTCTACCGCAATCTCTTGATCTTCGCCTAGAACTTGAAGTTTCTTTAATGTTTGGGTTTTAGCATCAACCCAAAGAATGAACTGCCATTTTCCGCATCGGATTTATAATGATAAAGTAGATAATCTTCACCCTCTATTGTCTGATTAGTTTGTTTAAAAATAAATCCTTCATCTTGATAATTTTCGACAAAAAAGTTAGTAATTGATTGCAAAAGATCAGCTTGATTGATGCTTCCATTATCTTGATTTGTTAGAAGAGAACGCACAATTTCCAATAAAAAGAAGAGGATAAACCCACTAAAATACTATCCTCAGAAGCCTGAAACTGTTCAGCACTCATTGCTGCATAGTCATTCTTTTGGGGATCGTAAATCCATGTTGTTTTTCCATCAGAAACAAGTAAATATTTTTTATCTTCGTACTGAATCTCTGAGCGAAATTGATTGGGTAAAACAATCATCGTTTGATTTTTATTGATAATATTGACCTTGCTGCCCTCCATTGTCGCTTTCATCGTTGTTTCTGAAGAAAGTTGGTAGCGGTCATATTGAAAAAAACGATTCAATGCTTTTTTAAGAGGTGCAAGATTCGTCGGTTCTTTCTCGTTTAAGCTACTTTGGGCAGATTCCGCTCGGCAGTCCGTCATTCCTCCCAAGGCGATCGCAGAAAAAATGAAAACAATATTTAATAAAATCAACCAACGGGCCTTAAAAATATGAAGAAACATAAATGTAATAATCAAAATAGTTAAATTTAATCATAACCTTAACATTAATCATTAACCCGTTTTGGAAAGATTCCTTCATTCATTTCTGCTGATTTATGACCAAACTAAACCCTCCTAGCCCCAAAAATCGCATTGTTTATCAGGAATTTGGCTCTCCTCTCTCCTCAGAAGCCCTCGAAAGAGCGACTCCCGATTTACCGCCCCAACAACAAAATTTGCGGATACAAGCCTCTCGTTCAGGAAGAAAAGGGAAAACGGTGACCATCATTACAGGCTTTCAGAGTTCGGCTGAGACCTTGGCCAAACTGCTTAAACAACTTAAAACCCAATGTGGTAGTGGCGGAACCGTCAAGGAAAATAGCTTAGAAATTCAAGGTGATCATCGAGATAAATTGCTACAACTCTTGACCCAGTTAGGCTATAAAGCCAAAATTAGTGGAGGATAGTATTTTTTTAAACTTAATCTGATTAACTTTTTTTAGAATATATGTTAGGAAAAAATATGAGTGAATTTGATTTTAATGAATCTCTGCATTGGACACCCGATGCCAAACTAAAATTAAAAAATATTCCCTATTTTGTTCGTACCCAAGCCCGACAACGGGTTGAACAGTTAGCCCGTGAAGCCAATCTAGATGAAGTCACGGTGGAAATTGTGGAGCAAGCACGCTTAGAATTTGGTCAATAATTTTTAGAGTAAACATCTTGAAATTTATTAAGAATAGTCAAAATCATGCAGCTAAGCTATTCATTATTTTAAACGCATACAGGCAAGGGGCTTAAGCCCCTTGTTATAAGATTATAGCGGAATTCACTTGAATGAGGTATAAATATAAAAAAGAGTTTAGTAAAGTATTAATTAAAAATAATGAAAGCTTATTCTGTAGAATTTCGCCAAAAAATAATTCAAGTATATCAAGAAGAAAAAATATCTCAAGCGAAGTTAGCAATGCGATTTAGAGTTGCATTGAGCTTTGTGGAGAAAATTATTAAGCAATGGCGTGAGACAGGAGATGTAAGCCCGAAACCGCATGGTGGAGGTCAGAAATTAAAAATGTCTGGCGAGCAGATTATTCTAGTAGGAGAGTGGGTAAAAGAAAAAAATGATGCAACCTTGGATGAATTAAGATACAAATTAGAAAAAGAAGCAAATGTAGTGGTAAGGAACTCAACGATTAGTCGGATCTTAAAAAGACTAAATTTAACGCGTAAAAAAAAACGATACACGCGAGTGAGCGATATACAGAAAGAGTACAGCAAGAGAGGGTAGAGTATTGGGAAAGAATTCAAGATGTAAAGTCTGAAGACATGGTATTTATTGATGAAGCAGCCTCAAACCGAGGAATGACAAGGCTTCAGGGCAGGGCAGAGAAAGGAAAGAGAGCCTACGGTATAGCTCCAAAAAGTCGAGGAAAAAGCGTGACAATGATAGGAGCAATAGCCCTGAAGGGGATAATAGCATTTGTCAATATATGGGGAGCATCAGATAGTCTCACCTTCGAGGCATTTATTGCTCAATTACTAGTTCCTAATTTATGGGAGGGAGCCTGCGTAATACTAGACAATTCCTCTATCCACAAAGAGAAAGATATTAGACCCATAATAGAAGGGGTAGGAGCTAGACTAGAATTTCTCCCTCCCTATTTTCCTGACTTTTCCCCGATTGAAAATTGTTGGTCAAAAGTAAAAGAAATCATCCGTTCTAGAGAACCTCGTACTTACGCTGATTTAGAGAAAGTCATTGTGGAGGCATTTAATCAAATTTCGTTGAGGGATATTCATAATTGGTTTACTCATTGTTGCTACTGTAACTTACCTTTTCATGAAGATGGATGATAATTCGACTACCCCTCACTCATGTGAATACCGCTATATCAGCAAAATCCTTATGCAATCTAAATTCGTGACAGCTTACCTCCAGTAGTTTAAGTATTTTTTTAACCATTGGGCATCTAATTTACGATGGGTAACAATTTCTAGTAACCTAATTCCCGATATTGGCAGGGGATTCAATAATCTTTTCAAAGTTTCCCATTTTTCAATTTTTTGATATTCAATTCCATAGGTGAGAGCAAGTTGGGAAAAATTAATATTTTGAGGTGTGGCAAAATAGTCTTCAAATAAATCCTGAGAAGTCGTTTCTTCCGCGATCGCCAACATTTCAAAAATCCCACCACCGTTATTATTAATTAAAATAATAGTTAAGTGACCCTCAAATTTTTCTCTGAGTAAAAAGCCATTGGTATCATGTAAAAGAGATAAATCCCCTGTTAATAAAATCGTCGGTTGATCTCGATGGGCAATGCCTAAAGCAGTCGATAAGCGTCCATCAATGCCATTAGCTCCTCGATTAAAATAGGGAATAGTTTGTTGATTATTGGATTTCCAAAAAAATTCTGCATCCCGAATAGGCATACTATTGGCGATGAAAATGGGAGCCTGATTTGGTAAGGATTCCGCTAATAGCCAGGGAATTTTAGCTTCAAATAAATCGTCTCTTTCGATCATTATCTCTGTCAATGGAATCTTGAATTTTTTGATTTAGAATTTTCCATTGATGAATATAATCTGAGAGTTGAGGATTTTTAATATTTTCTTCAATTGTAATATTTGTTTTTAATTTTTTTTGACTTTCTTTTAATTGCCCTGAAAAAATCCCGCCAAGAAAGTCTAAGATGAATACTTTTCCCGTGCAAGGGATCATAATTTTCCCTAGAAGAATCAATAATATAACGAGGAATATATTGTTGGGTTAACCAAGTGCGTAATTGCTTACTCGTCGGTAATTCTCCGATTTGAATGACAATTTCTGGGGTTAATAATTCGGCTTGATTTTGATTTCTTAAAATAAAATCATAATTAGTAATTAAATTTGCATTAAGCTCGGCAAAGTGTCTGACGGGGGAAAGAGCATCGGTGAGGACGGGATAATCTAAAATTTCTGCGATGTCTGCGATCGCTTGACAATAATGGCCAGGTTGCCCCTCTTGATACAGACCTGCAATAATGAGTCCTCGTTTGGGAAACGGAGGAAGGGTTAAGGAAAAGGCATTGGTAACTAGGGAAGAAGGCTGAATTCCTGCAAAAAATATCTCTGGATCAAAGGAATTAGCAAAGCCAAAATATCAGGTTGCGGGATAGGAGCAAGAGGTTCCCGAAAAGGACAATTGAGATGGACAACTCCTGCACGGGGAAACTGGGTTTGTTCCCAGGCATAAATTAGAGTTTGACGTAAATAGTGCAAGATTCAGGCTGAAGAAGCCAGGCTAATTCGGTTTGCCAATTGGGATAATGGCCATAAAGTTTGATTTGATCAATGGTTTGTCCTGCATGGCAATGGCGCAATTCCGCGGGCGATCGGCAGTTAAAATCAGAAGAGGAACCTGGCTTTCCTGGCTTCAATGACAGCGGGATAAAAATTCGCTCCTGCGGTGCCAGAGGTACAAACTAAGACAACAGGTTACGCGATCGCTTCACCGACCTAGTGCAAAAAAGGCGGCGATCGTTCATCTAAAATAGGAAGTGTTTCGATCTGGAGGTGTTGGACAAAGGCAATAGTTAGGGGACTAGGCCGAGATCAGGACAAAGCACCGCCGTTACCAGCCCTAAACGATAGAGAGTTTCTACTAAAAGAGAAGCCCAGAGAGTATTGATATTACGAAAGTCCATGCTAAGGAGGAGACGGTATCGGGGAGGCTAGAATAGGAGGCGGGGTTACAGAAGAAGGCGTTACGGAAGGTATAGGAGAAGCAATATCAGAAGGAGCAACTAGCGAAAGACGCAGGAGAAGGCAATTCAGACGGTGGCGGTGGTGTTACATTCATTTCTGGCGTGGCGAGGGGTGTGGGTTCAGGTGTTTTATTCAACCACTGACTCACGGTATAGCCGATAAACAGGAGAGTGGCTAAACAGAGTAAGACCCACTGCCAAAAGGGAGGTTGACGGGGGGGAGATGGGGGGATAGTTTCTTCGGGTGATTCTTCTGAACTAGGTTCGGTATCAATTTCCGCTTGGGTTAGGATTCGGGGTGAATCTTCCGAGGGAACTTCTGCTAAAGTTTCTGGGTTACGGGTCTTGGGAAGACGGGCTTGAATCTCTGTTAGGGAAAGAGGGGCAATCTCATCGGTAGAAGGGGAAACTTGATAGTGTACTAGGGCGATCGTGACGTTATCATGGCCATTTTTTTCGTTGGCGAGTTTCATTAGGCGATCGCGGGCAGTGGGAAGATCAATCTCTCCTGTCAAAATTGGGAGTAATTCGGTTTGCCAATATTGTTCAATACGGTCTAAATCCGAAAGTCCATCGGAACAAAGAAGCAATAACCCCTCTCCTTCTAGTAATACTCGCTCTATACTGGGTTGAATTCTCTCAGAAGCCATAATACCGAGGGCTTGAGTCAGGGAACCTGAGTGAGAAAAATGCTGGACATTGCGATAAAGTTCATAACCCAGCCGCACTTCCCTAGAAGCTAAATCATCATCGACGGTCATTTGTTGACAACTGGTCGCAGTAATCCAATAGAGACGGGAATCTCCCACGTTGGCAAAATATAATTCCTGATGGTGAGCCAGACTCATGACCAGGGTGGTTCCCATGCGATCGCGGTCGGTACGATTTTCCTGCTCATTGCGATCGTAGATGACATCATTCGTTTCATTGATCGCCTGTTTGATGCCCTTCACCCAATCCTGGGGTGATAAATTAGACGACTGCTCAAATAGGGGGGTAAGCCTGGGATAAATCGTCCGTTGCCAATTGGGACGCAATTTCTCCCGCATCTTGACCACCAATGCCATCACAAATAATCACTAGGGTTTGTTGGGGTTGATTCCCTTCCTGTAGCTCACCACCAGAGGGATAACAGGCGTCTTCGTTATGCTCCCGTCTTGGCCCCTTATCCGTTGCCGTTATGATTTGATACTGGCAATCATAATTTTTGGCAAGTTCCGCGATCGCCCCTTCTAATAGCGCAGAGTAAATAATCGGCATGGGGAATTTTTCCCTTTCCTAATTTTTCTCCCAACTCTTCACAAAAATTCCCGATCGCAGGATGGGCTGTTTGGAGTAAATCTGACCAGACTACCATCAACTCTTTAATCCGATGGTAATGATGGGAATCCAGGGGTAACTGCAACAACTGAATATTCGGCCCATTCACGCGGACTAAAGCAGGATCTAACAACCCCGAAACCACCTTTTGTGACTGTAGAGGCCGCCACAACTGAACCATTTGCCTTAACCAAATCAATTGGCGCAAAGGAGAAGCCTCTTGCCAAACTTCGGCTAATTGGGGAAAAAGCTGAGGATACTGAGGTTTTCCCTGCTCATTAAGGAGTAAAGCCCCATACTCCAACAACCAGCATTTAAATCTATCTCTGGATCGGGACTGGGCAAAAAACTATATACCAGGGGAATATGGAGACGCAGGGGAAATAATTTCAAATAGGGCATGATCAGCGGAGGAATTTCCTCTAATCCCAAAGGAATCTGGGCGGGTAGAGTATCCAAAAGAATATTGGGAGATTCCAGTAAATATCGCTCCTCTAATAACTCTCCTACCTGAAAAGCCCTAATCCAATCCCCCACTGCCCATAGATAACGTTTAACCAAGGGAAAACCACAAGCCTCACACAGAGAATTCTCTAGAGGATTGACCGATTGACAAGGGGGATGGGCGCAGTGAATGGATGACACTAAAATTTTTTCCTAATTTTTTCCTAAAAACTTCCTCAAAACAATTCTAAGGGTTTTCAGGATAGCTGAATAATTATCCTGATTTTTTCTCTTTGCCCACTGTTCTAGACTAGAATGCAATCTCTCGAACATTTTTCTAGAACCATAATAGGCTAAAAGAAAATTAACCCCCATTTGTGGAGCAATCTATGAGTACGAATTCCATCCTCGAAAACCGCGATTACACCCTAATGATCGATAAAAGTAGCAGTATGGCGACTTCTGATACCCCCGATGGCAAAACCCGTTGGGAAATCGCCCAGGAGTCAACCATTGCCCTCGCCAAAAAATGTGAAGAAATTGACCCCGATGGGATTACGGTCTATCTTTTTTCGGGAAGATTTAGACGATATGATAATGTGACTTCCGAGAAGGTATCCCGCATCTATACGGAAAATGAACCGATGGGTCGCACCGATCTCGCCAGTGTCCTCGAAGATGGTTTAGAAAATTTTTTCCAACGCAAAGCCGTTAACCAAACAAAGGCGAATGGGGAAACGTTTATTATTATTACAGACGGCGAACCGACCGATCGCAAAGCCTTAATTCGTCTGATCATTCAGGCCACACAAAAAATTGATCGAGATGAAGAATTAGCCATTTCCCTGATTCAAGTTGGTCAAGATAAAAAGGCGACTGCTTTTCTCAAAGCCTTAGATGATCAGTTACAAAGCGCGGGGGCAAAATTTGATATTGTTGACACTGTAACCGTTGAAGATATGCAGGGAATGTCCCTCACCGATGTTTTGTTAAAGGCTATCACGGATTAATGGGCCGAGAAAGGGGGGATTTTATGGTAAATCTCCCTTCATTTAAAACCCATAAAACGCGATCGCTTCTTCCCCTAAATCTTGCCGCAAAAAAACACAATCAGAAAAACTCAATTCAATTTGCCTAAATCAATACAGTATTATTAACCACCTTCTTTTAAGCTACGGCATCGGTCTTGGAATAAACCATTCCCGTTAAGAAGCTTCTTCTTTTTTATTTATGCGATGGCTTAATCATATCAGTATTAAATCTAAGTTAATTGTGATGCTATTGGCCGTCAGTGGTTGTTCGATATTAGTCACAGCCTATGTGGGTTATCAGAGTGGACAATCTAACT
>CAWEDJ010000089.1:0-25742 GCA_963807635.1 uncultured cyanobacterium
AATAATTCTTTTTCTTTGCCATTGGGAAATATAGAATTATTAAACTCTTGTATTAGGTTTATCTCTTGGACTGACATAGTTTATTTCTTTTTTTAGTTGATTTACTTATATTATGATACTCGTTAATCCGACGTAACTTTAAAGTCGTTATCTTCCAAGCTTATATTGACTTCTTTTTTTCTCTAATTCTTACGCAGCAAGGCTTTATACTTTTAATCAGGCTGAACCAGTGCCAGAAAGTTCACTATCAATAATATTATAAAAATCTTTAGTAATCATATCCAGTAAAATTAGAATTTTTGCTAGAGTCTTACTCTATGAATGTATTTATGAAGGTATTATAGTCATTTTAGATAAGGATAAGACAACAAAAAAATGAGGTATACTGGTTAAAAATCATAAAAGGATTGAAAAATATGCCTTACAGTCTAGACTTAAGAAAAAGAGTAGTGGATTTTGTGGAAAAAGGAGGAAGTCCAACCTATGCATCAAAAATTTATCAGGTAGGTAGAGCAACAATATATCGGTGGTTGGGAAGAGAAAATTTAGCACCAATAATAGTAGAACATCGTAATCGAAAATTGGATTGGAAAGCGTTAGAAAAAGACGTACAAGAAAATCCCAATGACAGATTAGTAACAAGAGCAAAAAAGTTTGGAGTGCATTTAAGTGCAATATCCTATGCATTAAAAAAGATGGGAATCACCAGAAAAAAAAAGAGTTACGTTACCAAGAAAGAAATAGAGAAGAGCGTATCAAGTATTACAGAATGTTGAGAGAACTGATTAAGATATATGGAAGTGGAAGTCTAGTATTTATAGATGAATCAGGATTTGAAAAATTTCAAGCGATTTTGTATGCTTGGTCAAAAAAAGGGAAGAAAATCTATGGAGAAAAGCAAGGAAAGAGAGGAAAGAGAGAAAATTTGGTAGCGGGAAGAAGGAAAGGGAAAAAAGACTTTATTGCACCAATGATATTTGAAGGAAGTTTAGATGCGTCGGGTTTTGAAGGTTGGTTAAGTCTATTTCTGCTACCATCACTAACGATACCATCAATACTAATTATGGATAATGCGCCAATTCATCGAAAGACGGTGATCAGGCAGTTAGTAGAAGAAGCGGGGCATAACATCCTATTTCTTCCCAAATATTCTCCTGATTTAAACGATATTGAACATGATTTTGGTGCGCTAAAACGAGCGAGGATGTATGCTGACCCTGGCACATCTCTCGACGAAATTATCCGTCAATACTGTACCGCATAGTGTCTCATCCTTATTTGAAATAACTATATAATCTGATACCTATTACTTTGACGTATTCAAATCACTGAGATATTACTCGAAATCATCAAAAAGCGATCGCCAATTTGATAAATTACTTGAATAAGGAGAAAAAACAGTTGTAAAATGTTAACTTAACCCTCTATTCTCTAAAGATGACTTACTGTTTAGGACTCATTAATCGTTTTGGAATCGTCATGGGAGCAGACTCCCGAACCAATGCGGGGGTTGACTATACTTCTTCCTATCGTAAACTGTTTGATTTTTCAGTGGCAAACGAGCGTGCCATTATTCTCTGCACTTCAGGAAATTTGTCCGTTACGCAGGCAGTCATTAATCAATTAAAGCGAGATATTCGCACGGAAGAAGCGATTAATTTACGCACTATTTCCAGTTTTTCTGATGTGGCTGATTATATCGGAAGCAAGATTCGTCAAATTCAAGAACGCGATCGCCCTTGGTTAGAAGCCGATGGCATTGATTATCACTGTAATTTTTTATTAGGTGGACAAATCAAGGGAGAAGAAACCCAATTATATTTAATTTATCCCCAAGGAAACTATATTCAAGCAACCAAAGAAACCCCTTTTTTACAAATTGGTGAAACTAAGTATGGTAAGCCCTTATTGGATAGAACAATTACCTATGATACGCCCTTAGAAGCAATGGCAAAATGTGCCTTACTTTCCATTGATTCTACGATGAAATCTAATATTTCTGTCGGCCCGCCTATTAATTTAGTGATGTATGAAGCGGATAGTTTAATTATTCGCAATAAATTGCAATTACGATTGGGTGATCCCTATTTAGCCAAAATGCGGGGACTCTGGGAAGAATACGTCCGCCACGCTTTTGACTCTATGCCCAATGTGGAATGGCAAGCCGATTTGAGTGATTCAGGAGAGGAAGTTCTGATTGATTAATCTTCCAGGCGATCGCCGTTGATCGGTTGTTTATCGGTTTTATCAGACCCCCATCTCAGCCAAATCAGGTTAAATTAAAACATAGTCTTATACCCTACTCCCAAGCTCTATCGAACCCATGAAAATTAGTCAAGCCGAATATCGTCAACGCCGCGATCGCCTGATGGAAAAACTCGGTCAGGGAACTGCCATTGTCCAGAGTGCGCCCACCGCCGTCATGCACAACGATGTGGAGTATGTCTATCGTCAAGACAGTGATTTTTTCTATTTAACGGGTTTTAATGAAGCCGAAGCCGTTGCGGTATTTGCGCCCCACCACGAAGAACATAAATTTATTCTCTTTGTCCAACCTAAAGATCCTGAAAAAGAAACTTGGACGGGTTATCGCTGTGGTGTAGAAGGGGCGAAGGAATTGTATGGAGCCGATGCTACTTATCCCATTAGTGAATTGGATGAAAAATTACCCCAATATCTCGAAAAGTGCGATCGCATCTATTACCATTTAGGTCGGGATCACCACTTTAATGAAGTTGTTTTAAATCATTGGCAAAAAATGATGCAGGGTTATTCCAAAAGAGGAACTGGCCCCCAGGCTTTAGAAAATATTCATCCCGTTTTACACCCCCTAAGACAAGTCAAAAGTGAAGCTGAAATTGATCTATTGCGAAAAGCAACTGCCATTTCAGCCGAAGCCCATAACCGCGCCAGGGAATTTGCCAAAGTGGGACATTATGAATACCAAATCGAAGCAGAAATTGCCCACACGTTTCGATTACAAGGAGGCATGGGAACCGCCTATCCTTCCATTGTGGCATCTGGAGCCAATGCCTGTATTCTGCACTATATCAACAACGATCAACAGGTTCAAGAAAATGATTTAATCCTGATTGATGCGGGCTGTTCCTACGAATATTACAACGGAGATATTACTCGGACTTTTCCCGTTAGTGGTAAATTTACGCCCGAACAAAAAGCCCTTTATGAAATCGTTTTAGCGGCCCAATTAAAAGCGATTGAACAGGTACAAGTTAGTAATCCTTATAATCAATTTCATGATACGGCAGTGCGAACCATTGTCGAAGGATTAATGGATTTAGGATTATTAATTGGCGATATTGAAGAAATTATTAAAGAAGAAAAATATAAGCCTTTTTATATGCACCGTACTGGACATTGGTTAGGATTGGATGTCCATGATGCAGGATTCTATAAAGTGGGAGCCGAAAGTTGGCGATCGCTGCAATCAGGTAATGTTTTAACCGTAGAACCAGGGATTTATATTGGCCCTGATATTAAACCCTTTGAAGGTCAACCCGAAATCCCCGAAAAATGGCGTGGGATTGGCATTCGGATAGAAGATGATGTTTTGGTAACGGAAAATGGCCCAGAGGTTTTAACGGCGGCAGTTCCCAAATTAATCGAAGATCTAGAACATTAATCGAAAATATGGCGAATAGGGTTAAGCTCACTAGAATTCGCCGACCATCCTCACTATTGATAATCGAGATTTGATTGCAAAGATAAGGACGAGAGTTAGCGAATGCTGAAAACCAACCTGCAAATTTTGCCCAGTAGTGATGACCTGATTGACTCAGACGACATACCTGTGGATAACGAAGATCAAAATTTTGTCCCCAATTTTCTCCTGTTTCTGCTGGAATCCATTTGGAAGCACCGTGGAGATTGGTTTTTTGCGGTGGATATGGGGGTTTACCATACGACAGGGTTAAATCCGAGAGTGCCAGTGGTTCCCGATGCTTTTCTTAGTTTGGGAGTAGAACGTCGTCGCTCAGGTAAATCTCGCCGCAGTTATGTGGTCTGGGAAGAGCAAGAAATCGTTCCTATCTTCGCGCTAGAAGTCGTTTCTCAATCACCAGGAGGAGAATACGATGAAAAAATGACTATTTATCGTCAACTAGGGGTAAATTATTATGTCATTTATAATCCCCAATTTTGGCAACGCGATCGCCATTTACCCTTTGAAGTTTATAAATTGGTGGAAGGAAATTATCAGTTACAAAAAGGTGAACCCTTTTGGATGCCAGAAATTGGCTTGGGAATTGGTCGATGTGATTTGCCCTTAGATCCTCTCGGTCGCGAAGTTTTAACTTGGTTTAATCATCAGAGCGATCGCTATTTGACGACGGAAGAACAACTTAATTTAGAGCGACAAAGAGCGGATATCGCGCAACAGCAATTAGAATCCCTGCTTGCCCAAATGCGTTCTTTAGGAATCCAGCCAGAGCAAGAGATTTAGTTTGCCAGTCTTTTGGCTTTTTGGAGAAAAACAATCGCGCCTTTCGTCTCAATAGTGCAGAAAGCAGAATAAACTCTTTCCTAAAGTTATTTTGTCCCTAAGCGTCTGGTTTACGGCGTAAGTGGGCAATTCCATCCAGAAAAAGCTGAAATAGTTCCCTTTCTTGCTTAAAAAATTGATAATTCTTTGACTTGCGAAAGTAACGGGCAAATGCCCAACGTCCTCCTTCAATCAGCAAGTAAAGACTACAGGCGATAACGAGATACTGCCACAGGGTTAAGCCCAAAGTAAATCCAAACAGGAAACGCATCAAGATAGAGGACTCCAATATTAAAAACGGGATCTCAATCAAGGTTTCGGTTAAAACGACTTTCCAACCTATCCCCAAGAGTTTTTTAAAAATGGGAAAACGAGAAACAAGGCGGACAAACCATTGACGCAGGCAACTCATGGCAGTAACAAACGGGGATTATTTTAAAGCTTCTCATAATTCTTTCATATTTTGGGGCGTTCAGAACCAACCTTGCCCCGTCAATTTCCCATTCCCCATACTGTTTTCAACCTATTCTGTAAGTTTTGATTTGTCCTAATCCTGATTGAGCTGCCTTTCACCTTAAACTCAAAGATAGATTGAATTAAATGAATCTGGAGACAAAAGCAACGGTCAATGCTATCATCTATGGGCATAAAGAAAAGTAACTGAAGAAATAGGGCAATTAACATGGTGCAGGCACCTGTCTCTCCGGTGGTGTTAGTTATTCTAGACGGTTGGGGTTATCGTCAAAACGAACGGGCTAATGCGATCGCGTTGGCTAAAACTCCGATTATGGATAGTGTGATGGAAACCTATCCGTCAACTCTGATCAATACCTCTGGTAAGGATGTCGGCCTTCCCAAGGGACAAATGGGTAATTCAGAAGTCGGTCATCTTAACCTCGGTGCTGGCCAGGTGGTTCCCCAGGAATTGGTGCGAATTTCCGATGCAGTAGAAGACAAAACATTGTTTGAAAACTCAGCATTGTTAGCGGTTTGTAAGGATGTCCGCGATCGCCAAAGTAAGCTTCATTTAATCGGACTTTGTTCTGATGGTGGCGTGCATTCCCATTTAGATCATTTATTAGGGCTGCTAGATCTGGCGAAGTTAAAAGGCTTGGGCAATGTTTGTGTTCATGCCATCACCGATGGGCCGACACTCGTACCACCGAAGGCGTTAATGCCCTAACCAGCATCCAGAATCATATTGATCAAATTGGGATCGGTCGGATTTCTACCCTCAGTGGACGTTACTTCGCAATGGATCGCGATCGCCGATGGGACAGGGTTAAAAAAGCCTACGACGTGATCACCGAAGAAGGTCTAGGAGATGGGCGTACTGCCATTCAAGTCCTAAAGGATTACTATGCCCAGGATATTACCGACGAATTCATTCCCCCCACACGCATTACCAATGGAGCCATTGAACCTGGCGATGGTGTAATCTTCTTCAATTTCCGCCCCGATCGCTCTCGACAAATGTGTTATGCCCTGCTCAATCCCAGTTTTGATGGTTTTGAGCGGGAAAGGATCGAACCGTTGAGTTTTGTCACCCTTACCCAATACGATCCCCATTTACCCGTTAAAGTCGCCTTTGAACCCCAAAACTTAAATAATATTCTGGGTGAAGTGATTGCTAGGGAAGGCTTTAAACAATTTCGGACGGCTGAAACGGAAAAATATCCTCACGTTACCTACTTTTTTAATGGGGGACTCGAAAATCCCTTTGAAGGGGAAGACCGAGAATTAATTCAAAGCCCAATGGTCGCGACCTATGACCAATCTCCTGCGATGTCTGCGGCGAAAGTTACCGATGCGGCCTGTACTGCGATCAAAAAAGGAATTTATACCCTCGTCGTCATGAACTATGCGAATCCCGATATGGTGGGTCATACAGGCAATCTAGAAGCCGCCATTACTGCCATCCAAACCGTTGATCAATGTATCGGGAAATTACTGAGCAGTATCAGTAAAATGGGAGGCACAGCGATTATTACCGCCGATCATGGTAACGCAGAATATATGAGTGATGAAAACGGCAATCCTTGGACAGCTCACACTACCAATCCCGTTCCCCTAATTTTAGTCGAGGGAGAGGGCAGAAAAATTCTAGGGCATGGGGGAGATGTTAAACTACGAGAAGGTGGACGGTTAGCCGATATTGCTCCAACGATTCTCGATATTTTGCAATTACCTAAACCCTCGGAAATGTCGGGAGAATCCTTAATTGAGTCTCCCCTAGTAGAAACGAAAGTTTCTCGTACCCCTGTGCGGATTGCTCGTTAAATTTAGTTAATCGTTACCTATTGACCCTTTTTGAAAGAAAATCAACCCTATGACTCTTGTAGATCTAATTCGCATCATTTGGACTATCTCTGCGGCGCCCTTTTAGTGGTGCTTGTGTTGCTCCATAGCCCCAAAGGTGACGGACTCGGCGGTATTGGTGGCCAGTCTCAATTATTTACCAGTGCCAAAAGTGCAGAAAAAACCCTGAATCAAATTACTTGGACATTGAGTAGCATTTTCATGAGTCTAACGGTGGTACTGAGTGCAGGTTGGTTGGCTAAATAAACGGCTAAAACGAGCAAGAAAATTTTATTTAGGGCTGGTAGTCGTTGCCAGTCTATTTTTCGTTATTGGGAATCCCTTATCGATAACGGCGGCCAATCCATCTTCTCTTCCCCCTCTCAAAATCCATCCCCTACCGCCTAGTTTGGCAAAACTTTCTTCCGACCTCAAAGCAGGTGACTATTTTGATCAAATTCAATCAACCCCTGTAGGCTATTTGATTTGGTCTGAATTTCCCATTAAAGTCTATCTCGATCGCCCCCCCGAAACGAACGATTCATCAGCGAGTTATCAACGCTTTCAGCAATGGACAGAAGCCGTCCTCCAGGCGATCGCGGATTGGAATGTTTATTTGCCACTCAGAGAAGTCAAAGATATTGAACAAGCAGATATTCTGATTCAACGCCTGGAACCGCCTTTAGGAAGAAAGATTGACCCCGCCACAGGACAAATTGAAATTCCCCGCGCTCGAACAGCCCAAACCCGTTATCAATTTTATTCAACCGAAACCAATCCGACCCTTGTGCTTGCTCGTATGACCATTCAAATCAAACCAGGGCTGAGTCCCACTGCAACCCTAGCGGCTATTCGCCACGAATTAGGCCATGCCTTGGGAATTTGGGGTCACAGTCCCGTCGAAGCAGATGTCATGTTTTATTCCCAGACAAAAAAATCGCCCCCCATTTCTACAAGGGACGTCAACACGCTTATTAGAATTTATCAACAGTCAACGCAATTGGGTTGGCCATTGGCTAAATCCTAAGCTTCTTCTGAATTAGCAGATTGCTTTTTAGCAAATTCTTTTTGACAGCGAGAGCCGAAGCCTAAAGCGGCAAGAGATCCCAGAATTGTCAAAGGCTCAGGAACGGGAGTAGGAGCTAAGGGATTACCACCAAAATTAGGATTGACAAAACCAGAAGGGACACCTGTCGCGGTCACAGTAAAGGTTTGGAATCTAACAGCACGACGTTGGGCGGCTAATTCACCGATTGTCTTAAAAGTGACAAATGTGTCATGAACAGCAGTCTTGTCAGGATCAAAGGTTGAATCAGAATAAATGACTCCCGCTTGATTTATCTGAGGGTCAGGCAAAGATGCCGATTTCACTTGATCAAAACCACTGATTACTAGGGACTGATTAGGTAAAATGACATCATCAGGATCAGCCTGAAACTCAAAGTTAAAATCAAAGAAGCCAGCAGTCGAACTCTGAGACGAATTGAGGTAAAAGAATTGGAAAGCCTGAGCTTTAGAAGTCAAGGTTACAAAAGTTAAACCTGCTACTGTCAAGCCTAGAGAAAGTTTTTTGAAATTCATCATGAACGCACTCCCCATCACGAGAAGAATAAATAAATTAGGGTGTTAAACCCAAAATGTAAAATTTAGAGAGATTCTAAACGGCCATTCTAAGGTACAAAATCTTATCTGGCAAATAGAATGTAAATTAAGGCAGGGCGATCGCCTCTATGAAAAAAGACTTGCTGTTTTATGACCCAATACAAAACATCCCCCATTTCTGCAAGAGACGTTAACAGGCTTATCAAAATTTATCAACAGTCAGCGAAACTTGCTTGATTATTTCGTCAAGCCTAAGCCTCTTCTAAAGTTTCTTCTGCATTAGCAGATTTCTTTTTAGCAAACTCTTTTTGACAACGAGAGCCAAAACCCAAAGCCGCTAAGGAACCCAAAATGGTCAAAGGTTCAGGAACGGGTGTAGGAGCAAGAAAATTCCCACGAAACTTGGCATTCACAAAACCAGAAGGGACACCTGTCGGAGTACCTGTCGTAGTAATGGAAAAAGTCTGGTAACGAGTAGGCCTAGATATACCAACGAACTTAGCAGTTACGGTAAAAATAGCCGTATCTGGAGTGTAAGAGGTTGTTTTAAATGAATCGGATGCTAGTAAAACTTGTGGCACATCGTCGATATACTTAGTCAACTGTATCCCTGAAATCCCATTAAAACCGCTAATGCTCAACTCATCTTCTTCTTTAATGATGTCAGTTGGGCCGTTAGTGACAAACTCGAAGTTATAAGTGTTGTTATTGCTACCAATAAAGTTGAATTCATAGGCTTGGGCTTGGGTAGTTAGAGAAATAATCCCTAGCCCCGTCAAGGCTAAGCTGAAAGAGAGATGTTTAAGATTCATTATTGACGAACTCCCCATCGCGACAAAGATAAGTTGAAACGTTAAAACTAAAATAAAAATTTAATAGAATTCTATTGGTCATTCTAGGTTAAAAAATTCTATCTGGCAAATATAACAGTATTTTCCTGGGAAAGGTATTTTTAATGTTTCTATCTAAAATCCTTGGTCGTATCTCCTATAACTACATATCGCTATCAATGAGGTCAGACTGATCCCATTGTATTACTTGAAATGTTCTCTCAATGTAGGGTTTTAGATATCAGAAGTTTCTTGGAAGTGAGTACCCAAATGGTTATTAAACAAGTTTCCCAGTCAAAAAATCTTGAGATAGCAAAAAAAGACAGTCAGATTGGTAAATGAACTCTGCTCACCAATGGGCTGTCTTAACATTTTTGTCGTAGAGAATTTTTAAGTTATGGATAAATTTTATCTCTGAAAGAGGCTAGTAAAAAATACCATTATCTTCTTGCCCAGTCGGTCATCCGCCAAATTCCGATAAACCAGACTCCAGCAATCAATGCGCCAATATTCCACTTGACAGATCGTTTAATTAAATCAAAGGATTGCTTAGAAAGGGCTTCTTTGGCTTGATTGTTTAATCGCTCTTCTGCACCAGTCATAAAAGTCTTCAGATCTTTTTTGACGGTTTCAACGGGTTCTCCAGGTTTGGGCGTGATGGCAATTCCTCCTTTTTCTAAAAAGTTTAAAAGTTCCTTGAGTTGTTGTTCATTGCTGATGCTGGATAATTGGGTTTGAACTTGTTTAATTTGGGCTGTTTGTTTATCTAATTGACTTGTCACTTGGGTTTTGTTAATTTCATTGATACGAATAGTGTTAACGATTCCCAAAGGAAGCATTAAACAATAGATAAGACCCACGATTAGGGCTAACCAGGACAAAATCCCTAACGCTTTCATTTCCCAACGCCTTCTTTCCGTCCTTGCTCCCGTAAAGATGAGAACAAATCCCATTAGGGGAACAACGACCTTTTCAACTAATGCCCCAATTATTTGAAATTCCCAGTTGGGATTCATTAATTGTAGGGGTGTAAGGGTGTCGGCCAGATTAAACAAGGTGAACAGCAATAAGGCATAACCCAAGAAGCGTAAAATACTAATCGCTTGTCGAAAACTAAAGTCTAATTCTTGGATACTTTCGATATCATCACTAGTTTCTAAATTTTCTAAATCTTCTAATGGGTTTTGTAAACTATTATCGTCTATAGGAAACATAAGTTATTTTAATAATGTTTGAAGAAATTGAATTTCAACAGTTGTGCTAGGGAAGAAATTGCTCAAAGCGCGATCGCCAATATCCATTCCAAGAGACCCAGGCTTTTTCCAAGGTTAAATAATCCGACGATGGGGAATTCTGCTCGGTTCCACTCAGGGACATATCAATCCATAAACAACGATTATCCAAAAGCGGTACTTTGCCAATCACCCAAGGTAGAAAACGCTCTGGTCGAATATCCGATTGATAGCGGACTTTCAGGAACTGTTCTCGCTTAAAGATATTACCACCCCTGGGGGTTAAACAGGTTGTTAGGTGGGGCTGTTGATTTTGGGTGAAAACACCATAATAACCCAATTCTTTTTTTTCACGAATCACCAGAGAAGGCGGAATCGTTTTGTTGTTGTAGTGGCCTAAATCGGCTGAACATCCCCGACTGTGGGTGAAAAATATCGCATATTTATGGTTAATCGTTGGTTTCCCTGTCGATATTGGTAGGACTTCCCGTTGACAAAACCTAATAATTTATCGGCATCGGGCTGGGATAGGGATGCTTCTTTTTCGGGACGGACTTCTAACTGCCATTCGGGAAGGGGTATCTCGTCGGGAAAAACAACAGGAGGATTTTGATTTAAGGCAGGAAAAAACACTACTTTAGTTAAGGCGATCGCGGCACTACCTAAAAGAGTTACCAAAACAACTCGTCTAAATAGATTCCAGGGTTGATTAAGGTCAGAAGTTGAAAGAAAAGGTTGATCGGCATTATCCTTAGATTCTGTTGTTAGATTGCTAGATAATTTCATGACTTGGCATTTTCTCGTTGCAATAGAAAAAGATAATAAAAACCAAAAATGATGACAACCGTAAAAGTAAACGTCAAAGACCCCGTTCCTTCGTGCCAATAGGCAAAGGCATCTGGATTATTTGGGCTAAGAACAGTCAAGAGTCCTACTCGTATCAGATTCATCAGAAAGGCTAAGGCCAAAGCAACAATGGGGACAAAAAAAATGTTTTTTCGGCTTGAGAGAGGAAATACCAACAGAAAAAATAATAGAAACTCTAATCAAGTAAATAAGATTACCCACTCCCGCACAGGCATCATTGACAATAATGCCTCCAGAGGGAAGCAAGATTTGATTAGCTTGGGTAGAAACTTGGAAACCCATATACCACAAAACAAAGCTAACAATTTTTGTGATTAACAAGGATAAAAAATGAGAAACATTAAAGATGCCTAACCCCAACTCTTTAGGGACGGCTAATAGCCCTAAAATAATTAATTCTCGCCAATATTGACGAATCCCCTTAAAACCAGAAGCAATTAACGCTAATCCGAATCCTCCCACCAGGGGAATAAAACTTAGGCCTGGATTGACGGTTGCATTGGCAGTCCTTAGTAAGATGATCCCAATTAAAAATGCTCCTAATAGGGTCGCCCCAACGCCACTCTCTAACTGGAGGGATTGACGTTTGCGATTAATGAGGGAACCCACTGCAAACCAGACGAGGATACTTAAACCCAGAAAGTCTTGGGCATCATCAGTTCGGTCGGTTAGGGTAAAGTGGATGGCAACGAGGCAACCTGCCAAGCCTAATAGCCAAAATCGAGGAGTTTTAAGGTCACTAACGGTGGGAAGGGGAAATGTTGTCATAAATCTCTGATTGCTTTCCCGAAAGCGGTTGTAGTTTATTGTGAAACTGACTCGCAATTTATTCAGTTTATTGTAAAGGAGTCGTTGCATCAAAACAACTTCACTATTTTGGGGTAAGCATAGAAAAAGAGGATAGATTAGCTGGTTCTTCTATCCCCTTTGATTGTATTGATTGATATGTTTTTTGAGTTTGATGGCGATCGCCTCGCGGCTTTATTCAGCTTTACTCAGCTTCCGTTTCAAAGGATTCTGGGTTAGCAATGTAGAAAAAACTGAGATGATAGAGTGTTTTTTTCCAAGGATGGGCTTGAATTTCGCGAATGACCGCTTTTCCTTCCCAGGAGAGTTCGGGAACTTTAACATCGATCAAGGTTTTATTGGCCTTTGCTTTTTTAAGCAAGTTCGTTGCTTCTTTGGTATTGACCATTAAGGAAATAGATTCAGCTCCTTTGTGACCATAGAGATTCGCAGGAACTAAGCCTTCACGACGCAAAGCGTTAGGTTTACTATTTTCAGCACGTTTTTGACATTCAATGGTAAGAGACATAGCAATTCGATGGGAATAAAGGTTAATAGTGGTGGGAAAAAGGGAAAATCAAACTAGGTGAGCTAACTGGAAGAAACAACGGGAGAGCCATTAGCATCCAATAAGGCCCGTTTTGGCCCATGAATGGGATCTTCTACAATAATGGTCTGATCTCGACTTGCCCCTAAAGAGACGATCGCAATGGGAACAGCCATTAATTCTGCCAGAAACTTGAGATAATCTAGGGCTTGCTTCGGTAAATCTTCGAGCAAACGACATTCTTCAGTGGAAGTTTTCCACCCAGGAAGCGTTTTATAAATGGGCTTACAGCGAGCAAATTCACTGGCATTACCAGGAAAATGATCACAGGTTTTGCCATCGAGTTCGTAGGCAACACAGACTTTGATTTCGTCTAATTCATCTAGAACGTCTAATTTAGTGATGGCCAAACAATCTAATCCATTGATCCGAACGGCATAGCGTCCAATTACGCCATCAAACCAGCCACAGCGACGGCGGCGACCAGTAGTCGTCCCAAATTCGGCCCCGCGATCGCAGAGCATTTGGTTTAGCTCTCCGTCCAATTCCGTTGGAAAAGGCCCTTCTCCCACACGGGTGGTATAAGCTTTTGCGACCCCAATCACCCGATCAATCATCGTCGGGCCAATGCCAGAACCCACACAAGCCCCCCGCGATCGGATTGGAAGAGGTGACGTAGGGATAGGTTCCGTGATCCAGGTCTAATAACGTGCCTTGCGCGCCTTCAAAGAGAATATTTTTTCGGTGCTGGATCGCGTCATAGATCTTTAAAGAACTATCGATCACATGGGGGCGCAATCGATCGGCATAGACTTGATATTCCTTAATCACCTCTTCTGGGTCAAGGGGCGCAAGATTATAGAGTTTTTCTAAAATAACATTGTTATAGTTAATCGCCCAGGTTAATCTTTTTCGCAGTGTGTCTGCATCCATCAAGTCAATGACGCGAATGCCAGTGCGTTCAGATTTATCGGCATAGGTCGGCCCAATTCCTCGCCCTGTTGTCCCGATTTTATGTTTCCCCCGTTGTTCTTCAGAAGCCTGATCAATCAATCGATGATAGGGCATCGTGACATGGGCGGTCTGAGAAATAAAGAGGTTAACAGCAGAGACATTCAGTCGTTCTAACTGGTCAAATTCCTGAAGAAGAATTTTGGGATCGATTACTGTCCCTGAGCCAATAATACATTCGGTATCAGGATAAAGAATACCTGACGGGATTAAATGTAATTTGAATGTCTGGCCTTTAACTACAATGGTGTGTCCGGCGTTGACTCCCCCCTGGGGACGAACGACAACATCGGCTGACCGACTTAATAAATCGGTAATTTTTCCTTTTCCTTCGTCGCCCCACTGAGCGCCGATCACAATAACGTTAGCCAAGGGTCTCTTGAATTACTAAAGTTCACACAAACTATCATCATTACACTGCCCAAGCCCTATGTCAATATTTTCTGAAAATCGAAAATAAAATTAATGTCAATAGGTCAATAGGTCAATTAGGTCAAATTTTCCTGATTTTAACCTGATTTTTCTGTTTTAATAGACAATGGGTCTCCAAAAAAATTAGATGTAGGTTTTAAACTTCCATGCCAAAACGCTTAGTGACAATCATCAAGATCATTTCCACAACTCTTATTATCGGTGTATTGGGACTGGAGCTAGGGAATCTCTACGCTTTACGAAGTCAGATGACTCCCCTCGATTTACCTTTTCCTTTGCTCTGGATTGGACGCTTTGCTTTGGTTGCTCATTTTCTAGAAGGGATCATTGCTTTTATTTATGCTCCTTCTCGTAATCAGCCAGCGATCGCATCGGGGGTCTATACTTTTTTTGTCGGGACGGTGGGTTTAGTTGAATTGTTTGAATTGCAGGAAAGAAAACAGGAATGATGATGGATTCCAACCAACTTAATCAGTAAATGGAGGAGAGGAAGTCCAGGGAGCAACCAAGATTTTACCTCAAAATCCAGTCAGCCAGTCCCATTGGCAAAAGAAGTAGAAAAAAGAAACGAAAAGAGATAGAGTAAATACAGTAAATATTGTTATGTGCAGAGGTGCGCTCTTATGTTGTCTATCGATATCAGGAATAAAAAGGCTCTTGCGATCATCGATAAGCTGCTCATTTATCCTCCCTTTAAGTCTGAAAATGATCGTCGAGGGATTGTGGCATCGGTGGTCACGAAGGTCATTTTGGCTTTACAAAATGAAGAGGAAGTCAAGGCGATTAGCGAATTTGTGATGACTGAGTCAAGCGATGACAAGGATGTCAAAATTCGCGAACTAGAAAACGAACTCAAGCGTCTACGAGCAGAGTTAAAGAAAAACGGTTAGCCATTAGTTTAACTGAGGACTATGGGAGGGCTTACTCTCGACAAGAATAAGCTCTCTATCCTGCAAAAATAAGCATTTCGGCCATTCCAGAACCCTTTCAGAGAGTCTTCTATAGGCAAAAAAATCCCAATAACAGGGATTGTCTGATTCAGGAGAAACTCTTGCCTTAGAACTTGATTTGAATTTCACCGAGTCCAGGAGCCATAGGAACATTATCACCATCGCCCAAGGAGGGTGACGGGACATCTTCAATCAAAATTTGTTGCTTGTCTTTTTCCGTTAACGTTATAGGACTGAGGGTTCCTGCGGTGTTATTGAGCTGATAGGCTTGAATGATGGTATCCGTCGGACAGCACATCGGATCGGTCGGCTTTGCCTTGAGCATTTTGACCCGTATCGCCCCATTTTTAATCGTTAGGCTCTTAATTTGTACCCGATCGCCTAAGAAATAAGTATCAGGATTACTCGGCAGATTATCCGTTGGGGATTGGGTCACTGCGGCCAAATACATAAACGTCCCAGAACCACCTGTTTCTAACGCTAAGATAACCGCCGCATCATCGGTGCCATCTTGATTGAGATCTCCAATGGCGATCGTTTTTCCCAAGGTTACCGAGAACTGATCGCCTTGGTATTGCCCATTCGTTAGGGTTACGGAACCGCGATCGGGAATTTGATAGGTCGCATTGGCTAAAATTTTCGGGGTTAAAGTTTGTCCTTTGGTTGTCGAGGTCTGGGCGATAAGACTAGAAGACAAAGGGTTCGCCTGTACCAAAAAAGCAGTATTTAATCCGATCAGCGAGCCGCACAAAATCCCAATAGCAAGACGATTAGCATACTTTTGTAAAGTCATATTTTTGATTAATTGTTTTATGTGAACTATTCCCAATAAACATTCGTTTCGGTTCGAGTACAAACCATATTATATTTATTTGCCAAGCTATCCATCCAGCCCGACATCGTTGTTTTTCCGCCCTTTCCCTGGAGCCAATAAACACTGATTAGTCCCATCGAGTCATTGGGTTCACAGGAAAAACTACGCTTTTTATTAGCAATCGTGGGAATACTTTGAGCGCATTTCCAATCTTTATTGGCTTCGGTTAGCTGATTCCAAAAACTAATTTCTTTGGTTTCAACTGCAATTTGGCGATCGCCATTATTACAAACCCAAGTCGTTAACTGAGTTGGAGTATTAGTAATATCATCTAGTTGAGGACTTTTTAAACTATCTTGAGCATTAGGGATTTGATCTCCAGGCAAAGGAAGAGTAGGAATTTTAGGAATTTGATTTTGAGGAGAGGGAATGAAGGGGGTTTTCGGTAAGGAAGGGACTGTTTGCGCGCTGAGATCGGTAGGAAGACAAACTAATTGCAGTATTCCGAGAATAGAGATTGCGCCAAGATAGGAAGATTTTGGTAAGAAATTGATCATTGTGTAAGACGATTGAAAAACGAGGGAAGGTTTATAGAGACTCTTTATATTTTTGATAGTGGGAGGTTAATACTACCGAGAGTAGAGTTATTAATGATTGTAACCCTTCAGGCTTTAATTTTGCTTAATTTTTGCTGAATCCTCGTCACTAGGAGAAGACGGATTACTATTGACATGACTGCGTATATGAATATCCTGTTGAGGAAAAGGAATTTCGATGCCATTTTCAGCAAATCGTTGCCACAGTTCACGGCTCAGATCACTTTTGACCGTTTTACCAATGGTGGGATCATCTAAATAAAAAGTCAATTCATAGTTAATACTAGAGTCTGCGAATTGAATTAAAAAAGCTGACGGTTTGGGATCTTTGAGAATATGAATATGTTCGTCAGCCAGAGCTAACAAAAGCTCAATAACTTTTTGGGGATTAGCATCATAGCCTGCCCCGATGGTCAGGGAATTTCGGATAATGCGATCGCTCCCAGTAAAGGTTGTAAAAGTATCCGTGAAAAAAGATTGATTAGGAATAATTTTTTCGGAATTATCTTTCATGATTCTTACCGTTGTTGCTCGAATGCCAAGTTTTTTGATTTCCGCCGTATCTCCTTCAATACTAATTAAATCGCCTGGTCGTAAAACGCCTTCAAACAATAAACAAATGCCACTCACAAAATTACTAAAAACTTCCTTTAAACCAAAGCCTAAACCAACAGATAGTCCCCCTGTAATAGCGGCAAAAGCGGTTGGATTAAAGCCAACGTAACCAAAAATCAATACAATTCCTAAAGTTATCAAAAAATAGCGAATTAAAAGTAAGGTTGCCTGGGCCAATCCTGTCTCTAAGCGGTTATCTATAGTCATTAATTTCAATAAAAGATATTGAAAAATTCCTACCGCAACACACCAAAGATATAGCCCAATAGAACTCAAGATAATAGCCCCTAGCGTCACAGAACTCCCAAATAAATTTAATACGCTAACCGATAATAAACTCTGTAAATTGTCAGCTAAATTAATCGTTTTAGCCCATACAAAAAGGCCAAAGATTGGCAGCCCAAAAGAAAATTGATATCTCCGAACGATTACAGGAGGAAATAAGAGGAATAAGCTGGCAAAAAAAACACGGTATCCAAAATGCAAAATAGCAATTTCTAGACCAAAAATTAGTAACCCATCGATAAAATTATGGGATTGCCAAATTTTTAAAAGTAAATATATTCCTGAAATATTATAAATAGGTAAGGTCAAATAACTAATTAAAACAAAACCATATCGTTGATCTCGAATTGGAGTATCTGTTCCCCACAGTATTAGTAAGTAGGGAAATTTTTGCTTGAGCCGATACCAAAGAAAACGATAAAGTATGATAGAAAGAAGCAGGACTCCTGCGATTGCGAATAGCTGAACCTGAACTTGGGGCCGTTCTAAAAAAATAAACAGCTTATTAACTCTTGACAAGAGATAATAAAAATTTCGGTGATTATTTGGCATAATATTATAACGATAAATAAGCTGTGACTGATCCTAATTGCAATTGTCGTAAATCCTGATTTTTGGAGCAAATAACTTAAAAAATTTGCCTATATGAGTTTTAAACTACCAGGCATTTAGCATAATTTTATAGATAATTCTACAATTTTTCCTGTAAGGCTTGACGACTTAGTTTTAATAGTTGTTCACCCCCTTCCTTGGGAGAAATTGTCCCTTCCAAAACCTGCTGATAAAGAGTTTCTCCAATGGGAAAAATAATCTCTGCTTTAGGAATATCCCTAAGGAGGAATTGCCACCGCATTGCGAGCTTGTTCTTCTAGCGTTGCTTGAATCGGAAATAAACGCCGATTAATCGTATGGTTTTATTGGGAGGGATAAAAGAACCAACATCTATTGCCCCTCTTTGTTGTTGCTGTTTATTCGTAATAAAACGAGTAAAATCTAGGGTAATTGCCGTTTGTCGAGGACTAAAATTATTAGGAATGACTAAAACTTTACTGTAAAGTAGTGGCCCTGCTGGATATTCAGACCCACCAGGTAAAATTGTTACCCCTAAGTTATCTTTGACTAATGTTTTTTTGAGATTAAAAATAGAGGCGGCATCGCAAACAAAATAGTCTAAATTTCCCTGTGCAAAAGATTTTTCTAGGCGGCAATACTGCTACTCAAAATAATATTCGGCAGGTTTTTAGCGGATTGTAACCAAGTCATCCAACTGGCCCAGCTTACCTGGTTTTAGGGCTAAACGGCCCCATTGTCAAAAATTTTTCCACCAAAAATCTGAATTCCCCAAAAAGTGTCCTGAAAATTAGAGGACATTCCAAACGTGTAACCTGCCTTAGCTTGATTCAAAATATCATCTAAATTTTTGGGTAATCGATCTTTATTGATTGTATTTTTGTCGTAACAAAGAACTTGGGTAAATATCGCCCCAGGAATTCCATAAACTTTGCCTTCATAGGTTACCTGGGCTAACGCTGCTGGTAAAATATCGCCCAAATCAATGATTTTAGGATCGATCGCCATGAGAGGGTTAATCCGAATAAATTCAAACATCAAATTATAATCTACTAGCAAAATATTCGGAGATAGGCCTGATTTAAATTGGTGTAAAAAACGTTTTAATAATTCCTCCTTGGGAACGATCTCAACAACAATATTCACATCAGGATTAATTTGTTGATAATTCCTCACTGTTTGTTGAGCTTGATCTTGATTAATTGTGTCATCATGCCACAGTAAAATACTGCCACTGAGTTGGTTAGAAGCAGGATTTTGGTCAATATTTTGATGTTGAAAGCTACTACGCTCTTTTTTGGCTTGATCTTCCACAGAATTGCTACAAGCCGCTAAAAAAAGGAGAGCAACTAAAAAAATTGCCAATATTTTAGTGAAAATTGATGCTTTTTGGGTCATGATAATGTGGCTCTTATTCATCAATCACTAAAACAATTTTGCCAGTCGTTGAGCCTGTTTCTAATGACTGATGGGTCGTGATTGCGTTTTTACAGGGAAAGGTTTGGCCGACATGGATCTTGAGTGTCCCTTCATCAAACCATTGAGCCGCCTGTTGGAGAATGTTGGCTTGATGTTTTTGGGCTTCGGTTAAATTCATTAAAAGGGGCGTTAACATAATTTCTAAACTAATGCGTAAATTGCGATTGCGAGCTATTTTGAAGTCTCCGTCTTGGAAACTCGGCTCCAAAATTGTGACTAAATCTCCGTAAATTTTAACGGCAGGAACCGTATCAAAAAAAGTTTTACCTCCCACCGTATCAAAAGCAAGATCGACTCCTTTTCCCTTGGTATAGGTGTGAACTGCCTCAACAAAATCCGTTTGTTTGTATAAAATGGGCAAATCCGCGCCTAATTGACGGACTAAACGCTCTTTATCAGAAGAACCCACCGTTGTTAAAACCTCAGCCCCCCGCAATTTTGCCAATTGGATTGCTAAATGTCCGACCCCGCCCGCACCTGCATGAATTAACACGCTTTGCCCTGCTTCCAATCGTCCTCGGTCGTAAAGAGATTCCCAAGCTGTAATGAGTGCCAAAGGAACGGCGGCGGCTTCTGTAAAGGATAAAGAAGTCGGTTTATGGGCAACACAATGTTCTTCTACAACGGTATATTCAGCATAATTTCCTGTTTCGGCTTTTCCTAATCCACCCGCACAAAAATAAACGCGATCGCCCACTTTAAATTTTTCAACAGCCGTTCCCACCGCTTCCACAACTCCTGCTCCATCACACCCTAAAATAGCAGGTAAATCATCAGGATAAAAAGTTCCTCGTTGACGCAATTTAGTATCAATGGGATTCACTCCTGCGGCTTTTAATTTGATTAATAATTCCGTTGGGGTTTTAATTTGAGGAGTCGGTATATCCCGAAATTCTAGAACTTCTGGTGAACCCGCGTTTGTCATGACAATGGCTTTCATTGTTTTAATTCTCCATTTAGAGGTTAATTAATTATATTTGACTCTGGGATCTAGAAAACGATAGGTAAGATCTGCTAGGGTATTAAAAATTACAATTAAAACTGCATAAATAAACGTAACCGCCATTACCACAGGTGTATCTTTACGATAAATAGATTCAATCATTAACGCCCCAATCCCTGGCACCCGAAATACCTGTTCCGTCACTAATGCACCCGTAAAAATTGTGGGTATATCCAACGCAATTAGGGTAACAACAGGAATCATCGCGTTGCGTAATAAATGATTTTTTAAAACCGCAAAATGACTTAATCCTTTGGCATAGGCTGTACGAATATAATCCTGGGATAATTGTTCTAAAATCGATGATCGCACAAAGCGCATTAAAACGGCACACTGGTATAAAGCTAATACACAAATGGGTAAAATTGACTGTTGAATTTGATTGCCAAAATCATTAATGTTATTAACCTGTAGAGTACTATTGTAAATAAATGGAACCCATTTTAACTGCACACTAAAAATGATAATAGCAATTAATCCCGTTAAAAATGTCGGTAAGGAAAATCCCATTAAACTAATCGTGGTTAAAAGTTGATCAATCCAAGAGTAGCGTTTGATTGCCGAAATAATTCCCAAAGGAAAGGCGATTAAAACACTTAAAATATAGGCCGAGCCTACCACCCATAATGTTGTCGGTAAACGCTGTAAAATCAACTCTATAACAGGACTACGACTGGTAAAAGAATAGCCCAAATCACCTTTTAGTAATGAGATTAACCATTTAAAGTAACGGACAGGAATTGGTTGATCTAGTCCTAAACTGCGGCGGATATTTTCCCTAACGGCGACCGTGATAGCGGGATTGCTGGCTAATTCTCCCAGAGGATCACCAGCGCGATCGCGAGAATCATAAAAATAACCAAACTGGTACCGATTAGCGTGACAAAAGCAATGAATATTCGTTGAATAAAATGGGAAAACATTTTTGAGATTAATATTTTTCCTAATTCTGACGTAAAATCGCATGATTATGGCAATTCAATTTATTCCTGAAAAAAATCGCAGGGAAATAATACCTTAAAATCCCCACGATCCTTGTATGTGTTATCGAACCGCAATATACTGTAGAGGCAAACTTAAGACCAACTCACATCATCATTTTAGACATTGGAGTAAAGACTATTCCGCAAAATAGTATAGCCTTTGATTAATTCCTGAATGCCTCTTCCTAAAGACCATTCAGGGGCAAAACCCGTACTTAAGATGCGCTGGTTAGAAACAATATAGTCTCGTTTATCAGGGTCTTCTCCGATGGGAGCTTCCAAATAAACAAAATTAGGCAAATGCTTCTTTATTTCATGGCATAGCTCTAGCTTAGATAAATTGGCATCTTCTAACCCCACGTTATAGGGTTTGCCTTTCATGGCTTCAAAGTTTTTAATCCCATGTAAGAAAACATTAACCACATCCCGAATGTGAATATAGTTACGTTTAAAATGACCTTCAAAAATAACTACGGCTCGGTCATGCACTGCTCTATAGACAAAATCATTCACTAATAAATCTACCCGCATCCGAGGAGACATCCCAAAAACCGTTGCCAGTCTGAAAGTCATGCCGTTTTCCCGTTCTAGAATGGCTTTTTCTGCTTCTACTTTGGTGACACCATAGAGAGAAATGGGACGCAAGGGACTTTCTTCGGTACAAAATTTCCCCGCTTCCCCAATGCCATAGCCGCTATTCGTTACGGGCATTAAAATCCGTTGGGCGGGACTGGCTAATCGACATAAAAGCTTGATGGCATCTAAATTAATCGTTTGAGTGCCTATCTGATCTCGACTACAGAGGGGCGCACCCACCAGAGCCGCTAAAGGAATAATGACATCGGCATCCCGCAATAATTTCTGCATCAGAGACTCATCCCGACAATCTCCCCGAACAACAGTAAAGGTTTCGTATTGGCAACATTCTGCCAGACTGGTTTGACGAAACATAAAACTATCTAAGACGGTGACTTCATAGCCCTGGGATAATAAAATAGGCGTTAAAACTGAGCCGATATAGCCTGCTCCGCCCGTAATCAAAATTTTCATGATTTAACCTTGGTTTCTAACTGTTTCAATCTAATGAACGGATTCTAGGTAATGGCTGATGGTTTCTTCGGTACTGCCCGCAAAACGGATTTTACCCCGATCCAGCCAAATAGCACGCTCGCAAGATTGTTGAATAAACTCTAACCCATGTGATACTACCAGAATTGTGGTGTGGTGATCCCATAGTTTGTCGATTCGTTTTTGACATTTATTTTTGAAACTTTCGTCCCCGACCGATAGAACTTCGTCCAAGATTAGAATATCAGGCTGGACATCGGTGGCGATCGCAAAGCCTAAACGGGCACTCATCCCAGAGGACAAAGATTTAACAGGCGCAAAAGTATAGTCCTGAAGTTCAGCAAAATCCAAAATCGAAAAAACGCGCTCTTTCATCTCCTTGCGCGAAAAGCCCAACATCACCCCGTAAAGAACAATATTATCTCTCACCGAAAGGTCGGGGTCAAATCCCGCCCCCAATTCAATCAACGGTGCGATTTCACCCTTAACCCAAAGATTCCCCGTTGTTGGCTTCAGAATACCGCAAATCAACTTCAACATGGTCGATTTGCCCGACCCATTGGAACCAATGATACCAATTTTTTCTCCCGCATTAACAACCAGATCAACTTTGTCAAGAATTAATTTCTTTGACGGCTTACGATATTTTCCTTCCAGAAAAGACAGAAGGGTTTTCTTGAGGTCGTAGGAAAACTCTTCTTGGGTTCTTCGATACAGAGAAACTTGATCTAGGCGAATAACTTCTGTCATTTAAAAATCGGTTAAACTCTACAATAAATCCATAAACTGATCTTGCCAGGCTCTAAAAACCAACCAGCCAACTGCCAAAAGAATAATACCATTTAGTAGGGAATGTAGCATCAAACCCCAGGGCAAGTTTCCAAACAAAGAAATTTCGCGAATACTTTCAATAATGGGAAATAAAGGATTCAGGTACAAAAACGGTCGAACTTGGGGCGGAACAATATCAACGGGATAAAAAATAGGAGACCCCATCCAGAGCGTAAAAGTGATTAATTCATAAAAATAGGGTAAATCGCGAAAAAAGACATATAGAGCCGCGACTAAAAAACCTACACCAGTACAAACTAATATCAGACCCCCCAAAGGAAATAATAAAGCCAGAATATAGAGTGGATTTTTACTATGCAGAAGCGTTACGATCGCCAACAAGGGAAAAGAGCCAACAGCAAATTGAAAAATATTAGCAACAATCATTGAGAGGGGAAAGACGCTCATCGGCAAACGAATTTTATTCATCAACCCGCCGCCGCCGACCACACTAGCGAGGGCCTGCATCGTTGAAGAGGAAAAAAAATTAATGATAATTAAGCCCGTAAAAGCGGCTAAGACATAATTAATAATTGATCCGCCGTAATAACTCTTAAAAGCAGCACCAAAAATAGCAGTGTACATCCCTGTCATCAGCAAGGGGCTGAGCAAAGACCAATAAACCCCTAAAAATGACCCCCGATAGCGTCCTTTTAAGTTTCGCTCAACTAGTATGTGTAGTAGCTCCACATATCGCTGCAAGGGCGACCATTTGAAGCGATTTACTAAAGACAGGGACATAAAATTTTTGAGTTTTTTACTATGAATAAGAATTATAGTCTAAAGGCCCATCTTATCATAATCGTCTTTTTGCCTGGGGTCGCAGTCAGGAGAAACTTTCGCTTATATTTGAAGAGGAGGGGACAAATTCCGTTAGACTGGTTATTGGTTTATTTGTATCCTATCGCAAAATTTCGATATGAAAATCGGTCAAAAAGTTAAAGTTTATCGCCTTAGAGACCGAGTCTCCCAGGATATTGTGGGAAAACTCGGCAAAGTAGGAGTTGTTCAAGATTTCAAAATGACGGATGGTAGTGGCATTGGTGCAGTGGTTGCCTTTGAAGACAAAACTGCTACTTGGTTTTTTGAGGACGAATTACAATCCTTGAATTAAGATTGTTAGCATCACGGCTGATTTTTTTATTATTCAGATTATTTATGACCCTAATCACTACTTTTTTGGGTAAGGGCGGTACGGGTCGGACGACTACGGCGATCGCTGTGGCGAAAAAATTATCCCGCTTGGGGTCTCGTGTTCTTCTCGTAGGACAAGACCCCACCTTAGGGTTTATTTTGGGCGAACCCCTAACCCAGACAGCTACGGAAATTGAGTCTAATCTTTTGGCGGTACAACTTTCTACGACCACTCTTTTGGAAGGCGGTTGGGAAAAAATTAAGGAATTAGAAGCTAAATATCTGCGATCGCCGACCCTCAAAAATATCTATGGTCAAGAACTCGGTGTTTTTCCAGGAATGGATGAAATCCTGACTCTGAATGCACTCAGGGAATACAGCCAGAGCCGCCAATATGATGTCATTGTCTATGATGGTGCGGGTAATCTCAATAGCCTACGAATGCTGGGGGTTCCCGAAATTGGTAGTTGGTATTGGCGACGTTTTCAGCAAGTTTTAAAGGGTTCGGAGGTTGTTCAAACCCTTGCTCCTTTTTCTTGGCCCCATTGCGGGAGCCGTGCTTAATGTTTCTGGCGGTTTTGAGCAGTTATCACAAGATCCTCAAAATCCTGAAATTTTATTAAACGAAGGTGTTCAAGCCTTAAATAATCCCAATCGCTTTGCGGCCTACTTAGTAACTAAGGCTGATCCTCTCTCGATTTTAATGGCGAAATCCTTATGGGGAGGAGCGCAACAAATCGGTTTAACCGTAAAAGGTGTTTTTCTCAATTCCAGAGGAGAAAATCAAGATATCAGGACGGAATTTGAGCCATTATCCGTAACCACACTTCCCCACTACTCTGACAATAATTGGGAGGGGTTAATTGACTCAATCCCAGATATTCGAGGCGTTCAAGCTGTTCCTGAACCCTTGAAGATTGATTTGCCCGCACGTCAAGTTAAGCTCTTTTTGCCAGGTTTTGACAAAAAAGAGGTTAAATTAACCCAATACGGCCCCGAAATCACCATTGAAGCAGGGGATCAAAGACGGAATATCTCTCTGCCTGCTCCCCTCAGTGGTCAACCCGTGAAGGGGGCAAAGTTCCAAAATAGTTACTTAATTATTTCTTTTTAGGTTTGCCGATTGTTTAAGAATGTCGATGAACAACAGCGATCGCAAGAGAAATTAAACAAGGGTAAAGCGACCAATGGTTTGGGCTGTCATAAATTGGTAATTTAAATCACTAACCTGATTACCCTGGAGTTGAATCAGGAATTCATTACTTTGATTAGCCCGCAAGCCAACATTATCATAGATTTTGTAGGTGG
>CAWEDJ010000090.1:0-21259 GCA_963807635.1 uncultured cyanobacterium
CCCGATCAAACCGTTCAGGAGTCAAGGACTGAGGCCCGTCCGATAGAGCTTTGGCAGGATTGGGATGGACTTCAATCATCAGAGAATCGGCTCCTGCGGCGATCGCGGCGGTGGCGATAGCAGGCACATAATCCGACTTACCCGTGCCATGACTCGGATCAATCATGATCGGTAAATGGGTCAAATTGCGTAACACAGGCAAAACGGAAAGATCTAAGGTATTACGAGTATATTTTTGATCGAACGTGCGAATTCCCCGTTCACAGAGAATTACATTAGGATTACCCGCCGCGAGCAGATATTCCCGCCGCCATTAACCATTCTTCAATGGTGGCCGCCATCCCCCGTTTTAATAAAACAGGTTTGTCTTGTGCGCCACTTTTTTGAGCATGGCAAAATTCTGGATATTCCGCGCTCCAATTTGGATCACGTCTGCCACTTCTGCAATTTTCTCTAAATCTGCCGTATCCATAACTTCGGTAATAATTCCCAAACCACTGGCTTGTTTCGCGGCAGCCAAAAGTCTAACGCACTTTCCCCATGACCTTGGAAAGCATAGGGAGAAGTCCGAGGTTTGTAAGCCCCCCCTCGTAGAAAGTGCGCTCCAGCCGCTTTTACTCGTAGCTTCCGTTTCGATGATCATCGCTTCATTTTCAACGGAACAGGGGCCAGCGACAATCGTGAGGGGATGATTTTTACCGATCCCAACGGGGCCGTTTGGGGGTAGGAACAATCACTTCACTATAATCACCGTGACGGAACTCTAAACTCGCCTGTTTAAAAGGTTGCTCTACCCGTAGCACATCTTCAAATTAAATCTATAGGGGACTAATTTCTTGGATTTGAAGGGGATTGAGAGCGGCAGTTTCTCCCACTAGACCAATCACCACTTTATGTTTACCGACGATTTTTTCAGGAGTTAGTCCTCTTTCAGAAAATTCTTGATCACACGCGCAATTTCTAATTCGGGAGTTCCGACTTTCATCACAACGATCATTGCAAAAAAACCTCACTGGTTAGGTAGTTAGAAAAAAATAAAGTTAAAAAAATCAAATCGTTTAATAAACTTCTTGCATAACGAGGGTTTTACGTCCCTCTATCTTTCCTGGAAAGGACAGAGTCTTACAATTAATAATTATGAAAGAAATCCATAGCTGTCGAAATAAAAAACTTCTTCCTGTATTGTAATCATTTTGCTTTTTGAGATCCAAGATTAACGTCTAAAAAACAGAATAATCCTCAAATGACGACAATAAGAACACAAATCTTAATTAAACTTTTCAATTTCCATTGTGTAATCAAGAGGGTGTGTTCAGAAATTCTGACAAATTATATTCGTCTCTAAGCTTTTAATACTTGCGAAAAGCTGCTCCAACTCAGAACTAACTTTCTTTTGCTTTTTGAGCATCTTGTCTTGCGGTACGCCAGGCAGTCACACTTTATCAAAATTTAATTTGACTTCTTGCCAACCCCACCAACTCCCCTCAATGTCTTCGTCCGAGGAGGTGGAAAAAACACCATAGCTTAGTCCAAGAACACCTAAACCAAAGAGGAGAAGACTCACCCCAAAAACCACATAATTGGGAATTTCTAACCAATCATGACTCACTACCCAATAAAAAGCCACGAAGGAAAACATGGCCGATGCAGTAGGAATTCCTGAAAAAATTGCCATGCGCTTCAACATCCGTTGACTAACTACTTCAGGAATAGAACCACTTTGGGGTTTCCGTTTTCCTCTGTAGGGTTTAGTCTTATCGGAGTTTTTAAAGGAAATTTTGCTCTCTACTTTAGGGGCAGGAGCAACTTTTTTAGGAGCAGGGGCAACCTTGGCTGGCTTTTTATTTTTTTGTTTTCCTTCAAAAGGAAGGGGAGTTCGTTTTGGGGTCGGCGATCGCGGGGGGATGGAGCAGGCATAAAAATACAGTAGGGGCAAAAATTAACGACGAATGCCTAAACGTTTGATTAGGGACTGATACCGTTCAGGTTCTCTGCGTTGATATAATCCAACAAACCTCTGCGTTGGCTAATCATTTTTAGCAGTCGCGACGGGAAGCATGGTCTTTTGGATTGGCTTGTAGATGTCCCGTCAATTGGGAAATACGTTCGGTTAAAGGCGCGATTTGCAAGTCGGGGGAACCAGTATCGGTTTCATGGACTTGGTACTCACTCATCAATTCTTGTTTTCGGGTCTGGGTTAACGCCATAGGATGTTTTTAAATCGTTTCAATGCTGTAATCTCTAACTATACCATTAATTCAGACAAAATGTTGACTCTAAAATGAACGGGACTAGGAGGAAAGGGAATAGTCAATCTATGAAATGTTTTTTTCAAAAGCATCTCTAACGAAATTTAACCCGTAATTATTTCCTTGGCATTGCTAGACAGGATTGAAATTTTTGTCTCCACAATCGCTTCAGGATACGTCCCAAAGGGGGGAAAACCTCTTTAATAAAGGCTTCTGCGGCCTTAGAACGATAACGATTGGGATTAAGAATCACCGAGAGAGTCCGACGGAATTCTACCTCTTTCATTCGGGCAATATGGATTGTATTCATCTGTAATTCTTTTTCAATAGCCGTCGTTGATACAAAAGCAACCCCTAGCCCTGCTTGAACCGCATTTTTAATCGCCTCAATGGAATTTAACTCCATTTCAATTTTTAAACGTTTGGTATCGATATCACAATTGCTTAAAACCTTGTCAATTACTTTACGAATCGTCGATTGGGAATCGAGGGTAATAAATTTGAGTTTATATAAATCTTCTTTGTGAATGGTTTCAACTTTGGCGGAAGGATGGGAAATCGGCAAAATCAAGGCCAATTCATCTTCGGCGTAGGGAATAATTTGCAGTACTTCCTGCAATTCCGTCGGAACTTCTCCCCAGAATGGCCATATCGACGCTACCATTGGCAACGCCCCAGGAGGTGCGACGAGTGGAATGTACTTGTAATTGCACCGAAACATCGGGATATTTTTGTCGAAAAATACCAATCATGCGGGGCAAAAGATAGGTTCCCGTCGTTTGGGACGCTCCCACAATCAGAGTGCCGCCCTGAAGATTCTGCAAATCCTCGATCGCGCGACAGGTTTCCTGGCAGAGGGTCAACACCTTATCGCCGTAACTTAAGAGGAGATAGCCCGCTTCCGTTAACGGGGCCTTGCGTCCTCCTCGGTCAAATAAAGGAACATTCAGTTGTCTTTCTAAATTTTGTACCTGTTAGCTGACGGCAGGTTGGGAAACATAAAGCGTATCTGCCGCCCGTTTAAAGCTTCCCTCAGCCGCGATCCCCTTAAGAATCCGCAGTTGGTCTAACGTAAATGGGATATCTGCCATAGGTGAAGAAAGAATGATAAGTTATTCCTATTAAACTTGACAGTATCATAACTGGGTATCTGTAACGCGATTTGTGGTTTTAAGTCTTTAGTTGTTTCTTAAGCTAATGTTATGTAAGGTCTTTAGGCGATCGCACTCCTAGAAAGCCGTTTTTTCTCTTTGGGCGATTTGTGTGTTGTGTTCCTTAACTACAACCTCCTCGGTTGATATTAAGACTAATTTTGGACGAGTAGGACTATGGGATGTCTTATCCCGAAAGTTTCTTGCTACCATCGAAAAATGTCGGTACAATCAAAAATCAGACCGCAGTTAAACTAAACACCAAGGATTAGCCTTTTCAATGACGATTACTTTCTTTGAACTCTTAGGTTCAGTTATTGGGCGAGAAATTGACTTTATTGCAGATCATTCAAACATGGCAGTGGATGAAATATTTCAGCTTATTGTGGAAGAGGCTGAACGTAATCAAGCAGAATGGTACTCAAATCGAGTTCCTGATTTAAACTACTCCTCTCCTGCTTGCCGACTTGCATATTTGTATATTGTTGCTGCCGCTAATTCCAGAACCTTTCAGCATGTTCTCGAATCTAATGAAGACTTAAATCAATATGTCTTGGAAATTGCAAGGGAACGTCATGAGATAAAAATTTGTGCTTTTGGTGCTGGCCCAGGTACAGAGTTGTTGGCGATGGCAAAGTTTTTCGTTCAACAGAATCTTGGACATAGTGTTAGTGTGGATTTTCAACTCCTTGACAAAGTTGAAGAATGGACAAGTTCCTGGTACGGAATAAGGAATCAAATTAATGATTCTTTTAGACAATTATATGGCTCGAATCGCTCTAACTGGCCTATGATACCATCAGGTAATTTTCTGGCTTGCGATGTTACTCAATTAGATCGAATTCCTTATCTGGGGAATGTTTGGGGGCAAGATGTGTATGTAATAAATTTTTTGTTGTCTGAAGTGTTTAATGATGATCCAGGACTAAGAGCCTTTTTAGGCAAAGTTGCTGAATTTGCACCTTCTGGTGCACGTTTTATATTTATAGAGAGACGTGGTTCCATGTGGGAAAGTCATATGGCTAATATTGCCGAAGAATCAGGATTATTGCTTTCATCTTTTAGAGCGTGTCATCAATCAGCAATTCCAAATTCAGAATGTAGCTAAAGACAAAAAAAACTCAAGCTTTTTACTGGCAAGGGTTTTACCTTGAAGATTTCCAAGTAAGAAATTAAGAAGAATTGGAAGCAGCAGGAGAAAGGGGGTCATCAAGCATAAAATCTAAAAGATGATGCCAGCTTTCAAAGAGTAAATATTTGGTTAAAGAAAGAAAGTCTTGGAAGAATCCCTTACGAGTACAGCGTTGGACGCGAATCCTCTGGTAACGTTCATCAACCAAACCCAAAACCGTGTGGAAGAGAAAAGCCAGTAGATTGAGAGTGAGCAAAACGGAGGCAAGGTGTTGTTTTCCATGCCCAAAATTATGTTCTAAATGATAGCCCCGATTTTTGAGAATATTGTGATTCTCATTCTCCGTGCGCCAACGAGTCCGTCCAGCACGACAGACATCAAGAACGACTTGAGGGGTGAGAAAATGGTTGGTAATCCAACTATTGTGATGGAGGAGTTGAGCATCGGATTCGCGGTAGACTTTTAGTTCACACCAGTTAACCAACAAAGCAGGCTGTTGCTCTCGCAGGGGGATTTGATTGAGATAACGACATTGCCAAATCTCAAAATACTTCCCATTCCAGCGTCGGTGTTGAGTAGTTTTGAGTTCCCCGTTGGCTTCTAAATAGGCTAACCACTCATAAAGTGTGGGATGAGAAGTCGGCAAACAGACGAAGATAAAGTTGAAGTCGTGGTCTAGACTATGCTGACAAGTCGGCTGACGACTGAACAAGTCATCCCCTAGTAGCGTTATCTTCTGCCATGCAAACAAACTGGCATGATTACTTATCCAGCGTTTTGCCGCATTTTGCTCGCAATCCTGTTTTTCCGACCCGTCTTGAGGAGTGATAAATTCAGGAGCTAAGGAGAAAACTGATTCATGGTCTGGGGAAACAATCACTGGTAATAATGCTTGATGAAAGTAGGTGACTTTTCCCTGTTTTGACGTTTTGGTTGAACAGCATGGACAATTGACTTTCCCTGAACTGTGATAATTTGTTCCATCCATCGCCACTAATAGATTTCCCCCCAATATCTCATAAGATTTTAGGAATCCCATGTTTCTCAATGCTTGGTAAATCAACCCAAACAATGGGAATAGACTGCTCGCTGTTATCCCATCCACAATATTACGAATCTGCTCTACTGTCGGTATTTTGTTTAGTCCAAACAAACTTTGAGCATTATCTCGCCCACAACGACTGTTGAGTTGACGTTGGTACTCTAAAAATGACTCATTTTGCGTAAAAAAGGCGGCAAATGCACCCAATATCGCCTCTCTTAGACTATATTTCGTTGCGTTACTCGCTGAGCGCGGGTCATCTATTTTTGCGATAACCTCGTTTAAACACTCCATGATTCCATCAAAACTTAGGTCGGTTACTTTCATTTCACACTCTACAAAACCAGCAAAAGTTTCTCTTCTTGTTCATAGACCCCTAAATGCGAATACCATTCTGTTTTTGTTTATACCATTTGAATTTGGAATTGCTGGTCATCAATTAACACACTTGACATTAGTGAATAATTATGCTGTTTAAACTGGGCTACGCTAACCATATAACTGATGCGGCCAGATAGATGCCGCCTAGAAAATTGGCTGAGCGCTTGTCGTAACGAGTCGCAAGCGCACGATATTGTTTGAGTTTCGCAAAGAAGTTTTCGACTAAATGACGCGCTTTATACAAAAATGTATCATAAGGGCGAGGTTCTTTTCGATTACTTTTCGAGGGTATCACAGGCACTATCCCTCTTTTTTCTAGAACCTTAATGACTCTATCGTCTGCGTCATAGGCTTTGTCCCCTAGCACCGCTTCTGCTTCTACATCAGGCAATAGCACATCGGCTCCGTCTAAATCACACGCTTGACCTGGCGTTAGGAAAAAAGAGACTGGATTCCCTAATGCGTCTACTACGGCATGGATTTTCGTACTTAATCCTCCTGTACTCCTTCCTATATCTTCTTCCTCTGCGCTACTGTTTTTTGCTCCTGCACTGTGTTGATGCGCTCTCACAATCGTTGCATCTATCATTGCGTATTCATTATCAGCGTCCTGCGCTAAGTGCTTGAATACCTTTTCCCACACCCCTGATTTCGTCCATCGCGTAAAACGCGTGTGAATCACTCGAAAATCTCCAAACCTTTCGGGTAAGTCTCTCCAAGGAATGCCCGCTCTATATCGATATAATACGGCTTCAACAAACAAACGATTATCTTTGGCTGTTACTCCCACATCTCCCTCTTTTCCAGGTAATAGCTCTTTGATTCTTTCCCATTGGTCATCCCGCAACGCATAACGCCTCGTCATATTCACACCTCTCTTCAACGTATATTGTGTCATTTCATACTCTGCGCATTATTTGCCACTAATGTCAACCCCCCTAATTGATGACACGCCCTAGGGGGGATTTAAAATTAAAATCGTATTAGCAGATAGTGAATATGGTGAAAGTGAGAATAATTTTGTTAGTATCTTAGAAAAAGAAAAACTAGACTTTGTGCTAGCGATTCGGAGCAATCACGGAGTATGGTTGGCACCTGAGCAAAAAGTAAGATGTAATAAATGGAGAGAGTTCACCAGAATATTCTCAACAGGAAAGAAAGAAATCAGATATATAAGAGAGATTATATTCGGTAAAAAAAGAGAAATAAGATATTGGCAAGTAACAGATAATACAGAAACGCTACCACCGAACTTCACTTTCTATATTATGACAAAAGTAGCCAACATTAAATATAAAGAAGTTGGTAACTTGTACGGAGTAAGAAATTGGGTAGAGTACGGTTTAAAGCAAAGTAAAAATGAATTAGGATGGGCAGATTTTCGAGTAACAGAATATAAAAAAATTGAAAAGTGGTGGGAACTGGTCATGAGTGCTTACTTAATGTTGAGTCTTCAATCAGAAGCCTTGAACAAATCCAGAAAACCTCCTGATACATTAGCTAAATCTGCTCAAGAAGAAATGCAGAAACACCCAAAATGGAATAAGGGAAAGGGCTGGAAAAATACCCTCAATAATTTACGATTGTTTATTCAGCCATTATGTTACTTCAATCTGCTTAAACCTTGGTTAGTCGTGATTTTTACTCCTCAAATACTGCGAGTATTTTGTCGTCTATTCTTCCAGTTAAGTAAACTAACAAATTCTCTGTTGGAGATGATTTTTCCGCGTGATTTCTATCTATCTTCTGCCTAGATTGATAGAACAGCGATATTTATAAAGCAGGACTGGCTTTTCTCGACAAATTTAGTGAGCAATCTTAAAACAATGGATAAAGTCAATGCCTAAACCTCGTTAACAAGAGAAGATGCAACAGAGGGGTTAGATAGCTTGGGAACAAAGACCTCGATCGCCTGGGGAACCAAAGAAAACATCGCAGGAGTTTCCGTCATAATCTCACCGTCAGTATTGATCTTTCGAGGTTTGTTGGTCATAATTTCCACCGATCGCCCCTGAAATGTTCGTACCCAAGGTAATAATTTTTGTTGTCCCTGGGGAAGACGATAAATCAGAGGAAAAATTTGCCACCAATGTTTAACTTCCAAACTGTAGATATCCAAGCGTTGATCATCAATCAGGGCATCGTGGGCGATCATCATGCCGCCGCCATAATAGCAACCATTTCCCACCGCAATTTGTAGGGTTTTCACTCGCCGAGATTCCCCATCAACGGAAATTGTGGCATGAAAAGGACGGGTTTCGGCAATCACTTTTAGAGCAGTTAATGCGTAGGCCAGAATTCCCCAACGGCGTTTTGCCCCCCGTGTTAATTTTTGGGTGATTTCCACACTCAGCCCCACACTCGCCACATTGAAAAAATAATGATCATTCACCGATCCCAAATCGATCGCCTTTCGATGACCCTGGGCAATCACTTGACAGGCATCCGCGATCGTCAAAGGAATATTCAACGTGCGAGCCAGATCATTCGCCGTTCCCAAGGGAAGAATCCCCAAAGGTAGTTTAGATTCCACTAAACTATCGATAATACCGTTCAGAGTTCCATCTCCACCGCCGATAATCACCATATCGAGATTTTTTGCATTCTCCCGAATAATATCACCCAAATTTTGAGACCGCTTAATTGGAACCGTCATCAACTCAAAATCCAATTCATCCAAAATATCAATCGCCTGAGCAAAGCCCTGTTTTCCTCGGCGAGCATGACGGTTAATGAATAATAAAGCCCGTTTCGTCATAAAGATTAGCCTAGTTAATCAGCGATGAGTAATATCACACAATGAATGCAAAAGTTTGATAGAAACTTCTAAATAATAGTACATTAAGCCCTGGGTATTACAATTCATTGGCTAATATGTCACAAAAAATAATGTTAGACTAGCGGCAGGAGAAATTTAGTAATCAGAGGAATTGAAAATATGGTGTTAGAACTCAAAACAACCTCTAAAAAGCTATACGATACCGATTACCATCTCTGGGTCATGGAAACCGTCAAGCATTTAGAAAACAAAGATTTTGACGCGATCGATTTAGAGAATTTAATTGAGGAGGTATCGGATTTGAGTCGTCGAGATAAGAGAAAACTAGAAAGCTTGTTAAGAAGATTATTTGAACACCTACTCAAATTAAAATATTGGGAATCCCAAATTACCAGAAATCAGGGCCATGGTCAAGGGGAAATTCGTACCTTTCGCAAACAAATCAATAATGAGTTAAAAACTAGCCCTAGCCTCAATCGTTACCTTCTTGAAATATTAGATAAGTGTTATCAAGATGCTAGAGAAATTGTTAGCGATAAATCCCAACTCCCGATCAATACTTTTCCTGAAGCTTTAATTGGGACGATGGAACAAATTTTAAATGAAAATTGGTTACCTTAATAATTAATGATTGGAAAATTTAATTGGCGATCGCTAGTCGTGCTTTATTAGGCGATCCCAAATTTCCCACTGTTTCTGTGTATGTGTTAAATGAACAAAGAAAATATAACCGACAGCAATTCAGAGGTGATGAAATAATTATTTCACCGAGTTTCTCTGAATTACAAATCTCAGCCAATAGTATTTTTCAAGCTTAATTATAGAAGCAAGAGTTAGGCTTTGATCAAAGATCCTTGTTTCCGTTCTTTAAGGTAGGCAAAAAACTCTTTCCCTTCCCGTAAACGTCGCACCAACATTTGCGGATCGCTTAGCATTTCTTGCACAATGGGAATAATTGCTTTTGGACGGAAATAGAATTGACGATACATTTTTTCTACTGCATCTTCAATTTGTTTAGTCGAAAGATTGGGATATTCCAAAGTTGATAATTGGATTCCCGAAGTATTAATTAAATCATTTTTTGTAAACCAATTATTTTCCTGGGCCTGACGATAAAGTTCTGTTCCAGGATAGGGAGCGGCAATGGAAACCTGGATCGTATGGGGACTGACTTCACAGGCAAAACGAATGGTTTCTTCAATCGTTTCTGGGGATTCGTTGGGTAAACCAATAATAAAGGTTCCGTGAACAGTGATGCCCAATTTACGGCAGTTTTCCATAAATTTACGAGCTACTTCTAGTTTAATTCCCTTACGAATGCCGTCAAGAATTTCCTGATTTCCTGATTCAAAACCGACTAACAATAAACGTAGTCCATTATCACGCAGGGTTTTAAGAGTGTCATAATCCAGATTTGCTCTGGCGTTACAACTCCAAGTAATTTTGAGTTTCTTTAAATACTCACTAATGGCGATCGCGCGGGGTTTGTCAATCGTAAAAGTATCATCATCAAACATATATTCCCGTACCGAATCCCCAAACAAAGCCTTGGCTTCAACCATTTCTTGATAGACCGCTTCGGGACTTTTGGAGCGATAATTATGGCCGCCGATAGTCTGGGGCCAGAGACAAAAACTACATTTAGCAGGACAGCCGCGACCTGTGTAAAAGGAAATATAGGGATGGAGGAGATAACCAATAAAATATTTTTTAATATCCAAATCCCGCGCATAAACGGGCATAACGCTGGGCATAGCATCCCAATCGTGGATCAATTCCCGTTCGGGATTGTGCTTAATGGTTCCATCAGCCTGTCGATAACTTAGACCTGTAATTTCACTGTAGGGACGATCTTCTGCTAATTCTTGGCAAGTATAGTCAAATTCATTGCGACAAACAAAATCAATGATCGGATTTTCTTTTAACGTTTCTTCAGGTAAAACGGCAACGTGCGCTCCAATAAAACCAATTTGGGTATCGGGTTTTTGAGCTTTGATGGTTTCTGCACATTTGACATCATTGGCCAAAGACGGTGTACTGGTGTGCATAATGACTAGGTCGTAATCTTTGGCGATCGCCAGAACATCATCCACACTCTGATTATGGGGGGGCGCATCAATTAATTTACTGCCAGGGACGAGGGCGGCGGGTTGGGCAAGCCAGGTGGGATACCAATAGGAAGTAATTTCTCGTTTGGCTTGGTATCTTGCTCCTGCTCCACCATCGAAGCCATCAAAGGAAGGGGGACTTAAAAATAGTGTTTTTTTCATCGGTTTTTCTAACTCTTCACACCCAAGGTTATATTTCCCTTAGTGTATTCAATCCCTGTCGTTTTGACAATTTGAGGGGATTGGAGAGACTTCTAGCAAAAGTTTTTTAACGGTTAATATGAAAAATGAATTTAATCTAGAAAGTTTGCTTCGATTATCAAAAAGGTGGCTCTTCCCTTAACTGTGTGGAAATTACTGAAGAATTAGATATTGATATTGCTTGATTCAATCAATTTATTGCCAACCAAAATAATTAGCGATTTAAAGAACCATTGAACGGCGATCGCATTCCTATTTTTCTAAGAAGGCGATCGCGTTTTTTTGAGAATTAACTGCGAAAGTAACGGGAAACTGAGAACTTAAGGCTTCTCGAATTTGATTATGAACTGGATCAACTTCACTGTCGGTTAAAGTGCGATCGCTGGCTTGATAGGCGAGACTAAAGGCCAAACTGCGCTGACCGTCTGGAACCGATTCCCCGCGATATTCATCAAATAATTCCACATTTGAGAGTAAATTTCCCCCTGATTTGCTCATGGCTTGGGCTAACTCAGCAACGGATAAACTGGTTGGAGCATAAAAAGCCAGATCCCTGGCAACGGAAGGATAGGTTGAATAGGGCAGAAAATGGGGCGTAACCAACTCGGATTGCTTCAACTCGTCGATAATCACACTCACATTTAATTCAAATAAATAGACCGCATTAGGTAAACCCCGCTCTTGGGATAACTGGGGATGGAGTTGACCGAAGGTTCCTAATCCCTTACCTTTTAGCCAAAGAGAAGCGGTTCGTCCAGGATGGAAACGGACATCTTTGGCATCGGGCTGATATTCGACACTTAAGCCCAAACGATTAAAAACGCTTTCCAAAATTCCCTTGGCTTCGTACCAACTCATTTCTGTCGTTTTGCCGCCCTTGACCAGAGTCCCTCAGAAACGCGATCGCCGCCCATAATACCTGCGAGGGAATCCGCTTCTTGAATGCCGTCAGTATTTTTCCAAAAAATCCGTCCAATTTCAAAGGCATTTAAAGCCCCATTTCCTTGGGATTGATTATATTCAAAGGCATCAATTAAACCGTCGAGTAAATTCGTCCGTAGGGCTGAATATTCGGCTAACAGGGGATTCGCTAAAACCACCTCATGGCCCTGGGGTTTGACGAGTGAATATTGCACGACTTCCGTTAAACCCACTGCCCGAAAGAGTTCTCGCAATTTGCCTTCTAGTTGATATTCCAAGGATAAGCCGCCTGGTTCGGTTTTATCGGGTAAATCGTCACAAAAATGATCGTAGCCATAGAGACGGGCCACTTCTTCAATTAGATCAATTTCTCGCTCAATATCTCGATAACGATAGGACGGAACCGCCACACTCCAAACTTTCGGCGTTTCAGAAATAACGGTTAACTGACAACTTAAATCGGTGAGAATGCGCTCTACGTCAGCCGCTTCAATTTGTCCAATGCCTGTTTCCGTTTTAATCGGGCCGAGAACTTGTTGAATCCGTTGCAATCTTAATTCAATAGACTGCTCAGATGAATCAGGTCGGTGGTCAGAAATGACTTGTTCTGTCGCCGTTCCCCCTGCAAGTTCGGTGATTAACGCGATCGCATGATTGAGAGCGGTTTCCAGTTCCCGTAGATTAACGCCTCGTTCGTAACGGGTAGAAGACTCACTCCGCAGACCTTGACTTTTGCTAGAGCGGCGAATGGTAACAGAATCAAAAATTGCCGCTTCTAGGATTAAATTTTGAGTTTCGGCATGAACTTCTGTTTCCGAACCGCCCATCACCCCCGCGATCGCCACAGGATGATCATTAGCGGTAATCAAAAGATTTTGAGCCGTCAGTGTCCGAGTTTGTCCATCTAAAGTCGATAAAGTTTCTTCGGGTTCTGCAAAACGCACTCCCAGGGTCAAAGGTTCTTTTTCGGCAACCAATTGCGTCTGTTCTCGATCAAAAGCGTGGAGCGGTTGTCCCCATTCCAACAAAATATAATTCGTGATATCTACCACATTATTAATCGGTCGCATTCCCGCCGCTTGCAAATGGGTTTGTAGCCACTCAGGAGAGGGTTTAATCGTGACATTTTCAATCACCGTACCCACATAAACCGCACAGGCTTTAGTCTCCGTCACCTGGAGATTAAGCTTTCCTGAACTAGGCTTAACAGAAATTTGGGGAATTTCGGGCAAATGTAAACTCGCTCCCGTCAAAGCCGCTACTTCTCTGGCAATACCGACCATACTCATGGCATCCGCCCGATTGGCCGTGGGAGTAATTTCTAACACCACATCATCTAAACCCAACAATGGCCGCACATCGGTTCCAAGGTTTAAATCGTCACTAAAAATATGAATTCCTTCCGACGTTTTTGTTAATCCCAACTCGGACAAAGAACAAATCATCCCTTCCGATCGCACCCCGCGCAATTTAGCAGGACGAATTTTCAGATCAACTTTCGGTAAATAGGTTCCCACCGTCGCCACAGGAACCAAAATATCCGCCCGCACATTACTTGCACCACAGACAATGGTGAGAATTTCGGGTTGTCCCACATCTACCTGACAAACACTTAATTTATCCGCATTAGGATGGGCTTCACGAGCCACCACTCGGCCGACCACTACGCCCTCGGCCCACTGACGACGATCCTCGATTTCTTCCACTTCCAGACCCGCGATCGTCAAAAGTTCCGCTAAATCGTCGGTTGAGAGGGTCAAATCGACCAATTCCTTGAGCCAGTTAACTGAAATCCGCATAATTTTAATCCGTTCTATTCGATCGCCTGATTATTGTATCGTTAGTTGTGCTAACCTGAGAATCTAGAAGCAACCCAAGCTTTATGCTTGAATCTGGGTTGGGATTCCTCCGAAAGATTTATCTAAATCCTTTATTGATGTTAGATCAACCTGATTAGTAGGGCATTATAAGTAAAGAATGGGAAATTAGGGTTTAATTTCGTCTGGCTCTGGAAATCTTAAAAGTTATTGCGTGATTAGCCCCTGAATCCTTAGGGTTGAGAGCGTTCTTAGCGAACCGTGCTTCTTCAAGCCTAACCCCATTCTCTAAATTAACTGTTAATCAATGACCTAAATTCGGTGATATGGAATGAGCTACTGCATCAACCCCTCCTGCCCTCACCCCAAAAATCCTAACAATGTGCAGGTTTGTCAGGCGTGCGGTGGTAAACTACGCCTCAATGGACGTTATCAAATTTTAGGAACCCTGGGAAAAGGGGGATTTGGTGCAACGTTTGCCGCCGCCGATGTTGGCCTTGCTGGAACACCGATTTGTGTGGTCAAACAACTCCGTCCTGCCACAGATGATCCTGCCGTTTTTAAAATGGCAAAGCAACTGTTTGAAAGAGAAGCTCAGACCCTGGGAAAGGTGGGAGTCCATCCCCAGATTCCAACGTTACTAGATTATTTTGAAGAAAATCAGGAATTTTATCTGGTTCAAGAATATGTGAAAGGAAATAATCTGCACCAGGAAGTAAAGAAGAATGGCCCTTTTAGTGAAGAAGGCGTTAAACAGCTTTTAAGTGAATTATTGCCGATTTTGACCTATATTCATTCCGAAAAAGTGATTCATCGGGATATTAAGCCTGCCAATTTGATTCGGAGTCAAGCGGACAAGCGATTAGTCTTAATTGATTTTGGGGCAGTGAAAAATGATGCGAATTCCGTTCTCGCCGCCAGCAGTTCTCCCCAGACGGCTCTGACGAATTTTGCCATTGGAACTGCCGTTTTTGCCCCTCCCGAACAAATGGCCATGCGTCCCGTTTATGCCAGTGATATTTATGCCCTAGGGATGACTGCCATTTATTTGTTAACGGGTATGAGTCTTAAGGATATTGAGTGTAATCATCAGACGGGAGAAATGGATTGGCAAAAGTATGTAACGGTCAGTGATTCCTTTGCGACGGTTCTCAAAAAGATGACCGAACTTGCCATTAAATATCGCTACAAATCGGCAGAAGAGGTGTTGGATGCGTTGAATGTTTTACCCTACCAAGAGGGGATGATGCAGGGATTGATTGGTTCGTCTGTGAGTACGTCTCCTTCTTCCAAGGTCACAGGAGAAAATACTGCTTTTAGAACGGCGGGTACGATGGGGAGTTCATTCGATACTGCCTCGACGACGCGCGAATCGTTCTAATTTTCAAGATGATCTGTCAACGGGTTCCTTAACCACCCCACAAACCAGTCTTAGAACTCGTGGCACCCCGTCCTCTGATACTACTCTCAATAGTTCCATTTCTAGGGCTTCCCAATCCCCCAAACAAACTTCTACTTCTATTAATCGGGGTTTGGCCGAGGGCGGTAATGGGGGAGTTGCCTATAATGTTTCGGTTCAGCCTGGTCACGGGGGAGGACGAACTTCCCATCGGCGATCGCCGAGTGATATGACCATTGTGAATAAACCGATACAATGGACAGCGAAGGCCGTATTGGGAGCCTACGAGAACGGTCAACGGGATTTTACGGATCAATCTTTCCAAAATCTGATTTTTGGGAAAGCCTTTCTCCCTGCTATCAATTTTTATCAATCTGATTTGAGTTATGCAAATTTTCAAAATACGGATTTGACTCGTGCGGATTTCGGCAAGGCAACCTTGGGACATACGAGCTTTAAGGATGCTAATTTGAGTGAGGCTTATTTTGGTTATGCCAATTTGGAAGGGGCAGATCTGCGCGGGGCAACGGTGGCAGGAGCAAATTTTAAATACGCCAATCTTAGGGGCGCGAATTTTTGTGGAGTTGATTTGAGTAGTGCTTTTGTTACGCCCGATCAATTGGCAACCGCTAAAACCAATTGGCGGACTGTCATGCCCAATGGAAAACGGGGTTTTCGATAGGGGTTGCTTATGGTACGGCTTTTGGTACTGCTTAGAACAGGAAAAAACAGGGCGATCGCCAAATGGCACAATTCATGGTGATTGGGGGTTGAAGCCGACAATTAATCAGACCGAACCCCTACCAATGCCAGCTATTTTCCTTAAATTTTCCGCTAGACGGTCAACTATTTTCCTGGAATGGGGCCTCGTCTTTGTTTCAGGTTGGTTGAATCGTGCAAAAAACGATAAAAATGCTGAACAAAGGAATTCTCGGAAACCAACTCTAATTGTTTTAGGGCTTCCGTGAAGGACATTTCGGAACGATAAATTAGACGAAAGGCTTTTTTGAGTTGGGATAGATCCTCAGCACTCAAGCCTGAACGTTGCAACCCGATTAAATTCAGCGATCGCACCCTAGCAGGATTACCTTCCACAATGGCAAAGGGCGGCACATCCCGTTCAATGCGACTCATTCCACCGACCATCGCTAAACTACCAATATGAACAAATTGATGCACCCCTAACACACCGCTAATCCTAGCCTTAGATTCAATATGAATATGGCCCGCCAAAGCCACCGAATTGGCAATAATGACCTCATTCTCAATGATGCAATTATGGGCCACGTGAGCATAGGCCATGAGTAAATTATGATCTCCTAATTGGGTGACTTCATCCTCTCCCGTTGCTCGGTTAATGGTCACGTATTCCCGAATTTGATTATAATTACCAATTTTGACCCAACTTTCTCCCCCTTTATACTTCAAGTCCTGGGGTTCTGACCCAATAATCGCCCCTGCAAAAATTCGATTTCCTACCCCAATTTCCGTCGGCCCTTCAATGACAACATGGGCTCCAATGGAAGTATCCGCGCCGATTTTGACATTTTCGCCAATAATCGCGTAGGGGCCAATTTGAACCGTAGGATGGAGGTTAGCTAGGGGATGAATAACTGCTGTTGGATGGATCAGTGTCTTCAAAGAAGCATCTCCCGTGCGTTGGTAGGTCAGCATTAAGGTTAGTTGATAACTTATCAGAATATATATTTAGGTATGAAGGAGTCCACAAAAGTTCCCAGCTAAATCACTAAGCATTGTAACAGTGAGGGGGTCAATCTTGGGCAATAACTGGTGATACGCGATCGCGAGGGTCATAAGCCGTTTTTTGAGAGCATGGGTTTAATCCATGATTAATCGATCAGAGAAAACAGCATCTCACCTTCACAAACCAGTTGATTATCGACCATTGTTTTACCGCGCATTTTAGCGATTCGATTCATTTTTAAGGAAATTAATTCGACGGTCATTATTAATTGATCCCCAGGGACGACAGGACGGCGAAACCGCACCCCATCAATGCCCGCAAAGGCAAAGAATTTTCCTTTCATGCCTGGCAGTAGCGTTAAGACCACACCCCCACCTGGGCCATGGATTCAACAATTAACACCCCTGGCATGATTGGACGTTTGGGGATATGACCTGGGAAAAAAGGTTCGTTAATGGTGACGTTTTTGAGACCGACTGCTTTTTTGGCAGGAACATAATCCACAATCCGATCCACTAGGGCAAAGGGATAGCGATGGGGTAACAAGTCTTGAATCTCTAACACATCAAAGGTCGTTTGCTGAGTAGGTTCCGAACTCGCTTGATCTTCGGTTGGGGTCGTTTGGATATTAACGGCGGTAGTCATGAATTACTATGATAAATTCTAAATCTTATAAAAATTAGGGGTAAAAACTAACAAAATTGAGAGACTGCTCTAGAAAGTTAGTCCTAGATTGTCTTTGGGACGGATTAGTTTAAATTGTCTAGGGCGTTGGGGCAAATGTCAACACGAACTGAGGTTAGGGATTGCTCTCCCCCATGAAGGAGAATGCGATCGCCGCTCTGTTATCGGGGATCAAATTATCCAGCGATCGCCTCCACCATAAATTCATCACTCTGATTGCAAAAAGTTATGATAACTTTCGGTCAACTCCTTCACCGCCGCTTCATAAAATTGTTTTCCATGTTCGGGGGTTGCGAGATCAGGATTCGATCCCATCCGACCATCGGGATAACGACGACGAAAATCCGTCGCTCCATAAATGGCATGACCCGACGCAACAGGACTAGACAGGGGAGCCTTTTTAATCGCATCAGGATAGACAAATTGGGTTAACGCTACTTCGCTAGGGGTCGCATGACTACCTTCTTGATCGCCGTATAATTCCTTTGCTAACTGATAAACCGAACGGCCCATAAACCAATTTCCCACTTGGCAACGCACCGCTTCTGCCTGGGGAATCTTCGCCATTTCTAAGTGGTAATAGGCTTCAGAAAAAGCGGCCTTGAGGGTTGCAATATTACCGCCGTGACCATTAATAAAGAAAAATCGGGTAAAACCCGTTTTTGTTAAACAGGTTAAATAGTCCAAAATCACCTGAATCATCGTACTAGGACGCAGACTCATACTACCAGGAAAATTAGTATGATGTAATGCCATGCCCACATTAATCGTCGGGGCAACCATTGCTTGTGCTTCCTCACCAACTCCCTTGGCAACAATTTCTGCACAAATCGCATCGGTTCCAATTAACCCTGTCGGGCCATGCTGTTCCGTTGAGCCAATGGGAATAATAATACCTTGGGAGCTTTGTAAATATTGTTCAACTTCTGGCCAGGTGCTGAGGTGTAGGAGCATTTTGAATCTATTTCCTAATAATTACTGTTTTTGGTGATTGTAACCTTAATTTTATTGGTTTTCTCTCCTCTAGAGGAATCATTGCCGATCGCGATCGCCTTTTAATTCCCTTTTAATGGTATATCTTGACACAGCAGCAAAAAATAGAGTGAATTTATGTTATCTCTTGAAGCCCCCCAGCAGACCTCTGCTCAATCCCTAACCCAGACCCAACGGATTTTAGTCGTAGAAGATGAAGATGTCATTCGGCAGATGATTATCCTTGCCCTAGAAGAGGAAGGATACGAAGTCATCGTTGCCAAAGATGGCCGAACCGCATTGTCTTTACTGGAAGAAGCCGCGAAAAATAGCAGTAATCCGCCCATTGATCTCGTGGTATTGGATCTCATGTTACCCCAGGTCAATGGCTTAGATATCTGTCGTTTATTGCGTTATCAAGGAAATATTATTCCCATTCTCATTTTGAGTGCCAAGGCCAGCGAAACTGATCGCGTCCTGGGTTTGGAAGTCGGGGCCGATGATTACCTAACGAAACCCTTTAGTATGCGGGAATTGATTGCTCGTTGTCGCGCCCTGATTCGTCGCCAAAATTTTAGTACCGAGATCAGTTCTCCCTGTCGTAAATATCAGGATTTGACTTTATATTCCAAAGAATGTCGGGTGGTGCTGCGGGGGGAAGAAATTGCTCTAGCCCCCAAGGAATACCGCATTTTGGAACTCTTTATGAGCTATCCCAAGCGGGTTTGGTCACGGGAGCAGTTAATTGAAAATGTTTGGGGAGCGGATTTTATGGGAGACATGAAAACCGTTGATGTTCATATTCGTTGGTTACGAGAAAAGTTAGAAATTGATCCCAGTCAGCCCCAATACATTATCACTGTGCGGGGTTTTGGTTATCGTTTTGGTTAAGAGGGATCTTTTGATCTGATCCTGAATCTCCTAACACACAATTACCTATGGATCTTCTAACGTTATTTATCGGAGTCGCGATCGGGTTTGGTATTGGGGCTTGGGAACGTTTTCGCCTAAAAAATAGCCTCAGACCCCTGTTAACTGCCTTACCTGATACCTCAGACGTGGCCAACTCTCTCTCCTTAACTTCTTTGGTGCGGCGAGAAATTTTCCATTTGTCGGAACAGTGTCAACAAGCGGAGTCTGAATTAACTCTGTGGAAAAGTTTATTAGACCAAGCTCCCATCAGCTATCTCTGGGTAGATGGGGAAAATAATTTGGTGCAATGCAATCAAGTTTGTCGCGATTTATTGCAAATTGACCGATGGCAGGAGGGACAACTCCGACTTTTATTAGAATTAGTGCGTTCCTACGAATTAGACCAGTTAATCGAGCAGACTCGTCTGGAGCAGGCAGGCCAAGTTAAAGAATGGAATTTTTATCCTTTTCCTGACCCAGAAGAAAGTCCTAATCAAAGTTTGACCACAAAATCTTTGATGCTCAGAGCCTATAGCACCATTCTTCCCCAGCAACAGGTGGTGGTTTTTTTAGAAAATTTACAACCGCTAGTGGATTTATCTGTGCAACGCGATCGCGCCTTTTCTGATCTGACCCATGAACTCCGCACCCCTTTAACGGCAATTTCCCTCGTGGCTGAAACCCTCCATCAACGCCTACAGGGGACAGAACGGAAATGGGTTGAACAAATGCTTCAGGAAATCGATCGCCTCAAACATTTTGTCGAAAACTGGTTAGATTTAACCCAAATAAAAGAAAAATCTAGTCAGTTATTACAATGTGAATCTGTCAATCTTCAGGAATTAATCTGCTCTAGTTGGCAACGTTTGGAACCTTTGGCCCAGGAAAAACAAGTTACCCTCGATTACCAATCAGAAGATAACAATCCTATTTTGATTAATGGCGATCGCGATCGCTTAATGCAGGTATTTTTCAACTTATTTGATAATAGTTTGAAATATAGCCCCGCCCAGGGAATGGTTCACGTTATTGTTAAATCTTTTCAGGAACAAGCATTATTACAAATCAACATCATTGATCAGGGATCGGGTTTTAATTTGATCGATTTACCCCATCTTTTTGATCGGTTATATCGGGGTGATCTTTCTCGTACCCGTCAAGGTTTAACTCAAAGTCGTCAAGGTAGCGGTTTGGGTTTAGCGATCGCCAAGGAAATCATAGAACTTCATGGTGGCAGTATTCAAGCGGAAAATGATGCCCAAACAGGAGGAGCGTGTTTAACCTTGTGTTTGCCTTTAATCTCTGAAAATTCTTAACGTTAAAACATTTTAACTCAGTCCTTTTTTGGCAATGTTAAAATAGAAATCAACCATTGAGGAAAAGGGTATGTTTACTAAAATTCTCAATTGTCTTATTTGCACTGGATTAATCAGTTTAAGCACGGTGAATGCAGTTCAGGCGAAACCCTATTGTTTTTTCCAAATAGCAATCCAGGGGTTCATCGTAGTTTAATTATTCCGAATAACGGTCGTTATAATCGGCTTCCGTCCATCGTTACCCCAAGAACATCAACTTACAATCCCTACTATCCAAGCTATTACAACCCCTATTATCTACGTCCAGTTCATCCTAATCAAGAAATTATTATTAACCGCAACAATAACAGAAATTACCAACAAAATCGCGGTTATTATGCCCCTTACGGCGATCCCGATCATCCCAGCTATCCATACTACCGAAAAAACCATTAGATTCTGATATTAGATCTGAGTGGCGATCACGTGTTTCAGGACGATCTTTAACATA